>DATAON010000033.1:0-29313 GCA_036265715.1 Solirubrobacterales bacterium | reverse complement strand
GGCGCGATCGGCCCGCCAGGTGCTTGGCGCCAACGGCATCACCCTCGAGTATCCGGTGATCCGCCACATGAACAACCTCGAGTCGGTGGTCACCTACGAGGGCACCGCCGACGTTCACGCGCTCGTCGTCGGCGGCGCCGTCACCGGGATCCAGGCGTTCCGGTGAGCGACGTCGTCGAGCGCGTCGGAGTCGTCGGCGGTGGCATCATGGGCACCGGCATCGCCGAGGTCTGCCTCAAGGCGGGCCTCGACGTCCACCTGGTAGAGGTCGATGCGGCGACCGCGAAGCGGGCCAGGGAGCGCGTCGAGGCCTCGCTCGAGCGGGCGGTCTCGCGCGGCAAGATCGAGGGCGCCGACGCGACCGCGGCGGCGGCCCGGCTGGAGTGCGTCGACGACTTCGGGGCGCTTGGCGATCGCACCGTGGTGATCGAGGCAGTGGTCGAGGCGCGCGAGGCCAAGCTCGACGTCTTCGCCAGGCTGCCCGCGGTGGTCGCCGACGAGGGCGCGATCCTCGCCTCCAACACATCGTCGATCCCGATCGTCGAGCTGGCGACTGCGGCGGGCAGGCGGGCAGATCGGGTCCTCGGCCTGCATTTCTTCAACCCGGTGCCGGTCCTCGCCCTGGTCGAGATCATCCCTTCGCTGCTCACCGACCAGGCGGTTCTCGAGCGCGCCCGCAGCTTCGTCGCGGAGCGCCTCGACAAAGACCCGATCGTCGCTCCCGACCGCGCCGGCTTCACCGTCAACGCCCTCCTCATCCCGTACCTTCTCTCGGCGATACGAATGTTCGAACAGGGCCTAGCCACCGCCGAGGACGTCGACAAGGGGATGGTCGAGGGATGCGCGCACCCGATGGGGCCGCTGGCGCTGGCGGACCTGATCGGTCTCGATACCGTGATGGGAGTGGCCGAGACCCTCTACGGCGAGCACCGTGAGCAGCTCTTCGCGCCGCCGCCGCTGCTGCAGCGCCTGGTCGCCGCCAAGCTGCTCGGCCGCAAGAGCGGTCGCGGTCTGTACAGCTATGAGTGAGCATCTGGCGGCCGCGATCGGCGGGCCGGGGACGATCGCCCAGCACGCGGTCGAAGGGCTGCGCAGGGCACTGGTCGCCGGCGAGCTGGCGCCGGGCGACCGGGTCCGTCAGGAGGAACTGGCGGAGTCGCTCGGAATCAGCCTGGCGCCGGTCCGCGAAGCGCTGGCGATTCTCGAGCAGGAGGGCCAGGTCAACTACATCCCCCGCCGCGGCTACTTCGTGACCGAGCTGGAGATCGACGACGTGCGGGAGATCTACGAACTGCGGGCCCTGCTCGAGGACCGCGCCGCCCGGCGGGCGCTGCCGCTGCTCGACCGTGACGCGATCGAGCGGATCGAGCTGGCAGCCCGCGACTGCGTCGACGCCGCCGTCAGCGGCGATGTCGTCGGTGAGCTAGAGGCCAACCGGCGCTTCCACTTCGCCGTCCTCAGCTCGCCCGACCAGGTTCACACCCTGCGCCTGATCCGGCTGCTCTGGGACTCGACCGAAACCTACCGCGCGCTCTACTACAACTCGCCGCTGGCCCGCGAGGAGTCGGTGCAGGCCCACGACCGCATCGTCGCGGCGATCCGCAACCGGGACGCCGACCTCCTGAGTGCCGAGCTGAGCGCCCACCGCGAGCAGGCGCTGGAGCGGATGGCGGGGATCCTCAACCGGGGCTGAACCGGCCGCTTCGCCCCCCTGGCTCCTTCGTCAGCCCTGCAGCACGACGAAGCGCTCCTCCGTCAGCTCACGAACCGAGAAGGCCGGGCCCTCGCGGGTGTTGCCGGAGTCCTTGACGCCTCCGTAAGGCATCTGGTCCGCGCGGAACGCGGGTACTTCGTTGACCATGACACCCCCGAACTCGAGCGTGTTCGCGGCCTGCAGCGCGCGGCCGACGTCCCGCGTGAAGACTCCCGCTTGAAGTCCGAACCGCGAGTCGTTGGCGATTTCCAGCCCTTCCTCGAAGGACGAGAACGCTTGGATCGTCGCCACCGGGCCAAACACCTCCTCGCACCACACCTTGCTGTCCTTTGGAGCTCCCCGCAGGAGCGTCGGGGCGAGGCAGCGCCCTTCGTCGACGAGACCGCCGCCGGTCAGCAGCTCGGCGCCGGCCGCCACCGCCTCCTCGATCCACTCCACCACGCGGTCGCGGTCCCCGGTGGTGATCAACGGGCCGACGTCGGTCGCCGGGTCGAGCGGATCACCGACCCGCAGATCTCCTACCCCGCCGACGAGGCGCTCGACAAAGGGATCGGCGATCGCCTCGTGAACGAGGATCCGCTGAATCGAGATGCAGACCTGACCCGCATGGGCGAAGGCGTGGATCTGGGCCTTGTCGGCCGCCGCTTCCCAGTCTCCGTCGTCGTTGACGATCAACGGTGCGTTTGACCCGAGCTCGAGGTTGACCTTCTTGTGCGGGGCCTTGGCGCGGATTCCCCAGCCAACCTTTGCCGAACCCGTGAAGGTGATCGCGCGGACGAGCTCGTGCTCGACCAAAGCGTTGCCCACAGCCGAGCCCGGTCCCGGCACGACCGCGAGCCAGCCCTCGGGCAGGCCTGCGTCGATCAGGATCTCAGCCAGCTTCAGGGCGCTGATCGGGGTCTGGCCGGCGGGCTTCAGGACGACCGCGTTACCAGCTGCAATCGCCGGGCCGAGCTTGTGGGCAACGAGATTCAGCGGGAAGTTGAAGGGACTGATCGCCCCGACGACGCCGTAGGGGACGCGCAGCATCACGCCGAGCTTGCCGACGCCGGCGGCAGAGGCCTCCATCGGGACCGTGCTGCCGGTCAGCTTCCGCGCCTCCACAGCAGAAAACTTGAACGTGTCGACACAGCGGCTCGCCTCGACCTTAGCGGCCTTGATCGGCTTGCCGGCCTCGGCAGCGATCGTTTGCGCAAGGTCGCCGATCCGTTCGGCCGTGAGCGCGGCGGCGCGGTCGAGAACCTCGGCGCGCTGGTACTGGGGAAAGTCCGCGGTGACGAACGCCCTGTGTGCGCTGTCAACCGCGCGGTCGACCAACGCAGCATCGCCCCTGGCGACGCGACCGATCACCGTCCCGTCGTAGGGGCTCGTGACCTCGTCCCACTCGCCCGTCTCGATCCACTCTCCTCCCGCCAGCAGCTTGTGGTCGATTATCGCGACCTCGTGGTCGTCGTGCTTGTTCTCGGCAGGGGTACCGACGCGCATCGCGGGCTTCCTCTCTGAAGGGGGTAGAGGGGGACTCGGAGATGATCCGCGATTTCAGTCAAGAAACGGTCGTCGTTTGTCCAAGTTCGGGGATCACGGTTCGTGGGTGACCCCTGGTGAGTCGCGCCGCTGCCGGCCTAGAATCGCCCGGCGCCGGGCCGGGAGGCGATTGGCGGGACGCAGCAACGAGATGGATCGACCGCGAAAGATCATTTGGGACGAGCAGGAGTTCGTCGCCGCTCGCCCGGGCATCTTCGGTGCCACGGTTCACACGCCCCAGCTCACCGCGGTGCTCTACCGCTACGAAGCAGGCTCCAGCTGGGAGGAGCACACCCACCCGCAAGACCAGATCACGATGGTGCTGGAGGGAACGGTCGATTTCATCGTCGACGGCTCGCCGGTCAGCCTCGGCCCCGGCGAAACCGCGACCCTGCCCGGCGGCGTTCCGCACTCCGCGACCGTCTCGAGCTCCCCCGCCGTGACGCTCAACGTGCTGAACCGGCGTGAGGTCCCGCCCGCCCTCGATGCCTGACTGGCTCGGGCTGGGCGCGTGCCCGGTCCTCGCCGCCGGCGGCGCCGGCACGATTGGCGCCGCCCTCGTCCGCGCCTTCCTCGAGGCCGGGGCGCGGGTCGGAGGAGTCGATCGCCATGCGCGCCGGGCGCCACGTAGTGGCCGGGTCCGGCTCGCTGGGGTTCGAGGCAGAGAAAAGCGGCCCCCTCGCGGGAGCCGCAATGCGCTTTCTAGAGCGAAGCCCGGAACGAGACTCGAACTCGTGACCCTTTCCTTACCATTCGGGGTCGCCAGGCGACAGCGTGTTCGCAGAATGTGTGAATTAGCAGGTGTTTTGAGCAGCTGTGGAAGCCTTGTGTCAGCGGCCGTCACCGCCGTCGTCGCAGATGGAAGTCCAAGACGACGGCAGTGATGAACAGGGAGACGACGAGAACAAGCACGACGTCCTCGAGGGTCCCGATGGAGATCAGTACGGTCAACCAACCTCGCACGGTGCTATCCGTCAGCCTTCCCCTCCGCCGGGAGTGCCGATCAGGGACTGGCACTCTTCACTAGCGGCTTTGAACTCAGGGTCGCTCTGGTCAACCTCCGATTCAGAGAACACCGGCCCTTCTCCGCTCAGGTTCGGGTCGGGAAGGTCGTAGCCGTTTTCGCGCACGCAGGCGACGTAGTCCTCGATCGATTCGCGGAACTCCGCAGAATCCGTCGGCGGGCCGCCCGCGCCACCTCCCTGGGGCGCGTCGATGCCGCACTCCTCGAAGGCTTTCTGCATGTCTTCGCCACCGCCGAAGCCCTCAGGGGGACCGCCTTCGGGCGGTTCGCCGGTCGGTGGTGCGCCACCTTCGGGCAGGCCTCCGCCTTCACCCATTTCGGGGAGCTCGACACCTTGTTCTTCCAGGCAGGCGAGAGCTTCGTCGTCGATTTCGAAGCCGCCGGGAGGCCCGCCGCCGGAGGCCGCTCCGCCCGGTTCGGCTCCGCCGCCGCTGGATGCGGTGCTGTCGGCGCTCGTCGAGTCGCCGCTGGAGCCACCGCAGCCGGCGACTGCAATCGCGGCGAGCACCGCCAGCACGGCGAGCAGTCCGAGGAGGGGCCTTCGGCCGGGTCTGGGGTCGTTCTTTGCGTTCATCGTGTTCCTCTCGTGTTTGGAGTCGTTGGGAAGTGGTTGGCGGGCGCTCATTCGCCGAACAGCGATTCGACCGAGTCGCCTTCGCCTTCAGGGGCAGCCCCCGCGCCGCCGAATTCGGGCAAGCCGGATTCGATGCCCGCTTCGGTCGCGCTGACCGAGCTGGCCCGCACGGTCGAGCCGCTCTTGGAGCCCTGGACCACGACGCTGTCGCCCGGCCGGATCCTCTTCACGCCCGTGTCGGCGTCGCGGGTGATCGTCGAGCCGTCGCCGGCCTTGACCGCGACCGTGTTGCCGTCGGCGTCCTCGACGTAGATCGTGCGGCCGTCGACGCTGGAGACGGTCCCGGTGACCGCCGCGTCGGAGGCACCGCCAGGCATGGTGGGAAGGCCTGCGGCCGCGCCGCCTTCGCCACCTTCTCCTTCCCCGCCCGCGGCGGCAAAGGCGGCGGGAAGTTCGCCGCCGCCGGGGAACCCGCTGGCCGACCCTTCTTCGCTGCCCTTCTGGATCAGCACGCCGCCGAGAAAGCCGACACCGGCGATCAGCACCGCGATCAGGAAGATCGGCAACGGCGCGAGCAGACGATTGCGCGGCCGCGGGGGCAGCTCCTCGTCGTCGTCCTGCCAGCCGTCGGACTCGGACTCAACCCACTCCTCGTCCTCGGCATGCTCATCGGTCTCAGGCTCGATCACTCGCGTCATCTCGTCCTCCGCCTCACGTTTGTCGTCGTTGTCACTCAAAGCGCAGCGCCTCGATCGGTCGCAGGCGCGCGGCCCGCATCGCCGGGTAGGTGCCGAAGAAGAGGCCGGAGCCGAGCGAGGCGCCGGCGGCCAGGAGGATCGAGTACATCTCGACTGACGGCTGCACACCGGAGATCCGGAACTGGCTGCCGATCAGGCCGACCGCGATCCCGAGCAGACCTCCCAGCGCCGAGACCAGCAGCGCCTCGGCGAGGAACTGGGCGAGGATGTCGCCACGCCGGGCGCCGATCGCCTTGCGGATGCCGATCTCGCGGGTCCGCTCGGTGACGCTCACCAGCATGATGTTCATCACCCCGATCCCGCCGACCAGCAGCGAGATCGCCGCCACCCAAGCGAGCAGCGTGGTGAAGACGCCTTCGCTGGAGCTCGATGCTTCGATGATCGAGCCCTGGTTGATCACGGTGATCCCTTCACTGATCCCGTGGCGCTCGTTGAGGACCGAGGTGATCTGCGATTCCGCCGCGCTGATCGACTCCTTGTCTACCGCCTGCACGGTGATCGAGCTGAGTTCGTTGTAGCCGGCGAGCGAGTCTTCGACGGCGCTGATCGGCGCCATTACGACGTCGTCCTGACTCTGGGTTCCGCTCGAGCCCTTCGACTTGGTCACTCCGATCACTTCGAAGCTCTTGCCGTTGGCCTGGATCGTCTGGCCGACCGCGCTCTGGCCGGGGAAGAGTTCGGTCGCGACTTCGGGGCCGATCACCGCCACGCGGGCGCGTTCTGAGACCTGCTCGGCGGTGAAGAAGGAGCCCGATTCGACCTGGTAGTTGCGCGCTTCCGCGTAGCTCGAGGTGGTGCCGACAAATTCGCTCGGTTCGTAGCTGGAGCTTGCGTGGACCAGTTCGACCCCACTCGCGGTCAGGACCGGCGAGGCGCTCTTGATCGCCGGCGCCTGTTCGGCGTCCTTCAGCGCTTCGACGTCTTCCTCGGTCAGGGTGACCGAGACGCTGGCCGCGCCGAGCGTGGTGGCGCCGGGCGTCGCCATCACCGTCAAGGTGTTGGAGCCCAGCGCGTCGATGCTTTCCTGAACCGCGTTGGAGGAGCCCTTGCCGACCGCGATCAGGACGATCACCGAGGCGATCCCGATCATGATCCCGAGCACGGTCAGCGCCGTGCGCATGCGGTGGGTCATCAGCCCCACCCAGGCCGTGCGGATCGTTTCGACCGCCATCAGGCACTCCTGAGCACGGCGTGCTCGTGATCGGAGACCGAGTCGTCCTCGACCGCGAGGTCGGAGACGACGCGGCCGTCGGCGAGCCGGATCAGCCGCTGCGCATGGACGGCGACCTCGTCCTCGTGGGTGATCATCACGACCGTCCGCCCGTGGCGGTTCAGCGTCTCGAAGATCCCGAGGACATCGGCGGTCGAGCGCGAGTCGAGGTTTCCGGTCGGCTCATCGGCGAGGATCAGGGCCGGGTTGGTGACGATCGCCCGCGCGATCGCGACCCGCTGCTGCTGTCCTCCGGAGAGCTCGTTGGAGCTGTGGCCGACGCGGTCGGCCATGCCGACGGCGGCCAGCGCGCGCAGGGCGCGGCGACGGCGCTCGGGCCGCGGCAGGCCGGCGTAGGCGAGCGGTAGTTCGACGTTCGAGAGGGCGGTGATCTTGGTGACCAGGTTGAAACCTTGGAAGACGAAGCCGATCTTGCGATTGCGCAGGTCGGAGAGCTCGTCCTCGCTGTGGGTGCGGACGTCGACGCCGTCGAGCAGGTAGCGGCCGCTGGTCGGCGCGTCGAGGCAGCCGAGAGTGTTCATCAGCGTCGACTTACCGCTGCCCGAGGGGCCCATGATCGCCACGTACTCGCCCCGCTCGATCCGCAGCGAGACGCCGCGCAGCGCCTGCACCCGCATCTGCCCCATCAGGTAGGTGCGGGTGAGCTCGTCGATGCGGATGACGGGGTGGCGGTCAGCCGCCATCACGGGGCCCCCGGGAAGCCGCTCGGCGGACCGCCTCCACCGAAGCTCGGTACTCCTCCGCCGCCGCCGATTCCGGGGAAGCCGCCTCCGCTGCCGCCTTCCATGCCCCCGGTGGGGACGCTCGCTTCCGGCAGCACCAGGGTTTCACCCGGCTCCAGGCCGCTGAGGACCTCGGTGGATTCGTCGCCGACCAGGCCGGTCTCCACCGTCTTCTGCACTTCCTTGCCGTCCTCTTCGACCGTGACCGTTTTGCTCGGCCCCGAGGAGATCGCTTCGTTGGGGACGGTGACCGCGTCGCTGACCTGTTCGACCACCACCTCGGCGCTCGCCGACATCCCGGCGCGCAGGCCCTTGGCTCGCTGGGTGAGGAGGATCGTCGCCGGGTATTCGACGACGCCGCCGCTGGAGCTTTCGCTCGGCAACACGTCGACCTTGGTGACCCTTCCGGCCAGTTCGGTGCCTTCCATCGAGCTGATCGAGATCGTCGCCGCCTGCCCGACCTTGACCTTGCCGATGTCGGCCTCGCTGAAGGAGACCTCCATCTTCAGCCGGTCGAGCTGGGTGACCACGATGAAGGCGGAAGACGATTCGCCGGATCCGGCTTCCGACCCGCCGCCGCCGAGTGCGAGGCCGCCAGCCGATGCTTCGCTCGAACTGCTCGGGCCGGAGGTTCCGCTGCTTCCTTCGCCGCTGACGGTTTCGCCGACCGAGCCGGAGATCGAGGCGACGGTGCCCGAGAACGGTGCCCGCAGCGTCGTTTCGTTGACTTCCTGTTCGGCGCTCTCGACGGTCAATTCCGCCTGGCGCAGGTTCGCTTCGGCGGTCGCGACGCTGACCGTGGCGGAGGGCGAGGCGGATTCGGTGCTTCCCCCCGACGGGGCGCCCGAAGATTCCGGCGCCGCTTCGGCGGGCGCTTCCTGCTGAGTACGCGCGGCTTCCTCTTCCTTTTCCGGCTCCGGTTCGGTTTTGGGTTCCTTCCCGCCCGAGCCGCCGGTGGTGTCGGATTTTTCTTCGGGAGCCTTTTCATCGCCCGACCCGGTTTCGCCCGAGCCTTCTTTTTCGGTGTCCGCCGGCACTTCCTGCTGAACGCCGCCCTCCACCGCCGCCAGGAGGACGGTGCTGGTCTCTTCGCCACCGCCACCGTCGTAGCTCGCGAGGACGGTCGTCTCGCTGCTGTCGTAGGTGGTGGAGACTTCGGCTTCTTCCGCGGATTCGAGCGTTTCCTCGGCTTCCGCGAGCTGGGCTTCGGCGGAGGCCAGCGAGGCCCTGGCGGAGCTGGAGTCGATGCGCGCCAGCAGCTCGTTCTTGTTGACCTTCTCGCCCGCTTCCACGTAGATCTCGGTGACTTCCCCCGAGGCACCGAAATTCAGTTCAACCTGTTCGGCCGCTTCGAGGCTGCCGTTGCCGGAGACCGTCGACTGGACGACGCCCCGGCCAACCTCCGCCGTCCGCTGCTCGGAGGTGGCGCCGCTGGAGGAGGAGCCGATCGAGGTGATGGCGATCGCCAGGATCAGCAGGCAGAGGAGGCCGAGCGCCCAGTTGTGCCAGCCGCCGGGCAGCGATCGCCGCTTGCCTGCCTTCGCGGGCTTGGCGGCCTTCGCGGTCCCGCGGTCGGACTTGTGCCTGGACTCGAGGCCGGCGACGATGCTGCGAAAGCGATGGTGGAGCTTCAGAGCTGGTGGCATGGGCAGGATCAAACCGGGTGCCCCTTAGCCCACTCAAAGAGGAAGCGAAGAACTGGATAAGAATCGGCGCCGAGTCAGTCCTCGAGCGGAAAACTGAGGGTCAGCACGGCGCCACCCCCGGGCGCGTTTGCGGCCTTGGCCTCCGCCCCGTGGGCTTCCGCGGTCTGGCGGACGATCGCCAGGCCCAGCCCGGAGCCGCGCTGGCTGCGTGCCGCCCGGGCGCGGTAGAAGCGGTCGAAGACGAACGGCAGGTCCTCGGGAGCGAAGCCGGGGCCGTGGTCGCGCACTGCGAGGACGCCGCCGTCCAGGGAGACCTCCACTGTCGATCCGTCCGGGCTCCACTTGGCGGCGTTGTCGACCAGGTTGTGGACTGCCCGGGCGAGCCGCTCGGGGACGCCGCGAATCGCGCAGGGCTCGAGCTGGACGTCGAAGGTCAGACCGGGGGCATGGCGGCGTGCCCGCTCCACCTCCCCGGCAACGATCTCCGACAACTCAATTCCATCGAGCAGCATCGGCTCGGGCTCGCCGCGCCGCGCCAGCTCGACGACGTCGTCGACGAGCAGCGTCAGTTCATCGATCTGCTCGACGAGTTCTCGCTCCAGCTCTTCCCGGTCCCCCTCCCCCAGCCGCCGCTCGCCCCGGAGCAGCAGCTCCAGGTTCGCTTTCAAGCTCGCCAGCGGCGTCCGAAGCTCATGCGAGGCATCGGAGACCATCTGCCGTTGGGCGTCGGCCGAGCCCTGCAGGGCGTCGAGCGTGGCGTTGTAGGAGCGGGCGAGCCGCCCGAGCTCGTCCTCGCCAGCGTCCGGTAGACGCCGACTCAGGTCCGGCCCCTCAAGGATCGACTCGGTCTCGTCGGTGAACCTGCGCACCGGCGCCAGCGAGGCCCGAGACACGAGCGTCCCCAGCAGGGCGGCGAGGCCGATCCCCCCGACGGTGACAATCACCAGAATCAGGATCAGCTGCTCCATGACGCTGTCGACTTCGTCGAGCGGACGGGCGACCTGAACGGCTCCGCCGCCCTCTAGGGGCGTGGTCAGCACCCGCAGGTGGTCACCGTCGACGGTCTCGTCCTCGAACACGTCGCCCGACTCGCTTCCCGTGGCCACGGCGCGTGCCTGCCGCGTCACCGGCAGGCGCTCAGGACCCAGCGCCGCCTGCACTTTCACCCTCCCGTCCGAGTTCAGGAACTGGACGAATCCGGCAGCACCGCCGAAGCGGGCCTGGGGAGGCTCAGGCAGGTCCTGTCGGCTCGGCGGCGCCTGCATGGGACCCTCCGTCTCGACGATCATCTGGATGCCCTCGGCCCGTTCGTGCAGAGCGGAATCGACCTCACCCCGGAGCTGTGAGCGGACCGCCAGATATGCGGCCAGCGAGGCCGTGGCGATCGCGATCGCCACGGCGACCGCGGCGGCTACGGCAAGGCGGCGGCGGATCGGCATCAGCGCTGGCGGCGCAGGACGTAGCCGACTCCGCGCACGGTCTGGATCAGCGACGGTGCTCCGGCTTCGTCGAGTTTGCGCCGCAGGTAGCCGACGTAGACGCCGAGCGAGTTGGACCCGGCACCGAAGTCATATCCCCAGACCTGCTCGTTGATCGTCGTTCTCGAGAGGACCCGGCCTTGGTGGCGCATCAGCAAATGCAGCAGCGAGAACTCCGTGCGGGTCAGCTCGACCGGCTGCGGCCCCACCTTGACTTCATAGCGCACGGGATCGAGCAGGATCCCCTCGAAGCGCAGGGGCTGCTCTTCGTCGCCAGAGGATTCGATCCGGCGCAGCAGCGCTTTCAATCGCGCCAGCAGCTCCTCCAGGGCGAAGGGCTTGACGAGATAGTCATCGGCTCCCGCTTCCAGACCGGCGACCCGGTCGGCGACCGTCTCCCGTGCGGTCAACATCAGGATTGGGATTCGCTCTCCCGCAGCTCGGAGCCGTTTGCAGACATCGATCCCGCTGAGCCCCGGCATCAGCACGTCGAGCACCATCGCGTCCCAGGTGCGCTCCTTCAACAGCTCGATCGCCTCCTCGCCGCTGGCGGCGTCCGTGACGCCGTAGCCCTCGAGCGCCAGAGCTCTCCTCAAGGCAGCTCGCAGCGGGTACTCGTCGTCGACCACGATCACGTCCATCGCATAGCGAGGATGGCGGGTGAAATGAAGAACAACGTAAGAAGTTGGCCTAGCGCGCTGCTGGCGCCCAGGATTCTTCGGGATCGTTCATCAGCACTTAGCTCCGTTTAGCGGAGCTGCGCCGCACTTTGGCCTACACCCAAGTCGAGGAGGAAATCGCGAGGAAGGACAAGCCGAAGCCAGTTACCTCGGCGTCAGCGATCCTGATCGATGCCACCAGCAACGAGATGCTCGTCGAGCGGCTCTGCCGGCCTTCCACCTGGGAGGTCGTCTCGAAGCTGCCGCGGACGGCTTCTAGATCACCCGCAAGGATGTCCTCGCCTGGGTCGAGAGCCGGGAGACGCCTTCTACCTCCAGCGCAGCCTCGGCTCAAGACTGACCCAGAATCGAACTGGTGTAAACGGGGCCTTGCAGGCGAATCATCGGACTGTTGCCCAATCAGTTGCCGACCTACGAGAAGCGGCCCCCTCGCGGGAGCCGCATTGCGCTTCACAGAGCGAAGCCCGGAACGAGACTCGAACTCGTGACCCCTTCCTTACCATCACGGTTGGAGGGTTTACGGCTGTTTGCGGCTGGTGGCGATTTCGCTCTGCGCTGCGGTTTATCGCCTTGGGGCGAGATCAAGTTTGCGGCGCTCGCCGGGTATGGTGTTGCCCAATAGGTTGCCCACCTCCGAGGTCTTTAGAGGCGCCATCCGCTCCCATCGAGCGGATCGCCTAACCCGTCGTCCATCAGGTGAACATAGGTGCGCAGGGTAAACGCGGGATCGGCGTGGCCGAGCCAGCCGGCGACCTGGCGAATTGAGCGGCCATCGCTGAGCAGACGAGAGGCGCAGGTGTGCCGGAAGACGTGGGGCGTCACCCATCCGAGCCCCAGGTCTTTGGTCATGGCGTCGAGCGCGCGCCGGACGTTCCGATCCGAGAGTCGCAGGCCGGTGCGGGTGGTGAACACCGCACCGGCAGGTGGGTCGGGCAGGCTCGCCTCGGCCCAGCTTGCAGCGCCGGCCGAGATCGGCAGCTCGCGACGACCCGTCGCGGTCTTGGTCTTGCGCATTTCGCCCCGGTAGAACTGCCGCCGAACCCGCAGCGTCGGGCGCTTGCCTAGCTGGAAGTCGGACCACTCCAGTCCCAGAATCTCCGAGATCCGCAGGCCGGTCTCGGCGAGCAGGGAGAAGAAGGGAAGCCAGCGTGCCGGGGTGGCGTCGAGCAGCCGCCCCAGCTCCTCCCTGGTCATCGCCTTCGCCGGCTCGTCCTGGCCGGCGTCCTGGCGTCGAGCCCTGACGCGGACCCTTGCGGAGGGGTCCAACGCAAGCGTTCCGTCATCGACCGCTTCGCCGAATAGAGCCTTTATGGCCTGGAGGTACTTGCGCACCGTGCCAGGGGCGAGGCCCAGATCCTCCAGGCTCCGAGCGAATCGCCTCACGTCGGCGGGCTCGATCTCGGCGAGCCGTTGCCTGCCGAAGAACGGGATCGCTCGCTGCTCGATCGACCGGCGGTAGTCGGCAAGGCCGCTGGGCGAGATCCCGCGGTCGGTGCGACCGCCGAAGTTCTTCAGCCACTCGCGCGCGAAGTCCTCGAACGGTTCCCGCGAAGCGGGGCGACTGTCGCCGCTCTGCCGCCGCCCCTTCGCCTCGCGAGCCTCCTCGTAGGTCCGGTGAAAGCTCTTGTGCTGCTTTCCCCGGTGTCGCCAAACGACGACGTATCGGTCCCCTCGCTTGTAGATGCCAGGGGTGCGGGTGCGCTCCATCGCCGCGGCCATCAGGACGGCCCCCGTCCTGGGTCGTTGGCCTCCATATCGAAATCGACATCGAAGCTGCCCCGCACCATGTTGATGGGCTGCCATCCCATGCCGGCCAGCAGCTCGTCGGCCGACACTTCGAGCGCACCCATCAATTTGATCAGCGTGTCGATTCGCGCGAGCCGAATGCCCCGCTCAAGCATCCCGATCTCAGTCCGGTGCAAATCGGCGCGAAAGCCAAGCTCTTCTTGGCTGATGCGGGCTCGCCTCCGACAGCGAACGAGGTTCTTGCCGAACCGTTCCGCGACCTCATTGGCTCGGGTCTGCATCAGGCCACCACCTCTCGGAGCTGGCCGAGTAGGCCTTGCATCGCCTCGTGCTCGGCAACGACGCGGCCGTATTGGTTCTCGCGATCGACCGCCTCGGCGAGGCCGGACACCGCCTCGCACATCGTCCTGTCGGGGCAGATCGCCGCACCGTCGATCCCGTCGAGCAACGTCCGGTAGGCGCGAGCCTCCTCGCGAAGTTGGTCCGCCGGGGCTTTGAGCTTGCCGCCGAAGCGGGCCAGCTCCTCGCCGAGCCCGCTACTTGCGGCAGAGATCACCCGCCGAACGAAAGGTTCGTCGCTGGGTTGGACAGAGAGGGTGATGGTCGAGCCGTCACCCATAGGGTTCTGGGTAGCCATAGGGAGGTGAGTTCTCCTTGTGGTCAGGCCCCCGGTTGGCGTTGACCCGCCGCCGGGGGCCGCTTGTTGGAGCCGGTAGCCCGCTACCGTTCCCGCTGCGATCGGCCTAGTTCCACCTTTGCCGGTCGCCACGGGGCCGGCGTGTATGCGCGCGGCCCCACTTATGTAGTCGGAGCCTAGCACGTTATACTGACGGTATGACCCATAAGGTTGGCACCAAAGGGCAGGTCGTGATTCCGAAAGGGATTCGTGACGCGATCGGGATCAAGCCGGGCGACGAGGTGACCTTTGAGCCTCATGGCGCGGAGGTGAAGGTGCGCCGAGTGGAGGACGATTCGGCGCAGCTCGCGAGAGACATCAAGGACTTGCGCGGGATTTGGTCTGGTGTCCCCGGCGGCGGAACCGATGACCTTCTGGAGGAGCGCCGCCGCGATCGAGAGCTTGAGGAGCGCAAGGCCGAGAGGCAGGGCGTTGGTCGTACTCGATAGCTGGGCGCTGCTCGCGTACTTGAAGGACGAGCCCGCGGCCGGACGCATCGAAGCCGAGTGGTTGGAGTCCGGCGCCGGGATCTCCTCGATCAACCTCGGCGAGGTTCTGTACATCCGCTCCCGAGCGGTCGGTGAGAACTCAGCCCGTGCCGACGTGGAGAAGATCCGCAGGCGGCTAACCGTCATTGATCCCGACTGGCCGATGGTGGCTGCGGCTGCCGCGATCAAGGCGGATGGCGGCCTCTCGTATGCCGATGCGTTCTGCGTCGCCACCGCCGTCCACCTCGGCGCCCCACTTTGGACCGGCGACCCCGAGATCGTTGACCAAGCGGCGCAGCACTCGTGCGAGGTCATCGACCTGCGCACCGACGCCTGAGCGGGCCTGCCGCTCACGGCCTTCTTGCCCCGCCGTTCCGCACGTACTCGCGAAGCTCTCCACGGTCAAAGAGCAGGCGCGATCCGTCGCGATGATGCGGCAGCCGTCCAACACTGACCAGCGAGTAGATGCGGCTCTTTGGACAGGCCAGGAACTCAGCCGCACCAGCAACGTCTAGGTAGCCATCTTCAGTGCGCATGGCCTGACGCTCGGCAAGCAGCTCGGCAGCGCGGCGGGCGATCCGCTCGATCAACTCCTCGGCAATGTCAAGGGTTAGGGCCGCCATCGGACTCAGCGCCCGATCCCCATTCCCTTGCTGAGACTCTGGGTCCGGGTCGCGGTGACCTTCCGGCCAAGCTCCCGCTGGCTTTGTCGCAACCGGCGCTCTTGGGCCTGCCGAGCTGCCCGCCCCGCGTGGGACTCCGGCTCTGCTCCAAGCAGGTTGTCTCTGTCCCGAATGCCGTGCTGTTGGCGGTAGCCCTCGATCCCCCGAACCGCCCGGTCCCAGGTCTGCCGCTTGGCCGGATCGGTCGGCCTCTCCCCCAGCTCCCGGACGATGTAATCCGACGGCGAGGTGCGGGCGGCGAGGAAGGCAGCCCGCTCGCGCTCGGCGATCACATGGTCGATCACTGCACTCTCGGCTCGCGCCTGGTGGCCGACCTCGGGCAGGCCGTCCCGCTCGGCCCGCCAGCGCTCGATCGCCTGCTCGTTCAGCCGCTCGTCGGTTTCGATTCGCGCTATCTCGGGCTTGCGCTCGCGGCGAGGGAGATCCCCGACCCGCTCGGCTCGCTCGGCGAGGTGGTCGAGTCTCTGTTCCCCCTCGGCGATCCGCTCCTCAAGCTGCTCGCGGTACTGCTCGGACTCGCGCTCGGCGCCGGCCTCCGAGCGCAGCTCTCGGCGGCGGCGGTACAGCTCCTCGGTTGAGAGCTTGCCCAGCTCCGAGCGCAGCGCCTGGTCGTGGGCCGCGACCTGGGCGCCCTCGCGCTCGGCGGCTTCGGCGATGTGCTCAATGCCGTGGCGCATGTGCGGCGAGGCCGGCGCGATCTCCTCGCGGTCGATCTGCACCTCGGGGGTGGCGTAGAAGAAGGTCTCCTCATGGCTGCGCGAAGCCGCCACGTAGAACTCCTGGCGATCCATCGAGGGATCGACCATCACGTAGGCGCGCTCCACCGTCGCCCCCTGGGCCTGGTAGATCGTCGCGGCGTAGGCGTGCTGCAAGGCAGCGGCTCCGTTCTGCTCGTTCACCCGCCCCAAGAAGACGGAATCGACACACACCCGCTTCTGGGTGTCGATTCCGTCCAACGTCACGGTCTGAGCCCTCGCGTCAACGTCCGCGACCTGCCAACGCTCGCGGTTGTACATCTGTTGGCGCTGGTCGTTGATCCTGGTGATGACCTGATCCCCGGCAGCGAACATCTGCCCGCCGACCTCGATCTCCTCGGCGCCCAAGCGTCCTTCGGCCTTCATCACCTCGCGGGCCAGCGCGTTCAAGCGATCGACCTCGGCGTTTCGCTTCGCCAGCATCAGCGAGTCCTCGCCGGCACCGAAGCTCCGCCACCAGTCGCGGACCATCTCCTCCCGTCGCGCCTCCGGGTCGGCGGCGACGATCACCCGGCCCTCGGAGCGGTAGATCTCCAGAGCTTCGGCGCCGCGCCCTTCGCGAATCCGCTTCGCCCCCTCGCGATCGAGCTCGTGGCTGTGGCGGATCACTTCATCGAGGACGACCGGGTCCGAGCGATCGGCCACGGCCGCGAACAATCCACCAGCCTCGATCTCGCCGAGCTGGGCGGGATCGCCGACCAGGACGAGCTTGGCTTCAGCGCGGCGAGCGTGGTCGATCAGCCGCGCCAGCGCCGCCGAGTCCACCATCCCGGCCTCGTCGACCAGCAGGACCGAGCCGGCCGGGAGCGCCACTCGGCCTCGCTCGGCGGCGCCGTCGAGTTCGCCGAGCAACTTCGCAACGCTCGTCGCCTCAAGACCCTCCGAGCGCAAGCCGTTGGCGGCCCGCCAGGTCGGCGCCGCCGCGCGGACCTCGATGCCGGCAGCGGCCCAGCCCACGGCGGCGGCCTGCACCGCATAGGTCTTGCCGGCTCCCGCCTCGCCGACGACCACGACCAGGCCCTCGCCGCCGCCGAGCAGCCGCCGCACCATCGCGACCTGATCGGGCTTCATCGAGGGCCGCGAATCGAGGGTGCGGGCGATCACGATCTCGTGTGCGACCGCGCGGCCTTCATTGCCGCCCATCGCCTCGGCGCTGTCGAGGGCTTGGCGCTCCAGCTCCCAGATGCGCTCGGTGGTGTAGCGGGCGCCCTTGGGGCTCTCCCCCACCCGCATGATCGAGGGCGATTGCAGGAAGGCGCCGGCGACTGCCTCGACCTCGTGGGCGGGGGCGCCGGCCTGGAGCGAATCGGCGACCGCCTGGATCGCGTCCCGGCGGTCGAAGTGGGAGGCGTGGGCGGTGAGCGCTTCGCCGAGCTGGTCGATTGCGAGGGTCTGCCTCTGCGCCTCGCGCTCGTGGCCGAGAGTCGAGCGCAAAAGCTCCGGGGTGATGCCGATCTCGGCGGCTTTGCGCCACCAGCCCTCGCGCATGTCAGCGTCGGTCAGGGCGTGGTCCTTGGCGGGCTTGGTCGCGAGGTTGGCGATCTGTCGCGCCTTCGCCGAGGCGTCGGGGCCGGCGGCCTCGAGTACCTGTTGGTGGCGGGTGGAGAAGGCCCGCATGTGCTCGGGGTCAAAGCCCTTGATCTGGGCGATCCCGTTCTCGGGCTCGGTCCACTCGATGCCAAGGCGTTGGCTCAGCTCGTGGCGAAGGTGGGCTTCGGCGAGGTAGCCGGCGGTTTTGGCGTGGTTGTAGAGGGCCGGGTGGTAGAGGCGGGTCCATCGGCCGTCCGGCCCCTTGGTCGCGTTGGCGATCAGGGTGTGGGTATGCAGGTGGGGATCGCCGGCGCGGGAGGAGCGATGGAGATAGCCGGCGGCGAGGAAGCCGTTGCCGGGGACGAACTCATGCCCGCCGGCACCGCGCCGGGTCCAGCAGGCTTCGCGCTGGAGGTAGCCGAAGGCGGCCTCGATCGAGGCGGCGTGGGCGGCCTCGATCTGGGCGCCGACCTCCGGGCCGCCGAGTGCCCAGAGGAGGGAAACCGACTTCGGAACGGAGAAGGTCAGATCGAAGCCGGGGACCGGACCCTTGCCGGCGACGTGGCGCAGACCAAGCGGCTCGCCCGTCGCGGGATCGCGGCCGGTCAGCATCGCCACGAGCTGATCGGGCTCGACGGTGCCGTCGAGGCCGAGTTCGGCGGCACCGTCGCCGAGCCAGTAGCCCTCGGCCTCGCCTTTGCCCGAGTAGTAGTCCTCGGCGCCTTCGGCGACTTTGCCGAGGTAGTAGTGCTCCTGGCCTGACCCCATCTTTCCGATCGACACCATCGCTAGTGCTGTCCTCGGCCGGGTCGGA
Source organism: Solirubrobacterales bacterium (assembly GCA_036265715.1). Classification (GTDB taxonomy): domain Bacteria; phylum Actinomycetota; class Thermoleophilia; order Solirubrobacterales; family 70-9; genus VAYN01. Next base: position 11,270 of record DATAON010000033.1, on the reverse strand, counting down.
ATCCGTTGCGGGCTTGCCTCATGCCTTGTATGTCCGGATCGGGGCCGTCGTGCATCGGGCGGGTTCGGCACATGCCCCATAGGTGCAGCGGGGACGGCGAATGCATCGGGTGGATGGCGGGCGCCTCGGGCACGGCGCCTACGTCAGATCAGAGGCGCAAGTGCCCCCGAAACTTGACCTCGCGAGGTGCGACTAGGACGGCTTCAGCGACTGAACGTCGAGATCGCCCCAGCGCCCATCGGCGTCGGTGACGTTAAAGCGGGCAAACCACGATTCCCCGAACCAGCGGCCCTCCCGCTGGGCCTTCACCGCCCGCTGATGCTCGCCGTCGCTGTAGGCGAACCCCAGCGCGTCCTCGGTTGAACTCCAGAGCGAGAGCGTGCCCGTGTCCAGGGAGCGGACGCGATCGAGGAACCCGCCGGCCCAAAGGTGCCCCGGCGCCTTTGGCAGCGAGCGCACCACGGGCCGGTCGGCGATGAGGAAGGCGGGCGCCGAGCGGGCGCGGGTCGCGGAGTGGGTGAGCAGGAGCGTCGGCCGGGTGGGGTCTGACTCCGAGCGGTAGCCGCCCAAGGGGTCCTCCCCTCGCCAGCTCCCGAAGCTCTGCAACGGCGCCAAGGTCAGGCTGAGGTGCTGACCGGATGCAAGCCAGGGGCGCAGTGACGACTCCCGGAAGCGAGCGATCGAAGCCTCGTCCTCCCACAGCGCGAGGTAGATCACCGTCGTCATCTGCGGCAGCGGGAAGGGGACGCTCTGAAGTCGGATCGCGAGTAGCTGGCGGGCGAACAGCGAGCCCGCCGCGAAGCCTCGGCGCGAGGCCCGAAGCACCTCACGCTGTGCGGGGCCGAGCGGGAGACGAGCCAGATCGAGCGAGCCGACCATTACGCCATTCTATGTCACGTTCGGGGCGCCCGCGCGGGAATGCCGATACGGTGGCGCGGTGTCAGATCGGGAGCCGCGCCGGGTCGAGAAGCCGTGGGGGCACGAGTTGTGGTGGGCGCAGACCGACCACTACGCCGGCAAACTCCTCCACGTCGACGCCGGCCATCAGCTCTCGCTGCAACTGCACCGCAAGAAGGATGAGACTTCCTACCTGCTGTCTGGGCGGATGCTCCTGACGCGAGGTGCGAGCGTTGACGACCTGGCGGTGGAGGAGATCGGCCCCGGCTTCGCCTGGCGGGTCGAGCCGGGAGTCGTCCACTCGATCGAGGCGATCGAGGACTCGGTCGTCTTGGAGGTATCGACGCCGCACCTAGACGACGTGGTGCGGCTGCGCGACCGCTACCAGCGCGACTGAGCGAGCGGTCTGGAGCCCGTCCGCGCGGCGGGGGGCGCGGTTGGCCGTCACTGGGCAGTGATAGTCGGGGAGGGTCGGTGCTGTGGGTGTGGGGAGTGAGGCTGAGGGATGCTGCTGTCGTCTGTCGATGTGGGCTCAGACGTCAGTGGATGTGCGAGGTGGCTCAGAAGTTATGAGCGGCTGGATGGCGCTAGAGGTGGTCCCTCAATGAGTGGAGGCCATCTGACCTGAGAGCTTCTGGTGGAGCAGGTCGCTGCGCTCGTTGAGGCCGGTGATCGAAAGCTCGATGTCGTGGCGGCGGTAGTGCCTTTCAATCGCGTCCACCGCCGCGATCGCCGAAGCGTCCCAGAGGTGGGCGCGCGAGAAGTCGATGATCACCTTGGGCGGGTCCTCCGTGTATCGGAAGGAATCAATCAGCTCCTGGTCGGAGGCGAAGAAGACCTCGCCGTGGACCGAATACAGGCAGTGGGTCCCGTCCGGGTCGACGACGCGGTCGACCTCGACGAGGTGGGCGACCCGGCGGGCGAAGACGGCCATCGCGGTGAGCACGCCAGCGGCCACGCCGATCGCCAGGTTCTCCGTGGCGACCGTGCCGGCGACCGTGACCAGCATGATCACGGTCTCACCGCGTGGCATCCGCCGCAGGGTCGAGGGCGCGACCGAGTGCCAGTCGAAGGTCGAGACCGCGACCAGGATCATCACCGCGACCAATGCGGCCATCGGGATCACGGCGACGACGCTGCCGAGGCCGACGACCAAAATAAGCAGGAAAAGACCGGCGCAGAAGGTCGAGATACGGGTCCGCGCGCCGCTCGTGCGGACGTTGATCATCGTCTGGCCGATCATCGCGCAGCCGGCCATGCCGCCAAAGAAGCCGGTGATCACGTTGGCGATGCCTTGCCCGCGTGACTCGCGATCCTTGTCGGAGCCGGTCTCGGTGATGTCGTCGACCAGCTTCGCCGTCATCAGCGACTCGAGCAGGCCGACCACCGCGAGGGTGAACGAGTATGGGGCGATGATCGTCAGGGTCTCCAGCGAGAAGGGGACTGCCGGGATGCCGAGAATCGGCAGCGCGTCGGGCAGCTTGCCCTCGTCGCCGACCGTAGGGACGCCGATGCCGGCCACCACGCAGGCCACGGTCAGCAAGATGATCGCCACCAACGGCGCCGGCACGGCTTTGGTCACCTTCGGCAGCAGGTACATCACCGCCAGCCCCGCCGCGACCAGCGCGTAGACGACGGCGCCGCCATCGGTCAGGTGGGGGATCTGAGCGAGGAAGATCAGAATCGCCAGGGCGTTGACGAAGCCGGTCATCACCGAGCGCGGGACGAAGCGCATCAGCTTGGCGACGCCGAGCAGGCCGAGCGTGATCTGGATCGCCCCGGCGAGGATCGTCGCCGCCAGCAGGTACTCGACGCCGTGGTCGGCGACCAGGGAAACGACGACCAGCGCCATCGCTCCCGCCGCCGCCGAGATCATCGCCGGACGACCGCCGGTGAAGGCGATCGCCACGGCCATCGTGAAGGAGGCGAAGAGCCCAACCCGGGGATCGACCCCGGCGATGATCGAGAAGGAGATCGCCTCCGGGATCAGCGCCAGGGCGACGACCAAGCCGGCGAGCAGCTCGACGCGGAGCAGCTTGGCGGACGGCATCTGGGCGCGGTCAGGGAGGTATGCAGCGAAGTTGGGCATCTGTCTCTTTCGTGTGCGACTGAGGAGCTGTCCTCAACACACGGCCACCGGGCGGCGGCGTTGCGACGGGATGCGCTCAGAATTCTCGTTGACCGACTGGCCGGGTGCCGCGTCGATCTCGCGCCTTCTCGAAGGGCGACGCGACAACCCTACATGAACGTAAGGGTAGAGCTTGGACAGGCGGCGCCAAGATAAGGTGTCGGGATGGCTACGGCGACCAAAACGAAGCGCGCGAGGACGGAGGACCTGCACCAGATTGGCGAGGTCGCCGAGCTGGTCGGGCTCTCTCTGCGCACCGTCCGCTACTACGAGGAGGTCGGCGTGCTCTCGGCGCCAGCGCGGACCGAGGGTGGCTTCCGGCTCTACGGCTCCGAGCACATCGACCAGTTGCTGCTGATCAAGCAGATGAAGCCGCTGGGCCTGAGCCTCGACGAGATGCGCGCGCTGCTGGAGGCACGAGACACTCTGCGGACCAGCTCCAGCGCACGCAGGAAGTCTGAGGCCCGCGCCCAGCTTGAGAGCTTCGCCGACACCGCGGATGAGCGTTGTGTCGAGCTGAAGGACAAGCTCCGCAATGCCGAGCGCTTCGCGGCGGAGATTCGCGGCGAGGCCGAAACGAACGGCTAGCCCGTTCGGCAGCGCGGATCTGTTGCCCAATCAGTTGCCCACCTACGAAAAGCGGCCCCCTGGCGGGAGCCGCAAAGCGCTTCAGAATGGGAAGCCCGGAACGAGACTCGAACTCGTGACCCCTTCCTTACCATGGAAGTGCTCTACCAACTGAGCTATCCGGGCGGGCGACTCCCAACGGAGTCAAACCTGCTGAGTGGCGATCTTAAACGGTCACGGAGGAACGCGATGAAACTCAACAAGCTCTTCGACAAAGCGAAGAGGACGATCGACGATCGGGGTGGGATCGAGAGCCTTAAAGAGCCGGGCGTGCCCGGCAGCGAGAAAGCGGGGAGACCGGGTGGAGACCAGAGTCGTCAACAGTCCTGAGCAGAACCGCTACGAGCTGCGGCGCGGCGAGGAGATGGTCGGCTTCGTCACCTACCGCGAGCGGCCGGGGCTGATCGCCTTCGTCCACACCGAGACCGACAACCGGCTCGAAGGACAGGGGCTGGCGAGCGCGCTGATTGCCGGCGCGCTTGACGACGTGCGCGAGCGCGGGCTCGAGGTGCTGCCGTTTTGCCCCTTCGCCAACAGCTACATCCAGCGCCACCCCGAGTACGCCGACCTGGTCCCGGAGGGCTACCGGGAGCAGTTCCACCTCGGGGGTGGCGAGACCGCCTCAGTCTGAGCCGAGGACTACCGGCGTCGAAGGCGGGGCGCCGGTTTGCAGCAGGGTCGCCAGGTAGATGACGACGGGGACCGAGCCGCGGTTGGCGGCGCGGTGGATGTCCGAAGGCTGCTCGACCAGCCACTGGCCGGCGCGCACCTGGCCGGTCTGGCCGGCGGCGATGGTTCGGACCAGGCGCGGGTCCTGGTCAGCCTCGCCTTCGCGGACGACGGCGGAGCCGCGCTGCACCGTGTAGGTGAGGGTGCCGGCGCTGACGCGGGAGATCTGGGTGCCGAGGTGGTGGTGCAGGGCCAGCTTGGCGCCGGGGTTGACGACGACTCGGCTCAGCACCATCGTCCGCTTCGGCGCGCCCTTGACGACGCTGGTTTGGGCAAGCGCGCTGCGGACCACTTCCGGCGCCACCCTCTGCTGGGCGAAGGCGCCGGGGAGGACCGCGCCGAGGGCGAAGGCGCAGGCCACCGCGAGGACGACGAGCAGCTGCGGTTTGCGGAGCCGGGCCAAGGTGGCGGGCACCCTACGCAGCGGCGCGGAAGGCGCTGAGCCCAAACTCCGCGGCCAGCAGCTCGTAGGAGCGGCGGCGCGCCTCGTGGTCGTGGGTGATCGTCACCACGATCGCCTCCTCCGCCCCGTACTCGGTCGCGACCTCCTCGATCTCGGCCCGGACCTGGGCCGGGGTGCCGGTCAGCTTGCGGGGCCTGCGCGGCCCCTCGCTCTCGTAATCGTGCAGCTCGAAGTAGCGCTCGGCTTTCTCCGGCGGCGGCACCGGGATCAGGCGGCCGCGGCGCAGCAGGTCGAAGGCCATCCGCCAGCTGGTCGAAAGCCGCTTGGCCTCCTCCTCGGTCTCGGCGACGATCGCCCGCACCGCGACCGCGAGGCGGGGCGCGGGTAACCGCACCCCGGCCTGGAAGCCCTCGCGGTAGGTGTCGGCGTAGGGCGAGCCGGCGGGGTTGATGAAGTCGGCGAAGGCGTAGGGCAGGCCCATCTCCGCGGCCCAGACCGCGCTCTGCTGCGAGGAGCCGAGCAGCCACGGCTCCGGCACCTCGGGATTACCGGGCAGCGAGTCGGCCAGCCGCGCCAGCGGATGGTCGGCGGCAAAGCTGCGCTCGAAGTAGGCGAGCAGCTCGGTCAGCTGCTCGGGGAAGTCGTCGGGCATCGCCCGGGTGCGATCGCGCTGCAGCACCTGCGTCGTCATCGGGTCGGTGCCGGCGGCGCGGCCGAGGCCGAGGTCGATCCGACCCGGGAACAGGCCAGCGAGGACGCCGAAGCTCTCCGCCACCTTGAGCGGGCTGTAGTGGGGCAGCATCACGCCGCCGCTGCCGATCCGCATCCGCTTGGTCGCGGCGGCGATCGGGCCGATCAGGACCTCCGGCGAGGGGCCGGCGACCAGCCCGCCGCCGTGATGCTCGGCCACCCAGTAGCGGTGGTAGCCGAGCCGGTCGCAGAGCTGGGCGAGGTCGATCGAGTTGCGCAGCGCCGCGGCCGCGGTCGAGCCCTCGGAGACCGGGGTCTGGTCGAGGACGCTGATCCGCAGGTCGGCCACGCTGGCGCTAGGCCTCGACGGCGGCGCCGTTGGCGGTCAGCGTCACCTCGATGTTGCCCCGGGTCGCGTTCGAGTAAGGGCAGACGCCGTGGGCCTCGCGGACCAGCTCGACCGCTTCGTCGCCCTCGACCGAGGGCAGGGTCACGTGCAGCTCGACCGCGATTCCGAAGCTGCGGTCCTCCCCGGTGATCAGCGCCACCTTGGAGTCGATGCCGACGTCGCCGACCTCGGCCTTGTTGCGCCGCGCCACCGCACCCAGCGCCCCCTCGAAGCAGGCGGCGTAGCCGACCGCGAAGAGCTGCTCGGGATTGGTGCCACCGCCCTCGCCACCCATCTCGGTGGGGGTGCGGAGGTCGACCTCGAGGGCGCCGTCGGAGGTCTTGCCGTGGCCTTCGCTGCGGCCGCCGGTCACGTGCGCCTCGGCGGTGTAGAGAACCTTGCTCATCTCGCTCCAATCTCTTGCAGGCTGGGAGTGCCAACTGTAGTCAGCCGCCTGTCCCGGCCAGATGACTAGCGGCGGCGGACCTGGAGCCGGAAAACAGCAGGGGTGCGGTCGCGGTTGCCGGCGGCGTCGATCGCGAAAACCCGGAAGGCGTGATGGCCGCTTCCGAGTTTGAACGCCCCAGGGGGCGCACAAACTCGGTAGGGCTTGCTGTCGAGCTTGCAGCGGAAGCTCGACCCGGCCTCGCTCGAGGCGAAGCGGAAGCTGACCCGGCGCGGCAAGGCGCGGGCGAGGATCAGGGCCGGAGGCCGGTGGGTGATCCGGGTAGCGGGCGGCCTGCGGTCGATCGGGGGTGGCGGTGGCGCCGGCGGCAGCGGCGGTGGCGGCAATTCGGTGACGGTGCGGAAGTTGTTCCCTTCGGCTTCGCGCACGCTCTCGCAGCCGACCGGCGCCGGGTCGTTCGATTGCGGGTGGAAGTCGATCAGCGCCGAGTCGTTGCCTTCGCCGCAGTCGATCGCGAGGTCGCTGTCCGTGCCGCCGGGAGGGGCGGAGTTGGCGAGGATCGAGTCGTCGCCGGCGAGGGCCGAGTACACGTCGGGGCCTTGGTGGCCGAGCAGCTGGTTGGGGAGGTTGTCGCCGAAGAAGACGTCGCCCTGGTTGGAGCCCTCGAGGTCCTCGATCCCGCTCAGGGCGTCGGGGATGCCGCCGCCGCACTCCGGCGTCGTGCCGGCGCCGACCCCGCCGGCCTGGCCGAGGTCGAGCCGGGCGCTGACGCCGATGCTCTCCAGGCGCGCCCAGGAGGAGTTGTCGCGGCCGGGGCCGCCGACCAGCGACTCGCCGTCGCAGATCGAGACCGAGAGGAAGAGGTCATTGCCGTTGCCGCCGAGCAGTTGGTCGGCGCCTCCGTTGTGGAGCAGAGCGTCGTCGCCGCCGAGGGCGTCGAGAGTGTCGGCGCCGGAGCCGGGGCCGTCGACCAGCACCTCCTCGCTGGCCTCTCCCCCGCTGAGGTTGTCGTCGCCCTCGCCGCCGAGAATGACGACGCTGGTCGTGCTGGGAAAGCCACTGGCGCTGATCGCGTCGTCGCCGCCGAGGCCGGCGAGCAGGAGCGAGTCGAGGCCGGCTGGCGGCAGCGGGCAGCTGGCGGTCGTCGTGGTGACGGTGCAGCCGGCCGCGGCGCCGGGGTCTTGGTCGAAGCTGGCGCCGCCGAGGGTGAAGCTGACCGACCCCGTCCCGTAGGTGGCGACGACGGTGTCACCGGCGCTGCTGCCGGTCAGGTACAGCTGCGCCGGGCCCGGGCCCGCGGGAGCCATAAACCCGACGCTGACCTTGGTCGGGTCGCGGGGCACGACCGTGCCGCCGGCGCTCTGAGTGTCGCCGTCGGCGCCGCCTTCGATCGCGTCGGCGCCGCCTTCGCCGAGGATCACGTCGGCGCCACCGCCGCCGTAGAGCGCCTCGGCCCGGCCGCTGCCGACGATCAGGTCGGGGAACGGGGTCCCGATCACCGTCTCGAAGGCGCCGACTTCGACTTCGTCGACGCCGCCGCCGAGCGCGGCGATGCCGTTGTTGGCGTTCTGACCGCCGCTGCCGAGCTCGATCCGCAGGCCGCGTTCGCCACCCGCCGGCGGGAACCCCGGCGCCGCGACGCTGCCGCCGAACCCCGGCGTGACCCCGGTCGCGTAGCTGAGCGTGTCGATCCCAGCCGCGCCGGTGTCGAAGATGCGGTCGATCGTGCCGTCGCCACGGACGGCGTCACTGCCTTCTTCGCCGTTGATCGAGTCGGCCCCAAAGCCGCCGGCGAGGCGGTCGTCGCCGGGACCGCCGAGCAACTGGTCGTCGCCGATGCCGCCGAAGAGTCGATCGTTGCCTTCGCCACCGCGAAGGATGTCGTTGCCGCGCTCGCCGAAGACGATGTCGTCGCCCGGGCCGCCGTCGAAGGTCTGGCTGCCGACCCCGAGGTGGCACTCGGCCGGGCAGGAGGAGGCTGCGGTGATCGGCGCAGCGAGGATCGTGTCGTCACCGCCCCCGCCCTCGACCACGAGGACCGAGGCCGGGACGACGATGCGGTCGTCGCAGGGGGTGCCCTCAATCGTGGCAGCGACCCGAGCCGGGCCTTCGGCGCAGCTGGGCGTGGCCGGCGCGGCAGCGGCGGAGCCCGCGGACAGGGCAAGGGAGGCCAGTGCCGCCAACGGCAGGATCGCTGCCACCCCTCTGCGCGTGCGTCCCATCAACTACTCAATACCCCCTCGGGCCAGGGCGATGCGCCGTCGGCCCCGAAGTTGCCGGACGCCGCGCTCCAGTACTTTGGTCGCGATGCGCTGGACCCGAACGATCCTCGCCCTGGTGGCGCTGTGCGGCCTGACCGCCCTCGCCTGGGGCTGTGGTGGCGGCAGCGCCGACGACTCGGCGCGCCCGGCACCGCCGGCGACCGAGTTCCCCTCCGCCAAGGGCGAGACGATCGACAGCCTGCTGAACGACTCAGGCGCGAAGCCGAGCAAGCTGGTGGTCGCGCCAGCCGCCGCTGGCTTCGAGCTCGGCCCCAACCGCTACCCGTTCGGCGTCTTCACGCTCGGCAACGAACAGGTCGACGACGCCGACGTCGCCCTCTATTTCGCCAAGGACAGCAGCGCGCCGGTGCAGGGACCGCTGCCCGCGGAGGTCTCCTCGCTGGAAACGAAGCCGGCCTACCGGGCCGCCGGCAGCGAGGGCCCCGGCGAGGCGCAGACCGTCTACGTGGTCCCCAAGGTCAACTTCGACCGCGACGGCCCCTGGCTGGCGATCGCGATGCTGAAGGGAGCGAACGGGCTCGAAGCCACCAGGCCCACGCAGAGCCCCGTGGTCGGCCAGTTCCCCAACATCCCGGAGATCGGCGACAAGGCACCGGTGATCCACACGCCGACCGCGGCGGACGTCGGCGGCGACCTCGCCAAGATCGACACCCGCATCCCGCCCGACCAGATGCACGCCGTCGACTTTGCCGACGTCGTCGGCAAGAAACCGGTCGTGCTCGTCTTCGCCACCCCGGCGCTCTGCCAGAGCCGGGTCTGCGGCCCGGTCGTCGACGAGGTCCAGCAGGTCGCCGACAAACACGGCAACGAGGCCGACTTCATCCACATGGAGGTCTACAACGACAACGACGCCAACAAGGGCGTGCGCTCGCAGCTGACCGCATTCGGGCTGGAAACCGAGCCGTGGACCTTCCTGATCGACAAGAACGGGATTGTTCGTGACCGCATCGAGGGCGCTTACGGCGTGTCCGAACTGGAAGAAGCGATGAAGAAGATCTTGCCTGGCTGAACAGCCAAGCTCCGCTAGTCTCTTTCAAGGCGGGGTTAGGGACCCCGCTCGCGGTCCCTAGGGAGGCAGGGTCGACGGCAAAACGACGCTGCAAGGAGACAGATGAAGCACTGGCTGGCAGTACCCGCGCTCGCACTCGTGCTGTGCTTGGCCCTCACCGCCCTCGCCGCCCCCGCGCTCGCCAAGGCTGGCGGCAAGGGAAAGCAGCCGAAGACGAAGGTCTTCGAAGTCTGTAAGCACGGCTGCAAGTACCGCACGATCCAGAAGGGCGTCAACGCCGCCGGCAGCTTCAAAGCCAAGAAGGCGAACGCGAAGGTGAAGGCGATCGTCGCCGTCAAGCCCGGCAAGTACGTCGAGGGGGTCGTCCTCGACGGCACCGCGAAGAAGAAGGACTTCGAGGGGCTGACGATCGAAGGCACCAAGAAGGACCGCAAGAAGGTCGTGCTGGAGGGCAAGAACGCCAAGGGCGAACTCGGCGCCGCCCAGAACGGGATCGAGGCGATCGACGTCGACGGCGTCGTCCTCCGCAACATGTGGGCGCGCAACTACCAGTCCAACGGCTTCTTCGTCCACGCCGACGCCTCCAGCGGCCAGTCCTGCGACGGCTACACGATGGACAACCTGCTGACCTCCGCCAACCGCTCCTACGGCCTCTTCGCCAAGGGCTGCAAGGGCGGCAAGATGATCAACTCGGCCGGCTACCACCACGGCGACTCCGCCTTCTACGTCGGCGAAACGCCCTGCGACTCGGCCGCCTGGACCAACCACGGGGTCGTGCCGGCGCCGAAGCCGTGCCAGCGCAAGCCGCAGTGGACCCTGCTGAAGAACGACAAAAGCTACGAAAACGTTCTCGGCTACTCGGGGACCAACTCCAAGTACGTGAAGATCGTCGAATCGGCCTTCTACAACAACGGGGCCGGGATCGTCCCGAACACGCTCGACAGCGAGGGCTACGAGCCGAACGGCTGGAACGTCTTCGAACGCAACGACGTGTTCTGGAACAACTACAACTACTTCCTCTCCGGCGCCGCCTTCCGCACCGTCTCCGGTGGGCTCGGCCAGGTGGCGGGAGCGACGGTCAACTACCCGACCGGCGTCGGCTTCGCCCTCTACGGCGGCGACCACAACGTCGTCCGCAAGAACAACGTGTTCGGCAACTACAAGTGGGGGATCTCATCCTTCTCAGGCCCGGGCGAACTGTACGTCGCCAACGAGGGCGATGACGCGATGAACCTCAACAACCAGATCGTCGAAAACAAGCTCGGTCGCGAAGGCGCCGACCCCAACGGCGAATTCGACATCTGGAACGACGCCAGCGGTGGCGGCAACTGCTGGTCCGCGAACAGCGCGAACTCGACGTTTGCGCCGGGCAACGGCAGCGTTCCGCTGAGCCAGATCTACCCCGCCTGCCCGCAGCCGACGGTGCTGAACGACCAGGCCAAGAGCCTCAGCCCCGCAGCGGGCCTGCAGCTCAACCTCGCCAACCTCAGCGACCCGACCACGATCCTCGGCTACGCCGGCACGAACCCGCCGCAGAACCAGCAGTGCACCTGGGTGGTCCGCCTCGCGGCCCACCCGGCATTCCAGAAATACAAGCCGGTCGAGGTGGCCGCGCTGCCCGGCGAGTTGACGTGCAAATGAGCCGCGCAGCCAAGTCCCGGGCCGTCGCCCTGCTGACCGGCTGCGTCGTCGCGGTCGCCCTTCTGGGGGC
>DATAON010000032.1:0-5428 GCA_036265715.1 Solirubrobacterales bacterium | reverse complement strand
CGGGGACGGCGCCGGAGGCTGGGGATCGGCGCCTAGTCGAGTGCCGGGGCGCCGGCCGCTTTGCTCATCCACTGCTGGTTGAGCTTCTGGAGCTCGCCGGAGCTCTGCAGTTCTTCGACCGCCCACGACACGCAGGCGGTCAGCGGGGAGCCCTTGGCGAGCAGCGCGCCCCACTGGTCGCCGCCGGGCGCCGGGAACTGGCCGACGACGGTCGAGTCTTCGACCTGGACCGCGGTCACGTAGAGCGCCGTCGGCAGGTCGACGACGACGGCGTCGACCTGACCGTTCTTGAGCGCGGTGATCACGTCGTTGGAGCTGTTGAAGACCTGCGGGTCCTCGCTCGGGTCGATCTGCTCTTCGACCGCCTCGAGGCTGGTGGTGCCGATCTGGACGCCGATCCTGGCGTCCTGCAGTTCGGCCAGCGACTTGGCGCTCGCCGCTTCAGAGCTCTTGAGCGCGACGACCGCCTGGTTTGCCGTGTAGTACGGCACCGAGAAGTCGACGGCCTTTTCGCGGACGGGGGTGATCGAGATCTGGTTGACGTCGAAGTCGAAGTCCTTCGGCCCCGGCGCGTAGGAGGAGTTGAACGGCTCGACCGTCCACCTGACGTCCGCTTTGGCGAAACCGAGCTGGTCGGCGATCGCGTAGGCGACGGCGCTCTCGAAGCCTTTGCCGTTGGTCGGATCGTCGTCTTCGAAGTAAGGCGGGAAGGCGGGCTTGTCGGTGGCGACGGTCAGCTCGCCCTTGGTGTGGGTATCGAGCTTGCCCGGCGTGCAATCCCCGGCGGAGACGACCGTCGAACCTGTGTCCTCGTCGGAGCTGCTGCCGCAGGCGGAGGCCAGGAGGCCCAGCGCAGCGGCGAGGAGGAGGGCAACTGGGAGCCGAGACGAGCGCACGGCGCAACCCTATTGCCTGAAAGACTGCGCGTCCAATGACCTGGTCGCAGCGAGCGCTGACCGCCTTCTTCTCATTCGTGGGAACGCTTCACTTCGTGATCCCGCGCAGCTTCGAAGCGATCATGCCGCCCTCGATCCCACGCCACCGCGAGGCTGTGATCGTCAGCGGCGTCGCCGAGATCGCCGGCGGCGCGATGGTCGTCCCGCGCCGCACCCGACGCCTCGCCCGCTGGTGGCTGCTCGGCCTGCTGCTCGCGGTCTTCCCCGCAAACGTCCACATGGCCGTCAATCCCGAGCAGGTCAGGGGGCTCGACCTGAACAAAATCCCCCACTGGGCGCTCTGGGCGCGGCTGCCGCTGCAGCCGCTGGCGATGCTTTGGACCTGGCGGGCGACCCGCCCTCGCTGATCGGCTCGCGCTCGGTCTTCGCCCAGCTGCCGCTGCCGAACAGCTGCCGCGCCGTCGAGCGCACCAGCACCGGCCAGAGGAACCACGTGTACGGCGTGTAGACCTGGGCGATCAGGAACCCCTTCAGCCAACCCAGCGGCCCCTGCTCGGAGCGGGCGGCAATGCAGCCCAGAGCGGTGCCGCCGAAGGCGAGCAGGTAGAAGAAGGCGAACTGCCAGGTCGGGCCGGCGCCCCAGAACGGGGCCGTGCCGGTGATCGCCAGGAACAGCGCCCCGAGCAGCCCGAGGCCGACGATCCCCTGCCAGAACGGCATCAGCAGGTAGGCCAGCTGCTCGACCCGGGCCGAGCGCGCGACCGGCGCGTGGATGACCGCCTTGCGCAGCGCCATCGCCTGCAGGTTGCCCTGCGACCAGCGGGTGCGCTGGCGGAACAGCGGCCGCCACTTCGAGAGCCCCTGCTGGTCGACCGCCGCGCGCAGGTCCTGGCGACCCTCCCAGCCGGCGGCGATCAGCCGCAGGCCGAGGTCCTGGTCCTCGGTCAGCTTGTCGCGCCAGGGACCCTCCTCGTTGGCGACCGTGTCGAGGGCGCTGAGCCGGTTGAACTGGCCGTTGCCGCCCATGCCGGCGGTGCCCCAGTGGTCGCGGCCGGCCTGGAAGAGGTGGCCGTAGACGGAGAACTCGACGTCCTGCAGCCAGGTCAGCGGGTGCTGGCGGTTGTAGATCCGCACCAGCGACTGCATCCCGCCCACCTTTGGGTCGGCGAAGTGGGCGGCGGCGAAGTGCGGGGCCGAGGCACGGAGGCGGCCGTCGGCGTCGACGATGACGACGATCGTGCGCTCGCGGTCGGCGTGGCCGCGCAGCGAGCGGTAGGCGTAGTTGAGGGCCGCCGCCTTGCCCTGGCGGGCGTCCGGGGCGCGGCGGTGGAGGACGAAGAGGTCGGGATGGTCGATCCCGGCGAGGATCTCGGCGGTGCGGTCATCAGAGCCGTCGTCGATCACGATCACCCGCCGCCGCGCCACCGGCAGCTCGATCAGGCGCTGGACCGAGTCGGCGATCGTCACCTCCTCGTTTAAGGCCGGGACCAGGAAGACCCAGGAGAAGGCGTCGGCGCCCTCGGGCGGCGGCTGCGGCGGGCGCGCGATCGCCTTGTGGCCGCGCACGAACAGCAACAGCGTCCAGCAGAACATCGCGACCACGACGACCAGGCAGATGGTGAAGAGGACGGCCCAGGCCAGCGGCAGGCCCTCGAACGGCCAGGTCGGCGTCGCCACGCTACGTCTCCATCAAATAGCTCGGCTCCGCCGGCTCGATGCTCCCGTCCGGCTCGCTGACGACTATCTGCTCAAGCTCGGCCGAGCGCAGGTCAGATTCGCCCAGCGCCGCCTTCAGCTGCTCCAGCTCGACCCCGCGGTTGGGCTTGAAGCCGGCCGCCATCGCAATCGTGGCGCGGCTGTAGCCGGGGCCGAACTGGGTCGGCGGCTCGGTCCCGAAGAGCAGATGCTCGAGGGCACCGATGATCCGCTCCGCCGCGTGGCCGTCGCCATAGGGATTTTCGGCGTCCGCCATCTCGGCGTAGGCGGCATCGCTCTCGAGCAGGCGCGAGCCCTCGGAGAAGATCACGTCAGGGTTGGTCCCGACCAAGCGCAGGGTGCCGGCAGCCAGGCCCTCGGTGCGCTCGGTGGTCTCGCGGGTGACGAGGACGGGCTTGCCGAGCGACGGCGCCTCTTCCTGGATGCCGCCGGAGTCGGTGATCACCATGTCGCAGCGGCCGAGCAGGCGGGCGAAGGTCGCGTAGCCGAGCGGCTCGGTCAACAGCACGTTGTCGAACCCGGTCAGGCGCTCGGTCAGGACCTCGCGCACGCGCGGGTTCGGGTGGACCGGGAGCACGAAGTGGACGTCGGCCTGAGCGCGGGCCAGGCGGGCGACGCCATCGGCGATGCCGCGCAGGCCGTCGCCCCAGTTCTCGCGCCGGTGGGCGGTGACGACGACGATCCGCGAGTCGCTGTCGTGCAGCGCCTGCAGCTCGGGGTTGGCGAACTTGATCCCCTCCAGCTGCGAGGACCAGTGGAGGGCGTCGATGCCGGTGTTGCCGGTGACGAAGACCTGGCCGACGGGGATGTTCTCGCGGACCAGGTTCTGCAGGTTGGCCGAGGTCGGGGCGAAGTGCATCGCCGCGATCGTCGAGATCACCTGCCGGTTCAGCTCCTCCGGGAACGGGGTGAGGTTGCTGCCGCCGGTGCGCAGGCCGGCCTCGACGTGCATCACCGGGATCCGCAGGTGGAAGGCCGAGAGCGCCGCCGCCATCGCCGAGCTGGTGTCGCCGTGGACGAGAACCGCGGCCGGGTGGCGGCCCGCGAGCACGTCCTCCTGGGAGGGCGGCACGTCGGGGTCGATGTCGAACTGCTCGACGCAGAAGTCTTCGAAGCGCTGCATCACCGAGGCCACGCGCTCGTTCAGGTTGGCGCGGCGGGAGCCGGCCCAGAGGGTGACGTCGGGCTTGATGTCGGCGAGCTCGAAGATGTACTCGACCAGCCGGTTGTGCTGGCCGGTCGAGATCACCATCGGCTCGTAGTGCGGGCTCTTGCGCAGGGCGACGATGATCGGCACCAGCTTGATCGCCTCGGGCCGGGTGCCGACGACGATCGGCACCACCAGCTTCTGCTGCGGCGGGCTGTTGGTGGCGTCGTACATGCGCGTACAAGCCCTATCGGTGCCCGGGCGCGCCTACTTGAGAGAAGAAATCCAGTGTAGGAGTGCAGCGGCGCCTGCGCGGGCGCTCAGGGCAGCAGTTCTTCGAGCAGGTCCCCGGCCGGCCCGAGGAAGTCCTGGAAGCTGGAGAAGATCGAGCTCGCGTCGTTGATCAGTTCGATCGCCTGGTCGAGCGGGATCTCTTCGACCGTCCCCCGCAGCGGCCCCGCCAGCAGCGGGCTGAGGGCGCCCGCGTCTTCGGCGTCCTTGACCGCCCGCAGCAGACCCGCCCGCACCGCCTTCGCCAGCTCGATGTCGCTGATCCCGTAGCGCTCGCGGAAGCGCTCGCGCGACTCTTCGGTGGCCAGCGCCCGGGCCAGGGTCTCGCGGCTGACCCCGAGTTCGCAGGCGGCGCCGTCGAGGGCCGAGCGCGAGAACTGGTCGGCGATCTCCTGCAGGCTGCCGGGGTCGTGCCATTCGCGCGGCTGGCAGGGGTCCTGAATCTGCTCCGGTGCGTAGGAGGAGCCGCCGGCGGCGAGGTAGACGCCGACCAGAATCAGCGCCGCGAGGATCGAGCCGCCGATCAGGAGCTGGGCGCGGAAGCTCGCGTTCACAGGTCGACCCTCCGCGAGAGCCCGATCGGGATCAGCGCCAGCAGGCCCAGCAGCGCCGCCAGGCCGAAGGAGGGGCTGAAGGCATGGGTGGCGCCGCGGTCGAGCTGGTCCTGCAGTTCGTCGCGCACCAGTTCGACTTCGGCCCGCTCCTGCGGGTCCTCCGGCAGCGGCTTGAAGACGGGGCCGATCGTCGGCACTTTGCCCTCCTCGCCGTCGAGCCGGTCGGAGATCTTGGCGGCGATGTCGAGCTTCAGCAGCGGTGAGACGCGAGCGTCGAGGATCACCGCGGTGCCGGCGTCGATCGCGTCCTCGCGCTGCTGGGCGATGTCGTGGGTGAAGATCGGGGTCAGCGCCAGCAGGCCGATGACGACGCCGGCGTGGCGGGCGGAGATCGTCCAGCCGCCGTGGATCGCCTGCGGCGCCCGTCCCCCCAGGGCGGTCTCGGTCAGCGCCGAGAGCACCAGCGAGAGCCCGATCCCGACCAGGATCTGCGGCGGCACGGTCAGCGCCACCGTCGCCTTCGGCAGGAAGGCGAGTCCGGCGAGGCCGCCGGAGACGAGGATCGCCCCGGCCGCCGCGCGCGAGCGCGCATCAAGCACGAGCTCGGTCAGCTTGCCGCCGAGCAGCGCCGCCAGCGGCATCACCGAGACCACCAGCGCCGCCTCGATCGGGCTCAGCCGCCAGCCTTCGATCAGCAGCAGGACGAGGAGGAAGAGAGCCGCTGCGATCGCCGCCGAGACCATTGCCAGCGCCAGGTTCGCCCAGAGGTGCGGGCGACCGGTCCGGCGTAGCTCCGGCTCGATCACCCCGGTCGCCGCCTCGTG
>DATAON010000031.1:0-68164 GCA_036265715.1 Solirubrobacterales bacterium | reverse complement strand
CCTTGAACCCTTGAGTGTTGCTGAAGGCTCGGACGGAACGAAGGCTCAACTCAACTCAAAGCTTTGGAACGCGCCAAGGGAAACCGGGCGCGCTGGAGAAAATCGGGAGATGGAATCCACTTACCTCGCGGTCATAAAGGTCGTCGGCGCCGGCGGCGGCGGCACGAACGCGGTCAGCCGCATGATCGACGCCGGGATCCGCGGCGTCGAGTTCGTCGCCGTCAACACCGACGCCCAGGCGCTGCAGGCTTGCGACGCGGACATCAAGCTCTCGATCGGCCAGGAGCTGACCCGCGGCCTCGGTGCCGGCGGCAACCCAGAGGTCGGGGCGGGCGCCGCGGCGGAGAGCCGCGACGAGATCAAGGAGGCGCTGAAGGGCGCCGACATGGTCTTCGTCACCGCTGGCGAGGGCGGCGGCACCGGCACCGGCTCGGCGCCGGTCATCGCCGAGATCGCCAAGGAGGAGATCGGCGCCCTCACCGTCGGCGCGGTCACCAAACCGTTCGAGTTCGAGGGAAAACGACGGATGCAGCAGGCGCTCGAGGGGATCGAGAAACTGCGCAACAAAGTCGACACCCTGATCATCGTCCCGAACGAGAAACTGCTGCAGGCCGTCGAGCGCCGCACCAGCGTCCTCGAGGCGTTCCGCCAGGCGGACGACATCCTCCGCCAGGGCGTCCAGGGCATCACCGACCTGATCACGATCCCCGGCCTGATCAACCTCGACTTCGCCGACGTGCGGACGATCATGCGCGACGCCGGCTCGGCCCTGATGGGTGTCGGCTCCGCCTCCGGCGAGGCCCGCGCCCTCGACGCCGCCAAGGCGGCGATCACCTCGCCGCTGATCGAGGAGTCGATCAAAGGCGCGACCGGGATGCTGCTGAACATCACCGGCCCCGAGGACCTCGGCCTGTTCGAGGTCAACGAGGCGGCGCAGCTGGTCCAGGCCGAGGCCGACGACAACGCCAACATCATCTTCGGCTCGGTCGTCGACCAGTCGATGCGCGACGAGGTCCGCGTCACCGTGATCGCCACCGGCTTCGAGGGCTTCGAGCTGCTGGCTCGCTCCCCGCAGCGGGTGCGCCGCCGCTACGAGTCGCGGCCGCGGGTCTCGGCCGAGGACACCGACATTCGGAAACTTCGGGTCAGCGACGACGACATCGACGTGCCCGGCTTCCTTAAGGAATAGCTCCGGGAGGGGGGTGGAGGGACCAGGCGTGGGTCCCTCCTGCCGCTGCTTCGCAGGAGTTCGTCAGGAGGGACCCACGCCTGGTCCCACGGCACGCCTGCCGGGGTGCTCGCTGAAATAGGCTGGGGCGCGTGAGTGACTCCGCGACCCGACGCACGCCTTTGTATGAGCAGCATGTGGAGGCGGGGGCGAAGATGGTGCCGTTCGCCGGCTGGGAGATGCCGGTTACATATGAGGGGATTCGGGAGGAGCACTCGGCGGTGCGGACGCATGTGGGGATGTTCGACGTCTCGCATATGGGCGAGGTCGAGGTCGAGGGGCCAGGCGCCCTGGCTTTCCTGCAGCGGGTGCTCTCCAACGACGTCGCCAAGGTCGGCATCGGCGGCGCCCAGTACTCCTGCCTCTGCGACGAGGACGGCGGCGTCATCGACGACCTCTTTGCCTACCGGCTCGGCGGCGACCGCTATCTGATCGTCACCAACGCCGCCAACCACGAGACCGACCTCGCCTGGCTCGGCCGCCACAGCCGCGAGTTCGACGTCAGCGTCCGCGACGTCGCCGACCGCTACGCGATGCTCGCGGTCCAGGGCCCGCACGCCCGCGCCGTCCTCAGTGCGGCGTTGCGGATCGAGCTGCCGCCGCGCTTCCACGTCTCCCCGGTCAAGGTCGGGCGCCGCCCGGCCCTGGCCTGCGGCACCGGCTACACCGGCGAGGACGGGGTCGAGATCCTGATCGACCCCGAGGTGGCGCCGGCGATCTGGGCCGAGCTGCTCGACGCCGGCGTCGTCCCCTGCGGCCTCGGTGCCCGCGACACCCTGCGGCTCGAGGTCTGCTTCCCGCTGCACGGCAACGACCTCTCGACCGAGCGCAACCCGATCGAGGCGGGGCTCGGCTGGTGCTGCGCGGAGGCGACTGGGTTCATCGGCTCCGACGTGGTTGCCGCGGCTCGCGCCGACGGCACCGCCGAGAAGCTGGCGCCGTTCCTGATCGAGGGCGCCGGCATCCCCCGCGACGGCAACCCGGTCATGGTCGGCGAGGAGAGCGTCGGCGTCGTCAGCAGCGGCACCTACTCGCCTTCGCTGGAGGTCGGCGCCGGCATGGCCTACCTCCGCAGGGACCTCGCCGAGCCCGGGACCGAGGTCGAGATCGACGTCCGCGGCAAGCGTCGTCCCGCCCGGATAGCGTCCAAGCCTCTCTACAAAAGGAGCTGAATTGGCCGAGGCAAACTACCCAGACGATCTGCGCTACCACGACCAGCACGACTGGGTGCGGCTGGACGGCGACGAGCACGCCGTCTTCGGGATCACCTGGTACGCCCAGGACTCGCTCGGCGAGGTCGTCTTCTACGAGGCGCCCGAGCTCGGCGCCAGCGTCCAGAAAGACTCGTCCTACGCCGAGGTCGAGTCGGTCAAGGCGGTCTCCGACGTGATCGCGCCGATGTCGGGCGAGATCGTCGAGATCAACGAGAGCCTCGGCGACACGCCGGAGAAGATCAACGACGACCCCTACGGCGAGGGCTGGATGATCAAGGTCAAGCTGACCTCGCCCGAGGAGCTGGAGTCGCTGCTCTCGGCCGAGGAGTACCGCAAGTTGCTGGATTCCTAGGTCAACTGCCCAGCCTCCCGCTTCCGTAGCCTTAGACCGAGTGAGCAGATACACCTCCGCCACCCCCGAGGACCGCGCCGAGATGCTGGCCGCGATCGGCGTCTCCTCCGCGGCTGACCTCTTCGAGCAGATCCCCGAGCCGCTGCGGCTCGGCCGCCCGCTGGCGCTGCCGGACGGGCTCAGCGAGGCAGAGGTCTACGAGCGCCTGGCCGAGCTTGCCGGCGCCAACGCCGACGCCGAGTCTGAGGTCTGCTTCGTCGGTGCCGGGATGTACGACCACTACGTGCCGGCGATCGTCGACGCGATCACCTCGCGCTCGGAGTTCCTCACGCCCTACACGCCCTACCAGCCGGAGATCTCCCAGGGCGGCCTGCAGGTGATGTTCGAGTTTCAGACGGCGATGTCGGAGCTGACCGGGCTGCCGGTCTCCAACGCCGGCCTCTACGAGGGGCCGTCCTCGGTCGCCTCTGCCGGCTACCTGGCGATGGCCGCGACCAAGCGCAGCCGCTTCGTCGTCTCCCGTGGCCTGCACCCGCACAGCCGCGAGACCCTCGCGACCTACTCCGAGGGCTACGGCGCCGAGGTGGTCGAGGTCGGGCTCGAGGGCGGGCTGACCGACGCCGCCGCGCTGGCCGCGGCGGTCGACGGCGAGACCGCCGCCGTCTTCCTGCAGAGCCCCAACTTCCTCGGCGCGGTCGAGGACGTCGAGGCGCTCGGCGCCGCCGCCAAGCAACACGGCGCCCTGCTCGTCGTCGCCTGCGACCCGATGACTCTCGGCATCCTCAAGCCGCCCGGCGCCTGCGGCGCGGATATCGCGCTTGGGGAGGGCCAGCCGCTTGGCAACCGCCTCGACTTCGGCGGCCCCTCGTTCGGCTTCTTCTGCGCGACCGAGGCGCAGATCCGCCGCATGCCGGGCCGGATCGCCGGTGAAACCGAGGACCTCGACGGCCGCCGCGGCTTCGTCCTCGCCCTGCAGACCCGCGAGCAGCACATCCGGCGCGAGAAGGCGACCAACAACATCTGCACCGCGCAGGCGCTGAACGCGCTGGGGGCGATGGTCCACCTCGCCTGGCTCGGCCGCCAGGGCTTCCGTGAGCTCGGCGAGCTGCTGGTCCAGCGCACCGCCTACGCCCGCCAAGCGCTGGCCGCGGTCGACGGGGTCGAGCTGCTGCACGAGGCGCCGGTCGCGCGCGAGTTCGCCGTGAAGCTGGATGCGCCGGTTGCCGCTGTCCTCGACCGCTGCGCCGAGCGCGGCATCGCCGCCGGCTACCCGCTCGGCCGCGAGTACCCCGAGCACGAGAACGGGCTGCTGGTAGCGATCACCGAGCGCCGCACCCCCGCCCAGATCGACGCGCTCGCCGAGGCCCTCGGCGCCGCCGTCACCGCCGAGCGAGCCTCCCCATCGCGTGGTTCCTTAATTACCTCAGAGGTGCAAAAGGAACCACGAGTTGGGGGCGCGGCCTGATGGCGCTGACCGAGACCCCGATGCAGCGGGAACGGGCGACGACGATCTACGAGAAGTCGAAGCCCGGCCGCCGCGCCGCCGTCCTGCCCGCGGTCGGCGTCCCGGAGACGCCGCTGGAGGAGTTGATCCCGGCGCACCTGCTGCGGGAGCAGGCGCCGAGCCTGCCGGAGATCGCCGAGCCGGAGATCGTCCGTCACTACAACAAGCTCTCGCGTCGCAACTTCGACCTCGACAGCGGCTTCTACCCGCTCGGGTCCTGCACGATGAAGCACAACCCGCGCCTCAACGAGCGGGTCGCGGCGCTGCCCGGCCACGCCCGCCTGCACCCGGCCCAGGACCCGCGCCGCGCCCAGGGCGCGCTGGAGCTGATGTACCTCTTGCAGGAGTCGCTGAGCGAGATTTGCGGGCTGCCCCACGTCAGCCTGCAGCCCTCGGCCGGCTCCCACGGTGAGCTCGCCGGCCTGCTGCTGACCCGCGCCTACCACGCCGACCGCGGCGAAGAGCGGACCAAGGTGCTGGCTCCCGACACCTCGCACGGGACCAACCCGGCCTCGGTGACGATGGCCGGCTACGAGGTCGTCAAAGTCGCCACCAACGAGCGCGGCGGGGTCGAGATGGACGACCTGCGGGCGAAGATCGACGCCGACCCCGACCAGGTCGCCTGCCTGATGCTGACCAACCCGAACACCCTCGGGCTCTTCGACGAGAACATCGCCGAGATCGCCAGCCTGATCCACAAGGCGGGGGGGACGCTCTACTACGACGGCGCCAACCTCAACGCGGTGATGGGCCAGTCGCGGCCGGGCGACATGGGCTTCGACATCGTCCACGTCAACCTCCACAAGTCGTTCAGCCAGCCGCACGGCGGCGGCGGCCCCGGGGCCGGCCCGATCGCCGTCTCCGACCGCATCGAGCCCTACCTGCCGCGGCCGCAAGTGGTCCGCCGCGAGGCCGAAAACGGCCACGGCCCGAGCTTCGACCTCGACCACGACCGGCCCAAGTCGATCGGCCGCCTGCGCGGCTTCCAGGGCAACTTCGGCGTCTTCGTCCGCTCCTACGCCTACATCCTCAGCCTCGGCGGCGACGGCCTCGCCGAGGCCTCCGAGACCGCGG
Organism: Solirubrobacterales bacterium; assembly: GCA_036265715.1. Lineage (GTDB taxonomy): Bacteria > Actinomycetota > Thermoleophilia > Solirubrobacterales > 70-9 > VAYN01. Next base: position 62,792 of record DATAON010000031.1, on the reverse strand, counting down.
TTCTGAACGCCAACTACCTGAAGGCGCGCCTGGCCGCGGGCCGCGCCGGCGAGCGCTTGCCGATCGCCTTCGACCGCCACTGCATGCACGAGTTCGTCCTCTCCGGCAAGCCGATGAAAAGGGACCTCGGCCTGCAGACGCTCGACCTCGCCAAGCGCCTGCTCGACTTCGGCTTCCACCCGCCGACCGTCTATTTCCCCCTGCTGGTCGACGAGGCGCTGATGATCGAGCCGACCGAGACCGAGACCAAGGAGAGCCTCGACGCCTTCGCCGACGCCGTCGAGCAGATCCTCGAGGAGGCCGAGGGCGGCCCCGAGATCGCCAAGCGGGCCCCGTACACGACCCCGGTTCGCCGCCTCGACGAGGTCAAGGCGACCCGCCACCCGGTCGTGCGTCAACCGCTCGGGTCCGAAACTTCGCCAGCGGAGTAGCTGTATAGGCTGACCGCCTGCGACGTTGGCCGGGCGCATCGTGGCCGACGTCGCTCTTTTGCATCTATTTGTTCTTTGATAGGTACGCTTAGGTACTTCGCTGGAAGCGAAGGTGTATCTGATGGCGCTCGCAAAGGACGAACTTCGGCCGTATCAGGCCCTGCTGGTCGCGCAGGTCGACCCTGAGTCGTCGCTTTCGGCTGACCAGGTCATGAAGAAGCTGAAGGATCTCCTCAAGGTCAAAGTCCGGGACTCCGGGCGCAAGATGGTTGCCAGCGGTAGAGCTGAAGATCCGTCTGCCGCTTTCGTCCACTACCAAGACCGGCGTCCGGTTTCGTGGTCCCTGGTCCCCGTACTCGACAGAGTCAATCACTTGGCAGTTGTTGTGGCCAGGGGCAAGTGGGTTGCGATTCACTGCACTGAGAGTTCGCGACGGGACACGATCGTACGCGCGTTACGCAAGCGCAAACTCGGACCGATGGCGCCTGTTCGCTCTGGTCACCTGAAGGCCGCGTTCATGAAGGGCCCTGCTCGGACCCTATGGCTACGTGGCACTCATAAGTCGACTCCCTACAAAGCCGATTCCAAAGTCCTCGCCAGCCGAGATCTTGCCCCGGCGCTTGATCCGCTTGGGGATCAGAGTTATCACTACACGGCGGCCCGGTGCGAGCCGGACAACCCGAAAATCGGTGACGTAATGGGTCTTGCGGTCGAACAATCCCGAGTCTGGATCACTCAGTCGGAGGATTGGTACGACTTCGCTGGTGTTGTGTCGGCTCTTTTCGACGCCCTTGAGGAAACGATTGGTCAGAGCACGGAGCCCCTGCCAGTGCTGGCCGAGAGTCAAGCCGATCTCGACGAGGTCGAGGGCGCATACGATGTTGCGATCTCCCCGCCCGAGATGATGATGATTGGTCCCGTACAGGATGCGTTCGGTGCCCAGTATTTAGCCGACATGGAGAAGTTTGCGTTCGGGACCCAGTTCGAAGTCACTGGCTCAGAGGACGACACATTGTCGGCGCACGTTCTTCGTCGAGGGGAGGTCCTCGGTGAGCTTGAACTTCGGTTTGAGGGTGAGGACGGGAGACTTAACACGATCGCGACGGGAGTCGCAGCTGGTGGACATGAGGAGGCGTTCGCTGAGGTGCTCGAGGTCGTCCGCGACCCGGAAGCACTTACCGTCTATTTCGAATCGGGTCATACCATCCAGGAGGGGAAGGTATTTACGATTAGACACCGCGACATCCCGTTTTCGGGATGGTCTTGGGTCGACTTCGGTGACTACTGGTCGATTGACCAAGAGAAGCCAGGTGGCAACATCTACGAAATTGGAAGTGGCCGCTCACTCTTTGACTGGGTCCTCGCCGACTGGCCTGCGGCGGTCGTTCCTGAAGGGGCGCGTGGGTGGCTGGCCTGTGACGATCGGCCGGGAGAGACTGCCGATTTTCTCCATATAGATGACTCAGGCGAAGTACCAACGCTGACCCTGATTCATGTCAAGGCGGCGAAGAGCGACAGCGATGGGCGCAAGATCGCAGTGGTGCCTTACGAGACCGTCGCCGCGCAGGCGATTAAGAACATTCGGCACCTCGACGCTGTCCTTGCTGCCGGCGAACTATTGGGTGGCACCTTGCCCGAGGGCATTGAGCTGGCAGCGTGGTTCGAGGGTGAGCAGCGGTCACGCGAGGAGTTCATTGCGAGACTCAATGCGCTCGGTTCAAACTTCTCGCGAAGGGTCGCGATCATCCAGCCTCATGTTCGTAAAGGCTTGGTCCAAGAAGTCCGTGGAAACACGAACCACGCGCAGGCGGCACGGCTTCGACAGTTAGACACGTTGTTGCATGGAGTTGCAGCAAATTGTCAGTCTGCTGGAGCGGACTTGGTAGTTGTTGGCGCCTCCTAGGCTGTGCCGCGCCTACAACTCCGGCAACTCCTGTTCGAGTTCCAGCACTGGCGCGAAGAGGTCGCCGTGCTGCTCGATCCGCTCCAGCACTTCGCCGGCCTCGAAGACCAGTGCCGACCCGTCGCCCGTGTCGGCGGCGGCCTCGACCTCGTCCCAGGTCAGCGGGGTGGATGCGGTCGGATGCTCGCGCGCCCGCAGCGAGTAGACCGCGATCGTCGTTTTGCTGCGGTGGTTCTGGGACCAGTCGACGAAGACCTTGCCGCCGCGTTCGACCTTTTTCATCTTCGAGACGACGAGGTCGGGGGTCTGCTTTTCGAGCAGCTGGGCGATCGCTTTGGCGAACGGTTTGGTCAGGTCGTAGGACATCTCTTTGCGGTTGAGCGGGACGTAGACCTGCATCCCCTTCGAGCCGGAGGTCTTGGGGAAGCTCTCGACCCCGAAGTGGCCGAACAGCTCGCGCAGGCGCAGCGCCACCCGGCAGCAGTCGACGACGTCGGCCGGCGGGCCCGGGTCGAGATCGAAGGCGAGCACGGTCGGTCGCGTCGGCGCCCGCCCCAGCGACAGCGAGGGGTGCAGCTCGATCGCCGCCAGCTGCGCCATCCAGACCAGGGTCGGCCGCCCGTCACAGACGCAGAAGTCGATGTTGCCGGCGTTGGGCCCGGCGCGCACGCTCGTCGTCTTCACCCAGGTCGGACGGTGCTTGGGACAGCGCTTCTCGAAGAAGGCGGTGTCGAGGTCCTCGACGCCTTCGGGGAAGCGGCGCAGGGTCACCGCGCGCCCTTTCAGGTGCGGCACCATCGCGTCGGCCACCTTCGCGTAGTAGTCGACCATCTCGCCCTTGGTGAACCCGGACGCGGGGTAGAGGACCTTGTCGAGGTTGGTGAGCTTCAGCTCACGCCCGTCGACCTCGACCGTCTGGCTCTTGGCCACGGCCTACTTGGAGGCTTTGGCTTTTTTGGACTTCGTCGACTTCGCTTTTTTGGCTTTGGCTTTTGGCTTCGCCTTGGCCTTCGAGGTCGATTTCGAAGTCGCTTTGCTTTTCGCGGGAGCTTTTTTGGCGGTGCCTTTACTGTCCTTGACCGCGGCGATGCTCTTCTCCAGTGCCGCCATCAGGTCCGGCGCTTTGGTCGCCTTCGACGGCTCAGCCTCGGAGGCGACGATCTCCTTGCCTTCGGCCTTGCGTTCGATCAGCGCCAGCAGTTCCTCGCGGTGCTCGTCGCGGTAGCTCGACGGGTCGAACTTGGTCGAGAGCGACTCGATCAGCGCTTCCGCCATCTGCTGCTCCTTTTTCGCGACTTTCCCCTTGCTCGCGGGGAAAGCGTCGTCGAGCTCGGAGGCGGGCACGACCTCGTCGGCGAAGCGCATCGTGGTCAGCGTCAGGACGCCGTCGGAGGCGCGGATCGCCGAGAGGTGCTCTTTGTTGCGGAAGACGAAGCGGGCGATCGCGGCCTTGCCGGAGCTTTCCATCGCCGCGGCGAGCAGCGAGTAGGCCTTCTCGGCGCCGTCTTTGGGACCCAGGTAATAGGGGCTGTTGAAGTACATCGGGTCGATTTCCTCGATGTCGACGAAGTCGAGGACGTCGATCGCCTTCGATTTCTCCGGCGCCAGCGCTTCGATCTCGTTCTTCGACAGCGGCACGTACTGGCCCTCGGCGAGCTCGTAGGCTTTGACGATCTCGTCGCGGGAGACTTCCTCGTCGGTCCCGTCGGCGAAGAGCCGGTGTTTGATCCGGGCGCTGTCGGCCTCGCGAATTTCGCGCAGGGCGATGTTGCGCCGCGCGACCGCGCTGTAGAGCTTCACGGGCACGTTCAAGAGCCCGAAGCTGATCGAACCACTCCATATGGATCTCGCCATCAGCGCATCACCTACCCGGATTGTTCCAGTCAACCCAAGGCACTTCCTGCCGGCCTCGCTGAGCGGTCGGCATCTTGCGTCGCCTCAATAGTCTGCAGGCATGAGCGCCTCGATCATCTTCTCCGGCATCCAGCCGACCGGCCGCAAGCACCTCGGCAACTACATTGGCGCGATTCGCCAGTACGTCGAGGGCCAGGACCGCGGTGACCCGGCGATCTTCTGCATCGTCGACCTGCACGCGATCTCGGTCGCCTACGACCCCGACGAGCTGCGCGAGCGCGTCCACGAGACGACCGCGATCCTGCTCGCCGCCGGCCTCGACCCCGAGCGCTGCATCCTCTTCCGCCAGTCCGACGTGCGCGAGCACACCGAGCTGACCTGGCTGCTCTCCGCCGTCACCTCGCACGGCGACCTCAACCGCATGCACCAGTTCAAGGACAAGTCGGCGCGCCAGCGCGAGCTGGTCTCGGCCGCGCTCTTCTACTACCCGGTGCTGATGGCCGCCGACGTGCTCGCCTACCGCGCCACCGAGGTCCCGGTCGGCGACGACCAGCGCCAGCACGTCGAGCTGATGCGGGAGATCGCCCGCCGCTTCAACGAGCGCTTCGGCGAGCTGCTGGTGGTGCCGGAGCTGGTGATCCCCGAGGTCGGCGCCCGGATCATGGACCTGCAGGAGCCGGAGCGGAAGATGTCGACCTCCAACGCCAGCGAGGCCGGCACCGTCTACGTGCTCGACGAGCCTGGCGCGATCCGCAAGAAGCTCGGCAGCGCCGTCACCGACTCCGGCCGCGAGGTGCGGCGCGGCGAGGACAAGGCGGGGATCACCAACCTGATCGACGTGCTTGCGGTCGCTCGTGGCGTCGATCAAGCCGAGATCGAGCGCGAGTTCGAGGGCGCCGGCTACGGCGACTTCAAGAAGGCGGTCGCCGAGGGCGTGGTCGAGCTGCTGAGCCCGGTCCAGGACCGCTACGCCGAGCTGCGCCCCGACGAGGCTGGTTTGGAGGCGGTGCTTGCCGCCGGCGCCGAGAAGGCGCGGGCGATCGCCGCCCCAACCGTGGCCGAAGTGCGCGAGCGGATGGGCTTCGGCCCGAAGTAGCGGGGAAAGCGCCCGGCTTCGTCCCGGCGCCTCTTTAGGCTGCCCGCATGGCCGTCTCCGAACTCGACCTCGATCTCGACCTCGACATCTTCGCGGGGCCTTTCGACCTGTTGATGGCGGTGGTCCTGCGCGAGGAGGTCAGCCTGCTCGACCTGCAGCTGGGCGAGGTCGTCGTCGCTTATGTGGAGCATTTGGAGCGCGAGGGCGAGCTGGAGCTGGAGGTCGCCACCGAGTTCCTGGTCCTGATCGCGGCTCTGCTCGAGCTGAAGTCGCGGCTGATGCTGCCGGGCCCCGACGAGGGCATGGAGGACCTGAGCCCGGAAGAGGCGATCGAGGAGCTGATCGCGCGGATGCTCGAGTACCGCCGCTACAGCGACGCCTCGAAGGTGCTGGCCGACCGCTTCGAGTCTCAGCGCGGCTACCTCTACCGCTCGGCGCCGCTGCCGCCGGAGCTGCGGCGGGTGGAGATCGAATCGGCGGTGGCCGTATATGACCCCGACCAGCTCGGCATCGCGCTTGGCGATCTCCTGACCGAGCCGGAGGAGATCAACCTCGACCACATTCGCCCGACCGTCTCCCTGGAGCGCCGCCTGCGGGCGCTGCGCGACGCGCTCGGCCGCCGCACCAACTTCGACTTCGACGACGAGTTCGGCGGCGAGGACCGGCTGACCCAAGCGGTCACCGTCTTCGCCCTGCTGGAGCTCTACCGCAAGGGCGAGGTGACCTGGGAGCAGTCGGAGTGCTTCGGGCCGATCACGGTCAAGAAGGCGAGCCCGGGGGCGGCCGCGTGAGCGACCTCGCCCGCACCGTCGAGGCGCTGCTGTTCCTCTCCTCGACCCCGGTCAGCGCCGCTGACCTGGCGCTGGCTACCGAGGCCACCGAGGGCCAGGTCGAGGAGGCGGTCGGGCTGCTGCGCGAGGACCTCGCCGAGGGCAAGCGCGGGGTGGTGCTGCGCGAGGTCTCCGGCGGTTTCACGCTCGCCAGCGACCCGGGCTCCGAGGAAGCGGCGCGGCGCCTGCTGGCGCAGCCGCGGACGCCGCCGCTGACCCAGGCCCAGGCCGAGACGCTGGCGATCGTCGCCTATCTGCAGCCGGTCTCGAGGCCGGAGATCGCCCGCATCCGCGGCGTCAGCGGCGAGTCGGCGGTGCAGACGCTGGCCGAGCGCGGCCTGATCGAGGAGTCGGGGCGCTCGCGCTTCGGCGCCGCGATCTTCAAGACCTCGGAGCTGTTCGAGCGCCTCTTCGGTCTCGCCGGCCTCGACCAGCTCCCCGACCCGGCCCGCTTCGACCCCAGCCCCGAGGACGAGCGCGAGCTGCGCGAGCGCCTGCTCAAGGCCGGCGAACAGCGCGCCGAGTAGCAGTCACCGGTGCGCCTCGCCAAATACCTCGCCCACGGGGGAGTCGCGTCCCGGCGCAAGGCCGAGGAGATCATCGCCAAGGGCGTCGTCACCGTCGACGGCAAGGTCGTCACCGATCCTGCCCGGGACGTCGGCCACGAGGACGACGTTCGCGTCAACGGCAGCGAAGTCGGCCCGCAGAAACATGAGGTCTGGGCTGTCAACAAGCCGGTCGGCGTCGTCTCGACCGCGAAGGAGCCCGGCGACCGGCCCGCGGTGGTGGCGCTGGTCGACTCGCCGGCCCGGCTCTATCCGGTCGGGCGCCTCGACGCCGACTCCACCGGCCTGCTGCTGCTGACCAACGACGGCGAGCTCGCCAACCGCCTGACCCACCCTCGCTACGGCGTCGCCAAGACTTACCTGGCGCGGCTTGGCAAGCCGCCGACCGACCGCGACCTCAGCCGCCTCCGCAACGGGCTCCAGCTCGAGGACGGCCCGACGGCGCCGACCGAGGTGACGCGGGTCAGCCGCCAGGAAATCGAAATCACCCTGCGCGAAGGCCGCAACCGCCAGGTGCGGCGGATGGTCGAAGCGGTCGGCAACCGGGTGGTCTCGCTGAAACGAACCGGCTTCGGGCCGCTGCGGCTGGGGCGCCTGGCCAAAGGCGGGGCGCGGCGGCTGTCGGCGAAGGAGATCGAGGCACTGCGGGCGGCGACGGCGAAGGTTGTGAAGGATCAGCGGACGACGCCCCCCACCGCCAGTCAGTGACCCGGGATCAGGCCACCCTCCTGATCCGGCTAGGTAGGAGGGTGCCCTGATCCCGGGCCAACGGGCGGGGGCATGGGGATACCCGTCATCGGGGTGGGATGAGGTGGGTGGCGATCGTGTCGACGATCGCCGCGGGTTCGCGTTCGATCTGGAGCCAGGTGGGGCGGAAGGTCGTGTAGCCGACGCGGAGGAGTTCGCGGTCGCGCCAGCGGTCGCGCTCGAAGGCGATCTCGGTGCCGTGATGGCGGCGGCTATCGGCCTCGACCGCGAGATGGTGGTCGGGCCAGAGGAGGTCGACCTCGAGCCGGCCGCCGGGCGTGTCGACGGGGGCGTTGATTCTGGGCGGTGGCAGGTCGGTCAGTGCCAGGAGGGGCAACACGCGCGCCTCAAGGGGACTGCGGAGCTTGGCTCCCGGCGCCATCGTCGTCGCCGCCCGCCAATCGGCGCAGATCGCGAGCAAAAGAGGCGTTCCCGGACGGGGACTGCGCCGTGCGGTCGTTTCGATCGCAGGGAGATCGAGGCGCCCGTTGGAGGCGAGCTGCTCAAACAATCCACGGAGAGTTCGCTCCCTGAGGAGACCCGCCAAGTCGACCAGCGTTCGCGCCCGGCCGGTGCACGGGATGCCGTCTACTCGTCCGACCTCGTCCCGTGCTGGCGGCAGCACCGGATGGGCGCGGATCCCGTCGATCTTGCTTCCGCGTTTGCCGGGTGCGATCACGTCCACGGACGCGGGCGGCCTACCGCTAAGGCCGAGCAGGGTCGCCGCGCTCCCGTGCGAGACCACCGTCCCCCGACCGCAGGCAAGCACCGCCGCCATCATCCGCCCGCGCGCGCCGATCCGCGCGTGTCCCACTGCGTAGACGCCGCGGAAGACCGGCAGCAGGCGGCCCGCCCGCGCGGCGCGGTCGATGCCGCTGTTGCTCATTCCCAGCCAACGAAGTTGGCGCCGGGAGACCACACCGTGCTGCCGTGCTGCGATCTCGGGGAGCTGCGGACGGGCTCCGTGGTTCTTTTGCGTCGCTATGCGGTGATAAGGCGCCACGGAGTTGGACTCGCCCCGGGGGACGGCGCCGGATTGGCTCAATCCCCAGGCTTTGGGAAGATGCCCGCCATGGAGATGGAGCGAGGCAGGTACGAGGGACCGGAACGGCGGCTGTTCGCCGTCCGCGGCGCCGCGCAGGCGGAGGTCAACGAGGCCGACGCGATCCTCGACGCGACCGAGGAGCTGCTGAAGACGCTGATCGACCGCAACCGGCTGGAGCCGGAGGACATGGTCAGCTGCCTGTTCACGACCACAGACGACCTCGACGCTGAGTTCCCGGCCGTCGCCGCCCGCCGCCTCGGCCTCGACCAGGTGCCGCTGCTCTGCTGCCGCGAGATCCCGGTCCCGGGCTCGATGCCGCGGGTGATCCGGGTGATGCTCTACTTCTACGCGCCGGTCGGCCACAGCCCCGCTCACGCCTACATCGGCGAGGCGCAGAAGCTGCGCGCCGACCTCGAAGCCGCCCAGTAGCGACCGCGCCTCACGTCCGTCAGAATCCCCCGACGATGACCGTCACCTTCGCCGAGAAGCTCGCCCGCATGCCGGGCTACAAAGCCGGCGTCCCGACCGGGCAGTCGTCCGAGGACGTCGCTTCGGGCGGGATCGCGCAGCTCGCCTCCAACGAGTCGCCGTTCCCGCCGCACCCGGCGGTGGTCGAGGCGATCCAGCGCACCGCCACGGCGATGAACCGCTACCCCGACCCTGACGCGACCCTGCTGCGCCGCCGCCTGGCCGAGCGCTACGAGACCGAGCCGGGCCGGATCGCCGTCGCCAATGGCTCCTGCGAGATCCTCCTCGCCGCCGCCGAGGCGCTTTGCGAGCCCGGGGCCGAGATCGTCTACGCCTGGCCCTCGTTCTCGATGTACCCGTACCTGCCGGCGCTGACCGGCGCCCGCGAGATCCGCGTCCCGCTTGCCCCCGGCTACGTCCACGATCTCGAGGCGATGGCCAACGAGGTGACCGCGGCGACCCAGCTGCTGATCGTCTGCAACCCCAACAACCCAACCGCGACCCACATCCCCGCGGCCGAGATCGCCGACTTCTGCGAGCGGATACCGCCGCACGTGACCGTGATCCTCGACGAGGCCTACATCGAGTTCCAGGCCAACGACGACCCCGACGCGACGCTGGATCTGCTCGACGAGTTCCCGAACCTCGTCCTCCTGCGCACGTTCAGCAAGTGCTACGGCCTCGCCGGGCTGCGGGTCGGCTACGCGATCGGCTCCGCCGGCTTCCGCGCCGCCGTCGACGCCGTGCGTCAGCCGTTCAGCGTCAACGCGCTCGCGCAGGCGGCCGGGGCGGAGGCGATTCGCCACGAAGACGACGTCCTCACCAGGGTCGAGAGCACGGTCGCCGAGCGCCTGCGGGTCGAGGAGGCTCTCGCCGAGCTCGGCCTCGAGACCGCCGAGTCGCAGGCCAACTTCTCCTGGATCGACCTGGGCGACGCCGAGGAGGCCGCCGTCGTCGCCGGGCTCGCCGAGCGCCTGATCGCGGTCCGCGCCGGAACCCCGCTCGGCGACCCCGGCCACATCCGCGTCACCTACGGCACCCCCGAGGAGAACGACCGCTTTCTCGCCGGCCTGTCGGAATTACTCGACTAATCGCGACCGGCGTGGTACAACCAACGCAAGGTGAAGACGAAGCGCACATCCGCGAACGGCACCCGCGCCACCGGCGCCGCCGTCGCCCCTGCGTATCTCACCTATTGGCGATTTAGCTAGGCGTCCGGCCTGGCGGCGTTCCGCGCCGCGATGAAACTTCCTCGGCCCGGGCGCCGACCCCCGTTTTCGTGGCCGTCGCTGCGCGCTGACGGCCAGCAACCAGAAAGTACGATTTCAGCTTCATGGAGAAAGGCTCAGGCAGAATGCACATCGGGATGGAGGGCGCCAAACGAGACCGGGTCAGGGACCAGCGAATCGCCAAAGTGGTCGAGCTCGCCCCGCCGGAGAGGTTGTTGGAGGAGTTGCCGCTCGGATCCGAGCGGGCGCAGGCCGTCGTCAAAGGGCGGGAAGAAGTCGTTGAGGTCCTGCACGGCAGGGACCCGCGGCTGATGGTCGTGGTCGGGCCGTGCAGCGTGCACGACCCGAAAGCGGCGATGGAGTACGCGACCCGGCTGGCCGCGCTCTCCAAGCAGCTCGAGGGTGAGCTGCTGATCGTGATGCGGGTCTACTTCGAGAAGCCGCGGACGACGACCGGCTGGAAGGGCCTGATCAACGACCCGCACCTCGACGGCAGCGGTGACGTCAACGCCGGCCTGCGGATCGCTCGCGAGCTGCTGCTGAAGGTGGTCGGGATGGGGCTGCCGGTCGGCTGCGAGTTCCTCGACCCGATCATCCCCCAGTACATCTCGGACACGGTCGCCTGGGGCGCGATCGGCGCTCGCACGACCGAGAGCCAGACCCACCGTCAGCTTGGCTCCGGCCTCTCGATGCCGATCGGCTTCAAGAACCGCACCGACGGCAACATCCAGGTGGCGGTGGATGCGGTGCGCGCGGCCGCGGCCTCGCACGCCTTCGCCGGCATCGACGACGGCGGCCAGCCGGCGATCCTGCACACGACCGGCAACCCCGACTGTCACATCATCCTCCGCGGCGGCCACGGTCAGCCGAACTACTACGTGCCCGACGTCGAGGACGCGCTGGTCACGCTTGGCGTCGCCGGGCTGCCGGAGCGGCTGGTGATCGACGCCTCCCACGACAACAGCGGCAAGGACCCCGAAAAGCAGGTCTTCGCGGCCGGCGAAATCGCCGACCAGGTCGCCGACGGCAACAAGGCGATCGTCGGGGTGATGCTGGAGTCGTTCCTGAAGGAGGGCCGCCAGGACATCGGCGACGGCTCCGGTCTCGAGTACGGGCAGTCGGTGACCGACGCCTGCATCGCCTGGACTGACACGGTCGGGGTGCTCGAGCGGCTCGCTTCGGCGGTCGAGGCCCGCCGCAGTTGAGCGAGGCTCCGAAGCTTGCCGTCCTCGGGGTGGGCCTGATCGGGGGCTCGATCGGGCTCGCCGCGCGGCAGCGGCTCGGGGCCGAAGTCGTCGGCGCCAGTCGCCGTCCGGAGACGGTCGCGCGGGCGCTGGAGCTGGGTGCGATCGACCGTGGGGCTGACTCCGTGGCCGAGGCCTGCGAGGGCGCCGAGCTGGTCTTCTGCGCCGGCCCGGTCGGGCTGCTGCCGGCGCAGGCGGCAGAGGCGCTGGCGGCCTCGGGGCCGGACACGGTGGTGACCGACGTCGGCTCGACCAAGGGCGAGCTGGTCGAGGCCCGCGGCGGGGACGAGCGCTTCATCGGCGGCCACCCGCTGGCGGGGGCGGAGACGGCCGGGGTCGAGAACGCCCGCGCCGACCTCTTCGAGGGCGCCCGCTGGTACCTGACCCCGACAGAGAGCTCCAGCGGCCTGCTCTACGACCGTCTGCAGCGGCTCTTGGCGGGGCTCGGCGCCCGCCCACTGGCGATCGACCCGCACGCGCACGACCGGATGATGGCGACGGTCAGCCACCTCCCGCACGTGGTCGCCAACGCGCTCGTCGCCGAGGCGGCCGAGTCGCTGACCCGCGACTCCGAGCGCCTGCCCGACATCGGGCCGAGCTTCCGCGACACGACCCGGGTCGCCGGCTCCAACCCGGAGGTCTGGGCCGACATCTTCACCAGCAACCACGAGGCCGTCGCCGACTCGGTCGAGGCGGTGGCGCGGCGGCTCGGCGAGGCGGCGGCGCTGGTCCGCTCCGGCGACCGCGCCGCGCTCGCCGCCTGGCACGCCGCCGCCGGCGAGGACCGCCGCCGCCTGCTCGAGTCCGAGCTCAGCGCCGGGCCGCTGCGCGAGCTGCGGATCGTCGTCTCCAACCGCCCCGGCACGATCGCCGAGCTGGCGCTGGCGCTGGGCGAGGCCGGCGTCAACATCGAGGACATGGCGCTCTACCCGGCGCCGGACATGACCTCGGGCGCGGTCACCCTCTGGGTCGCCGGCGACGAGCAGGCGGCCAAGGCCGAGCAGCTGGTCCGCGGCCTCGGCCACACCGTCACCGTCCTCGGCGCCGAGTAGAACCGCGCCATGTCGAGTGTCCGCTTCGAGCCGTCGGGACCGCTGCGCGGAAGCCTGCGCCCGCCCTCGGACAAGTCGATCTCCCACCGCGCCGCGCTGATCGCGGCGATGGGGGAGGGGACGACGACGATCGACGGCTACCTCGACGCCGCCGACACGCACTCGACCCTGGCCGCGGTCGAGGCGCTCGGGGCCGGCGTCGAGAGCGCCGACGGGCTGCGCCCGGAGCTGCGGATCGAGGGCGTCGGCCTGCGCGGCCCGCGCCCGGCCGCGATCGACGTCGGCAACGCCGGCACCCTGCTGCGGCTGCTGCCGGGCTGGCTGGCGGGGCAGGAGATCGGCGCCTGGACGCTCGACGGCGACGACTCGATCCGCAAGCGCCCGGTCGACCGCATCGCGGTCCCGCTGCGCCAGATGGGCGCCAGCCTCAGCGCTCGCGAGGAGCGGCTGCCGCCGCTGCGGATCGAGGCCGCGCCGCTGCACGGGATCACCTACGAGATGCCGATCGCCAGCGCCCAGGTCAAGTCTTGCCTGCTGTTTGCAGGGCTTTTGGCGGAGGGCGAGACCACCGTGGTCGAGACCCACCCGAGCCGCGACCACACGGAGCGGATGCTCGCCGCCGCTGGAGCCGAGGTCGGCAGCGAGCGCGGCACGGTGACGATCAAGCCGGCCGCGCGGCTGGAACCGGGCGAAATCGCCGTCCCCGCCGACATCTCCTCCGCCGCCTTCTTCGTCGTCGCCGGCCTGCTCGTCGCCGGTAGCGAGGTGGTGCTGGAGGAGGTCGGGGTGAACCCGACGCGGACCGGGCTGCTGGCGATCCTGGAGCGGATGGGAGCCGCGATCGAGGTCGAGCCGACGGGCGAACGCGGCGGAGAGCCGACCGCGCGCCTGCGGGTGCGGCCGGCGCCGCTGCGCGGGACCGAGGTCGGCGGCGCCGAGGTGCCGCTGGCGATCGACGAGCTGCCGCTGGTCGCGCTCGCCGCCTGCTTCGCCGAGGGGACGACGACGATCCGCGACGCCGCCGAGCTGCGCCGCAAGGAGTCCGACCGGGTCGAGACCGTCTGCGCCGCGCTCACCGCGCTCGGGGCCGAGGTCGAGCCGACCGCCGACGGCTTGGTCGTGACCGGCAGCGGCGGCCTGCGCGGGGGCACCGTCTCCTCACATGGTGACCACCGGATCGCGATGCTCGGCGCGGTCGCCGGGCTCGCCTCTCGCGAGGGGGTCGAGGTCGAGGGCATGGAGGCTGCCGCGGTCAGCTATCCCGGCTTCGAGGACGACCTCGGCTCGCTGCTCGGCGCCGGCTCCTGAGACTGGCCGAGGCGATGCGAGTGGGCGGCCCGGCGCGCCGCCCGCGCTTGCATCTCCATACATTGGACCGATGGTCATCGCAATCGACGGTCCCGCCGGGGCTGGCAAGTCCACGGTCGCCCGCGCCGTCGCCGCCGAGCTTGGCATCACCTACCTCGACTCCGGGGCGATGTATCGCTGCGTGGCGCTGGCCGCGATCGAGGCGGGCGCCGACCTCGACGACGGCGCCGCGCTCGCCGCGCTCGCGGCCGGGCTCGAGATCGAGCTGGACGGGCGCCGGGTGCTGCTCGGCGAGCGCGACGTCAGCAGCGCGATCCGCGAGCCGCAGGTCACCGCCGCCGCCTCGCGGGTCTCGGTCCACCCGGGCGTGCGCGAGGCGATGGTGGCGCGCCAGCAGCAGCTGATTGCCGCGGCCGACTACGTCGCCGAGGGCCGCGACATCGGCACCGTGGTCAGCCCTGACTCACCCCTGAAGGTCTTCCTCACCGCTTCTGAGGAGGAGCGCGCGCGCCGCCGCGCGGCAGAGACCGGCGACGACTTCGCCTTCGTGCTCGACGCCCAGCGCCGCCGCGACGCCCGCGACAGCGAGCGTGAGCACGGCGCCCTGCGCGCGGCCGAGGACGCGGTCGAGCTCGACACCACGGGGCTCGGCCTCGAAGAGGTGGTCGGCCGGGTCGTGGCGATGGCCAAGGACAGGGGTCTGGCGTGAACCGGCTGCCGCTGGTCGCGGTCGTCGGCTTCCCCAACGTCGGCAAGAGCACCCTCGTCAACCGCCTGGTCGGCGGCACCGAGGCGGTGACCGCGGCCGAGCCGGGGGTCACCCGCGACCGCAAGCGGCTGGAGACCGAGTGGAACGGGCTCGCCTTCGAGTTGATCGACACCGGCGGCATCGACCTCGAGGACGAGGCGGAGCTGGCCCGCGACGTGCAGGCGCAGGCGCGCCTGGCGATCGCCGAGGCCGACGCGGTGCTGATGGTTGTCGACGGCCGCGCCGGGCTGCGGGTCGGCGACGCCGAGCTGGCGAAGACGCTGCGCGGCGGCGGCGTCCCGGTGATCGTCGCCGTCAACAAAGCCGATCGCCCCAACGACTACGCCGCCACCGCCGAGTTCCACGCGCTCGGGCTCGGCGAGCCGCTGCCGGTCTCCGCCACTCACGGCCTCGGCGCTGGCGACCTGCTCGACGCGCTGGTCGTCGCGCTCGGCGAGCGCGAGCCGCGCCCGCCCGAGCCCGACGCTGTCCGCATCGCCGTTATCGGCCGCCCCAACGTCGGCAAGTCCTCGCTCGTCAACGCTTTCCTCGGCTCCGACCGGGTGATCGTCTCCGACATTGCCGGCACCACCCGCGACACGATCGACACCGAGCTCGAGGTTGACGGGAGGCGGGTGATCCTGGTCGACACCGCCGGCCTGCGCCGCCGCTCCAAGGTCGCCGGCACGATCGACTACTACGCCCAGCTGCGCTCCGAACGGGCGGTCGACCGCGCCGACGTCGCGCTGGTCGTCTGCGACGCCGGCGAGGGCGTCACCTCCGAGGACCTGCGGGTGGCGGAGATGGCGATGAAAGGCGGCTGCGCGACGCTGCTGGTGATGAACAAGTGGGACCTGACCGAGACCGACATCGACGACGCCCGCGCCCGCGTCGCCCGCAAGCTGCGCCTGCGCCCGGCGGTGATCACCTGCTCGGCCACCCGCGGGCGCAACGTGCCGGCGCTGCTGCCGCGGGCGCTGCAGCTGGCCGACCGCGCCGGCGAGCGGATCCCAACCCCGGACCTGAACCGCTTCGTCAGCGCCGTGGTGGCGAAAACGCCGCCGCCCGCCCGCCGCGGCCGCCGCCTGAAGACGCTCTACGCGGCCCAGGTGGGGGAGCGGCCGATCCGGGTCGCGATCCAGGTCAACGACCGCAAGCTGATTAGCCGCGACTGGGCCTACCACCTCGAGAACCGGATGCGCGAGAACTACGAGCTCGAGGGCGTGCCGCTGGTGATCGATTTCGTCCCCCGCACGGGATATCGCGGCCGCGAGGACTGACGCCGCCCTCGCTGCCGATTCTCTAGGCTTCCCCGATGCCTACGACCAAGCCGCTCGCCGAGAACGAGCACCTCTTCACGTCCGAGTCAGTAACCGAGGGCCATCCCGACAAGGTTGCCGACCAGATCTCCGACGGCGTCCTCGACGCGATCATGGCCGAGGACCCGGGCGGCCGCGTCGCCTGCGAGACGCTCGTCAACACCGGCATGGCCGTGGTCTCCGGTGAGATCACCACCGACGTGCACCTCGACATCCCCGAGATCGTCCGCGAGACGGTGCGGGAGATCGGCTACACCGGCAAGTACGGCTACGACTGCGACCACATCTCGGTCCTGGTCTCGCTCGACAAGCAGTCGCCCGACATCGCCCAGGGCGTCGACGTCGCCTTCGAGGCGCGCACCGACCCCGCCGACGACGACGAGATGGACATCGCCGGCGCTGGCGACCAGGGCATGATGTTCGGCTACGCCAGCGACGAGACCGAGGCGCTGATGCCGATGCCGATCCACATCGCCCACCGGCTCGCCGAGCGGCTGGCGGCGGTGCGCAAGGACGGCACCCTCGGCTACCTCGGCCCCGACGGCAAGACCCAGGTCAGCATCCGCTACGCGGACGGCCGCCCGGTCTCCGTCGACAAGCTTCTGATCTCCACCCAGCACGACGAGGGCGTCGACTCGGCGACCCAGATCAAGCCTGACCTCTGGGAGCACGTGGTGCTGCCGGTCCTGGCGGCGGAGATCCCCGGCCGCTACGACGAGGCCGAACTGCTCGACGGCTTCCTGGTCAACCCGACCGGCAAGTTCGTGATCGGCGGCCCGGTCGGCGACGCCGGCCTCACCGGCCGCAAGATCATCGTCGACACCTACGGCGGCATGGCCCGTCACGGCGGCGGCGCCTTCTCGGGCAAGGACCCGTCCAAGGTCGACCGCTCGGCCGCCTACGCGTCCCGCTACGTGGCCAAGAACGTGGTCGCCGCCGGCCTCGCCGAGCGCTGCGAGGTCCAGGTCGCCTACGCGATCGGCGTCGCCCACCCGGTCAGCCTGATGGTCGAGACCTTCGGCACCGGCAAGCTGCCGGACTCGCGCATCTCCCAGCTGGTCGAGGCCGAGTTCGACATGCGCCCCGGCGCCTTCCGCGAGTACCTCGACCTGCACCGGCCGATCTTCCAGAAGACCGCCGCCTACGGCCACTTCGGCCGCAAAGACGGTGACTTCACCTGGGAGAAGACCGACCGCGCCGACGCCCTCCGCGAGGCCGCCGGCATCGGCGCCACCGCTTAGCGGGCCCGAAAAACGGCAGGTAAGTCCGGGCTCGGGGGAGAGCCTGCGCCGCTTGGCCTCTTGTGCACGCTATGGCGTGTACGACAGGCCAAGCGCGAAGCGCCCGGGCGTGGGCGTTGGTGCGGCAGCAGCATGGGGTGGTGGCGCGGCATCAGCTGGAAGGGCTCGGGTTCACCCGCAGCGCGATCGCGCACAGGATCGAGCAGGGAAGACTCCGGCCCCTGAGCAAAGCCGTGTACGCGGTCAGCCAGCTGGAGCTCACTCGGGAGGGGCGCTGGATGGCGGCGATCCTGGCCTGCGGTGACGGCGCCTGCCTCAGCCACCGAAGCGCCGGGGCTCTCTTTGGCATCTGCGAGGAGCGCAAGGGTGTGATCGAAATCTCCGTGCGCCGCAGCGGTCGCCGCACCAGGCCCGGGATCAAGGTCCATCGCCGCCCCTCCCTACCCAGCCAGGACGTCGGCACCCTGAACGGGATCCCGGTTACCTCACCCGTTCGCACCATGATCGACCTCGCTACCGAGCAGGGTCCTCGAACCCTGCTGCGCACGATCAACGAGGCAGACAACAGGGACGTGATTTGTGCCGAGGACTTGCGTGAAGAGCTCGACGCCTATGCCGGCCAACCAGGCGTTCGTCCGCTGCGGACTCTCCTTGATCGCGACACCTTCGTGCTCTCGGACGAGGAGCTGGAACGCCTTTTCCTCCCCCTGGCAAGGGAGGTTGGACTCCCTCTCCCGATGACGAAAGAGATGGTCAACGGCTACGAGGTTGACTTCTTCTGGCCCGCTCTGAAGCTCGTGGTCGAGACCGACGGGCTGCGCTACCACCGCACTCCCTCCGCCCAAGCCAAGGACGCCCGCCGCGACCAGGCCCACACCGCCGCCGGCTACGCCCGCCTGCGCTTCACCCACTGGCAGGTCAAGTACGAGCGCGATTACGTCCTGCGCATCCTCAGCGAAACGACCGCCCGCCTGAACCGACGCGGCTGACCCGCACCCCTACCTGCCCAAGTCGGGGTGCGGGTCAGCCGCGCCCCGATTGACTAAGCCTGCGGGGCTCCGGGCGGCTGCGCCTCGCCGAGGCCGTGTTCGCCGGCGGCGTGGACGCCGGTCGCCTGGTCGACCCGGTGGACCACTTCCTCGGGGTTGGCGACGCCGGCGAAGATAAAGCTGTTGTCGTCGGTGGCGGCGGTGTCGAAGTCGACGTCGCCGATCTGCATGATCCGCTGGTAGACCGACTGCTGATAGTTGACGTTCTGGACCCGCTCCAGCCGCGTCTCCTGGATCTCGCGCGAGATGATCCCGCGCTTGATGTTGAGGCGGCGGTTGGTGATCGTGTAGGTCGTCGCGACCCGCTTGATGAAGCCGATCAGCACGGTCACGGCGATGACCACGAGGACGACCACGAAGGCGCTGCCGTTGCCGTCGACAAGCTTCGCGATCACACCGAGGATCGCGGCGACGACGATCCCTTTCAGGTAGAAGCCGAGGATTGCCCGCCATGAGGGGTGACCCTCGAAGATGACCTGCTCCCCGGGGCTTAGATTCAGGCTCACGGGCGCCAGCATAAGCGTTCGGCCGGGCGCCCGCCAGGGGCACTGGACGCAGCGTCCCCCTGCGCCCATACCCTCGCTGCGATGTCCATCCTCCGGGTTGAGCCGCTGACCACCGCCCGCGCGCTGCGGGGCCCGTTCGACTACCGCCAGCCGGCGGCGATGGACGAGCTCGAGGTCGGCAGCGTCGTCCGCGTCCCGTTTGGACCCCGGCGGCTGCTCGGCGTCGTCGTCGAGCTCGCCGAGACCACGGAGGTCGCGCCGGAGCGGCTGGCCGAGCCGATCGAGGCGCTGGAGGCGGGGGCGCCGCCGGAGCTGGTCGAGCTCGGCCTCTGGGTCGCCCGCGAGTACTGCTCGACGCCCTCGCGCGGGCTGCAGTTGGTGCTGCCGCCGGGGACCGGGACCGGCGCCGGTGGGCGCACCGTCCGCTCCAAGCAGGAGCTGCGGGCGGAGATCCTGCCGGCCGGCGAAGCCGCCCTCAGCGGCGGTGAGCGGCTCGGGGTCAAGCAGCGGGCGGTGTTGGAGGCGCTCAGCGCCGGCGAGATGTCGGCGCCGGAGTTGGCGGCTGCGGTCGGGGCCGACCGCGCCGCCCTGCGCCGGCTCGAGTCCCGCGGCCTGATCGCCACCCGCAGCTCCAACCTGCGCCGCGTCCCCGGTGCCTCCGGCCTCCGCGCCCCCGCCGAGCGCCCAACCCTTTTGCCGGAACAGAGAGACGCCGTCGAGGCCCTCGTCGCCGCTCTCGACGGCGAAGCTGGCGCCCCCCGCGAGCAGCTCCTGCACGGCGTCACCGGCTCCGGCAAGACGGAGGTCTACCTGGCGGCGGTGGAGGCGGCGCTGGAGCGGGGGCGGGGGGCGATCGTGCTGGTGCCGGAGATCGGGCTGGCGCCGCAGGCGGTGGCGCGCTTCCGGGCCCGGCTCGGCGACCGCTTCGCGGTGCTGCACTCGGCCCTCTCCGCCGGCGAGCGCTACGACGAGTGGCGGCGCCTGCGCAGCGGCGAGGCGAGCGTCTGCGTCGGCCCGCGCTCTGCCGTCTTCGCCCCGGTCCGCGACCTCGGCCTGATCGTGATCGACGAGGAGCACGACGCCTCCTACAAGCAGGAGGGCGACCCCACCTACGACGCCCGGGCGGTCGCCCGCAAGCGCGCCGCCGACTGCGGAGCCGTGCTGGTCGCCGGCACCGCCACCCCGCGCCCGGAGTCCTGGCTGGAGCTGCCGCGCCTGGAGCTTCCCAACCGCGTCGACGGCTTGCGGATGCCGCCGGTCAACCTGGTCGACATGCGCGAGGCCGACCCGCGCTCGGGCCCGTTGCACCCGGAGACCTGGGCGGCGCTGGAGGACGTGCGCGCGGCCCGCGCCAAGGCGATAGTGATGATCAACCGGCGCGGCTTCGCGCCCTGGCTCACCTGTCGCTCCTGCGGGCACCACTGGGGCTGCCCCAACTGCGACGTCTCGCTGATCGTCCACCGCCACAGCGGCCGCCTCGTCTGCCACCACTGCGCCCACACCGAGGCGGCGCCGCGCGCCTGCCCGCAGTGCGCCTCGACGACGATCTCGCAGGCGGGGGCGGGGACCGAACGGGTCGAGCAGCTGTTGGCCGAGCGCCTGGACCCGATGCCGGTCTTCCGGCTCGACTCCGACACCGCCGCCGCCCGCGGCGCCCACGCCGGCATCCTCGCCCGCTTCGGCGAGGCCGAGAGCGGCGTCCTCGTCGGCACCCAGATGGTCGCCAAGGGCCACGACTTCCCGGAGGTGACGCTGAGCGCGATCCTCGACGCCGACGCGACCCTGCGCTTCCCCGACTTCCGCGCCGAGGAGCGCACCTTCGCGATGGTCGCCCAACTCGCCGGCCGCTCCGGCCGCGGCGAGGCCGGGGGGGAAGTGATGGTCCAGACCTTGGCCCCGAGCGCGGCCAGCATTCAGCACGCCTCCCGCCACGACTCCGAGGGCTTCCTCGCCGGCGAGCTGGAGCGACGGCGGATGCTGCGCTACCCGCCCTTCTCGCACCTGCTGCGGATCAACTTCTCCGCCGAGCACGAGCAGAGGCTGGAAAGCGCCGCGGTGGCGATCGCCGGCGAGCTGCGCAAAGCGCTTCCGGGCGACTCCGACCTGCTCGGCCCGGCGCCGATGTTCCGCGTCCGCAACCGCCACCGCCGCCGCATCCTGATCAAGGCCGCCGACCGCGAGCGCACCGTTGCCGCGGTCCGCGCCGTGGTCGAGCGCCGGGTCGCCGACCGCTCGCTGCGCGAGGTCGCGATCGGCGTCGACGTCGATCCCCAGTAGTCGTCATACAATCGAGCAAGTGAGCGACGAACAGGCAACCGGGGCGGAGGAGCAGGAGCGCAAGGAGCTCGAAGCGGAGCTGCTGGAGCGCCGCGACGCCGCGCTCGCCCACGTCGTCAAGTTCGGCGACCCGGTGCTGAAGAGCAAGGCCTCGCCGGTGCAGAGCTTCGGCCCCGAGCTGCGGGCCGAGATCGAGCGGATGATCGCGATCATGCGCGACGGCATGGGGGTCGGCCTTGCCGCCACCCAGCTCGGCGTGCTGCGGCGGCTGCTGGTCTTCCAGGCCGGCCCCGACGCCGAGCCGACCGCGCTGATCAACCCCGAGGTCGAGTGGCTCTCCGACGAGGTCGTGGTCGCCGAGGAGGGCTGCCTGAGCCTGCCGCGGGTCTCGATGGACGTCGAGCGGCCGCTGTTCGCGCGGGTCAGCGGCCGCGACGCCGAAGGCGAGCCGATCGTGATCGAGGCCGCCGGCCTCGAGGCGCGCGTGCTCCAGCACGAGATCGACCACCTCGACGGAGTCTTGATCCTCGACCGCACCACCCGGGCCCAGCGCAAGGGGGCGTTGCGGGCGCTTCGCGATGGCGGCAGCTACCACCCGCCCAGCGAGGACGACGAGGGCGAGGACGAGTTGCGCGAGCCGAAGAGCACAGCGTGAGCGCGCTGACCGGCGCGGACTCGAATAACCGGCGATCACCGCGCCGGTCAACGCACTCACAAGACGCGTGAGAACCGCCTACCTGGGGACCTCCGAGTTCGCCGCCACCGTCTTGCGGCGCCTGGCCGACTCGCCCCACAGACCAGCGCTTGTGGTCACCCCGCCCGACAGCCGCCGTGGCCGCGGTCGCCGCGAGTTGCCGCCGCCCGCCGCCGAGGTTGCGCAGGAGCTGCAGCTGCCGCTGCTGCAGAGCGCCAACGTCAACGAGGAGGCGGCTCTGGAGCGGATCCGGGCCGCCGAGCCCGAGGCCGTCGTCGTCTGCGCCTTCGGCCAGCTGATCCGCGAGCCGCTGCTCTCCGAGCGCCCGATCCTCAACGTGCATCCCTCGCTGCTGCCGCGCTGGCGCGGCGCGGCCCCGATCGAGCGCGCGATCATGGCCGGCGACAGCGAGACCGGCGTCTGCATCATGCGCCTCACCGAGGGCCTCGACTCCGGCCCGGTCGCCCTGCGCGAGCGGGTCCCGATCGGCAGCGACGAAGACTTCGAGGCGCTCTCGGCGACCCTCGCCAAGCTCGGCGGCGAGCTGCTGGTGCGCGCGCTCGACCTCCAGGCCGAGGGCGGCCTCGAGTTCGCCGAGCAGGACGAGGCCGCCGTCACCTACGCCGAGAAGATCGACCCTGCCGAGCGCCGCCTCAACCCGCAGCGGCCGGCGACCGAGCTGGCCAACACCGTCCGCGCCCTCACCCCGCACATCGGCGCCTACCTGGAGATGACAGACGGCGAGCGGCTCGGGGTCAAACGGGCCCGCGCTGTCGACGTCAGCGTCAAGGCCGGCGCGGTCAAGGCCGAATGGGGGGCGATGCTGGTCGGTTGCTGCCGCGGCGCCCTGCGGCTAGACGTCGTGCAGCCCCCGAACGGCAAGCCGATGCCGGTCGACGCCTACCTGCGCGGCCACCCGTTGCCGAAGCTCGCCCCGTGAGCGGCTCCGCGATCGCGCCCGCGCGACAGCTCGCTTTCCAGACCCTGCGCGAGACCTTCGAGGACGGCGCCCACACCGAGCGCGCCTTCCGCGCCGCCGCCGAGGCGCTCGCCCTCGACAGCCGCGAGCGCGCCCAGGCGCAGCGGCTCGCCTACGGCGCCGTGCAGCGTCGCGGCACCGCCGACGCCGCGATCGAGCGGCTCGCCGGCCGCTCCACCAGCCTGCTCGACCCACCCTTGTTGGCGGCGCTGCGACTCGGCCTCTACGAGCTGCTGTTCGCCGACGGCACCCCCGACCACGCCGCCGTCGACCAGGCGGTCGAGCTGGTCAAGGGGGCCGGTGCCGCCCACGCCTCCGGCCTCGTCAACGCGGTCCTGCGCCGCGCCGCCCGTGAGCGCGCAAAGCTGACCGAGTCGCTGCTGGGCGACGACTCGACGCCGGAGAGGGCGGCGATCGCCCACTCGGCGCCGGAGTGGCTGGCGCGGATGTGGTGGAGCGAGCTCGGGCCTGAGAGCGCCCGATCCCTGCTCGCCGCCTGCAACCAGCCGGCCGAGGTGGCGATGCGGGCGAGCGACCCGGCGGCGGCGCTGGCGCGCCTGCGCGAGGCCGGGGTGGAGGCCGAGCCCGCCAGCGGCGAGTGGCCGCTGCGGAGCGCCGAGATGATCGTGATCTCGGGGCGCACCGGGGCCACCGTGCCGGAGATGGTCGCCGCCGGCGAGCTGACCCCGCAGAGCCGCGGCTCTGCCGCCGTGGTCGAGGTGCTTGACCCCGGCCGCGAGGACCAGGTGCTCGACCTCTGCGCCGGGCCGGGGATCAAGACCGGCCAGATCGCCCAGCGCCGCGACGACGACGGGCTCGTGATCTCGGTCGAGCTCGACGCCAAGCGGGCCGCCGAAGTCGCCGCCCAGGCCGTCCGCCTGCAGCTGCGCAGCACGACGATCTTCGAGACCGACGCCACCAAGATCGAGTTGCCGGCCGAATTCGACCGCGTTCTCCTCGACGCCCCCTGCTCAGACCTCGGCGCCCTCGCCTCGCGCCCCGACGCCCGCTGGCGCAAATCGCCGAAGGGAATCGAGCGCCTGGTGGCCGTCCAGGAGGCGGCCCTGCGCGCCGCCGCCCGGGCGCTGCGCCCCGGCGGCGCTCTCGTCTACTCGACCTGCACGATCTCTCGGGCGGAGAACGAGGACCGGGTCGCGGCGCTGCTCGCCGCAGCCGGCTCCGATGGCGTCCCGCAGCTCGAGCTGGAGGACCTCGGCGCCCGGGCCCCGGCCCTCGCTTCCAGCCACGATCCCCGCTGCCTGCAGCTGCGCCCCGACCGCGACAGGACCACCGGATTCTTCATTGCCCGCCTGAAGCGCAATGATTAGCCGATGAGCGAATCAGGAGAAATCGGCGGCAGCAGCGTCCTCAACCGGGCCCCGTGCCCAAACTGCGGCGAGCCCTGGCTGCGCCCGACCCAGCTGCCGGGCCGGCTGCGATGCGTCAACTGCCTCAGTCGCTTCGAACTCGTCTCGCAGTGCCCCAACTGCGGCGAACACGGCACGATCGCCCGCATGAGCCAGACCGAGGACCTGCAGTGTCAGAGTTGCGGCGCCTCCATGCTCCGCGAGGGCTAGCTCCGCCTCTCCATCGAATAGGTTGGCGCCGATGAGCGAGCGGATGTGGGAGCTGATTCAGTCGCCGCGGGTTGCCCCGTCGATCCTCTCTGCCGATTTCGGCAAGCTCGGCGCCCAGGTCGGAGAGGTGATGGACGCCGGCGCCCGGGTCATCCACTTCGACGTCATGGACGGCCATTTCGTGCCGCCGATCACGATCGGGCCGCTGGTCCTCAGCGGCATCGCCGACCAGGTCCACGACGCCGGTGGCGCCGTCGACGTGCACCTGATGATCGAGGCGCCCGAGCGCCAGATCGAGGAGTTCGCCAAGGCCGGCGCCGACTCGATCACCTTCCACCAGGAGGCGACCCCGCACGCCCACCGCACCCTGCACGCGGTCCGCCAGCTCGGTTGTCTGGCCGGGATCGCGATCAACCCCGGCACGCCGCCGGAGGCGGTCGCCGAGCTGCGCGGACTCGCCGACATCGTCCTCTGCATGAGCGTCAACCCCGGCTGGGGCGGCCAGTCGTTCATCGAGACCTCGCCGGCCAAGGTCGAGCGCCTCGTCCCGCTCGTGGGCGAGGCGAAGATCGAGATGGACGGCGGCGTCGACGCCAAGACCGCCGGCCGCCTCGCCAGCGCCGGTGCCTCCCTCTTCGTCGCCGGCTCGGCAGTCTTCAACGCGTCCGACCCCGCCGCGTCTTATACGGAAATTGCCGCGGCGGCGGGCGCCATCTGAACACAGCAACGGCGGGATAGGACCAAGCAGTTCAAGGAAGAGCGAGGGAGTGTGCTCTGCACATGACCGAGCGATGACGCCGAAATGCGCCGGTCTTATCCGGTCGCGATCAAAGCTCCGGTTACCTCTTGCCACCAGGCGCGCTCGGCGGCAGTCACGCTCTCTCGCGCCGCTCGCCGCTCGCACCAATCCGCCAGCGCCCGCCTACCGCCAATCGCGACCACGTCGCCGGTCACCGCGTAGCGGCCGTCGGCCAGCGCCACCATCGCCCCGGCGCTGTCGTTGCGGGTGCGCATCACCGCGATCACCGGCACGCCGCTGACCTTGTCGAGCGCCAGCGGGTCCTCGCCCTCGCGCGCGGGGCGCACGGAGAAGACCTGGGAGGCGCCGCGCCGCGGCATCTTCGGCGCCGCCGGCCGGCCGACCGGGCCGTCGCTCCAGATCTCGGTCAGCGCCTCGACCTCGTCGCGCAGCTCGCTGCGGGCAAGCACGTGCAGCTCGTCGCCCTCGCGCAGCTCGGTCGAGCCGCGCGGCGGGATCGCGTTGCCCTCGCGGACGATCACGTTGACCAGCGCCTCGCGCGGCAGCGCCAGGTCGCGCACCGGGTGGCCGACCGCGGCCGCTCCCGGCGGCAGTTTGAAGGAGATCACCTCGCCGCCCATCTCGCGGATCCGCCCCGTCGCCAGCATGCGCCGCGGCAGTGCCGGCTCGCTCGTGGTCAGTCCCAGCCGGGTCGCCAGTGGCTCGAAGGTGGCTCCCTGGACCAGGGTCGAGCTGACAACCACGAAGAAGACGATCGAGAACAGTTCCTGGCCGGCGCCGACCCCGGCGACGACCGGAAAGGTGGCGAGCCAGATCGGCGTCGCCCCGCGCAGCCCGGCCCAGCCGAGCATCAACCGCTCGCGCGCGTTGAAGGGAGCCAGCGCCGTCGCCGCGAAGGTCGCCACCGGCCGCGCCAGGAAGATCAGCGCCGCTGAGAGCGCCAGCCCCTCCAACGCGACGTCGTCGAGGTTGCTGGGGAAGATCAGCAGGCCGAGCAGGATGAAGAGCGAGATCTGGGCGATCCAGCCGAGCCCTTCGTGGAAGGCGATCAGGGTGCGGCGGGCCGGCAGGCGGGCCGAGCCGAGCGCCAGCGCGGTCAGGTAGATGGCGAGGAAGCCGGAGCCGTGGGCGAGCTCGGCGACCCCGTAGGAGAGCCCGGCGACCGCCATCGTCGCCACCGGGTAGAGGCCGTCGGAAGGCAGTTTCACCCGCTCCAGGGCCAGCGTCGCCAGCTTGCCGATCGCGATCCCGATCGCGATCCCGACCACAAGTTTCACCGCCAGCAGCTCGGCCATGTCGGCGAGCCCGTAGCCCGGCTGCTGGATCCATTCGATGAACCCGATCACCAGCAGCAGCGCGACCGGGTCGTTCATCCCGGACTCGCCCTCGAGCGAGCGCGCCAGCCGCTTCTCGACCGTCGAGTTGCGCAGCACCGCGAAGATCGCGGCCGAGTCGGTGGCGGCGATCGCGGCGCCGACCAGGAGTCCTTCCAAGGTCGAGAGGTCGAAGATGAGCTTGGCCGCGAAGCCGGCGATCGCGGCGGTGACCAGGGTCCCGACCGTGGCCAGTGAGGCGGCGGTTCCCAGCACCGGCCGGATCTCCCCCCAGCCGGCGGTGAGGCCGCCCTCGAAGAGGATCAGGACCAGGGCGATCGTGCCCAGCGTCCGCGCCAGCTCGGCGTTGCCGAAGTCGATGCCGCCGATTCCCTCCGAGCCGGCGAGCATGCCGAGCCCGAGGAAGAGCAGGAGGCTGGGAACCCGCACCTTGTCGGCGAAAAGCACGCCCGCGATGCCTGCGGCCAGGAGGACGCCGGCTATGAGAATCAGCTCGGCGTCGTGTGCACCCATTAAGGGACCCTAATAAAACGCTGGCGCTGCCGACTGCCGCTCACACGTTCTCGTCGATTGCCGCCAGCCGTGCCTCCAGCTCCTCCGGCGAGCCCGCCTCGGGCACGTCCTCGGGCCGTTCGTGCGGGTGGCGGTAAGCGAGGTACAGCAGCGAAAAGAGGATGCCGGCAGTGAGCGCGAAGCCGATCTCGATGCGGCGAAACTCGTCGGAGATCAACGGGATGAAGTTCCAGGCGATGAAGAAGGCGGCGCAGCCGATCCAGCGGGCGGCGGCGCGCCGCACCTGCCCCTGGGCGAGGCAGGCCTGGTTGAGCGTGACCGCGGCCAGGTAGAGGCCCATGCCCAGCGTCACCAGCAGCAGCCCTGCGCGGTCGTAGGTGTACTTGTCGCTGAAGGCGACCTGCATCAGCTTCGGGCCGGCGATCAGGACGACGAGGGCGGTGAAGCTGGCGAAGCCGGCGATCCCGAGCAGGACGCCGCGGACCGAGCGGTGGAACTCGCGGTCGGAGTCGGGCTCGGTCGAGGTGTGGAGGCTGGTCAGGTGGGGCAGGATGCTGGTCGAGACCGCCTGGAACAGCTGCAGCGGCGCCCGCGCGATCATCAGCACGTTGAAGATGAAGCCCGCTGCCGCGGCGCCGTCGAGCCCGCGAGCGATCAGCGGCCCGGCGTTGAGGAATGCCTGTTCGCTGAACATGATCACCAGGACCGCAGCCGCGAATCCGGAGCCCTCCTTCATCGAGAACTCGCCGTCCGGCTTGTCCACCGCCGCCCGCTCGGGCGCGGCGGGCGCATCGCGCATCTTCTTCGCCCGCCAGGCGAAGAAGATCGGGACCACGATCAGCGACAGCGAAGGCGCGGCGACGATCCCGATCGCGACCATGTCCTGGCCGCTGAGGATCCCGACCGCGACCAGCACCGCGAACGAGGTGCGGAAAACGGACTCGGAGAGGATCAGCGCCGTGAACGGGCCGAACTGGCGCTGGCCGGCCAGGTAGCCGCGGGCGAAGTAGGAGGCGGCGTAGAAGAGGACGGCGCCGAAGAAGACCCAGTAGAGAGGTTCGTTGCCTTCCAGCAGGCCGTCCTGGATCGGCCCGCGCAGGGCCAGCGCCACGGCCGCGAAGAAGAGCGCCAGCCCGACCTGGATCGTCGAGGCCACCCGCATCGGCTGGCTGATCGATTCGCCGTTGACCAGGCGCTCGGAGATGTGGCGCGAGAGCAGCTGTTCGACCGGGCGGTAGAGGGTCGAGATGGTGATGAAGACCGCCGACCAGAGCACCGTGATCTGCCCGTAGTCGTCCGCGGAGAGGACATGGGAGGCGATCAGGAAGTAGGCGTAGGTGATCAGGCCGGTGAGGCCGACCCCAATCGCCAGGAAGCTGGCGGTGCGGCCGTACTCGGCCGAGCTCGAGGTCTCGCCCTCGGCGGCGCCACGCCGCAGTGGGTTCTTCATCGCTCCTGCTGGTCGCCGCGCTCGTAATGCGAGGGCGGGACGCCGAGCGCCAGCTCGACCCGGCGCACCCGCTCGAAGACCCGCTGCGTCATCACCCGCTGGCTCGAGAGCAGGTCGCCGATCACGCCCAGCGCGAAGAGCTGGATCGCGGCGATGAAGAGGACGGCGCCGAGGATCAGTGACTGCACGTGGCCGTTGGAGTCGCCGTTGAAGATCCAGTCGATCAGGAACGGCATCCAGGCGACGAGCGCCAGCGCCAGGACCACGGCGCCGGCGCTGGCGAAGGCGCGCAGCGGCTCGTAGCGGGCGTAGATCCGCAGGATCGCCGGGCCGTTGCGGCGCACGTAGGCGCCGGTCGAGCCGAACAGCCGCGACTCGCGCGTCTGCGGGTTGGTCCCGACCTTGACCTCGTCGACGGCGACCAGCATCTTGCCGGCCTGGATCAGGCTCTCCAGCGTGTAGGTGAAGTTGTCGACGACCAGCAGCTGCAGCGCCGCCTCGCGGTTGTAGGCGCGGAAGCCCGAGGTGGCGTCGGTGATCTCGGTCCCCGAGAGCCGCCGCACGACCCAGCTGCCGAGCCGCTGCAGCCCCTTTTTGGAGCCGGAGAAGTGGTCGATCGAGGAGGTTTGGCGGTCGCCGACGACCATGTCGGCGGCGCCGGCGGTGATCGGCGCCACCAGCTTGGCGACGTCGGCGCCGCTGTACTGGTTGTCGGCGTCGGTGTTGACGACGACGTCGGCGCCAAGCTTCAGGCATGCATCCAGCCCCGCCTGGAAACCAGCCGCCAGCCCCTTGTTGTTGGTGAGGCGGACGATGTGGTCGACGCCGCACTCGCGCGCCACTTCAACGGTGCGATCGGTGGAGCCGTCGTCGATCACCAGCAGCTCGACCGCGTCGAAGCCGGCGACCTCGCGCGGCAGGTCGGCGATCGTCGCCGGCAGCGTCGCCTCCTCGTCGAGGCAGGGAATTTGAATGATGAGCTTCACGGGCGGGGCGATCAGGGTATCCGCGTCTCCGGCGCGCGGGTCCTGTCCCGGGGGGAGGGGACTGCGGGCGGGCGGAACGTCCGTTCTCGGCCCCTCCCCCCGGGCCGCCCGCGCGAGGAGTCGTAGAATCCACTGATTGACTCGTCAATCAAGGCACTCATGGCGAACCTGCTCACCGCATCGGATCTAGATCACCTAAGGCACGCGCTGGAGCTGGCCGAGCGTGGCAGAGGTCGGGTCAGCCCGAACCCGCTGGTTGGCGCGGTGCTGGTGCGTGATGGGAAGGTTATCGGCGAAGGCCACCACGCCGAGCTCGGTGGCCTGCACGCCGAGCGAGCGGCGCTGGCCGAGTGCCGCGCCCGCGGCGAGGATCCGGTCGGGGCGACGATGTACGTGACCCTGGAGCCCTGCGCCCACCAGGGTCGCCAGCCGCCCTGCGTCGACGCGGTCCTCGAGGCGGGCATCGCCCGCATCGTGATCGCCTCCGACGACCCCTCCGAGAAGGCGAACGGGCGCGGGCCGGGGATGCTGCGCGACGGCGGCGTCGAGGTCGTCTTCGCGGCCGGCGCCGAGGCGGCCGCGGCGCGGCTGCTGAACCAGCCGTTCCGCAAGCACGCCCGCACCGGCCTGCCGCTGGTGGTCTTGAAGATGGCGATGTCGCTCGACGGCCAGACCGCCGTCCCGCCCGGCGAGGACCCCTGGATCTCCGGTGAGGACAGCCGGCCGCTGGTCCACCGCTGGCGCTCGGAAGCCGACGCGATCGCGGTCGGGATCGGCACCGTCCTCGCCGACGACCCGCTGCTGACCGCGCGCCTGCCCGGCGCCCGCCAGCCGATCCGGGTCGTCTTCGACAGCGAGGCGCGCCTGCCCTGCGGCTCGCAGCTGCTGGCCACCCTCGATCGCTCGCCGCTCTACGTGGTCGTCGCCCCCGACGCCGACCCGGCCCGGCTCGGCGCCCTGCGGGACAGTGGCGCCGAGGTTTTGATCGCCACCGGCGAGCGCCCGGCCGAGCGCGTCGATGCCGCCCTCGCCGACCTCGGCCGCCGCGGCATCACCAGCGTCTTCCTCGAGGGCGGCCGCACCCTCGCCACCGCCTTCATGGCCGCCGACCAGGTCGACGAGGCGCGCACCTTCATCGCCCCGAGCCTGCTCGGCGGGCCGCTGCGCTCCGCCGCCGCCGGCGGCCGCCGCCGCGAGGCGCTCGAGTCGCGCGCCGAACCGATCGGCCCCGACACCCTGATCACCGCCCGCTTCAAGGAGTGGTGAGGTGTTCACGGGCTTGGTTCAGGACGTGGGAGCGGTCGAGTCGATCGACGCTGACGGCGCCGGCGCGCGGCTGCGGATCGCCACCACCCTCGGCCCGCAGATCGGGCTCGGCGACTCGGTTGCGGTCAACGGCGTCTGCCTGACCGCCACCGCCGCCGACGAGAATGGCTTCGAGACCGAGGCGATGAACCAGACCCTGGAGGTGACCGCGCTGGGCGGCGTCGCGGCTGGCGGCCGGGTCAACCTGGAGTTGGCGATGCGCGCCTCCGATCGGCTCGGCGGCCACATCGTCCAGGGCCACGTCGACGGCGTCGGCACCGTGCTCGAGAGCCGCGAGGACGGCTTCGCGCGGCGCCTGCGGATCGGCCTGGCGCCGGCCCTGCTGCGCTACGCGGTCGACAAGGGCTCGATCGCCCTCGCCGGCGTCAGCCTGACGATCGCCGAGCTTGGCCCCGAGTGGGTGGAGGTCTCGCTGATCCCGGAGACGCTGGAGCGAACCACCCTGGGAGAATTGGAGCCTGGAAGCAGGCTCAACGTCGAGTGCGACATGGTTGCCAAGTACGTGGAGCGTTTGCTGGCACCATTTGCCGGAAAGGATTCAACGTGAGCCAGACGACCGACAGCGACCAGCAGCGCGCCAGGGGCGCCGACAGCCCGTTCTCGACGATCGAGGAAGGGATCGAGGAGATTCGCCGCGGCCACATGATCGTCGTCTGCGACGGCGAAGATCGCGAGAACGAGGGCGACCTGGTGATGGCGGCCCAGTTCGCCACCCCCGAGGGCGTCAACTTCATGGCCAAGGAGGCGCGCGGGCTGATCTGCCTGGCGCTGACCGCCGAGCGCTGCGAGCAGCTTGGCCTGAAAGTGATGGCGGCCAAGAACGAGGCGCCGCTACAGACCGCCTTCACGGTCACGATCGAGGCCGCCACAGGGGTCAGCACCGGCATCTCCGCCCACGACCGGGCGCACACGATCCAGGTCGCGATCGACCCCAGCTCCGGCCCCCGCGACATCGTCGTTCCCGGCCACATGTTCCCGCTGCGGGCGAAAGAGGGCGGCGTCCTCGAGCGCACCGGCCACACCGAGGCCAGCGTCGACCTCGCCCGGCTCGCCGGCCTCACCCCGGCTGGGGTGATCTGCGAGGTGATGAACGACGACGGCACCATGGCCCGCGTTCCCGACCTGATCCCGTACTGCCGCAAGCACGGCCTGAAGATGATCACGGTCGCCGACCTGATCGCCTACCGGCGTCAGACCGAGAAACTGGTCGAGCGCGTCGTCGCCACCGCGCTGCCAACCAGCTTCGGCGACTTCACCGCGGTCGGCTACCGCTCGCTGGTCGACGACAAACACCACGTGGCGATGGTCAAAGGCGACGTCGACGGGGTCGAGGACGTGCTCGTCCGCGTCCACAGCGAGTGCCTCACCGGCGACGTCTTCCACAGCATGCGCTGCGACTGCGGCGAACAGCTGGAAGCGGCGCTCTCCCAGATCGAGGCCGAGGGCCGCGGCGTCCTCCTCTACCTCTCGCAGGAGGGCCGCGGGATCGGGCTGCTGAACAAGCTGCGCGCCTACAAACTGCAGGAGGAGGGAGCCGACACGGTCGAAGCCAACCTCAAGCTCGGCCTGCCGGCGGACCTGCGCGACTACGGCATCGGCGCCCAGATCCTCGGCGACCTCGGGCTGACCAGCATCCGCATCCTCACCAACAACCCGAAAAAGATCGTCGGCCTCGAGGGATACGGGCTCTCGGTCAGCGAGCAGGTGCCGATTGAGTCGGCGCCCAACCTCCACAACGAGGCCTACCTGCGGGCCAAGCGCGACAAGATGGGCCACTCGCTGCACCACCAGGGCCTGGCGCTCGACGAGGAGATGATCCACGACGAGCAGGAACACGACGCGGAAACCGCCGATGGCTGACGGCGACGGCGCCTTCCTCGAGCAGTTCAGCGCCGAGGAGAGGGGCGAGCTGGCGCAGCTGCGCTTCGCGGTGGTCG
Organism: Solirubrobacterales bacterium; assembly: GCA_036265715.1. GTDB lineage: Bacteria > Actinomycetota > Thermoleophilia > Solirubrobacterales > 70-9 > VAYN01. The sequence continues at coordinate 30,323 of DATAON010000031.1, read as the reverse complement.
TCGCCCGTTACTACGAGGACTTGGCGCAGCGCCTGGTCGCTGGCGCCCGCCACGGCTTCGAGCTGGCCGGCGTCCCCGACCAGAGCGTCATCGACGCCTCGATTCCCGGCGCCTACGAGCTGCCCTATGCGGCCAAGCTCTTCGCCCAGACCGGCGACTACGCCGGCGTCGTCTGCCTCGGCGTCGTCATCCGCGGTGAGACCGACCACTTCGACTTCGTCTGCGCCGAGTCGGCCCGCGGGATCCAGGACGTGCAGCTGGAGACCGGCGTGCCCTGCGCCTTCGGCGTGATCACCTGCGACAACATGGATCAGGCCCTCGCCCGGGCCGGCGGCGACAAACGCGACCAGGGCCGCAACGGCGCCCTCACGGTCGCGCGGATGGCCCTGCTGAAGCGCCAACTCACCTGAAAGCCCCGCACCTGGGGCACCCTGTACCATCCACCGTCCTTATGGCCAAGGTATGTCATAGCTGCGGCAAGGGACCGGCCTTCGGCCAGTCCAGGAGCCACTCGATGGTCGCCACCAAGCGACGCTTCGATCCCAACCTCCAAAAGGTCCGGATCACCGAGAACGGCCGCCCGCTGCGTACGTATGTGTGTACGCGCTGCCTTAAGGCCAACAAGGTCACCAAGGCCGCTTAGGTCCGCTTAGGTTTTTGCGACGGGCGTCCGGTGGTGCTCCGGGCGAATTGAGTCGCGCCCCCTGAAGGGGGCTTGCTCCGCGCAGATTGAGCTCGCCTATGGCGAGCAGATACCAGATTGCATATCGCGCCCTGTCGGGCGACATTCGCCCGGAGCGCCACCGGACGCCCGTCCCGAAGCCTCAGCGTCCTTCAACGTAGCTACCGAACGCTCCCGGTGGAGGGTGTGATCGCCATTTCCCACCGGGAGGGGGTGAAATGGCGATCACAAGGACGGGGCTGTTCATCTCTCCCGGAGCGTGCCGTCCCTCGGGTCAATCGAGAGATGGGGCGGCATGCAGGACGGGAGGCAATCCCCTCCCCGGGAATGTGCCGAAGGCCCTTTCCTAATTCCAGCCCGCCATAGGCGGGCTCAACATCGCGGAGTAGCCCCCTTCAGGGGGCACGACTCAATTCCCGGGGAGGGGATTGCCTCCCGTCCCCATAACCACCCCGTCGATTCGAACTAGCCGCGCGGCGTCTCGACGACCGGCTGCTCACCAGTAACCGGCGGCTCTGCCGGCTCGACGTGCAGCTTCGGCAGCCAGTCGAGCCACTTCGGGAACCACCAGGCGCGCCGGCCGAGCAGCTGCATGATCGCCGGCACCAGGATCGAGCGGATGATCACGGCGTCGATGAAGACGGCTGAGGCGAGGCCGAGGCCGAAGAGTTTGATGATCCGGTCTTCGCCGAGCATGAAGGAGGCGAAGACGGTGATCATGATCGCCGCCGCCGCGGTGATCACGCGGCCGGTCAGGGCGAGGCCGCGGGTTACCGACTCGGTCGCGTCGTGGGTGTGCTCCCACTCCTCGTGGATCCGCGACATCAGGAAGACCTCGTAGTCCATCGAGAGCCCGAAGACGATCGCGAAGAGGAAGATCGGGAAGAAGGAGATGATCGGCCCGGTGCCCTCGACGCCGATGATGCTGGCGCCCCAGCCCCACTGGAAGACGGCGACGATCAGGCCGAAGGCGGCGCCGATCGAGAGCAGGTTCATGATCACCGCCTTCAACGGCACCCAGACCGAGCGGAAGACGATCACCAGCAGCAGGGCCGAGAGCAGGACGACGACGCCGATGAACAGCGGCAGCTTTTCGGCGATCGCGTCGCCGAAGTCCTCGAAGATCGCGGTGATGCCGCCGACGTGGACGGTGGCCCCGGTCGACTGCTCCAGCGGCGGGATCACCTCGTCGCGGATGTGGTTGAGCAGCTCCGTCGTGTCCTCGCTCTGCGGCGAGGTCGTCGGGTAGAGCTGGACGACGGCGGTGTTGCCGGCGTCGTTCATCGTCACGTCGGTGATCGAGGCGACGCCCGGTTCCTTTTCGAGCGTTTTGCTCAGCTCGACCAGGGCCGCGTCATCGCCTTTGTCAGGCAGTTCGGCGACGATCGCGAAGGGGCCGTTGAAGCCTGGCCCGAAGCCCTCGGCGAGCAGGTCGTAGGCTTCCTTGGTGGTCGTCCCGGCGGGGTCGGTGCCGGCGTCGTTGGAGCCCAGCCGCAGGGACAGCGTCGGGATGCAGAGGGCGAGCAGCAGGACCCCGGAGAGGGTGGCCCAGAGCGCCGGCTTGCGCTGAATCGTCTGGCTCCAGCGCAGCCACCAGGTGTGGTCGTCGACCCCGGCCTTGCGCCCGTAGCCGGGGATCCGCAGTTTGTCGATCCGGTGGCCGACCAGCGAGAGCAGCGCCGGCAGCAGGGTCAGCGCCGAGATCATCGTGAACAGCACCGCGATCGCCGCCGCCATCGCCACTCCGTAGAGGAAGCTGAGGCCGAGCAGGAACATCCCCATCAGGGCGATGATCACGGTGATCCCCGCGAAGAGGACGGCGCGGCCGGCGGTGTCGGTGGCGAGGATCGCCGCCTCGCGCGGCTCCAGCCCCGCGCCCAGCGCGTTGCGGAAGCGGGTGACGATGAACAGCGCGTAGTCGATCCCGACTCCGAGCCCGATCATCAGCGCCAGCTGCGGGGCGAACTCGGCCGTGTCGAAGACGTGGGTGCCGAGGGTGACGACGCTGAGGCCGACGCCGAGCGCAAACAGGGCGGTGATCAGCGGCAGCCCCATCGCGACGACGGAGCCGAAGGTGATCAGCAGGATCACGATCGCCGCCAGCAGCCCGATCGCGAAGGAGGAGTCCTGTTCTTCTTCGGCCCGCGCTTCCTCGATCGGCTGGCCGCCGACGTCGACCTGAAGGTCGCCCTCGGATGCCCGCTCGGACATTTCGATCAGGCGTTTGCCTTCCTTGTCGGCGAGCTTGTCGCTGGTGACGTCGAACTGGACGGTCGCGTAGGCGATCTTGCCGTCGTCGCTGACCGCGCCGGCGCCCCCCTTGACGTAGGGGCTGGCGACTTCGCTGACGTGGGGGAGCGCTTCGGCTTCGGCGAAGACGGATTCCATCTTCTGCTTGACCGCCGCCGACTCGACCCCGCCTGGCGCTTGGTAGACGATCTGCGCCGTGTCGCCCGACTGGGCCGGGAATTTCGTTTCCAGCAGCTCGAAGGCTTCCTGGGAGTCCGAGGACGGCAGCTTGAATTCTTCGCTGAAGGACGAGCCGGCGGAGCTCGCGAGCATGCCGACACCGATCAGTGCAACGATCCAACCGATGATCACCGTCTTTCGGTGGCCGGTGATCCAGGTGGCGAAGCTGCGCATTCGGCGGCACGCTAGCAACGGCGCCCGACCCGCTGCGTCCAAGCGTCACACAGGCCGGCTAGATTCCCCTCCGATGCCGGATCCATCGATCGCCCGCTTCCGCCGGGTCATCACCTCCGCGTACGCCTCGCTGGAGGCCAGGCGCCAGGAGGTGAACGACCTCAACGTGTTCCCGGTCGCCGACGGCGACACCGGCGACAACATGGCGATGACCCTGCACGCGGTGATGGTCGAACTCGACCGCCTCGACGGTCAGGAGGTCGATGAGATCGGTCGCACCGAGCTGGTCCAGGCGCTGGCCCGGGCGGCGCTGATGGGCGCCCGCGGCAACTCCGGCGTGATCCTCAGCCAGATCGTTCGCGGCGCCGCCGAGGAGCTGGCCAGCCGTCCCGGCGAGCTGGTCGACCCGGTGCTGGTCGCCGCCGCCTTCGCCAGCGCCGCCGACGCCGCCTACGACTCGGTCCGTGAGCCGGCGGAGGGCACGATGCTGACCGTCTTTCGCGAGATGGCTCACTCGCTGACCCGCCAGCTCGCCCACCTCGAAGCCGACAAGCAGCGGCTCGGCCGCGACGTCGGCGAAGAGCAGCAGGACGCGGTCCTGGCCGAGGTCCTGGAGCGGGCGATCGAGGACGGCGAGCGGGCGGTGGCGCGGACCCCCGAGCAGCTCGAGGTGCTGCGCGAATCCGGCGTCGTCGACGCCGGCGGCCACGGGCTGGTCCTGATCCTGGCCGGGGTCGTCGCCGGCCTGCGCGGCGAGGAAGGCGAGCTGCCCGAGGTCCAGCACTATGAGGCGCCGCAGCTGAGCCTGCCCCACCACGAGGACAGCCGCTACCGCTACTGCACCAACTTCATCGTCGCCGGCACCGACCTCGACAGCCGCGAGTTCCTGCCGCGACTGGAGGGGCTTGGCGACTCGGTCCTGGTCGTCGGCGACGCCGCCACGCTCAAGGTCCACGTCCACACCGACGAGCCCGAGCGGGCGGTGGCGCTGTTCGACGGGATCGGCGACGTCGCCAACCTCGACGTCGCCGACATGCGCGAGCAGATGGCCGAGCGCAGCGCCCGCCTGGCCACTGGCCGCACCGGCGTCGTCGCGGTGGCGGCGGGGGAGGGGCTGGAGCGCCTCTTCGGTGAGCTCGGCGCCCACGTCGTCCCCGGTGGCGAGACCCTCAACCCCTCCACCTACGAGCTGCTGGCCGGGATCCACGGGGTGGCGGCGGCGGAGGTCCTGGTCCTGCCTTCGTCCTCGAACGTGGTGATGGCGGCCGAGCGCGCCTGCGAGCTCTCCGAGAAGCCGGCGCGGGTGGTGCCGGCGCTCTCCCAGCAGGCGAGCCTGCTGGCCCTGGTCGAGCTGGAACCGGCTTCCTCCTCCGACGAGAACGCGACCCGGCTGGAAGGGGCGCTGCAGGGCGTCGCCACCGGCGGCGTCGCCCCCGCCGCCCGCGACGACGCCCAGGGCCGCTTCAAGCAGGGCGACGCGGTCGGCTTCGTCGACGGCGAGATCGTCGCCTGGGGCGGCGCCGGCTCGACCCTGACCGAGACGATCCAGCACCTCGCCTCCGGCGCCGAGATCGTCACCGTGATCGCCGGCGAGGGCGCCCCGATCGCGCTCGAGGAAATCGACACGCACGTCCCCGACGGGGTCGAGATCGAGACCCACGAGGGGGGACAGCCGAGCTGGTGGTGGCTGCTGGCGGCGCAGTAGCGGTGGGCGGGCTGCGGTCCTTCGCCGGCGCCAGCGAGCTCAGCGCCGCCGACCTCCGCGCCGCCCCCGTCCACTGGCCCCGCCCCAGCGTCCTCGACGCCTCGATCCAGGCGCTCCCCGGAGTCGGCCCGAAAACCGCTGCGGCCGCTGCCGAAGCGGGCATCCGCACCATCTGGGACCTGCTGCTGCGGTTTCCCCGCCGGCATCGCGACCTGCAGGTGCGGCAACTGGGTTCGCTCGCTTCGGGCGATTCGGGCACCGTCTTGGTCAGTGTTCTGGGGAGCAAGCCGCGCCCCTTCCGCCGTGGCCGCCTGACCATGGTGGGGGTGAAAGTCGGCGATGAGAGCGGCCATGTCCGCGCCACCTGGTTCAACCAGCCCTGGGTCGCCGGCAAGCTCGATCCCGGCGCGCAGCTTCTGCTCACGGGGAAGAGGTCCGACCGCGGCTTCGCAGTGCACGAATGGGAGCTCGTGTCTGCGGTGGGTGACCCCCAGGGGGAGTCCGAGAACGAAAACCTCGCCCGCAGGACTCCCCCTGGGGGGCAGGCCCCACCGCCCGGCGCACCCTTCGTCCCTGTGCACGCCGCAACCGAGAGCCTTCGTCCCCAGAAGATTCGCGAATGGGCCGAAGCTGCCTGCGAGTTCGCCGGCAACGCGGTCGAGGGCTTGCCGGCTGAGATGCGGACTCGACGCAGGCTGGGCGCCGTCGGCGACGCCCTCCGCTCGGTCCATTTCCCCGAGACCGCCGCCGACCTGGACGCCGCCCGCGAGCGGCTCGCCTTCGAAGAGCTCTTCCTCCACCAGGCGATCCTCGCCAGCCGCAAGCGCGCCCACCGCACCGCGCGCCCGGCTCCGCGCTTCGGCAAGCCGGGGGAGCTGGTCAACCGCTGGCTCGAATCGCTGCCCTTCGAGCCGACCGGCGACCAGCGCCTGGCACTCGCCGACGTCGACGCCGATCTCGACCGCGGCGAGCCGATGCAGCGGCTGCTGATGGGCGAGGTCGGCTCGGGCAAGACCGTGGTCGCGGTCTACGCGATGCTGCGGGCGCTCGAAGCCGGCCACCAGGCGGTGCTGATGGCGCCGACCGAGACCCTCGCCGAGCAGCATGCGCTCACCCTCGACCGCCTGCTCGGGGCGGAGGCGATCCCGTTCACGCTGCTGACCGGGGCGACCCCGGCGGCGACCCGCAGGCGCGCCCTCGACCAGCTCGCCACCGGCGAGCTCGGGCTGGCGGTGGGGACGCACGCGCTGATCGAGCCGACCGTGCGCTTCGCCCGCCTCGGCCTCGTCGTCGTCGACGAGCAGCACCGCTTCGGGGTCGAGCAGCGCCGCGCGCTCGACTCCAAGGGGGTGGAGGGGATGGCGCCCCACGTCCTCCACATGACCGCGACCCCGATCCCGCGCACGCTCTCGCTGACCGCCTACGGCGACCTCGACACCACCGCCCTGCACCAGCTCCCGGCCGGGCGCCAGCCGGTGGCGACGCGGCTGGTCGCCGAGGACGAGCGCGAGGGCGCCTACGAGTTCATCCGCGCCCGCCTGCGCGAGGGGCGCCAGGCGTTTGTCGTCTGCCCGCTCGTCTCCGAGTCCGAGAAGCAGCCCGGCAAGGCGGCCGAGGTCGAGGCCGAGCGGCTGGCCGCGGGCGAGCTGCGCGACTTCCGGCTCGGCGTCCTGCACGGGCAGATGCACTCCGACGAGAAGGCCGAGGCGATGCGCGCCTTCGCCGCCGGCGAGACCGACGTGTTGGTGGCGACGACGGTGATCGAGGTCGGGATCGACGTCGCCAATGCGACCGTGATCGTGATCGAGGGGGCCGAGCGCTTCGGCGTCTCCCAGCTGCACCAGCTGCGCGGCCGGGTCGGCCGCGGCGACCACGCCTCCATCTGCCTGCTCTTTCCCGAAGAAGCCGGTGAGCTGGCGCGCAAGCGGCTGACCGCGGTCGCCGGGGAGACCGATGGCTTCAAGCTGGCCGAGGTCGACCTCGAACTGCGCGGCGAAGGGGAGATCCTCGGCACCCGCCAGTCGGGGCTGCCGCGCTTCCTCGTCGCCAGCCTGCCCGACGACGGCCCGAAGCTGGTCGAAGCCCGCGACGAGGTGCTGGCGCTGCTGCGCCGCTACGGCTCGCTCGAAGACGCGGCGCTGGGCCCGCTGCTGGAAGCCGCCCGCCGCCGCTTCGGCACCGGCGCCGCCGACCCGATTGCCCTCTAATGGTGCGATGCGCGTAATCGCCGGAGAGCTCCGTGGTCAGACCCTGGTCGCGCCGCGGGGCTGGAAGGTGCGGCCGACCTCCGACCGGGTCCGCGAGGCGACCTTCTCGGCGCTCGGCGAGCGCGTCGTCGGCGCCCGCGTCCTCGATCTCTTCTGCGGCACCGGGGCGCTGGCGATCGAGGCGCTCTCGCGCGGGGCCGAGCGGGCGGTCCTGGTCGACCGCGACACCCGGCCGGCGCTCGGCAACGTCGAGCGGCTGGGACTGGGCGAGCGGGCCGAGTTGGTCCGCGCCGACGCCGAGCGCTGGCTCGCCCAGGTTTCGGCCGGGCCGGAGGCGGGGAGTTTCGACCTCGTCTTCGTCGATGCCCCCTATAGACTCGCCGACCGCGTGAGCGACCCTCTCAACAACCACCTGCCGCAGCTGCTCGCCCCCGGGGGCCGGGCCGTCGTCGAGAGCGGTGCCCGCAAGCCGCTGCGGATCGGCTCGCTGGAGAGCCTGCGCCAGCGTCGCTACGGCGCCACCGACGTCACGATCTACGGAGCGGCCGCGTGACCCAGCGCAACGGCACCGTCGTCTGCCCCGGCAGCTACGACCCGGTCACCAACGGCCACGTCGACATCATCACCCGCACGTCGAACGTCTTCGAGCGCGTCGTCGTCGGGGTGGTCAACAACCCCGTGCGCAAGGAAAAGACCCTGTTCACGGCAGCGGAGCGCTGTGAGCTGATCCGCGAGGCGACCGCCGACCTCGGCAACGTCGAGGTGCAGATCTTCGCGACGTTGCTGGTCGAGTTCGCCCGCGACAACGACGCTAAGGCGATCGTCAAGGGCCTGCGGGCGATCTCCGACTTCGAGTACGAGTTCGAGATGGCGCAGCTGAACCGCAAGCTCGACCCGGGCATCGAGAGCATGTACGTGATCGCCTCGCCCCACTACAGCTTCCTTTCCTCGACCGGGGTGAAGGAGATGGCGACCTTCGGCGGCGACGTCTCCGACCTCGTTCCGGGCTCCGTCGCGGCCGCGCTTTCTGAGCGCCTGGGCGGCCGGTAGTCTTGTTCTCCCAGTCTGGGGCGCGTGGGCGTCCGCTTGCAAAAAAGGCCCTGGATATGTCCACCTTCCCCAAAATCCCCGCGTACACGTAGGCTTACGATCTTCCAATGGATGTACTGGTCCTCATAGACAAGCTGGACGACGTCGTCCACAACGCCCGACCCGTCCCTCTGACGGATCAGGTGCGCGTGGATCGCGAGGAGATCTATGACCTCCTCGATCAGATGCGTGCCACGATCCCCGAGGAGATCAAGCAGGCGCGCTGGATCGTCAAGGAGCGCCAGGAGATGCTGGCCGAGGCCAAGCGCGAGGCGGAGCGGATCGTCCGCGAGGCCCGCGAGCAGCAGGCCCGCCTGATCTCCGACGAGGAGGTCACCAAGCAGGCCGAGCGCGCCGCCGACGAGATCGTCGAGGACGCCCGCAACCGCGAGCGCGAAATCCGCCTCGGCGCCGAGGACTACGCCGACGAGATCCTCAACACGCTCGAAGTCAACCTTCAGAAGTTCCTCGCCGCGGTGCAGCGCGGTCGTGACCGCCTCGCCGGCCGCGACGAAGAGCCCGCCGCCGAGCTCGAGCAGCCTTAGGTTTCACAGGGGAGGGGTCCGGGGACCTCTCCTCACTCGCTTGCTCTCTGGATCGGGTGGTTCCTTTGCGTCGCTATCCGACGCTAAGGCTCCATGGAGTTGCCTACTCCAGCTTCAGGTCGTCTAGCTCCTACCTGCCGGGGCGCAATTCTCGCTTGAGGAGCTCGGCGACCCGGTCCGGTTCCTCGGTCACCTCGTGTTCGGTGAGATGCAGGACGCGGTAGCCGGCGTTCTGGAGAATCAGATCCGCGAGTGCTTCGTCGGGGTTTCGCCGCGTTCGGTTCGGCCCGTCGACCTGAACGGCCAGGCGCTCCTCCTTCCAGAGGAAGTCAACCATCACCCCCATCTCTTTCCTGCCGGGCATCCACTGGCCAAGGTTCCGGCGGGGCTGTGTTCTCCCCCTACTCCAGTTTCAGGTCGTCCAGCGCTGCCCAGCGGGGGTCCTTGGCGGACTCGTGTTGGTGGTCTGCCGGGTCGGCGTCGTTGAGGGAGACGCCGCAGGTGGGGCAGAGGCCGAGGCAGTCGGGGCGGCAGAGGATGCGGGGGGGAAGGGCGAGGATGGTCGCGTCGTGGGCCCAGCGGCCGATGTCGAGCTGGTCGTCCTCGACGTAGGGGCTGCGCAGGTCTTCGTCGTCGGTGAGGGCTGCGTTGACCTCACGCGCCTCGACCTCGAGATCGAGCTGGGCCTGCTCGAGGCAGCGCATGCAGGGGCCTTCGAGGTGGACCGGGAACTGGATGCGGAAGGCGAAGCCGCCGCTGGGGCGGGAGATCTCCAGGCGAACCTGCACCGAGACCGGGTTGGCGACGTAGGTCTGACCGCCCAGCTCGAAGGGGTCGAGCCGGACCGGCAGCTCGATCCGCTTGCCCTCCCCGTGCGAGAGGTTGAGGCGGGAGAGATCGACGATGGTGGTTGGCGTGGGGGGCACTGCCGCACCTCCGCTGCTGGGGGACTTACGATGGGACACCCTCGAACGAGATTACGAGATGGGCCAATTCAACTGGACACCTGAGACCTACCTGGAGCTGATCCGCTCCGAGGTGCCGCGCTACGACGAGCTGCAGGAAGCCGCCGTGGCGGCGATCCCGTTTGCGCCCGAGCGGGTGCTGGAGCTGGGGATCGGGACGGGGGAGACGACCCGGCGCCTGATCGAGGCCCACCCCGAGGCCTGGGTGATCGGCCTCGACTCCAGCCCCGACATGGTCTTCCGCGCCCGTGAGGACTACGACGAGGTGCAGCTGGCGCGGATCGAGGACCCGCTGCCCGACGGGCCCTGGGACCTGGTGATCGGGGTGCTGACGATCCACCACCTGACCAGCGAGCAGAAGCGGAACCTGTTCCGCCGCGTGCGCGAGGAGTCGCGGGCGCTGGTGATCGGCGACATCGTCAAAGCCGACGTCCAGGTCACCCCGATCGAGCCCGGCTACGACTACCCGGAGACGGCCGAGGACCTGGCCGAGTGGTGCGGCGGCGAGGTCGTCTGGCGTGCAGATGACCTCGCCGTGGTCCGCGCGGTCTACTAAGTCGCTACGATCCGCGACCGATGGCCGTCCCGAAGAAGAGAACTTCCAGCGCCCGCCGCGATAAGCGGCGCGCGAACCACAAGGCTGGCAAGGCGAGGCTGAACAGCTGCCCGCGCTGTCACAGCCCGCGTCTGCCTCACCGCGTCTGTCCCACCTGTGGGACCTACGCCGGCCGTGAGGTCGTCTCGCACAAAGTCGCCGACCCCACGGTGACTTCCGCAACCGACTCCGAGTAGGCCGTGGCGCCCGAGCGCCGCGTCACCGTTGCCCTCGACGGCTACGGGGCCGAGCAGGGCTTCGAGGTGCTTGCCGAGGGCGCCAGGCTGGCCGCCGCCGACGCGGCGATCGGGGTGCGCGTGTTCGGCCCCGAGCGGGCGCTCGGCCTGGCTGGCGTCGACGGCGTCGAGGTCGTCCAGACCTCCGAGTGGATCGGCAACGACGAGGATCCGGTCTCCGCGGTCCGCGCGAAGAAGGAGGCCTCGGTCGTGCGCGCTGCCGCCGACGTCGCCACCGGCAACTCCGCGGCCCTGGTCAGCCCCGGCTCGACCGGGGCGACGATGGCGGCCGCCACCTTCGGCCTGCGCCGGATCAAGGGCGTGCAGCGGCCGGCGCTGGCGGTGCAGCTGCCGGTCCCCGGCAAAGCCGTCCTCTTCCTCGACGTCGGCGCCAACGTCGAGGTCCGCGCCCAGCACCTGGTCCAGTTCGCCTTCCTCGGCGCCGCTTTTAGCGCCGCCGTGCTGGGGGTCGAGCGCCCCAGCGTCGGCCTGCTGACGGTCGGCGAGGAGTCCGGCAAGGGCCGCGAGGAGGTGGTCGAGGCGCACCGGCTGCTCGACGCCGCAACCAACATCGAGTTCGCCGGCAACGTCGAGGGCCGCGACCTGCCCGCCGCCAGCGTCGACGTCGTCGTCACTGACGGCTTCACCGGCAATATCGCCCTGAAGCTGATGGAGGGGACCGCGAAGACGGTCGCCGCCGCGGTCGGCGACGCCGCCCGCTCCAACCCGGTTGCCGCGCTCGGCGGCCTGCTGCTGAAGCCGGCGCTCGGCAGCCTGCGCCGCGAACTGCACCCCGACACCACCGGCGGCGCGATCCTGCTCGGCCTGCGCGGGATCGCCGTCGTCGGCCACGGCAGCGCCGGCGCCGAGGGCATCGCCAACGCGATCCGCCTCGCCGCCCGCTGCGCCGAGGTCGACGCGGTCGGCCGCACGGCGGCGCTGCTGCGCGAGGGCGGCGCCGGCCGCGCCGCCTTGGCGGACGCCGAGAGCGCGTGATAGGAACTCAGGGATGAACCGCGACCAAGTCCTCACCCTCGTCCGCGAGCACCTCGCCGAGGAGCTCGAAGTCGACGTCGGGAAGATCACCGAGACGACCCGCTTCAAGGAGGATCTCGACGCCGACTCGCTCGACCTCTACGAGCTGGTGATGGAGCTCGAGGACAACTACGGGGTCAGCGTCTCCGAGGAGCAGGCCACCCGCATCCAGACGGTCGGCGACGCGGTCGGCTTCGTGGTCGAGCACGCACCCGCCTGACCTTGACGCCCGATCCTGACTCGGCGGTCGCGGCGCTCTCGGAGCTGATCGCGGAGCTGCCCCCTGAGCTGCGCAAGCAGGCGCTCACCCACTCCTCCTGGACCGAGCGCCGGGTCGACTCCTTCGAGCGCCTCGCCTTCCTCGGCGACAGCGTCCTCGGACTCTCGGTCGCCAGTCAGATCTCGCGGCGCTTCAGCGCGATCGACTCCGGCGGCCTGACCAAGATCCACAACCAGGCGGTCAGCGGCGTCTCCTGTGCCGACGTCGGTCGTCACCTCGGGGTGCCGGAGATGCTGCGCGAGAACGAGCCCGACGACGTCACCGCGGCGATCCCGGCAGAGGTCCTGCTGGACGGCGAGCGGCCGCTGCCGGAGGCGACCGAGGCGCTGATCGGCGCCTGCTACCTGGCCTTCGGCTTCGAGCGCACCGCACCCGCCGTGGCCGCCGCCTTCGAGCCGCGGATCGAGCACGCCTCCGAGACCCGGATCGACTTCAAGTCCGCACTGCAGGAGCTTCTGGCGCGCCGCGGGGCGCGCGTGAGCTACGAGGTGATCGCCGCCACGGGCCCCCCGCACCGGCGCACCTTCGAGGTGGCCGCGATCGTCGACTCCGAGCAGGTCGGGTCGGGGGAGGGCCGCAGCAAGAAGGCCGCGGAGCAGGTCGCCGCCGAGCAGGCTTTGGCGCAATTTGGCGGTTAAGGGCGTCCCAGAGGCGTCCGAGGCAAGCGCGAACCTCTGCGACAGGGTTCCCTAGGCACTTCGAGGACGCGAGCGCATGTATCTGAGATCGATATCGATGAAGGGGTTCAAGTCGTTCCCCGAGCGGGTGAACCTCGAGTTCTCGCCCGGCGTCAGCGTGATCGTCGGACCCAACGGCTCCGGCAAGAGCAACATCACCGACGCCGTCCTCTGGGCGCTCGGCGAGCAGAGCCCCGGGGCGATCCGCGGCGCCTCGATGCAGGACGTGATCTCCGCCGGTGGCAAGGGCATCGGCCAGCGCCGCGCCGCCGAGGTCGAGGTGGTGATCGACAACGCCGACGGCCGCGCCGCGACCGAGTTCTCCGAGATCGCGATCGAACGCCGGCTCGACCGCTCCGGCGACGGCTCCTACCGGCTCAACGGCGCCCGCTGCCGCCTCGCCGACGTCTCCGACGTCCTCTCCGACACCAACCTCGGCAAGGAGATGCACTCGGTGATCAGCCAGGGCCGGGTGGAGACGATCATCCACTCGAAGCCGCGCGAGCGCCGGCTCCTGGTCGAGGAGGCCGCCGGCCTCGGCAAGCACCGCAAGCGCCGCCGCCGGGCCGAGCTGAAGCTGCGCGGGACCCGCGACAACCTCGACCGCGCGCTCGACGTCGAGCGCGAGGCGCGCGGCCGGCTGCGGCCGCTGAAGCGCCAGGCGGAAGCTGCCGAGCTGGGGGCACGGATCGAGCGCCAGGAGCTAGGCCTGCGCGGACGGCTGGTCTCCGAGGAGCTGCGCTTCGGCGCCGACCGCGCCGCCGCCGCGGCGAAAACCGCGGAGAAGGCGCGGGCGACCCGGACGAAGCTGGAGGAGCAGCTGACCGCGGTCAGCAAGCGGCGCAGCGAGGCCGAGGAGCGCTTCGCCGCCCGCGACCGCGAGCGCACCCAGGCCTGGGGCCTGCTGACGAAGCTGCGCGGCGACCAGGAGCGGGTCGCGGTTCGCGTCGCCGGCCTCTCCACCCGCGAGACGGAGCTGGAGGCTGGCCTGGAGCGCCTGCGCGGTGAGCTCGGTCCGCTGACCCTCGACGTCGGCGGCAGCGGCGCCCCCGCCGCCCGCGCCCGCCAGCTCGAGCAGGAGCTGGGCGAGGTCGACGCCGGCCTGCGCACGGCGGCCGAGAGGTTTGCGATCGCTCGCTCCGACGCCGAGGCCGAGTCGGCTCGCGAGGTAGCTCTGGGCGAGCTTCGAGGCGGCGCCGAGCGCGCCGCCCGCCACGCGCTGCGGGCCGAGGGCCTGCTCGGCGAGCATCACCGCGAGGCGCTGCGCCAACGCGTCGCTCGCGGCGAGGAGCTGCTCGACGACGTTCGCGCCGCCCTCGCCGCGGTCGAGGCCGCCGGCGCCGCGATCCGCGCCCGGGTCGGCCGCACCGAGGTCCTGGTCGTCGGCGGCGAGGACACGGGCGACGAGATCGCCGACGAGCTGCGCGCCTGCTCCCAGCAGGAGTTCGAGTTGCAGGCGCAGATGCGGACAGTCGCCGACGAGCTGACCAAGGCCGAGGTCGAGGCCGCCCACCTCGGCGACCGCCGGGCCGAGGCCGAGCGCGAGCTGGCCAGCATCGCCGAGCGGCTGGGCGAGGAGATCCCGCCCGCCGAGGCGGCCCTCACCGACGAGGAGCGGGCTGAGATCGACCGCGGGCTCGAGCGGCTGGAGCGCCGCCGCGGCCAGATCGGGCCGGTCAACCCGCTGGCCGAGCGCGAATACGACGAGGCGCGTGAGCACGTCGAGGCGCTGCAGGCCCAGCGCGAGGACACCGAGCGGGCGATGCGCGAGCTGGAGTCGCTGATCCGCGAGATCGACGAGGAGATCGAGCGCGCCTTCGAGCAGACCTTCGAGGCGACCGCGAAGAACTTCGAGGAGATGGTCGAGCATCTGTTTCCGGGCGGGCGCGGGCGCCTGCGCCGGGTCAGCCTGCAGCCGGTGCGCGAGTCCGAACGGCCCGCTGGAGAGCAGGAGGTCCCGAGCGAGGACGAGGAGCCCGAGCCCGAGGAGGAGGGGGAGGAGCAGCGCGACGAGCTCGGGGTCGAGATCGAGGTCACCCCGGCCGGCAAGTCGACCCGCAAGCTGTCGCTGCTCTCGGGCGGCGAGAAGTCGCTGGTCGCGCTCGCCTTCGTCTTCGCCGTCTTCCTCGCCCGCCCCTGCCCGTTCTACATCCTCGACGAGGTCGAGGCCGCCCTCGACGACGCCAACATCGACCGCTTCCTGCAGTTGATACGGCGCTTCTCCGACCGCGCCCAGTTCGTCATCGTCACCCACCAGAAACGGACCATGGACGCCGCCGACGTGCTCTACGGCGTCAGCATGGGCGGCGACGGCGTCACCAAGGTCGTCTCCCGCAAGCTGCCACGCGAAACCGCCGAGGGCGACGACGGCGAGGACGAGGACGACAACGGCAGCACCCTCTCCGCAGTCGCTTAACGGCCCGTTCGTCTAGGCGAGGAACGGGCACGGGTACCCTCGTCTGAGGAGGAGGGAGATGCCGCAGCGCCACATGGACAGGCTGACCTCGTTCGACACCTCGTTCCTAGCCAACGAGAAAGCGAACGGGCACATGGCGATCGGCGCCGTGCTGGTCTGCGCCGGCGAGGCTCCTGACCAGGCCGACTTCCTCGCTCACATCCGCAGTCGCGTGCACGAGCTGCCGCGCCTGCACTACCCGCCGCTCGGGCTCGGAACCCCGTTCTGGGTCGACCACGCCGAGTTCGACATCCACGCCCACGTGCGCCGCGCGACCCTCCCGCACCCCGGCTCCGACGCCGTGTTCCGCGACCTCGTCGGCACCCTGCTGGCGCCGCCGCTGGACCGCCGCAAACCGCTCTGGGAGCTGATCCTGGTCGAGGGCTTCGACGACGAGCGCTTCGCGATCGTCTACAAGACCCACCACGCGATGGCCGACGGGATCTCCGCGGTCGACATCGGGATGCTGCTGTTCGACGTCGAGCCCAGCTCCGAGCCGGCCGGCGACGAACAGCCATGGACGCCGCGGCGCCCGCCCTCCAACGCGGCCCTGGTCGGCCACGCGGGCGCCGGCATCGCCGCCACCCTGCGCCGCCTCGGCCGCTGGCTGCGCCGCGCCCTCCACGACCCGGGCCGCGCCCGCCGCCGCGCTTCCGACGGCCTCGCCGGTCTCTGGGAGGTGACCTGGAACCTCGCCCGGCCGGCTCCCAGGGTCCCGATCAACACCGCGATCGGCAGCGGTCGCAGCTTCGCCTGGGCCGACTTCGAGCTGGCCGACCTAAAACGGGTGAAGAACGCCTTCGGCGGCACCGTCAACGACGTCTCGCTGGCGGTCGTCGCCGGCGCCCTGCGGCGCTGGCTGGGCGAGCGCGACGTCGCCCTCGACGGGGTCGAGCTGAAGGCGCTGGTGCCGGTCTCGATCCGGACCGAAGACGAGCATGGGGAGCTCGGCAACAAACTGACCGCGATGCGGGGCCCGCTGCCGGTCGGGATCGCCGACCCGGTCGAGCGCCTGCGCGTCATCTCAGCCGCGATGGACGCGCTCAAGGCCTCCAAGCAGCCGCTCGGCGCCGAAGCGATCTGGGGCCTCAACGACTGGTTCCGCGACTTCGCGCCGCCGGTCCTGCTCGCCCCGACCGCGGCGATCAACTTCTCTACCCGTCTCTTCAACCTGCTGGTCACGAACTTCCCCGGCCCGCAGGTCCCCTTCTACGTGCTTGGCCGCGAGCTGACTGGGATCTACCCTGTCGGCTTCCTCGCCGCCAACCACGCGTTGGCGATCGCGATCCTCAGCTACAACGGCCGCGTCGGCTTCGGGCTGCTCGCCGACCCCGGTGCGCTGCCGGACGCCGAGCGGATCGTCGGCCACCTCGACGCCTCCCTCGCCGAGCTTCTCGGTCCCGCCCAAGTAGCCTCCCCGGCCGATGGCAACGACCTGGCAGGAGATGTTCGACCTCGGTTCGCGCGCGACCGGGAACGCCTCGGAGACGGCTGAGGCCGAGCCCGAGCAGCGCCGCGGCGTCTTCAAGCGCCTGCGCGAGAGCCTCTCGAAAAGCCGCCAGGCGCTGCAGGAGGAGATCGGCGCCAGCCTCTTCGACCGCATCGACGACGAGACCTGGGAGGCGCTGGAGGAGGCGCTGATCCTCGCCGACGCCGGCGCCCCGACCACCGCCGCGGTGGTCGAACGGCTCGAGCACGAGGTCGACTCCGGTGCTGTCCCCGCCGACGGCGCCGCGGTCCGCGACCGCCTGATCGAGATCCTCGCCGAGGTCGCCTCCGGCGGCCGCGCCCCAATCGACCTCAGCGCCGAGCCGGCGGTGCTGATGATGGTCGGCGTCAACGGCACCGGCAAGACGACGACGATCGGCAAGATCGCCTGGCACCTGAGCAAGGAGATGGGCCTGTCCGTCGTCCTCGCCGCCGGCGACACCTACCGCGCCGCCGCCGCCGAGCAGCTGGCCGAGTGGGCCGACCGCGCCGGCGCCGAGCTGATCCGCGGCGAGTCCGGCGCCGACCCCGGCGCCGTCGCCTACGACGCGATCTCCGCCGCTCGCGCCCGCGGCGCCGACGTCGTCATCGTCGACACCGCCGGCCGCCTCCACACCCAGGACAACCTGATGGACGAGCTGGCCAAGGTGCGGCGGGTGATCGCCAAGCAGATTCCCGACGCCCCGCACGAGACGCTGATCTCGATCGACGCCACCACCGGCCAGAACGGGCTGCGCCAGGCCAAGGTCTTCTCCGAAGCGGTCGCGGTCGACGGGGTCGTTCTGACCAAGCTCGACGGCACCGCCAAGGGCGGGATCGCCCTGGCGATCGCCGGCGACCTCGGCATCCCGGTCAAACTGATCGGCGTCGGCGAGACCCTTGACGACCTGCGCCCCTTCGACCCCACCGAGTACGCCCAGGCCCTGCTGGCCGAGTAGCCCGTCTAAGCTGGACCCCGATGTTCGACCAGCTTTCAGATCGCCTCCAATCGACGCTCTCCGACGTTCGCTCGCGCGGGAAACTGAGCGAGTCCGACGTCGACGCGGCGATGCGCGAGATCCGCCTCGCCCTGCTCGAGGCCGACGTCAACTTCAGGGTCGTCAAAACCTTCACGAAGACGCTGAAGGAGCGCTGCCTCGGCGCTGACGTCCTCAACAGCCTCGATCCCGGCCAGCAGGTGGTGAAGATCGTCAACGAGGAGCTGGCCTCGCTGATGGGCGGCACCGGCAGCGAGCTGGCGATGGCCTCCAGCGGCCCGACCGTGATCCTGATGGCGGGCCTGCAGGGCTCCGGCAAGACGACCGCCTGCGCCAAGCTCGCCCAGTTCTTCCGCAAGCAGAACAAAGACGTCGCCCTCGCCGCCTGCGACGTCTACCGGCCGGCCGCGGTCGAGCAGCTGGTGACGATGGGGGAGCGCGCCGGCGCCCACGTCTACCAGCAGGGGACCGACGCCGACCCGGTCGAGATTGCCGCCTGGGCGCTCGACCGCGCCCGCGAGGAGCGTCGCGACGTGCTGATCGTCGACACCGCCGGCCGCCTCCACATCGACCAGGACCTGATGGGGGAGCTCTCGCGGATCCGCAAGCGGACCAAGCCCCACGACGTCCTCCTCGTGGTCGACGCGATGACCGGCCAGGACGCGGTCGGCGTCGCCGAATCGTTCGCCGAGGCGGCCGAGTTCGACGGCGTCGTGATGACCAAGCTCGACGGCGACGCCCGCGGCGGCGCCGCGCTCTCGGTCAAAGCAGTGACCGGCAAGCCGATCCTCTTCGCCTCGACCGGGGAGAAAATCGAGGACTTCGACAAGTTCCACCCCGACCGCATGGCCCAGCGCATCCTCGGCATGGGCGACGTCCTCAGCCTGATCGAGCGGGCCGAGCAGCAGGTCGACGAGAAGTCGGCCGAAGACCTGCAGGAGAAACTCAAAAAGGACCAGTTCACGCTGGAGGACTTCCTCACCCAGATGAAACAGGTGCGGAAAATGGGGCCGCTGAGCGGGCTGCTGGGGATGCTGCCGGGAATGGGGGCGATGAAACAGCTGAAGAACGCCAACATCGACGAGCGCGAGCTCGATCGCACGGAAGCGATAGTTCTCTCGATGACCCCGGCCGAGCGCGCCGATCCGACCCTGATCAACGGCTCGCGCCGCAAACGGATCGCAAATGGCTCCGGGACTCGCGTCCAGCACGTCAAGCAGCTGATCAAACAGTTCGATCAGATGCGGGTGCTGATGCGATCGATGGCCAACGGGAAGATGCCGAGCGAGCATCAGATCGCCCAGATGGCCGGCGGCGGCACCCCGCGCCCGAAGGTGCGCCGCCGCTAGGGCGGCGCGTCCGCTAACCTCTCGCCGCTCATGGCTGTCCGAATCAGACTTAGACGAGTGGGTTCCAAGAAGAACCCGATCTGGCGCATCGTCGTCGCCGACAAACGCTCCCCGCGTGACGGTCGGTCGATCGAGACGATCGGTCAGTACAACCCGCAGACGAATCCTTCGACGATCGTGCTCGACGAGGAGCGCGCTCGCCACTGGCTCGAGCACGGTGCCCAGCCCTCGGAGACGGTCGCGGGCCTGCTGCGCACCAAGGGCATCAAGGCCTCCGGTTCCTAGGCGGGCCTGTCGATGACGGAGCTGCTCGAGTTCCTCGTCAAATCGCTGGTGGAGGAGCCCGAGGCCGTGGTGGTCGAGGAGCTCGAAGAGGAAGGCGACCTCGTCTACGAGATCTCCGTCGCCGAGGGAGACCTCGGCCGCGTGATCGGCAAGGGCGGCCGCGTCGCCAACGCGATCCGCACGATCGCCAAGGCGGCCGCGGTGCGCATCGATCGTCGCGTCATCGTCGACATCCTCGACTGACGACGCCCCCGAGCCGATGAAGCTCGACATCTTCACGCTGTTCCCCGAGGCCTTCGACTGGTTCAGGACGCAGCGGTCGGTCACCAATGCGATTGAGCAGGGGAACGAGTTGCGGTTGATCAATTACCGCGACACGACTCCGAGGAATGCGGGGAAAGTCGATGACTCGCCCTACGGGGGCGGGGCGGGGATGGTGTTGCGGGTGGACGTGATCGATGCGGCGTTGGAGGCGACTTATGGGGCTGAGCGGCCGCGGATCGTGCTGCTCTCGCCGACCGGGCCGCTGCTCGACGACCCGATCGCCGACGAGCTGGTCGCCGAGCCCCACGTGGCGCTGCTCTGCGGCCGCTACGAGGGCTTCGACGACCGCGTTCACCAGCACCTCGCCGACGACGAGCTCTCGATCGGCCGCTACGTGCTGGCCGGCGGCGAGCTGCCGGCGATGGTCGTCGCCGACGTGCTGATGCGCAAGCTCCCGGGCGCGCTTGGCCACGAGGACTCGGCCGCCGAGGAGTCGTTCAGCCAGGTCCTGGAGGGCATGCCCGAGTACCCGCACTACACGCGCCCGCCGTCCTACCGCGGCTGGGACGTGCCCGACGTCCTGCTCTCCGGCGACCACGGCAAGGTCCGCGAGTGGCGCTTGGAGCAGAGCCGGCTGCGTGCCCGCGCGGCCGAAGAGGCCGCGGAATAGCTACCATTCCGCGACCGCGCGGTTCCCGCTTCCGGGTCCGGCGGTTTTTTCTCGCCAAATGAGCTCCGTAATCGACAGCATTGAGCGCGCCCAGCTACGGCCGGGGCTGCCGTCGTTCGCCCCGGGCGATCGCGTCCGCGTGCACTTCCAGGTTGTCGAGGGCACCCGCAAACGGACCCAGGTGTTCGAGGGCGTCGTGCTGAAGCGCCAGGGCTCGGGCGCGCGGGAGACCTTCACGGTCCGCAAGCAGTCCTTCGGGGTTGGGGTCGAGCGCACGTTCCCCCTGCACTCGCCGAAGATCGAGAAACTTGAGGTCGCGGCGCGCGGAGCGGTGCGCCGGGCCAAGCTCTACTACCTGCGGGGCCGCGTCGGCAAGGCCGCCCGCGTCGCCGAGCGGCGCTGGGGCATCGACGAGGACATGGTCTCGGCGCCCGCCGCGGCAGCGCCGATAGACGCCGACGGCGTCAGCCAGGAGGAGGTCGTCCCGGTCGAGGAGCCGCAGGACATGCCCGAGGCTGAGGCCAGCGAGAGCGTCGAGGAGGCTCCGGCCACCGAGGAGGGCACTGAGATTGAGGCCGAGGCGCCCGCCGAGCCGGAGGCTGCGGCGGATGGGGTTACGGAGGCGGCAGACGCGGAGGCGGCAGCGCCCGAGGCGGGGGAGACTGAGGACAATGCAGCGTCAGGCGATGCCGAGGACGAGGAGCCGGTCAAGGCCGGCGACTCCGACGAGGACTCGGCAGCCTGAAACTCAGCATCCCGAAGCCGAAAGGAAAGGGCGGCGGGCTAGTTGAGTTGGTCGTCATCGTTGCGCTGGCCCTGGGGCTGGCGCTGGCGATCCAGGCCTGGATCGTCAAGCCCTACCAGATCCCTTCCGAATCGATGGAGCCGACGCTAGACGTCGGCCAGCGGGTCCTGGTCAACCGCTTCCTCTACAACTTCAGCGACCCCTCGATCGGGGACATCGTCGTCTTCCACCCGCCCGCCGGCGCCGACCGGGGCACCCAGTGCGGAGTCCAGCACCCCGAAGACGAACCGTGTCCGAAGCCGACTGCGGCGGAGTCCAGTCAGAACTTCATCAAGCGCATAGTCGCCGGGCCGGGGGACACGCTCTCGGTCAAAGAAGGGCACCCCGTGGTCAACGGCGTTTGGAAGAAAGAAGAGTCCTACACGCTGCCCTGCGGTGGCGGCGCTGGCTGCAATTTGCCGAAAGAGATCACGATCCCGGCCGACCATTACTTCATGATGGGCGACAACCGTGGAGCCAGCGACGACAGCCGTTTCTGGGGACCCGTCCCGCGCGACTGGCTCATCGGCAAGGCCTTTGCCACCTACTGGCCACCAGACCGCATCGGGATCTTCTAAGCCGAAGCAGCACCGGCGCCGGCTCGCCCGCAGTCGCCGCCTGTTCGCTTTCGACCGTGGGCTGCAGAGTCGCTTCGTCGCCGGCGCTGACGAGGCTGGGCGTGGCTGCCTTGCCGGGCCGCTGGTCGCCGCCGCGGTGCTGATCGACTACGAGCGCCTCTCGCACTCCGACCGCCGCCTGCTCGGCGGCCTGCACGACTCCAAGCAGATGACCGAGGAGCGGCGGCTGGAGATGTTCCCATCGGTGTTGCGGGCGGCGGAGCGAGTCAGCGTCGTCGTCCGCTCGGCGGTCGGGATCGACCGCCGCGGGCTGCACGTGACCAACATCGAAGCGCTCTCGGTGGCGCTGGAGCGGCTGGAGCCGGGCGAGGCGATCAGCCTCGTCGACGGCTTCGCGCTGCCGCGCTGCTCGGTGCCGCACCGCCGCGTGGTCGGCGGCGACGCGACCAGCGCCGCTATTGCCGCCGCCTCGGTGATCGCCAAGGTCACCCGCGACCGCTACATGCGCGAAGCCGCGCTCGAGCATCCGGGCTGGGGCTTCGAGGAGCACGTCGGCTACTCGACGCCCGAGCATCGCGCCGCGATCGACAAGCAGGGGATCTCGCCGCTGCATCGGCGCAGCTTTCAATCCGTGGCGTACACGCAGCTTGGCCTGACCTAATCAGAACGCGTTCGAGATGTGCTCGACCGCGGTGACCCGGCCGCCGCGGTCGAAGCTGACGCCGACGGCGTCGAAGCGGATCTCCGCGAAGCGCGGGATCTGGCCGCGGCGCTCGGCCATCCAGGCGGCGGCGAGGCGGCGCACCCGCTGCTGCTTGCGGCGGTCGACCGCGAGAACCGGCCGCTCGGGGCCGAGCCGGTTGCCCGCGCGGCCCGCCTTGACCTCGACGAAGACGAGTGCGTGGCCGTCGAGGGCGACGATGTCGAGCTCGCCGTAGCGGGTGCGGGCGTTGCGCTCGACGATCTCCCAACCGGTGGTGGCCAGGCGGCGGGCGACCAGCTCCTCGGCGCGGGCTCCGGTGCGTTGACGGGCGACGGTCATCCCGGAGTCAAGGCGGGGCCGTTGAGAACTCTCCCCACCCCGGGCACAGAGAAGTTCCGATCTGCCGGCCACGCGTTGAACCTCCCTCCGTAGCGTCGCCACCGTGCTCGCCACGGCCCGAACCTTCACGCTCGATGGCATCGCCGCCCGCCCGGTGCGGGTCGAGGTCGACGTCCATCGCGGGCTGCCCGGCTTCGCGATCGTCGGCCTCCCCGACACCGCGGTGCGAGAGGCGCGTGAGCGGGTGCGGGCGGCCCTGGTCAACTGCGGTTTCGAGTTTCCCCTGCAGCGGATCGTCGTCAACCTCGCCCCAGCCAGCCTGCGCAAGGCCGGGCCGGGCATGGACCTGGCGATTGCCGCGGCGCTGCTGAGCGCTTCCGGGCAGCTGGAGTGGGAAGGTCTTGCGCGGGTTGCCCTGGCGGGCGAGTTGGCCCTGGACGGGACGACGCGGCCGGTCAACGGTGCCCTGGCGATCGCCGAGGCCGCCCGCGAGTGCGGGGCGGAGGCGATTCTGCTGCCCGAGGAGAACGGACCCGAGGCGGCGCTGGCCAGCGGGATCGAGGTGGTCGCGCTCGACAGCGTCGGACGCCTACCGGCGTTGGCTGCTGGCGAGTGGGCGCCGCCGCGACCGGCGCCGCTGGCGCTCGATCCGGGCGTGGGCCTGGGAGGCCCCGACCTGGCCGACCTGCGCGGGCAGCCGCACCTGCGCCACGCGCTCGAGGTCGCCGCGGCCGGCGGCCACAACCTGCTGATGGTCGGCCCGCCCGGCGCCGGCAAGTCGCTCGCCGCCAGTCGCCTGCCCTCGATCCTGCCGCCGCTGGCTGGGGTCGAGGTGCTTGAGGTGGCTCGGATCGCCGGCGCCTGCGGCCGTCTCTCTGACGTCAGGGGTCGCCCGTTCCGCTCGCCCCACCACACGATCAGCCCCGCCGGCCTGGTCGGCGGCGGCACCCCGCCGCGCCCGGGCGAGATCACGCTCGCCCACCGTGGTGTCCTCTTTCTCGACGAGCTCTGCGAGTTTCGCCGCGACGCCCTGGAGGCGCTGCGGTCGCCGCTGGAGTCGGGCGAGGTCGCGATCGCCCGGGCCGGCGCTCGCAACACCCTGCCCTGCCGGTTCATGCTGGTCGCCGCCGCCAACCCGTGTCCGTGCGGGCGCGGCGAAGCCGACCCCGACTGCAGCTGCGCACCGGTCGCGGTGCAGCGCTACCAGGGTCGCCTCAGCGGCGCCCTCGCCGACCGCATCGACATTCTTGCCGCCGTCCGCCAACCGAGCGCCGCTGACATCGGAGGTGCGGCGGGGGAGCCCTCGACGGCGGTGCGGGCCCGGGTGGCGAGCGCGCGCGAGCGCCAGGAGCGGCGCCTTGGCCCCGGCCGCTGCAACGCCGAGATGACGCCGGGAGAGGCGCGTGAGTGCGCGCTGGAGCCGTCGGCCGGGGCGCTGCTGGCGGAGCTCTACGCGCGCCAGCGACTCAGCGGCCGCGCCCACGACCGGGCCCTGCGGTTGGCGCAGACGATCGCCGACCTCGACGGGGCCGCGTCGATCGGTCCCGAGCAGATGGCGCAGGCGCTGCAGTTGCGGAGGCGGGACCGTGGCTGATCCGCGCGCCTGTCCCGAGTGCCTGCGCCGCTCCTGGCTGCTCTCGCTGCTGGGCCCTTACATCGAACGGACCGCGACCGGCGAGGCCGGCTCGCGCTCGCCGGAACTGCTGCGGCTCGCCAGCGAGGATCTGGTCGAGGTGGTGGCGCCGAAGGTTGGCGAGCAGCTGCTTGCTCGGGTGGCGGCGCTGCCCGAGCGCCAGCTCGAGGAGGAGTTGCGGGCGGCGCAGTGCTGGGCCTGCTGTCGACATGGCGACCTCTACCCGCCGCAGCTGCGCGACGCCGCCGACGCGCCGTGGGCGCTGATCGGGCGCGGCGACCCGGGCCTGCTCGACGGGCTCGATCCGTTCGGGGCGGTGACTGTGGTCGGCGCCCGTCGCGCCACCTCCTACGGGCGCGAGATCGCCCGCGAGCTTGGTCGCGACCTCGCTGGCGCCGGGATGGTCGTGGTCAGTGGGCTCGCCTTCGGGATCGACGCCTGCTCGCACCGCGGCGCTCTCGACGCCGCCGGCCGCACGATCGCCGTCCTTGGCTGCGGCCCCGACACCGCCTATCCCGCCGCCCATCGCTCGCTGTGGCGACGGATCTGCGAACAGGGCCTGGTCATCTCCGAGTTCGCGCCCGGCTCGACTCCCTGGCGCTGGACCTTTCCGGCCCGCAACCGGATCATGGCCGCGCTGGCGGGGATGACGGTTGTGGTCGAGGCCGCCGCCCGCTCCGGCTCGCTGATCACCACCGACCTGGCCGCCGACCTCGGCCGCGACATTGGCGCCGTCCCCGGCCCGGTCACCTCCCGCGCCTCGACCGGGCCCAACAACCTGCTCGCCGGCGGCGCCTGCCTCGTTCGCAACGCTCAGGATGTGCTTGACGCGATGCTTGGCCCCGGGGCTAACCGCATCGGCCGCGCCGGCCCGCCGCTCGACCCGGCGCTCGCCACCGTCCTCGCGGCCGTGGAGGCGGGCCAGGGCACCTGCGACGGCGTCGCCGCCACCCTCGGCCTTCCGGCCCCGGAAACCGCCGCTGCCCTCGCCCGTCTCGAGGCCCTCGGCTACGTCACCTGCTCGCTGATGGGCACCTACTCGCGAACGCTTCTGGGAGTCCGATGAGCGCGAGTCCGCAATATCTCCGGCTCAGCCGGCAAATGTGCGGGCTCGTGCTGCCGTTTAGGCTCCCCGCCGTGAGCGACCGAATCATTCCCGCCGTGCTCTCGATCGCCGGCTCGGACTCCGGCGGCGGCGCCGGGATCCAGGCGGACCTGAAGGCGTTCGCGCGCTGCGGGGTGCACGGGATGACCGCGATCACCGCGATCACCGCACAGAACACGGTCGGGGTCAAGGCTGTGCAGGCGATCGAGCCGGAGATCATCGTCGCCCAGGTGCGGGCGGTGGCCGAGGACATCGGCGTCGACGCGGTCAAGATCGGGATGCTGGGCACCGCGGCCACGGTCGACGCGGTGGTCGAGGCGCTGGGGCTGGTGGGGGAGGCGCCGGTGGTGATCGACCCGGTGATGGTCTCCGAGAGCGGCTCGGTGCTGCTCGACCCCGAGGCGCGCACGGCGCTGCTCGGGCGGTTGCTGCCGCTGACCGCGGTCGCCACCCCGAACATTCCCGAGGCGCGTGAGCTGACCGGCCTGGGGGAGGGGGCGAGCCAGGAGGAACTGGTGCGGCAGGTTTTTGCGCTGGGGCCGCAGGCGGTGGTCGTCACCGGCGGCCACAGCGAGCAGCTGGTCGACCTCTTCTACGACGGCGAGCAGCTGGTCGAGATTCCCGGCGAGCGCCATCCCGACGGCGCTGCCCACGGCTCCGGCTGCACTCACTCGTCGGCCCTGGCGGCGTTTCTCGCCCGCGGCGCCGAGCCCGTGCAGGCCGCCGTCGCCGCCCGTCAGGTCGCCGGGATCGCGGTTGGGGCGGGCCTGCGGGAGATCGGCAGGGGCCCCGGTCCGGTGGACGTTTTCGAGCTGACCAGGCGCGGCAACGAGGAAGAAGACTTGCCCCAGTGAATACATTTGTCCTATGAGCACGAACGGCAGCACCGCCACCAAGCTTCCGCGCCCCCGCTCGGCGAGGGTCTTCGACGGGCCCGATCGCGCCCACTCGCGCGCCTACATGAAGGGCATCGGCTTCGATGACGAGGCCCTGAGCCGGCCGACGATCGGGATCGCCAACACCTGGACCGAGGCGATGCCCTGCAACTTCGGGCTGCGGGCGCTGGCCGAGCATGTGAAGAAGGGCGTGCTCGCCGCCGGCGGCACGCCGATGGAGTTCAACACCGTCGCCGTCTCCGACGGGGTGACGATGGGCACCCAGGGGATGAAGGCCTCGCTGGTCAGTCGCGAGGTGATCGCCGACTCGATCGAGTTGATGGCCCGCGGCTATCAGTTCGACGCGATCGTCGCGCTCTGCGCCTGCGACAAGACGATTCCCGGTTGCGCGATGGGCCTGGCCCGGCTCGACGTGCCCTCAGTGCTGCTCTACGGCGGCTCGATCGCCCCCGGCCACTGGCATGGCCGTGACGTCACCATCCTCGACATCTTCGAGGCGATCGGCGCCCACAACGCGGGCGAGATGACCGACGAGGAACTGAACGAGCTGGAGGGCGTCGCCAGTCCCGGCGCCGGTGCCTGCGGCGGTCAGTTCACGGCCAACACGATGGCCTGTGCCTTTGAGGCGCTGGGGATCAGCGCCGGTGGCTCGGCGATGGTCCCGGCCGAAGACGACGAGAAGCCGACCGTGGCCGAGAAAATCGGCGAGCTGGTGATGAACGTGCTGGTCGAGGACCTGCGCCCGAGCAAGATCATCACCCGCGAGTCGCTGGAAAATGCGGTCGCCTGCGTCTGTGCCTCCGGCGGCTCGACCAACGGCGTGCTGCACCTGATTGCGCTCGCGCACGAGGTCGGAGTCGAGCTCACGATCGACGACTTCGAGCGGATCTCGAAAGCGACGCCGCTCTACGCCGACCTCAAGCCTGGCGGGCGCTTCATCGCCACCGACCTCTACGCGGCCGGCGGCGTGCCGGTGATCATCAAGCGGCTGGCCGAAAAGGGCGTGCTGCACGAAGAGCAGATCACGGTCACCGGTCAGACGATCGGCGAGGTGGCCGCTGCCGCGACCGAGAAACCGGGCCAGGAAGCGGTGCGCCCGCTGGACGACCCGGTCAAGGCCGAAGGCGGGCTGGCGATCATGTACGGGAACATCGCCCCCGACGGCGCCGTGATCAAGGTCGCCGGCACCGAGCGCCGGCGCCAGAGCGGCCCCGCCCGTGTCTTCGAGTGCGAAGAGGACTGCTATCGCGCGGTAAAGGATCAGCAGATCAACAAGGGCGACATCATCGTCATCCGCAACGAGGGCCCGGTCGGCGGCCCCGGCATGCGGGAGATGCTGCAGGTGACCGCGGCGCTCGTCGGTGAGGGCCTGGGCGAGCACGTCGCCCTGCTCACCGACGGCCGCTTCTCCGGCGCCACCCGCGGCCTGATGTTCGGCCACGTCACCCCGGAGGCGGTCAAGGGCGGCCCGATCGCGGCGCTGCAGGAGGGCGACATGATCACCCTCGACATCGACGAGCGGCGGATGGACGTCGACCTCTCTGACGAAGAGATCGCCCGCCGGATCGAGAAGTACCAGGCGCCCGATTCCCCGTTCGGCCGTGGCGTGATGTCCAAGTACGCGGACACGGTCTCAACGGCCTCCACGGGTGCGGTCACCAGCTAGAGGAGCCCGGGTAGGGGCTTCGCTTAACTTTTTCGTGGATCGGTCGCGGCGGTCCCAGCTGGGGGGTCGCGAAAAAGTGCAAGACGCTTCGCCGCTACCCGGGCTCCTCTAGGCGATGAAATCGTCGAGGAGGCGGTTGAAACGCGTGGGTCGCTCCAGCTGAGGTAAGTGACCGGTGCGCTCGAAGATCTCGAGCCGGGAGTGGGGGATGCGGCGGTGGTAGCTGATCGCGGCGGCGACCGGGATCACCCGGTCGGAGAGGCCCCAGACGATCAGGGTCGGCATCTCGATCATCGGCAGGCGCTCGCGGATGTCGTGGCCGATTAGGTCCTGCAGCGCGTCGCCGAAGCCGGGACAGCGCCCGCCGGCCATCTGCTCGACCAGCAGCTCCGGCCGCAGCTGGCTCGGGTAGCGGAAGAAGGGCGCCAGGGCGAGCTGGCGGCTGCGCGGATGGGAGACAATCGCGTGGCCGCGGTCGGCGACGGCGCCACCGAGCCGGCTCCAGGCGGCGGCGGTCACGGTCGCCCGCGCCTCCGGGTTCCAGATGTTGATGATCCCCGCCGCCGAGACCAGGGCCAGGCGGCTGAAGCGCTGCGGGCCCGCGGTCGCCGCCTCGACCGCGATGAAGCCGCCCATCGAGTTGCCGACCAGGGTGGTCTCCTCGAGGCCGAGCTTCTCGCAGAAGTCGTGGATCATCCGCCCGTAGGCGGCCATCCCGATCTCCCACGTCGGCATCGGGCTGGTGTTGAAGCCGGGCAGGTCGAGGGCGATCGCGCGGTGGGTGGCGCCGAAGTGCGGCAGGTTCTCCAGCCAGTTCTGCCAGCCGCCGGAGATCCCGTGGATGAAGAGGATCGGCTCGCCCTCGCCGATCTCGACGTAGTTGACGCACGCCCCCGGCAGCTCGACGCTGCGCCGGTGCTGGGACCAGTCGACCCGCATCCACGCCGGCACCGGGTCCGGGTTGCCGTAGTCGGCGCCGGCGGCGATCCTCGGGTCGAGTTTCGGAGTCTGCTCGCGCGCCGCCATCTCCAACAGACTAACCCGCTGCCGACGGGCCGATTTGTCGCCTATGCCTCTACAAATCGGCCCATCGGCGGGTGCCCTTAGGTGTGGTTGGGGCCGTCGTCGGCGCCGCCGCCGTGACCGCCGTGGTCATCGCTGCCGCTGTCGTCGGAGCCGCCTCCGCCGCCGTTGCCGCCCTGCGGCTCGACCTGGATCGCGACCAGGCCATTGGCGCTGGTGCGGGCGTCGACCTCGATCGCCAGCCCTTTCCTGAGGCCGCCGAAGCCGCCGCTGATGCGCTCGAACTCGGTGCTTGAGTTGACCTTGATCTGCACCGTGCCGCTCTGGGTGGAGATCTTGAAGGTCCGCTTGGTCGAGTTCTTCGAGACCACGGTCCCGTCGATGTGCCGCACGGCCGCCTGGGCCGTCGTTGCGAGGACACCCGCGATCATCGCGGCGACGATCGCGCAGGTGGCGAGCAGGGATGGAAAACGCTTCGTGTTGGCCATCGGGTGCCTCCCCTTCGAGTTGGTTGGACCCGGTGGTACGTACCCACCCGCCGGCAGGTTCACCGCGACCTACGCGTAGCCCATCCGTTCCAGCACCGGGATCTCGCGGATCTGCGGGGGCTGCAGGTGGTCCCAGAGGATCCCGCGCGGGCGCTCGTACTGGCGCTCGACGTCGATCACGGCGCGCGGGGTGGCGATCAGGTCGCAGGGGAGGTCGTGGGCGGTGACCATCAGGTGCTGGCGCAGGATCTGGATCGGGTGCACGGTGGTTGCGACCGTGGTGTGGGCGTCGATCTTGGCGGCGTGGGTGAGGATCCCGTACTCGAGGTCGTGGTAGCCGCCGCCTTTGCCGACGCGGGCGCCGCTGAGGTTGACCGCCACCGAGCCGCAGAGGACGAAGTCGATCTCCGGCAGGTCGTCGAGGGCGATCACGCGGCCGTGCTTGAGCGCGCCCTTGATCGTCGCCGCCTCCTTCACCGCCGCCTTCGACATCTGCTTCGGGTCGAGGACGCGGAAGGGGTGGGGGTCGCGCAGGCGCGGCACCGCCATGATCACTGTCTTCCCTTCCTCGAGGGCCATGCGGCGGGCGTGCGTCTGCGGCGAGTCGGGGTTCGCCTTGATCACCCGGGCGCGCTTCCAGAGGCGGTGCGCGGCGAGCTTCTCAGCCGCCAGCTTGGCGCCGGCGAAGTTCGGAATTCTCCCCTCGGCCCCGGGAAAGCGCGAGACGCCCTCGTGATCCATCGCCTTCCAGACGTCCCGGCGGACCTGGTCCTTGGTTCTCATCAGGTCCAGAGGACTGTTGGCGGCATTGCGTGGGCCATCCTAGAGCCGAGCTCCAAACCGGGCGATCTACCCGCAAACGCGGTTGCGAAACGCGGCCGGCGCAGGTGCCGGGGGAAGAGGTCCGTAGAATTTGGCGGGAGGGGAACGCTGTCCACGACGTTCGAGTGCGCGCGAGGCT
>DATAON010000030.1:0-74477 GCA_036265715.1 Solirubrobacterales bacterium | reverse complement strand
CAGGTAGCGCACGTCGAAGTCGAGGTGGTAGCCGGATGTGGCGCCGCAGATCACGACCTTTCCGAACGGCTTGACAACCAGGACCGAGGTCGGGAAGGTCGCCTGACCGACGTGCTCGAAGACGAAGTCGGGAGCGTCGCCGAGGATCTCCTTGACCCGCTTGGAGAATCCGCGGGAGGCCTTGAAACGCTCCTTGTCGGCAGCGGGGTCGGTGAGGTTCTCCTTCGTCCGCATCATCTCGCCGAACTCGGCGCGGTTGATGTAGCCGACCGCGCCGAGCTGCTTGACGAGCTCGCCCTTCTCGCCGGAGGAGACGACGCCGACCGCGTTGGCGCCGGCCGCCTTGCAGAGCTGCACTGCGAAGACGCCGAGGCCGCCGGCTGCACCCCAGATCAGAACATTGTGGCCGGGCTGCAGCTTGCACTGGTCGATCAGCATCCGGTAGGCGGTGAAGTAGGTGAGCCCGTAGGCGGAGGAGTCGACCCAGGAGAGGTTCTTCGGCTTCGGCAGCAGCTGCTGTGCCTGCACCTTGGTGAACTGGGCGAACGAGCCCCAGGTGGTCTCATAGCCCCAGATCCGCTGGCTCGGGGCGGCCAGCGGGTCGAGCCCGTGGACCTCGACGTCCTCGTAGGAGGCCTGGTTGCAGTGGATCACGACCTCGTCGCCGGGCTGCCAGCGGGTCACGCCCTCGCCGACTTTCCAGACCACGCCGGAGGCGTCGGAGCCGCCGATGTGGTGGCCGAACTCCGGGTGGTCGCCGTAGCCGAAGACCGAGACCGGTTTGCCCAGCGCCGCCCAGACGTTGTTGAAGTTGACGCCCGCGGCCATCACCCGCACGACCACCTCGAAGGCGCCGGGCTCGGGGACCTCGATCTGCTCGAGCTGGAAAGCGTCCTTCGGCTCCCCCTCGCGCTCCTGCCTGATCACCCATGCCGCCATCGTCTCGGGCAGCGTGCCCGGCTCGACGTCCAATCTCGCAACGGTGTTGATGTCAACTGCCAAGGTTTTCCTCCACCTCTTTCGATCTCCCGCTTTCGGGGCAGATCCTAGTTCAGGCGGGGGCCGTATGCCCCTCCCCTGAAGCCGTCGCGCAGCGGCGCGGGAAAAGGAGCAAATGCCCCTGTCCCGGAGGCCGTCGCGCAGCTGGAATGCCTGCCAGGGCGCGGACTGTCTGTCCATGAGCCTCCGGGACAGGGGCATTTGCTCCTCCCACGAAAGCTGATTCCACTACTTGAGGGTGGGAGGTGGCTCAGGCGGCGTCGGCGTGCGGGGGGGCCTCGTCGAGCTCGGGCTCGGGGGGCTCGCGCAGCTCGGGGGCGGAGATTGCGCGGACGGTGATGTGGGTCGGCTCGGGCGGCTCGATCTCCTTGCCGGAGGCGATCCCGAGGCTCTCGACCTTGCGCAGCTGCGGCAGCAGCCGCCTCTCCATCGAGCCGACCGCGGTGTCATAGGCCGAGGAGGCGCTGGTCAGGCCGCGGCCGATCTTGTCGAAGTCGCTGAGGAACTTGGAGAAGCGGGCGTGCATGGTGCCGGCGGCGTCGGCGATCTCGGCCGCCTCGGCGACCATCCGCTCCTGGCGCCAGCCCAGCTCCATCGTCCGCAGCAGCCCGATCAGCGAGGTCGGGCTGACCAGCAGCACGTTGCGCTCCAGGGCGTAGTCGAAGAGCTCGGGGTCGGCGGCGAAGGCGGCGTGCAGGGCGGGCTCGTTGGGGATGAAGCAGATCACCAGGTCGGGGGTCTCTCCGGCCTTGAACTGGCCCTGGTAGTCCTTCGAGCTGAGCGCGCGCACATGCTCACGGGCCTGGCGGGAGTGGCGCTGCATGTGAACCTGACGCTCGGACTCGACCTCGGCCTCCTGGGCGTCGAGGAAGGCGTCGAGCGGGACCTTCGAGTCGGCGACGAAGCTGCGGCCCTCGGGCAACAGGAAGCGGGCGTCGGGGCGCAGATTGCCGTCTTCGGTCCGCAGCGTCGCCTGCAGCTCGAAGTCGACATGCTCAGTCATCCCGGCGATCTCGATGCAGCGGCGCAGTTGCAGCTCGCCCCACTGGCCGCGGGTCTGCGGCTGGCGCAGCGCCTTCTTCAGGCCGGCGGTCTCGGAGTTGAGGTTGCCGACGGTGGTGCCCAGCTGCTCGATCAGGGTGCGGGTCTGGATGTCGGTCTCACCGCGGCGCCGCACCTCGGCCTCGATTTTCTCCTGGCCCTTGGCGATCCGCTCCGCCAGCGCCTTGATCTCCGCCTGGCGCTTGTCGAGCGTCGCCTCGGCGGCTTTGGCGTCGACTTTGCGCGACTCGTCGTTGAGCTGGATCAGCTCGTCGCGGACCTGGGCGCTGACCTGGGCGGCCGCGGCCTGGATCGCCGGCCCGAGGTCAAGCTCCTCCTGCGCGGGCGGCTCCTCCTGGCGCGAGACGAGCGCGAAGACGAGGCCAGCAGCCAGCAGGACGACGGCGATTGCGAGAACGATGGTCACCTCTTCAGGCTGACGATTCGCTCAGACGGAACGGCCGCGCTGAAACGCCGCTTGCAGCGGGATTTCGCGCGCGCCGTTTCCGCGCATATCAGAACCACTTTGTTTATCTTGAGTAATTGTCCAGACTGGTGACGCGCCCAATCTCGGGCGCCCTCAACCAGAAGGGAAAGTCAGATGACTCGCATTCTCAAGTGCCTTGGCTTGGCGATCTGCATGGCGGCGATTGCCGCAGTGGTGACGCCGGCGGCGCAGGCTCAAACAGGGGCCGTGACAACCCCGCTGTATCCGTCGATCCTCACAGCACAGCAACAGGGCGGCGTCACCTTCGACATCGGCGAAGCGCCGAACTGGGCGGTCACATGCTCGTCGAATCTCGAAGCCACACTGACCGCAGCGACCGACCCGGTGACATTCACGCCGACCTACGCCAACTGCAGCGCGGACCCGGGATTGACACCGGTCACAGTCACACTCAACGGCTGCGACTACACAATTGGGGTCTCGAAGCCGGGCACGACAGGCCAGCCGGTGACGACAGGGGCCCTGCAGGCTTCGATCGATTGCCCCGTCGGGCAGCAGATCGAAATCCACGTCTACCAGGACGCGTTCTCCCATGCGCTGAACATCTCCACATGCACATATGACATCGCGCCCCAGGGCCCGGTTCCGGCCGGGACCTACCACAACACAAGCGTGGGAATCCCGGACGTGGACCTGACAGTCAACGCGAGGTTCACAGCCCGCAGCACAATCGGCGCCGGCTTCCTGCCGTGCGGCGGCGATCCGATCACCCAGCACCTGCCGGTCACCCTGACAGGCACCTACACAGTCCGCGCCTTCGATGACCTCAACGGAGTCGAGGGACCGCAGATTCCGGTGGACGTCGGCTGAGCGCAGCTGGCCGCGACCAGCGGGCGAGGGAAACGGGGCGCGGGCATCGGTCCGCGCCCCGTTCCTCAGGGCAGCAGCACGTCGTTCTCGCTCGAGGCCCGGTAGGGGCCGACGACGAGTTTGCCCGGGCGGGCGGAAGGGATGTCCGGGGCGGTGATCACGTAGGTCCCGGTCGGCAGGCTGGTCTGGAAGCTGCCCGGGCTGCCGGCGCTCAGCGGGCCGGAGGTGGCGTCCTTCGGCCCGATCACCTCCAGCTTCGAGTCCGTCTGAGTCTGGTTGGCGGCGACGAAGACGACGTCGAGCGGCGCGTCGGTCTTGATCGGCGGCTGCGGGTGGCTCTGGTTCTGGGGGATCTGCTGGGTGCGGTCCGGGCCCATCCCGATCCCGCCCGGCTGCACGGTGACCGCTCCTTCGCTGATCGTCACGCTGACCCGGGTCGCGACCTGCGGGCGCGGCTCGTTGGGGTGGCTCTCGGCCCCGCAGCCGGCCAGCGCGAGCGCGATCGCGCCGATGACGCCGGCAACCCCAACTCTGGCTCTCCCACGACCCATCGGGCCTGAATCTAGCCGAAGGGGAGGGCGGTTACTTCAGCCGTAACGCCATCTTCACCTACGGCGAGCTCGGTGCCGGGCTCCGCCTCGCGGCGCAGGATCGCCAGCCCGATCGGGCCGAGGGCGGGGGAGACGGCGGCGCTGCCGAGCCTGCCGACCTCCTTCTCGCCCAGCACCAGCGCCGCCCCGGGCGCCGCCGGGGCGCTCAGTCGCAGCCCCCGCAGGTGGCGGTTGGGGCGGCCCTTGTAGTGGAGGCGGGCGACCGTCTCCTGGCCGATGTAACAGCCCTTGGTGAAGCTGACCGCGCGCTCGACGATGCCGGCCTCGGCGGGCATCGTCTCCGCGCCCATCTCGGCCCCGTAGCGCGGCACCCCGGCCTCGATCCGCAGGATCTCCGCCGCCGCGGCGCTGACTGGCACGGCGCCAGCTTCGACCAGGGCGGCGCGCAGGCGCTCGGCCTCGGCGGCGGGGGCGACAAGGTCAATTCCACTCGGGGTGCCGGCGGCGACGCACGCGACCCCGGCGACGCTGGTCTCTTCGCAGGCGTTCTCGGGCAGCGCCGCGGTCCCGGCCAGCTCGACGCTGCGGGGGCCGATCAGGGAGAGGATCACGCGCTCGGCGCTGGCATCGGCGACGGCGACGTCACGGCCGATCGAGTACATCGTCAGGTGCTTGAGGACCGCGGGCAGGGCGCTCGCCTCGAGGTCGATCCAGAGGTCGGGGCCATCGCCCGGCCGCAGCACCCGCATGTCCGACTGCATGTGCCCCTTGCGGTCGAGCAGCGCCGCGTAGAGGCCGTCGCCCGGCTCCAGCGCCTCGGTGTCGTTGGTCAGCTGCCCCTGCAGGTACTCGGCCGCGTCCGTGCCGGTGACGGCGATATGCCCAAGCTCGGAGCGCTCCAGCAGCCCGCACTCCTCGCGCAGCTGCCGATACTGCGCATCGAGCTCGATCTCGGTCTCGGTCGCCATCTCCCCAAATCCTACGAGCCCCGCCCCCCCGGCTCAGGTGATCGCCATTTCACCCCGTATGGGTGGGAAATGGCGATCACCCGGCGAGGGGGGGATTTAGACGGATCGAAATTCAGGGTTTAGATGTGTCAAAATCTCCGGCGGTGGCTCAGACAAGCGACAACGGGATCAGCCGCAGGCGCCTGCTCGGGGGCGCGGCGGCGGTCGGCGTGCCGGCGGCGATCGGGCTCAACCAGCTGCTCTCGGGCTCCGGCGCCGCGGTCGCCGCCGAGGGGCCGGCCGCGGCCGAGCCGCTGCCCGGCCACTCCGGACACGGCGGCTTTCACCACGCGACCTTCGCCGGCGGCCGCAGCGTCAATCACAGGGCGAACGGCTTCCACCCGACCGAGCTGCTGCGCGACTTCGACTACGGCAAGACGCGGCGGCTGCCCAGCGGCCGGGTCGTGCGCGAATGGGAGATCGTCGCCGCCGATCGCGAGATCGAAGTGGCCCCCGGGGTCAAGTACGAGGCCTGGACCTACAACGGCCGCGTCCCCGGCCCGACCCTGCGGGCGCGCGAGGGCGAGCTGCTGCGGATCCGCTTCGTCAACGGCTCCGAACACCCGCACACGATGCACTTCCACGGCATCCACTCGGCCCTGATGGACGGGATGCCGGGGATCGGCGAGGCCCGCGGCGGCGGCCAGATCGAACCGGGCGAGGCCTTCACCTACGAGTTCGACGCCACCCCCTTCGGCGTCCACCTCTACCACTGCCACGTGGCGCCGCTGGCCGCGCACATCTCCCGCGGCCTCTACGGCGCCTTCATCATCGACCCCAAGCGGGGCCGCCCCGAAGCCGACGAGATGGTGATGGTGATGAACGGCTTCGACACCAACTTCGACCTCCTGAACGAGGTCTACGCGGTCAACACGGTCGGCTTCCACTACGTCAACGAGCCGATCCTGGTCCCGCGTAACGAGCTGGTCCGGGTCTACCTGGTCAACGTGCTCGAGTACGACCCGGTCAACTCCTTCCACGTCCACGGCAACTTCTTCCAGCACTTCCCGACCGGGACCTCGCTGACCCCGACCGAACTCACCGACACGATCATCCAGGGGCAGGGGCAGCGGGCGGTGCTGGAGATGGAGTTCCCCTACGACGGCGACTACATGTTCCACGCCCACGTCAGCGAGTTCGCCGAGCTCGGCTGGTCCGGCTTCTTCCGCGTCGGCGACCCCGCGCAGATGGCCGCCGCCAATGCCGCGGCGATGTACTGCGAGCTGCCGTGGGGCGGGGGCAAGGCCTGATGGAGGCCGGAGCCCGGGCCGAGCGGCCGGTCGGGAGCGGTCTTCCCGCCTGGGCGCTGGGGGTGATCCCGCTGGCCCTGATCGCGGTGGCGATCGGCTCCTTCGCGCTGCTCGGCGGCCCCGGCCTCGGCGAGCGCACCGGGCCGCCGGTCGAGGAAGTCAGCGTCGAGAAGACCGAGCTGCACCCGGGCCGGATCGCGCTGACCCTGCGCAACGACGGCCCCGACCCGGTCGAAGTCGCCCAGGTCGCCGTCAACGACGCCTACGCGCCGTTCACGGCCGGCACCAGGGAGATCGGCCGTCTCGGCTCCACCACCCTGGACATCGCCTACCCCTGGATCGAAGGCGAGGCCTACGAGATCTTCGTCCTCACCGCCACCGGCGGCACGATCGAAGCCTCGATCTCGGTCGCCACCGAGACCCCGGAGGCCGACGCCAGCTTCTACGGGCTGATGGCGCTGCTGGGGATCTACGTCGGCGTGATCCCGGTCAGCCTGGGGATGCTCTGGCTGCCCTTCCTGCGCCGGCTCGGCTCGCAGTGGATGGCGACGCTGCTGGCCTTCACCGTCGGCCTGCTCGCCTTCCTCGCGATCGACGCCGGCCTCGAGGGCCTGGAGATCGCCGCCGGCGCCCCGGCCGCCTTCGGGGGCGCCAGCCTCGTCTTCGCCGGAGCGCTGGTCGCCTACCTGGTCTTGGCCGGTATCGACGGCTACCTCCACGGCCGCGCCGAACGGGCCGAAGGTCGGGCCGAGGAGCCTTTGACCTTTGTCGCCCAGGGGGTTACAAAAGTCAAAAGCGCTGGCAGCAACAGCGGCGCCTACATGGCGCTGCTGGTGGCGATCGGGATCGGGCTGCACAACCTCGGCGAGGGACTGGCGATCGGCTCCGCCTACGCGACCGGGGCACTCGCCCTGGGAGCATTCCTGGTCGTGGGCTTCGCGATCCACAACACCACCGAGGGCCTGGCGATCGTGGCGCCGCTGCGCGGCCGCGACGACGGCGCCGACTCGCGCCTCGGGCTCGGGCGCCTGCTCGGGCTCGGCCTGATCGCCGGCGCGCCGGCGATCCTCGGCGCCTGGATCGGCGCCTCCGCCTTCAACCCGAGCCTGGCGGCGCTGCTGTTCGGCGTCGGCGTCGGCGCGATCGTCCGCGTGATCGTCCAGATCGCCCCGGCGATGCGCGACCGCTCCGGTCGCCTGCTCTATCCGTCCACCGTCGCGGGGATGCTCGCCGGCATCGCCGCCCTCTACTTCACCAGCCTGCTGGTCTCGGTCTGATGGTCACCGAGCCGAGTCGCTCGCGCCGCGACCCCAGCACCGAGGCGATCGAGGACTACGCGAAGGCGATCTACACGATCTCCCGCGAGCGCGACGGGCTGGTCCTCAACGGCGAGGTCGCCCAGCGGCTCGGGGTGACGCCGGCGACCGCGACCTCGATGCTGAAGCGGCTCGCCGACCTCGGGCTGGTCGACTACCTGCCCTACAAGGGGGTCACCCTGACCCCGGCCGGCGAGCGGGTGGCGCTGGAGGTGATCCGCCACCACCGGCTGATCGAGGCCTACCTCTCCGAGGCGCTGGGGATGGACCCCGACCGCATCCACGATGAGGCCGAGGTGCTGGAGCACTACATCTCCGAGGAGATGGAGGCGCTGATGGCGGCCAAGCTCGGCGAACCGAGCCACGACCCGCACGGCTCGCCGATCCCCGGCCCGGACCTGCTGCCCCCCGCGACCGAGCGGAGACCGCGCTGAAGCCGCTGTTCCGGCGCAGCGACCTGGACGCGGTCGAAGGCGTCCTCCCCGGCGAGGCCGCGGTCGCCGCGGCGGCGCGCCGCTCGCTCGACGGTCACAACCGCGGGATTGGCCGCATCTGGCCCTTCCTCGGCCCGGCCTTCATCGCCGCGGTCGCCTACATCGACCCCGGCAACTTCGCCACCAACATCGCCGGCGGCGCCAAGTTCGGCTACCTGTTGCTGTGGGTCGTGCTCAGCGCCAACCTGATCGCGATGCTGGTCCAGACCCAGTCGGCGAAGCTGGGGATCGCCACCGGCAAGAACCTCGCCGAGCTCTGTCGCGAGCGCTTCAGCCGCCGCACCTCGATCGGCCTCTGGCTGCAGGCCGAGGTGGTGGCGATGGCGACCGACATCGCCGAGGTGGTCGGGGCCGCGCTCGGGCTGCACCTGCTGTTCGGGATCCCGCTGTTCGGAGCCGGGCTGATCGCCGGCGCTGGCGCCTTCGCGATCCTCGCCCTGCAGCAGCAGGGCTACCGCCGCCTCGAGGCCGGGATCACGGTCCTGGTCGGGGTCGTCGTCGCCTCCTTCGTCTACGAGCTGATCGACTCCAGCCCCGACGGCGGCGAAGTCGCCAAGCACATGTTCGTGCCCGGCTTCGAAGGCACTGAAAGCATCCTGCTGGCGACCGGGATCATCGGCGCGACGGTGATGCCGCACGTCGTCTACCTGCACTCGGCGCTGACCCAGCGGCGCATCGTCGGCCGCGACGCGGCGGAGAAAAAGAAGATCCTCGGCTTCGAGAAAGTCGACGTGGTGATCGCGCTCTCGCTCGCCGGCTTGGTCAACCTCTCGATGATGATCGTCGCCGCCGCCCTCTTCAACCAGAGCGGGCTGACCGGGGTCGACTCGATCGAAGGCGCCTACGAAGGCTTCCAGCAGCTCGTCTCCGACCGCGCCGCGGCGATCTTCGGAGTAGCCCTGCTGGCCTCCGGCTTCGCCTCCTCCTCGGTCGGGACGATGGCCGGCCAGGTGGTGATGCAGGGCTTCATCCGCCGCCGCATCCCGCTCTTCTTCCGCCGCGCGATCACCCTGGCGCCGGCGCTGCTGGTGCTGGCGATCGGGATCAACCCGACCGACGCCCTGGTCGGCAGCCAGGTCGTGCTCTCGTTCGGGATCCCCTTCGCGCTGGTGCCGCTGCTGATCATCGCCAGCAAGCGCGAGGTGATGGGGGAGCTGGCCAACCCGCGCTGGCTCAGCGCCTTCGCCGGCCTGCTGGCGGCGATGATCATCGCCCTCAACGTGTTCTTGATCGAGCAGTTGTTCTTCGGATGATGGAGACGCGGGCGGAGATCACGGTGCGCTCGCGGCTCTCGGCGCCGGCCGACGCGGTCTGGGCGCGGGTCGTCACCCCGGCCGGGATCAACGACGAGATGCGGCCGCTGTTGAGGATGACCGTGCCGAAGGGGCTCGGTGACCTCGGGATCGAGGGCGTCGTCCCCGGCGAGCCGGTCGGGCGCAGCTGGATCCTGCTCTTCGGCCTGGTCCCGTTCGACTATGACGACCTGCTGCTGGAGCGGATCGAGCCCGGCCGCGGCTTCCTCGAGCGCTCGACGATGCTGAGCCAGCGGCTCTGGGAGCACGAGCGCACGATCGAGCCGCTGGGCGAGGGCGAATGCCTGGTCACCGACCGCGTCGCCTGGGAGCCGCGACCGCCGCTGCCCGGTGCGCTGCTGGCGCCGCTGATCGGCGCCTTCTTCCGCCACCGCCACGCGCGCCTGCGCCGCCGCTTCGCAGACCCGCCGGCCGCCGCGCCGGGCGAGTAGGCTTCGCAGCCGATGGGCCTGGCGACCGACTTCGAGCAGATCCTGGCGGCACTGCCGCCGGATTGGACCGACCTCGAGGTCGACCTGCGGATCGACGACGAGCGCCAGTACATCGACTCGGCCGTCGCCCTCAGCCAGGTCAACGCCCAGGTCTACAACCGCTCCGAGTGGCACTGGCGGCTGATCGTCGCCCACAGCTTCGGCCACGCGGCCGCCGCGGAGACGGTCGGGGGCGTGCTGGCCAAGCTCGACGCCGACGGCGTCAGCGGCGAGCTCGCGGTGGCGGAGGTGCGCGAGGGGCGCTCGGAGGTCGTGCAGATGTGGGGCCGGCCCGAAAGCGTGCGCGAAGAGTTCCGCCAGCGCCGCTCGATCTAGTGGTCGTCCGCTAGCTGTGGCCCAGGTCGTCAGCATCGCCGAGGACCTGATGCTGGCCAGCCGCGTCGACGTGATGCTGACCGGCGCCGGCCACCACGTGATCCTCGCCCGCTCGCTGGAGGACGCCTCCCTCGACGGCGCCGACCTCGTGGTCGCCGACCTCGAAGTGGCCGAGCCGCAGGCGCTGGCCGCGCTAGGGGTGCCGGTCCTCGGCTACTACTCGCACGTCGATGCCGATACGAAGCGGGCGGCGGACGTGGCGGGCCTGGACCTGGCGGTGCCGCGCTCACGCATGGCGCGCGAACTGCCGGCGCTGGTCGAGCGGCTGCTGGCTGACTGAGCGGGCACCAGACCGCAGGAGTGCGTTTGGTCAGGGCAGGCGGAAAGTTGCTGCGACGGACAGCGGCCGCGAGAACAGCCCGTGTTCGAGGTCCCAGGCGGCCCAGGCGTGGAGGACCGTGGGGTTGAAGGGGCGGGGGCGGAGGTCGGGGCCGAGGGCGCGGAGTTGGGCGGCTTGGTCGGCGCGGTCGAGCGTGGGGTTGGCGGCGAGCAGGTCGGCGAGGGCGCGGTCGGGGTCGGCGACCGCTAGCGCGTAGCCGCGCCGGGTCGCGGCGACCACGGCGTCGACCAGCTCTGGGTCCGCGGCCAGGGTGTTGCGGGAGGTGGTGAGGATCAGCTCCGGATAGCGCGGCGCTCCGTAGCGGTCAACCTTGAAGATCCGCACCGGCACCCCGAGCTGGCGCAGCGCCACGCCCTCGGCGTTCCAGAACCCGGTCGCGGCGTCGACTTTGCCGGCTGCGAGCGCGGAGACGGCGTTGAAGCCGATCGTGGTCTCCTCGACCGCGGCCGGGTCGCCGCCGTCGGCGCTGACCTCGGAGTCGACCACCGCTTCGTCGGAGGGCAGCCCAGTGACGCCGACGCTGTGGCCGGCGAGGTCGCGGGGGCGGTGGACCGGGCCGTCGGCGCGGGCGATCACCGCGGCCAGCGGGGCGCCGACGATCGGCATCACCCCGACCAGGTCGAGGCCGCGCTCGCGGGCGATCCCGAGGTCATGGATGTCGAGGATCGCGAAATCGGTGCGACCGGCGGCGAGCAGCTTCGGGGCGTCGCTGGATTCGCCCGGCTGCTGGATCTTCAAATCGACGCCGGCGTCGCGGTAGAGGTCTCGGGCGGCGGCGACGTAGATGCCGCTGTGGACGGCGTTCGGTGTGAAATCGAGCACAACGCTCGCGCCTTTCGGCACGCCCGGTTCCGCGCCATCCCCGCCACAGCCGGCGGCGCCGGCAAGTGCGAGGACGGCCGCCAGCAGCGCGACAGCCCATCTCATTCTGCTTCGAACCTATTTCATTGAGCAAATGTGGGTAGACTGCCCGCGGTTTTACTGACCCGCGAGGAGGAGGCAAAGTGCAGGAGAGAGGGCTGTCCGCATACCTGGCTGAGTTGATCGGCACGTTTTTGCTGGTCTTCTTCATCACCAGCGTTGTAACGCTGTACGTGTCAACGGGCAGCCAAGCTCAGTTCGGGACCGACATGGCAGTCGTCGGCTTCGTCCAGGGCCTAACGCTCTTCGGCGTGATCGTGATGTTCGGCGCCGTCAGCGGCGGCCATTTCAACCCGGCCGTCACCCTGGCCGCGGCGACGATCCGCCGCATCAGTCCGCTCGACGCGGTGATCTACATCCTCGCCCAGCTCTCCGGCGCCGTCCTCGGTGCCCTGCTGACCAAGGGCCTGCTCGAGGACGAGGGGCGCGCCACCAACTACGGCGCTGGCGAAGTCAGCTCCCTGCTCAGCGGCAACTTCGCGGGCACGATCGTCGAGGGCATCGGCGTCTTCGCGCTGGTCCTCGTGATCCTCGCCGTCGTCTTCTCGAAAAAGAGCATGAAGGACTGGGGCCCGCTGGCGATCGGCACCACCTTCGTCTTCATGGTCATGGTCGGCGGCCCGCTGACCGGGGCCTGCTTCAACCCCGCCCGTTGGTTCGGCGCGGCGCTGGTCAGCAACGAGTGGGGCGGCGTCTGGCCCTACCTGGTTGGCCCGGTCCTCGGCGCCCTGCTGGCGGTAGTCGTCTGGCGCTTCGTCATCGAGGCCCCGGGTCGCGCACCGAGCGAGCCGCCGCAGCGGGTCAAAGGCGAAGCCACCCCCGGTCGGGGCAGCGCCGCCAAAGCCTCGTAGAACTCAGCAGCACGGAGTTCCGCACGCGCCGGCCCATGCGGCGCGTGCGGTAGCTTCCGGCGGGTGCGTCGGGTCACTTTCTCGCGGAATTTCACGCTCTCGCTGTCGCGCACCTGCCAGTGCTACTGCAAGTACTGCGCCTTCGCGACGCACCAGGCGCACGTCCACGCGCCGGCCGAGGTCGAAGAGATCCTCGACACCGCGCTCCGCCGCAACGCCAAGGAGCTGCTGGTGCTTACCGGCGAGAAGCCGGAGGTCAACCCGGTGGTGGCCGAGCGACTGGCGGCCTGGGGCCACGAGGACTTCACGAGTTACGTCGTCTGGGCCTGCGAGCGGGCGCTGGAGCGCGGCATGCTCCCGCACACCAACCTGGGCGTCCTCAGCCGCGAAGATCTGGGGCGCCTGCGCGAAGTGACGGCGTCCCAGGGTCTGATGCTGGAGTCCGTCGACGAGCGACTGATGGAGACCGTCCACGCGGGTTCACCCACGAAGCATCCCGCGGCTCGGCTGGAGACCATCGAAGCCGCCGGTGAGCTGAAGATCCCGTTCACGAGCGGGATCCTGGTTGGGATCGGCGAGTCCGAGGAGTCCCGGGTCGAATCGCTGGAAGCGCTGGCCCGCGTCCACTCCCGCTACGGCCACATCCAAGAGGTCATCCTCCAAAACTTCGTCCCACATCCGCGCTACTACGGCGCCGAGGTGGCGGATATTGCCGACGAGGCTTCGAGGGCGAGGTGGGCGGGCAACGGGGATTCCCCCGCTGGAGACCGTCCGGCCCGCACGCAGCCCGAGCGCGAAGCCGGTGCGCTCCCAAAGTATCCCTCGGGGGAATCCCCGTTGCCCGGCACGCCGCCGTCGATTCCAGGGTGGGCTAACCCGGTCGGAGTCGATGAGATCAAGCGGCTGATTCAAGAGTGC
Organism: Solirubrobacterales bacterium; assembly: GCA_036265715.1. Taxonomy (GTDB): domain Bacteria; phylum Actinomycetota; class Thermoleophilia; order Solirubrobacterales; family 70-9; genus VAYN01. The sequence goes on along the minus strand of DATAON010000030.1, from coordinate 61,292 downwards.
AAGCGGTTGATGCCGGACGTGGGGGTCCAGGTGCCACCGAATCTCTCGGACTGGTGGCCCGAGCTGGTTGAAGCCGGGGCCACGGACCTTGGTGGGCTGAGCGCCAACGGAGATCACATTTCGCCCGAGGAGCCGTTCCCGAGTCCTCATCAGGTGCGCAAGGAGCTGGCGCCGAAGGGATACGCGCTAACCGAGCGGCTCTGCGTCTACCCGCAGTACATGGACTCGGAGTGGATGGAGCAGGGGGTTCTGGACGTGATCAAGCTGAAGTACTGGAGCTTCATCCCGCGGCGCGGGTCCGGGCGGGTCAGCGAAGAGAGCTTCGCGGCGGGGGTCGCCGAGCGGGCGATCGCCAAGGGGCGTGAGGGGCGGGCGCTGAGCGAGGACGAGCTGACGGCGCTGTTCTCGGAGACCCGGCCCGAGGTGATCGAGGAGATGCGGATTGCCGCCGACGAGCTGCGCGCCGAGCTGGCGGGCGAGACCGCCACCTTCGTGATCAACCGCAACATCAACTTCACCAACATCTGCATCGTCGGCTGCGCCTTCTGCGGCTTCGGGCAGGGCAAGCGCTCGCCCGACGCCTACGAAGTCTCGGAGGCCGACTTCGCCGCCCGGATCGAGGAAGCGGTCGCCTTCGGCGCGACCGAGCTCTGCATGCAGGGCGGCATCCATCCCGACCTGACCCTGGAGGAGTACGGCAAGTGGCTGCGGCTGGCCAAGCAGACCGCGCCGCAGCTACACCTGCACGCCTACTCGCCGATGGAGATCGACTACATGTGCGAGAAGTCGGGCCGGCCGCCGCAGGAGGTCTTCGAGTACCTGCTCGAGTGCGGTCTGGGCTCGACCCCGGGGACCGCGGCCGAGGTGCTCGACGACGGCGTGCGCCAGCGGATCTCCCCGAACAAGCTGCCCGCTGTCCGCTGGGTGGAGATCATCGAAGCCTCCCACCGCGCCGGGCTGCGCTCGACCTCGACGGTGATGTTCGGCCACATCGAGGAGCCGCGCGAGCTGGCCCGCCACATGGCGGTGATCCGTGGCCTGCAGGAGCGAACCGGCGGCATCACCGAGTTCGTCCCGCTCAGCTTCATCCCCTTCAACACGATGCTTGGCCGCACCCACGGGATCGAGGAGATCTCGATGCGGGAGAACCTCAAGCACACCGCTGCCTTCCGCTTGGCGCTGGGCAAGAGCGTCACCAACCTGCAGGCGAGCTGGGTGAAGATGGGCCTGGAGGGGGCGACCGAGGCGCTGCGCTGGGGCGTCAACGACCTCGGCGGCACCCTGATGGAGGAGAACATCTCCCGCATGGCGGGCTCCCAGCACGGAGTGCGGCTGGAGCCCGGGGATCTGATCGAGGCGGCACGGGCGGCCGGGCGCGAACCGGCCCAGCGCTCGACGCTCTATGAGGTCCTGGAGCGGTACCCCGCGGGTGCGGTGGCCGCTTGAAAGGCCGATCGCGCGGCCGCTAGACGCGTTTAGCGGACCGACGTTTGAGTCTGCCGAGGCTGCGGTCGGAGAGTGAGATTCCCTCTTTGAGGCTCTTCTGGGACCTGCTGATTCCCGCGCCCTCTGCCGAGGCGATCTTCAGCCCTCCACCTCGATAGGTGCTGACTTTCTCGGCGAATTTCTTGCTTACTTGTGCCATCGCAAACCTCTTCTCAATATAGGCCAAGTGGCCCTGCATCTCACTGGATCATCACTCACGGGTCGGACGTGGCAGCAGGAGACTGAGGAGCAGGCAGAGCGTGATCGCGAGTGACAGGCAGAGGTGGACCATCCAAATCACCTTTGACGCGTAAAGGCTGAGACCGGCGGTGAGAACGCAAACGGCGACGACGGCGCAGAAGCCGGCGCCGATGACCATGGCGCGGACGCCGAGCAGGACTTTCGAGGCGAGGAGGTGCTCTCCCGACCGCGCAATGTAAGCGGCGAGAAAGGTGGGGGTAATCAGCAGCAGGGCCGCAGCCGTCTGGCTCTGGTCGGTGTTCTCGTCGCCGAGTAGGTAGCCGAGGCGGAAACGACCGCTGAGCAGAAGCAGCGAGACGAGTAGGGCGGTTAGAAACGCCGACCAGAGGAACGCATCACGACGGCGGCGCAGAAAGACGAGTGCCTTGCCTTGGAACTCAGAGGCAACTCCACTCGCGTAGAGATGGGCCCGCCTGACTCCACCCCCGGCGGTCGGGCCTCGTGGCGGTTTGCCCGAGTTTGAGCTGCCCCCCTCGAATCGAATCTGCGCGGCGTCGATTTCAAGGTCCCCCGGGGCCTCGACCTCGAGGTGATAGCTCTCGCTGAAGCTGACTGCCGGAACGTCGATTTCGACGCTGCACCTGGTCCATCCCAGGCGGACCAGGTGTCGCTTCCAGTCGGCTCCGTCGGCATCGTTGTCGAACCGCTCCTCGTAACTCAACTTGACGAGCTTGCGTGTGCCGGGCTCGGGGGCATCTGCCGCCAGGAGCGTGAAGTTGTCGACCAACGAGTTGGCAAAGTCGATGAAGGACTCCTGCGCGAGGAGCGCTGGCCAGCGTGGGTCCGCGGCGCCGGAGCGATCGCCCGCGATGAGCCAACTCTCGAACTCAAGACGGGCATGGCGAGGTTCTTCGATCGCCACGAACCTGAGCTTGCGGCCGATTTCTCGCGGCACGGGTCCGTCGAGGATGGTTTCCGCCAGCACGACCAGCGCATTGCCGGCGATCCTGCCGTTCTCACGTTTGGTGAGTATCGGGAGTGGCCTCCCGTCCTGGTCGCGCAGGTCAAAAATTGTGCAGGACCTCCTTCTTGAGGAAGGTGAGGGGCGTGAAGGGGAGACCCTCGATGCCCGGCAGCTCGGGATCGATCGTAAGGTCGAGCGTGACTCGCCGATGGATCGATTCGCTATCGAGGATCTCGACCGACTCGACCCGCCGGTGGGTCCAGGCCTCCGGCTTGAGGAAGAGGCGGTGGACGATGACGCCGTCGAACTTCTCGTCTTCGCTGAGGACTTCATTTGCCTCGTCGCCTCGGTTCTCAACTGGTACGTGCACGGCGGCGCAGTCTAGGGGGGCGGTTGGCCGTCATCCCACGCTTGGGCGCACGCCGGTTCGGGTAGGGGTGCCTCGTAAGGGAATTGCCACCGGAAGGGAGCCGTATGAGTGACGAGGTACGCAACAAGGAGGACGCCAAGGGCCGGGTCAAGGAGGCTGCAGGCAGCCTCACGGGCGATCAGGACCTCAAGAACGAGGGCAAGGTCGATCGCGCCGGCGGCGCAGCCAAGGACGGCATCGAGAAGCTGACCGACAAGGTCAAGGACGTGCTGCGCAAAGACTGACCGGTTGGCGCTTGTCGCCCTCTGGGCGACAAGTAGCCCCAGCGCTGGCGTCGCTCTAGCGGAAGAGGTCCTCTTCGCGCGGGCGGCGCAGGGCGGCGGCCCCGGGTCCGTCCTCGGCACCGATATACCGGCCGAGGCCGCGCACGACCGCCGCCGGCGTCCGGCTCGTCTTGTCGCGGACCAGGTCCGCGGCCGAGGCGGCCTCGTCGGCGATCGCGATCAGGGTCGCCGCCAGCTCGCGCCCGCTGCTGTCGTGGCGGCCGCGCCAGTCGTCGAGCGGCGCCAGTCCGGCGCAGCCGATCGCGACCTCGACCTGCCCCAGTCGCCAGGCGCGGCCGAAGCTGTCGGCAATGACGACGGCGAGCTGTGCGCCGCTGGCGGCGGCTAGCTCGGCGCGGATCGCGCGGGCGGAGGCGTCGGGGTCCTCGGGCAGCAGGCAGACGGTGTCGTCGTCAGCCAGGTTGGAGGCGTCGATGCCGGCGTTGGCGCAGACGAGGCCGTGCCTGGTCTCGACGATCAGCACCCCGCGCTCGTCGGCGCGCAGCACCTCGGCGCTCTCCTCCAGCACCAGCTCGACCAGCGCCGGCTCGCGCCCGATCGCGGCGGCGATCCGCCGCGCCTCGCTGCCGGGGATGACCGAGGAGAGCTTGCGCAGCCGCCCCTCGGCCTTGGAGACGATCTTCTGCGAGATCACGACCAGGTCGCCGTCGGCGAGCTCGGCCCGGGCGGCGATCTCTTTGCCAGGGCTCATGCCGGGCCCGAACTCGGGCAGGGCTTCGATGCCTGACACCGCGAGCTCGTTCATCCCGTGGTTCCTTTTTTACCTGTGAGGTGCAAAAGGAACCACAACTTGGGGGAGTCAGATGCCAAGGGCCTTGGCGGTGCGGCGGGCGCGGCCGGGGTTGGACATCAGCGCCGTGGTCAGGGCGACGACGTCGGCGGGGGTGTCGAGGTCGAGCCCGAGCGAGGGCAGCTCCTCGACCCCGAAGGGGACGCCGGCCGCGCGGGCGGCGGCGATGTGGCGCTCGCAGCTGCCCTCGCCGAAGGCGGGGACGATCGCGCCCGGCGGGCGCAGGACCAGCGCGTTGGTGCCGGTTCCGTGGCGATCGGGGACGATCGCGACGTAGCGCTCGGGGACGCCGGTCAGCAGCTTGTCGAGCTCACGCGGGTCGAGCAGCGGGCAGTCGCCGGGGAGCAGAACGACGCACTCGGAGCCGTCGACCTCGGCGCGGGCGATCCCGGCCTGGGTCGCCTCGACGTGGCCGAGGTCGCCGGGGTCGGGAATCACCTCGGCACCGGCCTCGGCGGCGAGCTCCTGGGCGATCGGGTCGCCGGTGATGACGATCGTGCGCTCGACGCTGCGCGCCTGGCCGATCGCCTCCAGCACGTCGGCGACCATCGCCCCGACCAGCGCCCGGCGGCGCTCGGGCTCATAGCCCGCGGTGAGCCGCTGCTTGGCCTCGTCGAAGCGCTTGACCGGGACGATCGCGGTCGCCATCAGCCGATCAGCGTCTCCGCGTAGTCGAGCACGATCCGGGCCAGGCGGGCGCGGCCGCCGGCGCCCTCCATCAGGGTCGCCGTGGCCAGGGTCGGGATCTCGCTCGGCGGCGGGTCGGGGTCGCCCTCGTCGACGACCATGCCGTCGATCAGGCCGGCGTAGAGCGAGGCGACTCCGGCGGCGGTGGTGGGGCGGCCGATCGCTTCCATGAAGCGGTCGGTCGGGCCCTTGACGACGGCGCCGGCGACATAGGGGCTGACCGCGACGACGGGGGCGGGGGAGGCGGCGATCGCCTCGCGGATGCCGGGCACGGCGAGGATCGGGCCGATGCTGATCACCGGGTTGGAGGGGCCGATCACGATCGCGTCGGCCTTGCGCAGCGCGTCCAGCACCTCGCGGCTCGGCTCCGCCTCGGCGATCCCCTCCAGCTCGACGCCGAGCACAGCCGGCTTGCCCTGGTCGAGGATCAGGTACTCCTGCAGGTCGCGGCGGCCGCCCTCGGTGAGGACCTTGGTCCGCACCGGCGCGTCGCTCATCGGCAGCACCTGCGCCTCGACCCCGAGGCCGCGGGCGATCTGCGCCTGGGCGTGGGTGAGGCTGCCGCCCTCCTCGAGGAACTGGCGCCGGTACAGGCAGGCGGCGAGGTCGCGGTCGGAGAGCCCGAACCAGCTCGGGGCGCCGAGCCGCTGCAGGCGCTCGAAGACGGTGAAGGTGTCGTCTTTGATCCCCCAGCCGCGGTCCTCGTCGATTTCGCCGCTGAGCCAGTAGGTGACGAGGTCGGGGTCGGGGGAGACGTGGACGCCGAGCGTCTCGACGTCGTCGCCGGTGTTGGCGATCACCGCCAGCTCGCCGCCGATCTCCTCCTGCATCCCGGCGCCGAGCTTGGCGCCGCCGGTGCCGCCGGCGAGCAGGGCGACCCCCATCGGGCTAGGCCCAGTGGTCGTCGGCGGGCAGGCCGGTGAGGCGGATGCCTGCGTGGACCTTGTAGCGGCTGTTGACCGAGATCAGCATCGGGGTCAGCTGCTCGACGATGCGGGCCATCTCCAGTGGGCCGGCGTTGACCGCGCGCAGGCCGGGGATCTGCTCGATCAGGCGGGCGACGCGCGCCTTGTGGGCCTTCTTGTCGGCGCAGACGAGGACGTCCTCGCCGAGCTCGGCCTCGAGATCGGCCAGGGTCGGGGCGCCGACCGTGTGCAGGGCGGAGACGACGACGACGCCCTCGGGCACCATCTCCTGCGCCTGCTGGGCGGCGGAGCCCTGCCAGACGCCGATCGAGCGGGTCGCTTTGCCGCTGATCGCGGCGGCCAGCGGGACCGTGCAGTCGACCAGGATCTGGCCGGGCCGCAGGGCCTCGCGCAGGTTGTTGAGGTTCTCCGACTGGGCGCGGAAGGGGACGGTGAGGAAGACGACCTCGCCCTTGCCGGCGGCTTCGCCGTTCTCGAGCCCGCTGACGTCGGAGCCGGGGACGGCGGCGCGGATCTTCGCCGCGGCTTCCTCCGCGCGCTCGGCCGAGCGCGAGCCCAGCACAATTGGGATCCCGGCCTGAGCCCAGCGAGTAGCCAGGCCAGCGCCGAGGGCGCCGGTGCCGCCGATGATCGGGATCGGTTCCGCAGGCACGGCCGCGCAGTCTATGGGGCGGGGAGCGCCGGAGCGCTGGCGCTCGCTCTATTCTCCCCGCGGGCGCCGGAGTGGCGGAATTGGCATACGCGATCGACTCAAAATCGATTGCCCTTGCGGGCTTGAGGGTTCGAGTCCCTCCTCCGGCATCACGCTTCCGAGTTTGAGCGCGCCATAGGCCGCTCAAAGTCGGGAGCGGCGCTCAGGCCGGCTGCGGGGAGCCGCCGCCGGGGGCGGCGCCGGCGCCGTAGTTCTCGCCGGAGCCGATCGGGCGCTCCTCCTCCACGTGCCACTCCTGGCTGAAGCCGTAGAAGGCGGCGACGATGAGGACGATCTGGAGGAGCCCGAGGATCACCACCAGCAGCCCGAGCAGCGAGGAGGGCAGCAGCGCCTCGTCGAAGCCGGCCTTGTCGCGTTCGAACCAGCTGCTGGCCCCGACCGCGCAGAAGATCGCCAGGATCATCGAGAGCGCCGCCGTCAGCGGCAGGATGCCGCGGCTCCAGCGGGCGACCAGGAAGGCGAAGAAGGCGTAGAGGATCGCGTAGATCGCGCAGACCAGGCCCATGCCGCTGCCGCCCTTCAGCAGCGACCAGCCACCGATCGTGATCAGCCCCGCCACGCCCGCCGTCGCGAGCAGCAAAAGCACGATCACGAACTTCGTCGTGACCGAGCCGGCTTTCTGCCGATTCGGTCGCCAAAGTTCATAACCCGGCCTGACCTCTCCCACTGCCATGCGCCGATCATAGAATCCCTCAGCGACGCTGCGGCGTTGGCCGCACGTTAAGGCCCGATAGGGCCGAGCCACGCGGGCGTGGCGGAATTGGAATACGCGCCAGGTTTAGGTCCTGGTGGGCTTCGGCCCGTGGGGGTTCGAGTCCCTCCGCCCGCACTGAAATCGCGAGCCACTCCCGCTCGTTACGATCCGCCGTCTGGGGCAGTGGCCCAACTGGCTAAGGCACCGGTCTCCAAAACCGGCGATTCCAGGTTCGAGTCCTGGCTGCCCCGTGCGACTACCGGTGGCCCCGACGTGGGGCGCCGGGAACCACTGCGATGTCCGTTGGAGATGCTTCGTCGGCGCCCGCGGTGATCCAACGCACGCCTTTGCCATCGAGGTTGGCGTCGCCGATTCGGCCCAGGAGCGTGTCATCGTCGGGGTTCGTCGACGAGTGCGCCAAGGCCGTCCAGTAGATGCGGCCACCTCCCACCGCGAGGCCGCCGGGCTGGCCCTTGGCCGAGGTTATGAACCTCGGCCGCACCCCCGAACCGTCCAGGTTGGCGCGAACGATCGCGTTCGTGGGCGTCGTCCAGTAGAGGTGGCTGCCCGCGACCGCTACGTGGAAGGGGCTGGTCTCGCTGCTGATGAAGATGTTCTTGACGCCCGAGCCATCGAGCTTGGCGCGGCCGATCACGTTGGGCTCTTCGAAAGCGATGCCCGTCCAGTAAAGGTGGTGGACGCCTGCCGCGAGATACCCGGGAGCGAAGCCCTTGATCTGGATGAACTTGAGTTGGGCGTGCGTGCCGTCGATCCTGGCGCGTCCGATGAAGGCGCTCCAGTTCGCCCAATAGATGTGACCCGCGCGGATCGCGATGTCGTGAGGGCGAAACACGGAGGGCGCGCTCGGAAAGCTCAGGAAGGTTCGGTCCACGCCGGTGCCGTCGAGGTTGGCGCGGCCAATCGTGTCCCGGTTGGTGTCGACCCAGTAGAGGTGGTGCCCGGATGCCGTGATCGCACTCGGAAAGACGGCAGCCCCGGCGATGAATTGCCGGTTGACCCCCGTCCCGTCGAGGTTGGCTCGGGCGATGTCGCCCGATCTCGTGGTCCAGTAGATATGGCCGTCTGCAGGCGCGGCGAGAGCCGGGGTCGCGATGGCGAGCGCGGCAATCAGCATCAACGAAGCGGCGAAGCCGCACCGGAGCGAGCGCATCTCTGGCCTGGTCTTCATGGCGCCACTGTAGGGACGCACCGGCCAGCGACCATCCGGGATCTTCCACACGCTTTCAGCCGGCCGCCACGCTGGAGGTTGTGCTCGGCCCCCGTAGTCTCTGAGCGTGATGCTTCGCTCGCCTCGCTCCCGCGCTCTCGCCGTCGCGCTGGCTGGGGTGGTTGGCTACGACCTGCTCCAGCGTCGCCGCGCCGTCCTTCGCAACTTCCCGATCGTCGGCCATCTTCGTTACGCGCTGGAGGCGTTTGGGCCTGAGCTGCGCCAGTACATCGTCACCTCCAACAACGAGGAGCGACCCTTCTCCCGCGATCAGCGCCGCTGGATCGCGGCCTCCTCGGAGGCAGAGTCAAACCTCTTCGGCTTCGGGACCGACGATGAGATGGAGGCGGTTGACAGCCTTCTGATCATCAAGCACTCGCCCTTCCCGGCGCCCGAGCCGGCAGCGGGAGCGCCTGGCGCCGGACCGGACTTCAGCGTCCCCGCCGCAAAGATCCTGGGCGCCGCGCACGGGCGCCGCCACGCCTTTCGCCCGCGCTCGCTGGTGAACCTTTCGGGTATGAGCTTCGGCTCGCTCTCGCCGGTCGCGATCGAGGCTCTCAACCGCGGCGCTGCCCTCGCCGGGTGCCTGCAGAACACGGGGGAGGGCGGGATCTCGTCCTCGCACCGCCACGGGGGCGAGCTCGTCTTCCAGATCGGCACTGGCTATTTCGGGTGCCGGGACGAGCGCGGTCGCTTCAGTCTCGAGCGGCTGCGCGAACGGGTCGAGGAAGCGCCGGTGCGGGCGATCGAGATCAAGCTCTCCCAGGGCGCCAAGCCCGGCCTTGGGGGTCTGCTGCCAGCGGTGAAGGTCACTCCCGAGATCGCCGAGTGCCGGGGCGTCCCGGTCGGCGTCGACTGCATCAGCCCTCCCGCCCATGCGGAGTTCTCCGACGTCGATGGGCTGATCGAGTTCGTCGAGCGGATTGCGGCGGAGACCGGGCTGCCGGTGGGGATCAAGTCCGCCGTCGGCGAGGGCGAGTTTTGGCAAGCGCTCGCCGAGCGCATGGCGAGCACTGGCGGCGGCCCCGACTTCGTCACGATCGACGGCGGCGAGGCCGGCACCGGCGCCGCGCCGCTTTCCTTCTCGGATCACGTCGCGCTGCCGTTCAAGCTCGGCTTCTCCCGCGTCTACGGCACCTTCGCGCGCGAAGGGTTGGCCGAGGACGTGGTGTTCGCCGGCGCGGGCAGGCTCGGCTTCCCCGACTCGGCGCTGTTCGCCTTTGCTCTGGGCTGCGACCTGATCAACGTCGGCCGCGAGGCGATGATGTCGATCGGCTGCATCCAGGCCCAGCGCTGCCACACCGGGCGTTGCCCGACTGGGGTGGCAACCCAGTCCCGCTGGCTGATGCACGGATTGGACCCGGAGCTGAAGTCTCACCGCGCTGCCAACTACCTTGTTGCCCTGCGGGCTGAGCTGCTCGCCCTCGTGCGGTCCTGCGGCGTGCGCCACCCGGCCCTCGTCACCCCCGAGCACATCGAGATCGTCTCCGGGCGTTATGGGTCCGCGCCGCTCGCCGACGTCTTCTCCTACGCGCCCGACTGGCCGGTGCTGTCGGCCGATCGGCGCCATCAAATCGAAACGGCGCTGGCCTAGCGCTTGGAAAGCAGGTCGCGCACCCCGCGGGCGATCTCCAGGTCCTCGCGGGCGGTGACCGCCATGGTCGCGATCGGGGCGCCGGCGGGGGAGAGAATCGCGTCACCGCCGCCGTAGTCGTCGTTACGGGCGAGATCGAGGTCGACGCCGAGGAACGCGGCCCCGGCCGCGGCGGCCGCGCGGACCTCCGGGATGTGCTCGCCGACGCCGCCGGTGAAGACGAGGGCGTCGAGGCCACCGCTTGCCGCCGCCATCGCGGCGATCCCCGCGACCAGGCGGTGACAGTAGGCGTTGAAGGCGAGGCGGCAGCGCTCGTCTCCGGCGCCGGCACCGGCCAGCACCTCGCGCATGTCGCCCGAGCGCCCGGAGAGGGCGAGCAGGCCGGACTCGCGGTCCAGCGCCCGCTCCATCTCCTCGGCGTCGATCTCGCCGTGGCGCTGGACCCAGAGCAGCAGCCCGGGATCGACGGAGCCCGAGCGGGTCGCCATGACCAAGCCCTCGAGCGGGGTGAAGCCCATCGTCGTGTCGAGTGAGCGGCCGCCGACGACCGCGCAGAGCGAGGCGCCGGAGCCGAGGTGGGCGATGACCATGCGCAGGCCGGCGAGCGGGCGGCCGAGCAGCTCCGCCGCGCGGCGGCTGGCGTAGGCGTTGGAGAGGCCGTGGAAGCCGAGTCGGCGCAGCGGCCAGCGCTCTCTCCAGGCCTCCGGCACCGCGTAGGTCGAAGCCGCCGCCGGCATCTGGGCGTGGAAGGCGGTGTCGAAGCAGGCGACGTTGGGCAGTCCGGGTAGCTCCGCCTTCAGCGCGCGGATCGCGTCCAGGGCGGGCGGGTTGTGGAGCGGGGCGAGGTCGGCGAGTCGTCCCAGCTCCTCCTCGACGCTCGCATCGAGGAGCGCCGGGCCGGCGTGCTCGGGCCCGCCGTGGACGACGCGGTGGCCGGCGGCATCGACCGTGCCCCCTTCGGCCAGGATCGCGGCGAGCTCGTTGCTCAGTTCCTCCTGCCCTTGGACGGGGCCGCAATCGCGTGAGCTGACGATCCGATCATCGGCGTCGAGGATCCGCAGCTTCAGGCTCGAGGAACCGGCGTTGACGGTGAGGATGCGGCCGGTCGGCGGCGCCACCTCAGAAAGGCTCCCAGGTCCAGTCGCGGACCTCGGGTATGTCCTCCAGGCGCTCGCGCACGTAATCGTGGTGGCGGGCGAGCATCTCCTCGCAGTGCGCTCGGAGCGCGTCGGCTCCGGGCGCCTCACGCTTGGCTCGACGCAGCGCCTCCATGGCCAGGTCGTAGCGGCTCATCCGGTTCATCACGACCATGTCGAAGGGGGTCGTCGTCGTGCCCTGCTCGTTGAAGCCGCGAACATGGAAGCGGCCCGGATGGGGGCGCCCGTGGAGCAGCTGGTGCAGGGCCCGGGCGTAGCCGTGGAAGGCGAAGACGACCTCCACGTCGCGACCGAAGAGCTCCACGAAGCGCTCCTCCTTAAGGCCGTGGGGATGGACTTCGCGCGGAAAGAGGACCATCAGGTCGATCACGTTGACGACCCGCACTCGCAGCTCGGGCGTGTGCCGGCGCAGCAGCCAGGCGGCGGCGAGGGTCTCCTGAGTGGGGACGTCTCCCGCGCAGCCGAGGACCACGTCGGGATCGCCCTCCTCGTCGCTGCTCGCCCAGCTCCAGCGCGAGGCGCCGCGAGCGGCATGCGCGCGGGCCTCCTCGAGCTCCAGGTACTGCAACTGCGGCTGCTTGTCCTCGACGATCAGGTTGACGTAGTCGCGGCTGCGCAGGCAGTGCTCGGCGACGGCGAGCAGGCAGTTGGCATCCGGCGGCAGGTAGACACGGACGACCTCGCCGCGCAGGGAGATCATCGTGTCGATCAGGCCGGGTCCCTGGTGACTGAAGCCGTTGTGGTCGTTGCGCCAGCAGGTCGAGGTGAGAAGGACGTTGAGCGAGGCGACCGGGGCGCGCCAGGCGAGGCGGCGCATCTCCTCCAGCCACTTCGTGTGCTGGATCGCCATCGAGGCGGAGACCATCGCGAAGGCCTCGTAGGTGGCGAAGATCCCGTGGCGGCCGCTGAGCGTGTAGCCCTCCAGCCAGCCCTGGCAGTTGTGCTCGGAGAGCACCTCCATCACCCGGCCCGCAGGGGAGACCTTCTCGTCCTCGGGGCGGGCGTCCATCAGGCAGCGGTCGGAGGCCTCGAAGACGGCGCCGAGTCGGTTGGAGTTGGTCTCGTCGGGGCAGAAGAGGCGGAAGTTGTCGGGGTTGGCGCGGTAGAGGTCCCGCACAAGCTCACCGAGCTGCCTGGTCGATTCTGCCCTCGAGCTGCCAGGCGCCCCAACCGTGAGCGCGTAGGCGGACGGGTCGGGGATCTCCAGCGGCACGAGCAGGCGGCCACCGTTGGCGTGCGGGCTCGCGCCCATCCGCTTCTCACCGTCGGGGCTGAGCGCCGCCAGCTCCGGCACGAGTCGGCCGTCCTCGTCGAAGCGCTCCTCGGGCCGGTAGCTGCGCATCCACTCCTCGAGCATCGCCAGATGGGCGGGGCTCTCGCGGACGGCACCGAGCGGAACCTGATGGGCGCGGAAGGTGCCCTCGACCTTCTTGCCGTCGACCTCGACCGGGCCGGTCCAGCCCTTCGGCGTGCGCAGCACGATCGCCGGCCAGCGCGCTCGCCCGGCGCCGCGGCCGGAGCGGGCGTCCTCTTGGATCGTCGCGATCCTCGCCCGGCACTCGGCCAGGGTGGCGGCGAAGTCGGCGTGGACCTGGCGTGGCTCGGAGCCGCTGACGAAGCGGCACTCATAGCCGTGCCCGGCGAGCAACTGCCGGATCTCGTCCTCCGGGGCCCGGCCGAGGACGGTCGGCCCGGAGATCTTGTTCTCGTTCAGGTGCAGGATCGGCAGCACGGCGCCGTCGCGGGCGGGGTTGAGGAAGCGCACTCCCTTCCACGACCCCTCCAGCGGTGCGGTCTCAGCCTCGCCGTCGCCGATCACGCAGGCGACGAGGAGGTCGGGATTGTCGAAGGCGGCACCGAAGGCGTGGACCAGCGCGTAGCCGAGCTCGCCGCCCTCGTGGATCGACCCGGGCGTCGGCACGCTGACGTGGCTCGGAATCCCGCCCGGCGTCGAGAACTGACGGACCAGGCGGCGCAGTCCGGCTGCGTCGGCGGAGACCTCGGGGTAAATCTCCGAGTAGGTCCCCTCCAGGTAGACGTTGGCGACGAGCGCGGGGCCGCCGTGCCCGGGGCCGGCGACATAGAGAGCCTCCTGGCCGGTCTCGCGGATCAGTCGGTTGAGCTGCGCGTAGACCAGATTCAGCCCCGGCGAGGTGCCCCAGTGGCCCAGCAGGCGCGGCTTGATGTGCTCAGGGCGCAGCGGCTCGCGCAGCAGGGCGTTGTCCTGCAGGTAGATCTGGGCGACGGTGAGGTAGTTGGCAGCCTCCCAGTAGGCCACCAGGCCATCGAGCTCAGCCTCCGTCAACTCGGACATCTCCGCGAGTAAAGCAGCCACCGGCGCTACGCCAGGGCAGCTTCGGGGGTCTTGATGCCGCTCGGGGCGATCAGCACCGGGCAGCAGGCCCGCTGGATCACCGAGCTGGTGATGCTGTGGTGGGCCTTTCGCCGTAGCGGGCCGCCCGCCCTGGAGCCGAGCACCAGCAGGTCGACGCCGGTCTCGACGGCCTCGATGACCATGTCGTCGGCGAAGCCCCGCATGAAGACAGGCAGGGCCCGCGCCTCCGAGGGAAGCTCGGCGACGGCTTCGTGGAGCATTCCGCGCAGCACCTCGGCTTCGGTCGGGACGCCGGGGCCTCGACTGTCCCCGTTCGCGCCGGGCACGTGCGGGAACTTCCGGGCCACGGTGTAGACCCGAAGTGCGGCCCGGTTGGGGATTGCGAGGTCAACCGCGGTCTTCAGCGCCTCCTCGGCGGCGCCGGACCCGTCGTAGGCGACGCCGATGACGCGCAGCCCCGGATCGTCGACGTCACCGCTGAGGGGCCGCCAGCCCGAGTCGCCGTCCTCGCTGCGGCCGAAGCCGGGAGGCGCGACGGCGACCGCGCAAGGTGGATGGCCGAGCAACCGCTCGACCGTCGCGCCGGGGATCACCCGGCCGATCGGTCCGCGGTGCGTGGAGCCGAGCACGACGAGGTCAGCTTCTTCGGCGCGCGCCAAGTGGGCGAGGTCCTCGCCATGATCGTCGGGGGCCGTGATGATCTTCAGCTCGGCCTCGCTGGCTGTGGCGAGGATCCGCCCCAACGCCAGCGCCTCGCGACCCTGCGCGGTGTCCACGTAGCCGACGAGGATCTTCCGGTACACGGTCGGCCTACTCCGCGCAGGGACCGACGAGGACAGGGCAGGAGGAGACGGTGATCAGCTCCTTGGTGACCGAGCCGAGCAGGAAGCGGTCCAGCGGTCGCCGCGAGCCGGCGACCACCGAGGCGAGCCCAGCCTCCAGCACGTCTCTCGTGGAGCGCGGTGCGTCCCAGGCGAAATCAGCTTCCACGGCACTCACCACCGGGTCCTCGGCGACGATGAGCTCGATCCTCGCTCCCGCCTCGCGAGCCAGGTCTTCGGCCGGGGCCACCGACGTGGGCGAGGTCGCCCTCTCGCTCGCGCGGCAGCGCGGACATTCGAGCTCCTTGTTCATGCCCTGCTCCCGGCGCCGGGCACTTGCTGCTCGGCTTGGCGGGCCGGGTCTGCGTGTGGATCCCCCGTGGTGACGCGGCAGCGGGGGATGACGAGGACCGGGCAGGGCGCCTTGCAGATCAAGGCCGAGGTCACCGAGCCGACGAAGACGCGGCCCAGGACCCCGTAGCCGCGGGAGCCGGCGAGAAGAATGTCGACGCCGGTCTCGCACGCATCGGCGAGCGCGCTGGCCGGCGCTCCGGCGAGGCGGTCGGCTTCAGCCTCGATGCCGGGGTCGATCGAGCCGAGCGCCTCCGCGATCAGCCCCTCGACGTCGAAGTCCAGGGGAGGTGGGTAGCCGAAGGCGGACGGCATCGGCACGGCCGGGGCGAAGACGGTGAGGACCCGGATCTTGGCGCCGCTCGAGCCGGCTATCGCCTCGGCGTTCCTGAGGGCGAGCCTCGACTCCGCGCTGCCGTCGTAGGCGACCGCGATCACCTCGAACCGATCCGGCCCTCGGTCCGCATAACCGCGGGGGGCGACGGCGATCGGGACCGACGATCCATGCAGCAGGCCCTCGGCCACGCTTCCGAGCACGGTTCGACCGACGGGGCCGCGGTGGGGGGAGCCGACGACGACCAAGTCGACGTCGCCGCTCTCGGTGATGTCTGCGATGACGTGGGTCGGCGAGTCGCTTGCGTAGGTGCGCGTTTGCACGGTGCGATCGGCGAGCGTCTTGCGCGGCTCAAGGAAGAGCTCGCGGGCCTCGGCCGACTCGCTGGCGCTGAGCAGGCGGTAGGAGACTGGGAGCGGCATCCCGAGCGCCACGACGTTGACCAAGAGCACTTCGTCGTCCTTGGAGGCGCAAAAGGACCGGGCCAGCTTGACCGCGTCTCGGGCGCCGTCGCTGCCGTCGAAACCCACGAGCACTCTCATCGGATCAACCTAGGCTCGACGGTGCCCTGCGCCATCCGCAATTCCCCACATCAGGGCTCTGGCTTGGCCCCGATGCCCGACGCCGATCCACAGTTCAGGATGGCTACGGATGCCAGAGGTCGTGATCTTGTTGCTCGCCGCCTGCGGAACGGCGCTTGCCACCGGCCTGGGGGCGATCCCCGTCTTTGTGCTCGGCTCGCGCGCCAAGGCTCTTACCCCGTTCCTGCTCGGCATTGCCAGCGGGGTGATGGGGGTCGCGGCCGTGGTCGGGCTGCTGGCTCCGGCGGTGGAAGAAGGCTCGCCAGCAGAGGTCCTCGTCGGCCTCTTGGTTGGCATCGGCTTCCTGGTCTGGGCTCGCGGCCGTTTCAGCGCGGACGCCGGCTTCCTGGGTCGAACCGGCCCCGGCGCGAGGACCTCGGCCCTGGTCTTCCTCGTCCTCTTCGTCCACAGCCTCCCCGAGGGCTTTGCCGTCGGGACCGCCTTCGCCTCAGACCGCGCCGGGTTGAGCCTGTTCGTGATCCTCGCAATCGCGATCCAGAACATCCCCGAGGGGACCAGCGTCGCGATACCGATGCAGGAGGCGGGGTTCGGGCGCGCCCGGCAGTTCTGGGCCGCCGTCGCGACCAGCGCGCCGCAGCCGGTCGGGGCGCTGATCGCCTTCTTCGCCGTGGAAGAGGTCAGTGGCCTGCTGCCGGTCTCCTTCGCCTTCGCCGCGGGCGCGATGCTGGCGTTGATCGTGGTCGAGATGCTGCCCAGGGCCTACGAGGGCCCGGCGCGCGTCGCCCCCAGCGTGGGTGTTGCGGCGGGGGCCGCGCTGATGTTGGCCTTGAGCCTGGTCCTCGGCGTATGAGCTCAGAGGATCGCCAACACCCCGAGGGCCAGCACGCAGACGACGATCGCCGCCAGCGCCACGCCGGTCGTGACCCGGCCCCAGGCCCCGAGGGCGTGGGCGCCCATCAGCTCACGGTCGCGCCCGAGCCTGCGCATGAACGGCAGCAGCACCAGCAGCAGGGCCGCATTGAGGGCCTGCGAGAGGAAGAGGATCTTGATCAGCGGCACCCCCGGAATGAGGACGAGGGCCGCGGCGATCGTCACCACGGCGGCGAAGCTGAGGTAGAAGACGCGGGCCTCCTCGAAGCTGTCGTCGAGGTCGGCTTTGCGCCCGGCGGTCTCGGAGATCGAGTAGGCGGTGGAGAGGGGCACGATCGCCGCCGCCAGCAGCGCCGCACCGAGGAAGCCGAGGCCGAAGAGCGTCGCTGCGGCAGATCCCGCCAGCGGCTCCAGCGCGGTGGCGGCATCGCGGGCCTCGTTGATCTCGATCCCGGCCGCGTTCAGCGTCGCCGCACAGGCGACGACGACGAAGAGGCCGATGACGCCGGTCAGCACCGCGCCGACGATCACGTCGACCCGCTCGTAGCGCAGGTCCTTGACGGTCAGCTTCTTGTCGACCGCGTAGGACTGGATGAAGGCGAGACCCCAGGGCGCCAGGGTCGTCCCGACCGTCGCGACCGCGACCAGCACCGCGTCGCGGTTGAGCGGGATGCTCGGGACGGCGGCGCCCTTCGCCGCGGCGCCCCAGTCGGGGTGGGCGAGGAAGCCGGAGATCACGTAGGCGACGAAGACGGAGCTGAGCGCCAGCAGGAAGTGCTCGATGCGGCGGAAGCTGCCGCGCAGGACCAAGACCGAGACCCCGATCGCCGCCAGCGGAACGCTGATGTAGCGGCTGGTGCCGGCGACCAGGTCCATCCCTGCGGCGACCCCGGCGAACTCGGCGCAGAGCGTGCCCGTATTCGCGATCACCAGAGAGGCGAGGACGAGGCCGGCGGCGCGCGGGCCGAAGTGCTCACGCACCAGCGTCAGCAGCCCCTTGCCGGTGACGATGCCGAGCCGGACTCCAAGCTCGTGGAAGACGATCAGCGCCGCGGTCGAGAGGACGAGGACCCAAATCAGCTCGTAGCCGTACTTGGCGCCGAGGATCGAGTAGGTGGTTATCCCGGCCGGGTCGTCGTCGGAGAGGCCGGCGAGGACGCCTGGCCCGACCACCGCCAGCAGGGCCGCCAAGCCACCGGTGCGCAGCAACGCCTGTCGGCGCCGGGTGAGATGCCAGTGGAGGTGGCGGCCGGGAGGGCGGCGGGCCTCGGTGGGCGGCGGGAGATAATCGCCATCGTGCTTGGAATCCACGACCCGAAACGTAGGCGGTCGCGATCGTGAGTGCGGCACCCGCGATCGAGACCGACGGGCTGACCAAGCTCTACGGCAGCGACCGGGGGATCGAGGACGTCACCTTCAGCGTGGCGGCGGGAGAGGTGTTCGGCTTTCTCGGCCCCAACGGCGCCGGCAAGACGACCACGATCAGGACTTTGCTCGACCTGATCCACCCGAGCAGGGGAAGCGCCCGGCTGTTCGGGCTCGACAGTCGGCGCGAGAGCGTCGCGATCCGCGCCCGGCTCGGCAATCTGCCCGGGGACTTCGGCTACGGCCGCCAAAGCAGTGGGCGCGAGGCGCTGGCGCTGCTGGCGAAGCTGCGCGGCATCGACGGGTGCGGCCGCGCCGAGGAGCTGGCCCGGCGCTTTCACGCTGACCTCGACCGGCCCCTGGGCCATCTCTCGCGCGGCAACCGCCAGAAGGTCGGGCTGATTCTCGCGACCTTCCACGAGCCGGAGCTGCTGATCCTCGACGAGCCGACCGGCGGCCTCGACCCGCTGATGCAGCAGGAGTTCCTCGCCCTCGTCGCCGAGGAGCGCGAACGGGGCTGCGCGGTCTTCATCTCCTCGCACGAGCTTGACGAGGTCCAGCGCGTTTGCGGCCGGGTCGGCATCGTCCGCGAGGGAAAGCTGATCGCCGTCGAGCGCATGGACGACCTGCTTGGCAAGGCCCGCCGCAAAGTCACGGTGCGGCTGGCCGACCCCGACGGCCTCGAGAGCCTTCGAGGGCTACCCGCAGTCGAGGGCCTGCGGATCGAAGGCGACCGGGCGAGCTTCACGGTCGCGGGCGATATCGACCCGGTGATCAAGGCGCTTGCCCCAGGCCATGTCCTCGACCTGGAGGCCGTGCATCCGAGCCTGGAGGAGGTCTTCTTGGCCTACTACCGGGAGAAGGAGCAGGCGTGAGCGCTCAGCTCCGCGCCCTGGTTGCGGCCCATCTCCACGACCGCCGCCGCTCGGTGCTGGCCTGGGGCCTGCCGATCGGGCTGATGTCGGCCTTCATCGTCGCCATCTTCCCTTCGGTCGAAAGTGCCCTCTCGAAAGCGGTCCAGGGCTATCCCTCCGGGCTGAAGGAAGCCTTTGGGATCGGTGAGCTGTCCAACGTCGAGCAGTACCTGCACGCTGAGATGCTGAGCCTGATCGTGCCGCTTGCGGCCGGCTATCTGGCGGTGCGCGCGGTGGCGAGCGGCCTCGCGGGCGCCGCGGAAAGCGGCCGGCTCGACGTGGTGCTCTCTGCCCCCGTCTCGCGCCAGCGGCTCTGCGCCGCTGGCTTCCTCGCAACCGCGCTCGAGTTAGCCGCCGTGCTGGCGGTCAGCTGGGCGTTGACGATGCTGGGCAGCGTCATCTCCGGCGCCGGCCTTGCGCCTGCGCCGGCGGCCGCGGGCTTCGCAAGCGTCTGGCCGCTGGCCCTGCTCTTCGCCGGCCTGGGTGTCGTCGTCTGCGGTTGCACGCTGCGGACCACGATCGTCACCGGGGCGGTTGCCGGAGTCTTGGTCTCGATGTATGTGATCGACCTGATCGGCAAGCTCGATCCGGGTCTCTCCGGAGTTCGCTATGCCTCGGTGTTCAAGTACTACGGAAACGCGATCGAAGATGGGATCGACCCACTCGCGTTTGCTGGCGTCGTCGTTGCCGCTGCGCTGCTTGCCTGGCTCGGCGCCTGGCTGTTCGACCGCCGTGATATTTCCGCTTAGCGATGTTCACTTTTTTTCAGCGCAAACTGAGATAGTCAAAGGATGGAAACTCCTAACCGGGCTAGTGGCGGCGCCGGGGAGGATCGCTCCCGCCGGCTGATCGACGTCGGCACCGGCCTCCTCTCCGAGCTTGATCTGGAGTCGGTCCTGCGGTCGGTGGTCGAGGCGGCGCGGGAGCTGACCGGGGCCGAGTACGCGGCGCTGGGTGTGCTCGACCGTGAGCGCAAAGAGCTGGAGCGCTTCATCAACCTGGGAATCGACGACGAGGCCCGCCGCGACATCGGCAACCTGCCGCGGGGGCGGGGGGTCCTGGGCGAGCTGATCGCCAACCCCGAGCCGCTGCGCCTGCGCGACGTCAACCAGCATCCGCACGCCTACGGGTTCCCGCCCGGGCATCCCCCGATGCGCTCCTTCCTCGGGGTTCCGATCTCGATCCGGGGCGAGGTCTACGGCAACCTCTACATGACCGAGAAAAAGGGAGCGGACGAGTTCGACGGCGAAGACGAAGAGGCGGCCCTGACGCTCGCTGTCTGGGCAGGCATCGCGATCGAGAACGCCCGCCTCTACACGACCCTGAGCGAGCGCGAGGCCGAGATCGAGCAGGCGCTGCACCGAGCCGAGACCGCAGTGGACATCGCCCGCGCGGTCGGCGGAGAGACCGACGTCGAACGGGTCCTCGACCTGATCGTCAAGCGGGCCCGTGCCTTGGTCGAGGCGAAGACGCTGTTGGTCCTGCTGCGAAAAGGAGGGCGCCTGAAGGTAGTTGCGCAGGCCGGGCATATCGGACCGGAGGTCGAGAAGCTGACGATCCCGGTCGAGGACTCGGTCTTCCAGGCGGCGATGCAAGAGCGGGTCGCTCAGCACCTCGAGCGCGGCTCCTCGCCCTCGGAGGCGCGGGTGCGGGAGCGCCTGGGGGCGGAGGCGGCGCTCGTCGTCCCCCTGCTCTTCCGCGAACGCGCGGTCGGCGTCCTGCTCGCGCTCGACCGCGAAGCGGGGGGAAGCGAATTCGACGAAGAGGACCTGCGGCTCCTGCAGGCGTTCGCCGCCAGCGCGGCGACCGCGGTGGCGACGGCGCAGGCGGTGGAGTCAGACCTCCTGCAGCAGCAGGTGGAGGCCGGGGAGCAGGAGCGCCAGCGCTGGGCGCGCGAGCTGCACGACGAGACCCTGCAGTCGCTCGCGGCGATCCGGATCACCTTGGCGACGGCCCTGCAGAGCGATGCGCCGGACCGAGCCGAGAAGATCGCCGTCTCAGCCGAACAGACCGTCGATCGGCTCGAGGGTCAGATCAACGAGCTCAGTCGCCTGATCAACGACCTGCGTCCCGCCTCCCTGGAACGCCTCGGCCTCAGCGGTGCGCTGGAGGCTCTGGTCGAGGAGTGCGGATCACGCGGGGGATTTGACGCGACGGCGGAGATCGAGCTTGACGCCGAGCTGACCGGGGAGGAGGAGCGGGTCGTCTACCGCCTGGCCCAGGAGGCGCTTAACAACGTCGTCAAGCATTCCTCCGCGAGGCGGGCCTGTCTGCGCGCGAGCCTGGTCGACGGCGCGCTGTGCGTGGTGATCGAGGACGACGGCTCCGGGTTCGATTCGAGCCTTGCCAATGGCGGTCGCGGCCTGGTGGGAATGCGCGAGCGCGTTGCGCTGCTCGGCGGCAGGCTCGAGGTCAGCTCAGAGCCCGAGCGGGGCACGCGGATCACCGCGAGCCTGCCGGTGCGCAGCGCCTAGATCACGACGTCTCAGGGCTCGGGCCGGGCTCGATCACGCCGTTGGCGATAGCGAAGCGAACCAGCTCCGGCCGCGAGTCGAGCCCGAGTCGTTCCAGCAGCTTCGATCGGTTCACCTCGATCGCCCGGACGCTGAGGAAGAGCTGCTCGCCGATCTCGCGGTTGGTGTGGCCCAGCGCGACCAGGCGCAGCAGCTCCAGGTCACGCTCGCTGAGGTCTTCCAGCGGGTCGGCCTCCAGCTTGGCGAGAGCGGCCCCGAGCTCAGGGTCGATGAAGGAGCCGCCGCCGGCGGCCGTTCGGATCGCCTCGCGCAGCTGCCGATCGGCAGCCTGCTTCAGCACGTAGCCCGCCGCCCCGGCGCGCAGCAGGTCACGAGCGCTGCGTGGGTCGTTGTGCATGGTGAGCACGACGATCGCGGTGTCGGGGGCGCTTTCGCGGAGCCGGGGGATGTCTTGCTTTGGCTCGGCGCCCGGCATATGCAGGTCGAGGACTAGAACCCGCGGACGCCGGTCTTCGACCAGGTTCGCGGCTGAGGTGGCATCAGCTCCCTCCCCGATCACCCGCAGGTCGGCCTCGGCTTCCAGCATGCTTCGGAGGCCGGCGCGGATCACGTTGTGGTCGTCGGCCAAGACGACGGTTATCTGCTCCTGGTCAGTCGGCATCGCGCATCAAAGGCGCAGTTTGTCAGGAGGCTCCGCGGCTGAGCCGCAAGGCGGATTGTGGATAGCTCCCGATGGCCAGGACGGCGGGGTGGGTCACCGTGTGACTGACCATGCGGATCCTTGTGGCCCTGGGCGGCAACGCTCTCCTTCGACGCGACCAGCCGGCTGGCGCCGAGGCCCAGCAGGAAAACGTCGAGATCGCGGCCAGGGACTTGGCGGCGATCGCCGCCGCGCACGAGCTGGTGGTCACCCACGGCAACGGGCCCCAGGTCGGGCTGCTCGCCCTGCAGAACGCCGCCTACGCGGCGGTCGATCCCTACCCGCTCGACGTCCTCGGTGCCGAGAGCGAGGGCATGGTCGGCTACATGCTTGGGGTGGCTCTTCGCAACGAGATGCCCGAGCGCGACATCGTCACCCTCCTCACCGAGGTGGTCGTCGATCCCGACGATCCCGCCTTCGCCAGGCCAACCAAGCCGATCGGGCCTGTCTACACGAGGGAGGAAGCTGATCTGCTCGCCAGTGAGCGTGGCTGGACGGTCGCTGGAGACGGTCACGGCTGTCGACGCGTCGTGCCCTCGCCCGAGCCCAGCGCAATCGCCGAGCTGCGGACCCTTCGCCTTCTGGTGGACAGCGGGACATTGGTCATCTGCGCCGGCGGTGGGGGAATCCCGGTCACGCTCAGCCCGGCCGGCACGATGAAGGGGATCGAGGCCGTGGTCGACAAGGACCTGACCTCCTCGCTGCTCGCGCGGCGCCTGGACGCCGACCTGCTGCTGATGCTGACCGACGTGGACGCCGTCCAGCTCGATTGGGGCACCGATCGGGCCAGGCCGCTGCACCAGACCAGCCCGGCCGAGCTTCGCGAGCACTCTTTCCCCGCCGGCTCAATGGGCCCTAAGGTCGAGGCCGCATGTCGCTTCGTCGAGGCGACCGATGGTCGTGCGGCGATCGGCCAGCTCAAGGATGCAGTCGCGATAGTTCGCGGTGAGGCGGGGACGCAGGTTTCCGCTCGCCCCGCCTGATCGACCAACGCCGCAGCTCATCGGCGCCCCAGACGATGAACGGGAAGGGCACAACCAAGAGGATGTCCTCCGCCGGCAGGGCGGCGGTGCCGAGCAGCTCCTGGCAGACGGGCACGTAGATCAGCAGCGCCGCCAACGCGAGCTCGAAGGCCACGCCCCAGAGCAGCAACGGGTTGCTGAAGACGCCGATCGAGCGCAGTGAGGCGTGCTCGGTGCGAGCGGCGAAGGCGGTGCCGACCTGACAAGCGACCATGCTGAGGAAGGTCATCGTGGTCGCCTGTTGGTAGGCGTGATGCAAGGGGCTACCGGCGCCGGTGGGCTCACCCGGGCGCCACCCCGAGCGGGTCAGAACGTAGAAGAAGGCGCCCATGCCCAAGGCCGCCGAGATCAGCCCGAGGAAGAGCCAGGCGCGGACGAGCATCGAGCGGGTGATGATGCTCTGCGAACGCGGGCGCGGTGGGCGCCGCATGATTCCCGGCTCAGCCTTCTCGCGCCCAAGCGCAAGTGCCGGCAGCGTCTCGGTGCCGACGTCGACGGCAAGCAGCTGCAGCACCGTCAGTGGCAGGGGGATCGCGCCGCCGCCGAATCCGAAGACGATGAACGGCGCCAGCTCGGGAGTCAGGTGGGCGAAGATGTAGAGGATGAACTTGCGGATGTTGTCGTAGATCCGCCGGCCCGCCGCGATCGCGGAGACGATCGTGGCGAAGTTGTCATCGGTGAGGACCATCGTCGATGCCTCGCGGGCGACGTCGGTCCCTGAGCGCCCCATCGCGACGCCGATGTCGGCGGTGCGCAGCGCCGGTGCGTCGTTGACTCCGTCGCCGGTCATCGCCACCGTGTGGCTCTGGGCGCGCAGGGCGTCGGCGATCCGCAGCTTTGCCTCCGGCGTCGAGCGGGCGAAGATCATCTCTCCGCCGTCGCGAAGCGCAACGTCGAGTTGGGCGTCGCTCATCCGCTCCAGCTCATCCTCAGCGATCACGGTCGGGCCTCCACTGCGCGCGATCCCGATCTTGCGAGCAATCGCGACGGCGGTTCGCGGGTGGTCTCCGGTGATGACGATGATCCGGATCCCGGCCTGGTGGCATTGCGCTACCGCCTGTGCCACCTCCGCCCGCGGCGGGTCGTGCATCGCCACCAACCCGAGCAGGGTCAGCCCCTGCTCGGCCTGCTCGCGGGTGGTTCCGGCGCTCTCGATCTCGCGGCGAGCGACGGCAAGGACGCGGAGGCCCTCGTCTGCGTAGGCATCGACGGCCGCCTGCACCTCGGCCAGCCGGCTTTGGTCGAGATCGGTGGTGCCCTCGCGCGTCATGAGGCGATCGCAGATCTCGAGGATCGACTCCGGGGCGCCCTTCGTGTTCACCCAAAGGCGCCCTGCCTCGGAGTCGATCGTCGACATCCGCTTCAGCGCCGGGTCGAAGCGAAACTCCGCCACGCGCCCCTGCCTGTGCCCGGCGTCGGCGCCGAGCGTCCGCGCCGTCCCCAGCATCGCGGTCTCGGTCGGGTCGCCGAGAAGCTCTCCGTCCCTGCCGTCGCGCGCGTTGTTGCAGGCGGCCATCGCGACTGCGAGGTCGAGCAGGGGGGAGTCTTGGATCGTGGGGGGGCCGCCGTCCTCGAGGTCGATCGCCCGTCCGGCGCTCCAGATCCCCGTCGTCTTCATCCGGTTCTCGGTCAGGGTCCCGGTCTTGTCGGTGGCGATCACGTCGGTCGAGCCCAGGGTCTCGACCGCGCTCAATCGCTTGACCACCGCGCCGCGCTTGACCAGCGAGGCGACTCCACCCGCCAGCGCCAGCGTGATCACCGGCAAGAGACCCTCGGGGACGTTGCCGACGATCAGCCCGATTGCGAGGACCAGCGAGTCGGAGACCGAGAGGCCTGCCGCGAACGTCGCCAGGGGGATGAAGGCGATCCCCATCACGATCGCGACGCCGGCGATCAGCCAGGCGACGCGGCGCACCTGGCGCTCGAGCGGGCTCTCTTCCACCTCGACTCGCTGGGAGAGGGCGGCGATCCGGCCGAGCTCGGTTGCCATGCCGGTTGCGTAGACCAGCGCCCTGGCCTCACCCCCGGTGCAGTTGGTGCCGCTGAAGACGAGCTCGTGGGCCGCCAGCAGTGGCGTGTGGGCCTCGGCGGCTTGCGGTGAGCGCGAGACGGGCACCGACTCGCCGGTCAGAGTGGACAGGTCGACGTCGATCGTGCCTTCGAGGATGTGGGCGTCGGCGGAGATCCGCCCTCCCTCGGAGATCATCAGAAGGTCACCGGGAACAAGGTCGACCGCGTCGATCGTGACCCGGCAGCCGTCGCGGATCACCTCGGCCTTCGGGGGCAGGTAGCCCTGCAGCGCCTCGACCGCGCGCTCGGCCTGTCGCTCCTGCACGAAGGCGAAGCCTGCGTTGAGGACGATCACGATCACCACCGCTATCGCCACCGGGGTGATCCCGGCGATAGCCGCCAACGCGGCGGCCCCCCAGAGCAGCAGGGCGAGCGGATGGGTGAACTGCCGAGCGAGCTGTCCTGGCCAGCGCTGCCCGCCGCGGCGCTCGAGCTGGTTTGGGCCGTGGCTCAGCAGCCGGCGCTCGGCCTCTCTCCCGGAGAGTCCGTTGCGCGTGGTCCGCAGGTCGCGCAGGAGCAGTTCGATCCGCTCCTCGGGATCGAACTGGGGGCGCCCCTCGGTCAGCGCGCTCGTCCGCCGATCAGGGTCTCCAGCACCGCCTGCTCGGTGGGCAGCCGGTTGGCCGCCTGCTGGAAGACCACCGAGCGCTCACCGTCGATCACCGCCGCGCTCACCTCCTCGCCCCGGTGGGCGGGTAGGCAGTGCATGAACACGGCGTCCTCGCCGGCCTCGCCCATCAGCGCCTCGTTGACTTGGTAGGGCCGCAGGTCGCGCAGCCGCGCCTCGCGCTCTGCGTCCTCGCCCATCGACACCCAGACATCGGTGTAGACGGCGTCGGCGCCGCGCACCGCCTCCTCGGGGTCGTCGGTGACCAGCACCGCTCCGCCCGCCTTGACCGCGACCTCGGCGGCGTCGGCGACTATTTCCTCGTCGGGCCTGTAGCCGGGGGGCGCGGCGATCGCCACGCTCATCCCGACCATCGCGCCCGCCTCCAGCAGTGAGTGGGCGACGTTGTTCCCATCGCCCACGTAGGCGATCCGCAGGCCCTCCAGGCGCCCGAAATGCTCTTTGAGGGTGAGCAGATCAGCAAGCGCCTGACACGGGTGATGTTGGTCGGTGAGGGCGTTGATCACCGGCACCGAGGAGGCGGCTGCCACCTCCTCCAGCTCGGCCTGGGCGAAGGTGCGGATCACGATCGCTGCCGTGTAGGCCGAGAGGACGCGGGAGGTGTCGGCGATCGGCTCGCCGCGGCCGAGCTGCAGCTCGTCGGGGCGCAGCATGATCGGCAGCATCCCGAGCCGGCAGGCAGCCGCCTCGAAGGAAACCCGGGTGCGGGTCGAGGGCTTGTTGAAGAAGCAGGCGAGGGCCATGCCGCGGTTGGCGTCGATCAGGGCCAGTGGCTTGGCTTTCATCCCCTGCGCGAGGCGGAGGAGGCCTTCCAGGCGCATTCGGTCGAGGTCGGCGATCCGCAGGAGGTCGCGCTGGGCGGAGCGGGGCTTGGTCTGGGTTGGCACGTCGGCCTCCTAGGCGTCGTTCGAGATCGGGTCGCGCTCGATCGGGCAGGACATGCAGCGGGGCCCGCCGCGACCGCGGCCGAGCTCGGCTCCGGCGATCGTGATCACCTCGATGCCCTCGTGGCGAAGGCGCGTGTTGGTGTCGACGTTGCGCTCGTAGGCGAGAACCACGCCGGGGGCGATCGCGAGGACGTTGTTGCCGTCGTCCCACTGCTCGCGCTGGGCCTCGAAGCTGTCGCCGCCGGTCTCGAAGAGCCGCAGCCGGTCGACCTCCAGCGCCCTGGCGATCGCCGCGAAGAGCTCCTCCTCGCGCTCGACCTTGACGCCCTCGGGACCGGGGGTGAGGGTGTACCCGATCATCGACTCGCGCAGCTCGGGGTAGACCGTGAAGGCGTCGCGGTCGACCATCGTCATCACCGTGTCGAGGTGCATGCTCGAGCGTTGGGCCGGGAGCACGACGGCGATCACCTGTCGTGCGGCACCGGCGTCAAAGAGCCGCTGCGCCAGCAGCTCGACTCCGGCGGGCGTCGTCCGCTCGCCCATCCCGATCAGCACACAGCCGCTGCCGATCACGAGGACGTCGCCGCCCTCCAGTCTGGCGGGTCCGCCGAGCCCATCGCTCCAGACCTCGTGCTCGACGCCGGCAAAGAGCGGGTGGTGGCGGTAGATGGCGTCGAGGTGGACCGCCTCGCGGCGGCGGGCGGGCTTCGCCATCGAGTGAACGGTGACGCCGTTGAAGACCCAGGCAGAGGTGTCGCGGGTGAAGAGGTGGTTGGGAAGCGGCGCCAAGACGAAGCCGTCCCGACGGGCTACCTGGGCGACCAGCGAGTCGCTGTCGAAGGGCAGCTCCTGGTGAGTGATGCCGCCGATCAGCCGCTGGGCCAGCTCGGCGGCCGGCATCCCCGCCAGCCACTTGCCGACGGATGCGCCAAGGCGAGCACCCAGACCCCCGCTCGCCATCGTCTCGGCGAGCACCGCCTCGCGGGCGGTCTCGTTCGCCAGGGTCTCGGCCAGCAGCTCGTGCAGGTAGAGGACCTCGACGTCGCGCTCGGCGAGCGCGTCGGCGAAGGCGTCGTGCTCCTGGCGCGCCCTCTTCACCCAGAGGACGTCGTCGAAGAGCAGCTCGTCCTTGTTGGCCGGCGTCAGCCGCCGCAGCTCGAGGTCGGGGCGGTGGAGGATGACCCGCCGCAGCGTGCCGATCTCCGAGTCGACGCAGAGGCGCGGTCGGGGCTGCGGCGCCCCCGCGCCGGCAGGGGGCGGCGCGGGGGCATTGGCAGTCGATGCGGGGGGCGCCATCTCAGGAGCCCTTTCGCATCGTGGTCACCGTCGCTCCCACAGGTGCGGGAGAACTAACCGTTGGGGACGGCGGGACCAGTTCGGATGCGGGTTCTTCGGCCTGTTTGGCCTGCCACCACTTCATCAGGACGTAGACCGGGATCCCGGCCAGCAGCAGGATGAATCCCTTGGCGATGATGTCCTTGCCCGAGCCGGTGATGGCCCAGACCGAGTAGGCGAACGCCAGGGCCGCGATGATCGTGTCGCGCGCGAAGCGCCCGCGCTCGAAGATCTCGCGTTCGGTGAAGTAGAGGTGCGCCTGGGCCGCGGCCGAGTAGGCGTATGGCACCAAGGTGGTCAGGGTCGCCAGCAGGATGATGAAAGTGAAGGCGTCGACCAGGCCCTTCGTGTAGTTCATCAGCATCAGGCCCGAGACCAGGACCGAGGAGACGACGAGGCCGAAGACCGGCGTGCGCCGCTCGCCGTGGACCTTGGCGAACTGCTCGGGGAAGAGGCCGTCCTCGGCGGCTGCCAATGGCACCCGCCCCTGCAGCATGATCCAGCCGTTCAAGGCGCCGAAGGTGGAGGCCAGCGCGACCAGGGCGATGACCTTGTCCCAGCTGCCGCCGAACATCACGCCCGCGGCGTCGGCGAAGGGGCTCGTGGAGTTGGCGAGCGCCCCCGTCGGGATCACTCCCATCACCGCGATCGTGCCGATGATGTAGACGGCGGTTGCGGCAAGGGTGCCGTAGATCGTCGCCCGGGGGATGTTGCGCTCGGGGTCCTTGACCTCGCCTGCGGCGACGGTCGCCGACTCAAGGCCGATGAATGCCCAGAGGGTCAGCGGGGCCGCGGCGGAGATCGCGCTCCAGGTCCCGTGCGGAGCAAACGGGGTGACGTTCGAGCTCTTGAAGAAGAAGAGCCCGATCACGCCGATCACCGCCAGCGGCACGAACTTGAGGATCGTGGTCGCCACCTGAACGGCACCGGTCTCGCGGGTGCCCATCACGTTGACGGCGGTGAGCAGCCAGATCACCCCAATGCCGACGAAAGCGGCGAGGAGGTTGTTGGTTGCGAGGTTCGGCCAGAACACCGCCAGGTAGCCGACGAAGGCGACGGCGATCGCCGCGTTGCCGGCCCAGGCGGCGATCCAGTAGCCCCAGGCGGTCTGGAAGCCGATGAAGTCGCCGAAGGCCCGCCGCGCGTAGGCGTAGGGCCCGCCGGTGCGGGGCATTGCTCGCCCCAGGCGGGCGAACACGAGTGCGAGGAGCATCGCTCCGATTCCGGTGAAGACCCAGCCGAAGATCGAGATCGGCCCGGCGACCGCGGCCAGTGAGGCGGGCAGCAGGAAGATTCCCGAGCCGACCATGTTCCCGATCACCAGGGCAGTGGCCATCCACAGGCCCATGCTGCGCTTGAGCTTTGGCTTCTCGACGCCAAGGGCGCCGTTGGTGCCGTTCTGAGCTATCTCCCCCATGACCCGCTCCTTTGTTGCTTCGCCGACAAGGTGAGCCCATCCTCATCCGGTCGAGACCCGGTGCCATCCGGGCGCTGCAACAAGCTCGGGTGCGGTTAATCCGCAGCGGCACCCGCCTCCAGTCAGGCGCGCGCGTCTACCCTGCTGGGGATGAGCGACGAGCCTCAATCCGCAGGCGCGATCTCGGTCTTCTTGGTCGACGACCACGCGGTCGTCCGCGGCGCGCTCAAGGCGCTGCTCGAGGGACAGGCGGATCTCGACGTCGTCGGGGAGGCGGCGGACCTGGCCTCGGTCGAAGAGGCGCTCGCCCGCCAGGCTCCGCGGGTCCTCGTCCTCGATGTCAACCTGCCCGACGGGCTCGCGGTCGACCGCGTCGCCGCGTTGCGCGAGCTGGCCCCGGAGACGCAGGTCGTGCTGCTGACGATGGAGCGCGACCTCACGCTCGCCCGCAGGGCGCTGGACGACGGGGCGCTCGGCTACCTGTTCAAGGACGCCGCCCACCTGGAGCTGATCGAGGCGGTCCGCGCCGCCGCCGAGGGCCGCCGGTACCTGCCGGCGGCGATTGCCGCCGGGCTCGCGAAGGCGTCGAAGAGAGACCAGCAGCTGCTCTCGCCCCGGGAGACCGATGTGCTGCGCCTGATGGCCTTGGGTCACACCAACCGCGAGATCGCCGAGCAGCTCGACCTAAGCGTGCGCACGGTCGAGACCCACCGCTCCCACATCCAGCAGAAGCTCGGCCTCAGCAGCCGCCCCGAGCTGACCCGCTACGCCCTCGATCACCGCCTGATCGACGTCTGATGCCGGCTCGCTCTCCACTGCTCGGCTGACGAGGTGGCACCGGGCCGTTGGGGGTCTTCCGCTATCTGACGCGGCCCCACGTCCTTCCTGGTCGGCATCTGCACGTGGACGGTGCCGTCCTTCTCCTCGCTCTGGACCACGAAGCCGCTCTCGCAGAAAACCTCGAGCATCTGGTGGTTTTCTGGAAGCACTTCGGCGGTGAAGGTGTCGATTCCGCTGTCGGCGGCGACCGCCGCGAGGTCTTCGAGCAGGATCGTTCCGAGTCCGTGCCCCTGCAGCTCGTGGGCGACCGCGAAGGCCACTTCAGCTCGGCCGTCCCCCAACGCGACGTAGAGGCCGTGCCCGAGGACGGGACCGCCGGGCCGGCGACTCGCGAGCAGGCCGTAGCGCCGGCCGTGGTCGGCCCTCGCCATCTCGTGCGCGGTCCGCGAGAGGTCGACGCCGCCGCAGAAGAAGCGAAACGCCTGCGAGCGGGGGTCGAGCGCCGCGAAGAACTCACGCAGTCGGCTCTCGTCCGCGGGCGTCACGCGACGCAGGCAGACCAGCGAGCCGTCGAGCAGCGTGGCGTCCGGGGCGCCATTGGCCGTGTGGGTGGCGCTCACCGCGCATCCCCCTCCAGCGCCTGCAGGCGCTCCGCGTACTCGGCCAGTCGCGAGGGCCCGAGGTAGCGGGCGACGACCTGCTCGCGGGCGCGGCGACCGAGCGCCGCTGCCGCCGCGGGGTCCTCGCGCAGCGCGGAGATCGCGTCGGCGACGGCCTCGAGATCGGTCGGCTCGACCAGGATGCCGCTCGCCCCGTCCTCGATCTGGTCTTGGATTCCGCCAACGCGGCTGGCGACGACGGGCTTCTGCTTCCACATCGCCTCGGCGACCGTCAGCCCGAAGCCCTCGGCCAGGCTCTTCTGCACGACGACGTCGGCGCGCCTTTGCAGTGCGTTGACCATCGCCCCGTTTTCGTCGAGGTCATGCATCGGCAGATTTGCGAGATGGACCCGGCGGCGGATCGGGTCGGGGAGGTCACGCCACGCCGAGCGCACGCTGCTCCAGACCTTCGCGCCCTCCGGGTCGTCGGCGACGGCCCCGGCCGCCGGCCCCGCCAGGACGAGGTGAGCGTCGGCGCCGCCGAGGTGGCCCGCGAAGCAATCCATCAGGCCGCGGTGGTCCTTCAGCCGATCCCAGCGCGATACCTGGACGACGGCGAAAGCGTCGGCGGGCAGGGGCTCGGCCTGAAGGATCTCCGCGCTGCGCTCGATCCGCCCTGGAGTCCCGTCCGCCCGGGTGAAGGTCGGCGGCCTCGACGGTGCTCGCGCGTCCAGCCCGATCGCCCCGAGGATGGCCTCCACGACTGCCGCGTCGAGCCCCTGGTTCTTCGGGGAAAAGGGATCGATCGACGGCGCCATCGTCCACTCGCGCCCCTGCTCGAGCGCCGCCCACAGGTACTCGGCGCGCGAGAAGACCCAGGCGTCGGCGTGACGCACGTAGGGATGGAGGAAGTCTTGGGCCGCGAGCGCCACCGCGTTGGGCTGATCGACCCCGATGTGACAACGCCAGATCACCGTCGCCCCGGCAGCCTGTGCCTGGGCGACCAGCCCCGCGGTCTGCGGGTCGTGCAGGAAGACGACGTCTCCGGGCTGGAGGAGGAGCGCGAAGTGTCGGGCGCTCATCGCCAGTGAGCGCTCGTAGGTGCGACGCTCGTTGATGCCGAGCTCACCACCGTCACCGGGATCGCCGTGGAGGTTGTTGTGGATGCGCTTGGTCAGCGCGAAGAACTGATCGCTCTCGCGCAGCACCACCCAGCGAGTGTCGATGCCAGCGCCGCGAACGTAGGGCAGCAGCGAGCGCAGCATCTCGGCGACGCCGCCGCCGCGCAGGGTCGAGCTGACGTGCCAGATCGCCCGGCCGCGGTAGTGGCGCCGCGCCCGCTCGGCCACCTCCAACACCTCTCGGTAGCGCTCGCCGAGAAGCGGCTCGAAGCGCTCGAGCGAGTGCGAGGGGATCTGCACGAACTTGGGCCGAGCCACGGGATCAGGGCTCCCGATAGGGAGCGAGCGGGTCGTGCTCAAGACAGGCCGGTTGGCTGAAGTGGGGCACCGGATCGACAGTGGATCCCGGTATGCCTCATCGCGGTCGTGCCGCGACCAGAACAGGGCACGGCGCCTTCTTCACGAGCGGCCGCGACACCGAGCCGAGCAGGGCTCGGGCCAGCGGGCCGTACCCCCGCGAGCCGACGACCAGGAGGTCGACCCCGGTCGCGCAGGCGCGGGCCAACTCGGTCGCCGGATCGCCGTCGAGACGGGTTCGATTGGCGGCGAGGGTCCGGTCGACGGAGGCAAGGCCCTCTGCCATGACCTTGTCGGGCTCGGGGGGATAGGCGGGCGTGTAGGCCCCCGGGACCATCACGGGCACGGCCTTCGGCGGCGCCACCACGGTCATCAGGTCGATCTGGGCGTTCGAGCGTTGCGCCAGTGCTTCGGCTCGGCGCAGGGCGCCCTTGGCTTCGGGCGAGCCGTCGTAGCCGACGGCGATCATTCGCAAGGAGTCGTGCTCGGTCGCCGCATAGCCCCTTGGCGCGACCGCGACGTCTCCCGGCGCGCCGTTGAGGAGGCTGCTGGCGACGCTGCCGATCATCACCCGACCGAAGGCGCCGCGGTGAGGGGAGCCGACGACGATCGCGTCGAACCTCTCGCGTTCGGCGAGGGTGGTCAGGATGCCGGCCGGGGAGCCGCCGCCGTAGGCGCGCGTCTCGACGTCCATCCCGGCGAGCTTCTCGCGCGCCTCCTCGAAGAGGGGCTCCGCCTCATGGCGCTCCTGCTCTGGCAGCAGGGCGTACTCCATCGGCAGCGGCCCGCTGAAGAGGGCGGTGACGACCAGGGCACTCACGTCTTCCCCGCTGCCGAGGACGCGTGCCAACTCCAACGCGTCCCTTCCACCCTCACGGTCATCCAAGCCAACGAGCAAACGCATCGTCTAGGTCCTTTCTCGAAGTGCGCGGCACTCGAGGAGCCTAGGCTCGGTCGTCTCGTCCGCCATCCGGAAAGTTCCACAGTGAGGGGGTGGTGGAATCTCGACCGCCGCCGCCTGGCCGGACGCCACCGGCGAGCGCGGCGAGCCCGATCAGCATCGTCACCTGCAAGCCGAGGCCGAGCGGCGAGGTCAGCGCCTCGGTGACGATCGAGCCGAGGCTCTGCTCGGCGACAGTGGCAGCGCCGACGTAGATCGAATAGGAGACCAGCCGTCCGCAGAAGAAGGCCACGGTCAGAGGCACGAGCGGCACCGTCATCAGGCCGGCGGCGACGAAGAGCTGACCGGAGGGGACGGGAGAGAGGGCAAAGAGCGCGAGGCCCGCAAGCGCTCGTCGCCGGTTCGCGCTGGCGGCCGCCTGGATGCGGTCGATGTGGGCGATTCGCTCGCGTGAGAAGCGGGGTCGCAGGCGCCTGGAGCCCTGCGCCAGCAGAAAGCGCCCGGAGGCGGCCGCGAGCGCCCCAAAGAGGACAAGGGGCGCTGCGGGCAGGTCGAAGTTGAGGCTGAAGAAGATGAGGACGGCCCAGGTCGGGGGTCCGAAGGCGGGCAGGAGGTTGACGGCGAAGACGACTGCGATTGCGAGAGCGAATTGAGCGAGACCCGACACCGTGGGCCTCGCTCAATCAGGAGAACGCTCGCAACTCACAGGCCCCACGGTATGCCTGCTCGGGCCCGCTGCCATCGGGGTTATGCCGCACCCGATCGCAGGGTGATCCGCGGATGGCAGGCGCGGGCATCGGCGCCAGAGTGCAGAGACCCGAGCAACCGACTTCGTGGAAAGGCGTTGACGTTGAGGAACCGAGTGCTGATCGCCGGTGGTGGTGTCGCCGCAATCGAGGCCGCGCTGGCGCTGCGCGATCTCGCGGGGGACCGGGTTGACGTGAGGATCTTCTCGCCGCGCCGAGACTTCGTCTACCGGCCCTACGCCGTCGGGGAGCCCTACGGCACCGCTCACGTGGCGCGCTATGACCTCGGCGACCTGGCCGCGCGTTGCGGGGCCGGCTTTCATCTCGACAGCATCGCCTCGATCGACACCGTGGCCCGCCTGGCGACGACCCATGACGGAGAGCGTCACTCCTACGACTACCTGATCGTTGCCTCTGGGGCCCAGCTGCTCTGGCCTTTGCCGGGCGCGATCACCTTCTGGGGAATTGCCGACGAGCTCGACGTCCAGAAGGTGATGGGCCGCCTGCGCAGCGGCGAGATCCACAGTCTCGCCTTCACCATGCCCGGGGTCGAGAGCTGGGCGCTGCCGCTGTATGAGCTGGCGCTCCTCGCCGAGTCCGAGCTCTCCAAGGCCGGGGTCCACGATGTGAAGCTGACCGTGGTGACCCCCGAGGACGCGCCGCTGCAGATCTTCGGTCGCCGGGTGAGCGAGTTGATGGGCGCGCTGCTCGCCGAACGCGGGATCGAGGTCGTCAAAGGGACCCATCCCGTCCGCTTCGAGAACGGCCAGCTCCGCACGGTGCCCGGCGACCACTTCGACGTCGACGCCGTCGTCAGCCTGCCGAAACTGGAGGGACGGCGGATCCGCGGCGTCCTGCACGACCCCGACGGCTTCATCGCGATCGACGAGCACTGCCGGGTCCTCAAGCGCGAACGGATCTTCGCGGCCGGCGACGTGACCAACTTCCCGGTCAAGCAGGGCGGCATCGCCACCCAGCAGGCCGACGTCATCGCCGAAGCGATCGCGGCCGACGTCGGGGTCGAGATCGACCCCCGGCCTTTCGACCCGGTCCTGCGTGGCGTGCTGTGGACCGGGGAGGAGCCCCGCTACCTGCAGGGATGGATTGGCGGCGGGCACGGCGAAGCCTCCTCGCTGACCGCAGAGCCGCCGTGGGGGTCGGGCGAGGGCAAGATCGTCGGCCGCTACATGACCGACTTCTTCGCCGAGGTCAACCGCTCGATGGCGCCCGCGGCGGCGGGCGGCCCGCGCTGAGCAGGCGCCGGCGCGCAATCATTGAGCGATGCGCGCGATGGTCCTCGAGCGGGCCGGTGAGCCGTTGCGGCTCGCCGAGCGCCCCGCCCCCGTGCCGGGCCCAGGCCAGGTGCTGATCGACGTCCGCGCCTGTGGGGTCTGCCGCACCGACCTCCACATCCTCGACGGCGAGCTCAAGCACCCGAAGTTGCCGCTCATCCCAGGCCACCAGATCGTCGGCAGCGTGGTCGGGGCGGGCGCGGGGGCCGAGCGCTTTGCCCTCGGGACGCGGGTCGGCGTTCCCTGGCTCGGCTGGACCGACGGCAGCTGCCGCTACTGCGCCAGCGGCCGGGAGAACCTCTGCGACAACGCCCGCTTCACCGGCTATGACCTCGATGGCGGCTACGCCGAGGCGACGGTCGCCGACGAGCGCTTCTGCTTCCCGATCCCGTCCAACATGTCCGACCAGGCGGTGGCGCCGCTGCTCTGTGCCGGGCTGATCGGCTACCGGGCGCTGCGCCTGGTCGGCGAGGCGGAGCGGATCGGCTTCTATGGCTTCGGCGCCTCCGCCCACATTCTCTGCCAGGTAGCCGTCCACGAAGGTCGCCGCGTCTTCGCCTTCACCCGCCGCGGCGACAGCGAGGGACAGGCGTTCGCCCGCTCGCTGGGCGCCGAGTGGGCGGGGGCCTCGGACGAGCTTCCGCCCGAGCAGCTTGACGGCGCGATCGTCTTCGCCGCCGCCGGGGAGCTGATGCCGACGGCGCTGCGGGCCTCGGCCAAGGGCGCGCGGGTGATCAGCGCCGGGATCCACATGAGTGAGATCCCCGCCTTCCCCTACGAGATCCTCTGGGAGGAGCGCAGCCTCGGCTCGGTCGCCAACCTGACCCGTGCCGATGGAGAGGAGTTCCTCGCGCTGGCGCCGCAGGTCCCGGTCCGGACCGAGGTCACGACCTATCCGCTGGAGGAAGCGAACGCCGCATTGGAAGATCTGCGAGCGGGGCGCTTCCGCGGAGCGGCGGTCCTCGAGGTCGGCGATGACCGGCCGTCGTAGGCCCGTTTCTGATCACTCATAGGTGAGCGCCTCCAGCGGATCGAGGTGCGCGGCTCGGCGGGCCGGCAGGATCGCCGCCAGCGTGCCGATCACGACCCCGAGGATCGCGATCAAGAGCAGGATGCCGGTCGGCATCCGCAGCTCGAGACCGACGAGGGTGCTCTCGCGGATCGAGATCAACCAGACGACCCCCACCGTGAGGCCGGCGAGGATGCCGGCGATGCTCCCCGCGAGTGAGATCAAAAGGCTCTCGTCGAGCATCGTGCGGCGGATCCTCCAGCGCGATCCGCCGAGCGCCCGCAGGACGCCGATCTCACGAGTGCGCTCGAGGACCGACATCGAGAGCGTGTTGATGATTCCCAGCAGCCCGACGACGACGGCGATGCCGATGATCGCGTTGAAGAAGGCGAACTGCTGGTTGATCTGCTCGGTGTACTGCTGCTTGAACTCCTCGTTGGAGACCGCTTCGAAGCCGGGGTAGTCGTCGGCGAGCAGGCGCGAGACTTCGGTCCCCAGCAGTTCGCGCTGGCCGGGCGAGGCGGCGCTGAGGGCGAGCACCGAGTCGGTCTCGATCCCGTAGACGCGCTTCATCGTCCCCAGGGAGAGAGTGACGAGGTTGCCGTTGGCTTCCAGGGTGTCGACCGTCGCCACGATCGGCGCCCGGGCGGTGCCGGCGGGGCCCCGCAGCGGCAGCGTGTCGCCGACATGCAGGCCACTGTCATCGGCAAGGCCCTTGCCGATGATCGCCCCGCCCGCCGCCAGCCCCGCCATCGCTTCGCTGACGCTTGCGCCTTCGTAGTCGCTGCCGTCGACCCGCGGCCAGCTTCCGGGGTCGACCGCGGTCAACAGCCCCTGTTCGTCGCTGCCTGGGAGGTGGGTCGTGTACACGATCCGCCGCGGCGTCACCGTGCCCGCGGCCGCCAGCTCGGCGATCCGATCGCGCAGGCTCGGGTCGATGCCGCTCATCGGCGGTCCGTATTCGCTGTAGCCGGCGGGCTGGACGGTGAGGTCGCGGGCAAAGCGAGCGTCGAGCTCGTCGTTGATGGAGCCGACGAAGCTGGCGCTCAGCATCGAGTTGACGACGACCACGGAGAGGGTCACGACGAGGGCCGCCGCGGTGGCCGAGGTGCGCAGCGGATTTGCCCGCAGCGAGTCGGCCGCGAGCCGACCCTCGGCCGGCATCAGCGCCCGCGCCGGGGCGGCGAGCAGGCGGATCAACGGCATCACCACAAACGGCGCCAGCAGCACCATCCCGACGAACATCACCATCGTCGAGCCGACTCCGACCAGGGCCGAGAGCGTGCCGCCGCTTTGGTTTGAGAACCAGAAGAGACCGCCGATCGCGAGGCCGGGGAAGAAGAGGACGAGACCGACGAGAAGGCGGCGCAGGCCGGGGGTCTGCTCGGCCGCGCCGGCCCCCGTCAGCGCCCGGATCGGCGCCACTCGCCCGGCGCGAAGCGCCGGGTAGAGGGATCCGGCGAGCGTCGCCAGCAGGCCCACGGCGACGGCGATGATCACCGCGGCGCCGGTCACGTCGAGCGAGGCGACCGGGAGCCCGAAGGAGCTCCGCATCGCCGCCGCCAGCACTTCGGCGAGCCCGAGCCCGAGCCCGAGGCCGAGCAGGCAGCCCGCGAGGGCGAGGATCATCGCTTCGCCGACCACCGAGCTCGCCACCCGCCGCCGCGAGGCGCCGAGCGCGCGAAGGGTGCCGATCTCGCGCATCCGCTGCAGGACGGTCATGTTGAACGAGTTGAGGATCAGGAAGGCGCCGACGAAGATCGCCATCCCCGAGAAGAAGTAGAGGACGATGTCGAGCCCCGCGAGCTGCTCGTTCACGTCCTCGCCGCGAGCGCTCGGCGTCGTCACTTCCACGCCCGGCCCGACGACCGCGGCGATCCGGCGCTGAAGGGAGGCCGGCGCCACCCCGTCGGCGGCGATCACGTTGATCTCGTCCCAGACTCCCTCTTTGCCGGTCAGCTCGCGAACGGCGGCGGCGCCCATCGTCGCCGTGCCGTAGCCGCCGAGGTCAAGTCCGGTGCTGAGCTTGTAGATGCCGGAAACGCGCAGGAAGACCGGCCCAGCCGGGGTCGCCAGGTGAAGTCGGTCGCCTACCGTGACGCCCTCGCCCGCCGCCCAGCTTTCCTCGAGCTCGATCTCCCTCGCCGAGGCGGGCTCGCGCCCGGCCACCACCTCGCTGCCGCTGGCATCCGCAGCAGCGAGGTCGACGCCGCCGACGAAAAGGGTCGTGTTGGCGCCGCTGCGTGCTTCGCCGCCCTCGTCGATCAGGCGGAAGATGCCGTTCACGCCGCCGACCGCGGCCTGCACCCCCTTGACCCGCTGAACCTTCGGCAGCGTCTCCTCGGGGACCGAGCCGACCATGTTCTTGCCCGAGACGATGACGCTGGTGTTGCCGTAGATCGCGTCGAAGAGATTGCTGAAGCTGGAGTGAATCGTGCTGACCAAGACCAGCACGCCGAAGGCCATCCCGACCCCGAGCACGATCCCCGCGGTGGTCAGGACCGAGCGCAGAGGCCGCGTGCGCAACGAACGGGCGCCGATCCCGGCGAAGCCGTGCAGGCGAACGCCGCGCGGGCGGGGCGCGGAGCTCAC
This sequence comes from Solirubrobacterales bacterium, assembly GCA_036265715.1. Lineage (GTDB taxonomy): Bacteria > Actinomycetota > Thermoleophilia > Solirubrobacterales > 70-9 > VAYN01. The sequence goes on along the minus strand of DATAON010000030.1, from coordinate 22,678 downwards.
GTGAGCGCTCGCTGCAGCTCGCCGCCTCCGGCCTCGACCTCGCGGAAGGCATCGATCACGGCACCCGTGTCACCGCCGGGGACCTCGCCGACGAAGGCGCCGTCGCGGAGGAAGACGACACGGTCGGCGAGGGCGGCGGCACCGGGATCGTGGGTGACCATGACCACGGTCTGGCCTTCGTCCACGACCTCGCGCAGGAGGCCCATCACGGTGGCGCCGGCACTGGAGTCGAGGTTGCCAGTCGGCTCATCGGCCAGGACCAGGCGCGGGTGTCGCAGCAGCGCCCTGGCGATCGCGACCCGCTGCTGCTCGCCGCCGGAGAGCTCGGTCGGCAGATGGGCGGCGCGCTCTCCGAGCCCCACCTTCTCCATCAGCAGATCCACCCGCTCGCCGTACTGGCCAGGGCGCTCGCCGTTGACCAGCGCCGGCACCAGCACGTTCTCGGCGGCCGAGAGGGTGGGGAGGAGGTTGAAGAACTGAAAGACGAAGCCGAAGACCTCGCCACGGAGCTTGGTCAGCTCGCGATCGTCAAGGTCGTCATAGCGGCGACCGTCGATCGCCACCGAGCCACCGTCGGGGCGATCAAGGGCTCCGAGGATGTGCAGCAGGGTGCTCTTGCCCGAGCCCGAGGGACCCATGATCGCGACCATCTCGCCCTCGGCGACGCACAGATCGACGTCGCGCAGTGCCCGCACCGCGGTCGCTCCGCTGCCGAAGCTCCTGCTCAGGCTGCGGGCCTCAAGCAGTGGCCGGCGGCTGTCGTCGGTCGTGACCGTCTCGCGCTCGCTCATTGGAGCAAGCTAAAACCCGTCCGCGCCCAAGCAATCGGGGGAAGGCCGCACTGATCGGTGCGGAGGAGCCGCGACCGCCTAGCCCTGCAGTGCCGCCTCCAGCTCCGCCAGCTGGGCTTCGATGCCGCCGCAGACGCGCTCGCAAAGATCAAGCACGCCGGGGTCGGAAATCCGATAGATCGAGCTGTTTCCCCTCCGGTCACGGGCGACGAAGCCCTCGGCCCGGAGCGTCGAGAGGTGCTTGGAGACGTTCTGCTGGGAGGTCTCCAACGCCTCCGTCAGCTCCCGAACAGAGGCGCCGCCGCTGCTGCTCAGGTGATCGAGAACGCGCAGCCTGGTCGGGTCGGCGAGCGCACGAAAGCGCTGCGCGATCAGCTCCGCCGCCTCGCTGCCAATTGGACTTTTAAGTGCCATGCTAGGATCAACTCCACAACTGTTTAGTTGTTACAACGTTAAACTTGTGAAAGAGCATAGCGAGGAAAATATGAGCGGGATCGGACCGATCGGGCGCCTCGGGCGTTACGCCGCCACCCATCGCGGCCGGGTCTTCGCGGCCTGGGCGGTGCTGGCGGTCGTGCTCGGACTCCTTGCCCCGCGGGTTGAGACGGCGCTCTCTGGCGCCGGCTGGCAGGCCAACGGAGCGGAGTCGGTCAAGGTTCGCGAGCAGGTCGACCGCGGCTTCGGCGGTGCCGGCTCCTACGCGCTCCAGGTCGCCGTGCATTCGCCGACCGCTACGGTCGGCGATCCCTCCTTCGCGCGCACCGTCGCGGAGGTCGAACGTGTCCTCTCCGCCGACGACGCCGTGCGCACGGTCGTCGCGCCGGCCGCCAGCGGGTCGATCTCCCGCGACGGCCACACTGCGATCGTCGTCGGCACCGCGGGTTCGGGGCCGAACGAGATGGTCGCCGCCGCCGACGACCTCAAGGACGAGGTCGCCACGGTCGCGACTCCGGGGGTCGAAGCGAGCCTGACTGGCGCCGCCGGCATGTGGTCGGACTTCAACGAAGCCAACCGCGACGCGATGATCAAGTCCGAGCTGATCTCCTGGCCGGTGACCCTGGCGATCCTCGTCCTCGCCTTCGGCTCGTTGGTCGCCGCCGGGCTGCCGCTGATGTTGACGATCATCGGCCTCATCGCCTCCGCCGGCGTCCTTTACCTGGGAACGTTGCTTTCGCCGATCTCGATCTGGGCGATGAACTTCGCCCTGATGTTCGCCCTGGCGCTGGGGATCGACTATGCCCTGTTCATCGTCATGCGCTTTCGCAACGCGCTCTTCGGCGCCGTCGAAGATCCGATCGCAGCGGTCGAGACGACGATGGACACCGCCGGCAAGGCGGTCCTCTTCTCCGCGATCACGGTGCTGATCTCGCTCTCGGCGGTGATGTTGGTCCCGAGCCCGGCCTTCCGCTCGATGGCGCTCGGGATCATGATCTCCGTCCTCTTCGTGCTGGCGGCGACGCTGACGCTGCTGCCGGCGGTGCTGGCCAAGCTCGGCCCGCGGGTCGACAGGGTCGGCTTGCCCTGGGTCCACCGCGGCGAGCATCGCTCGCAGCGCTTCGCCCGCTGGGGCGAGCTGCTGTGGCGTCGGCCGGTCCTCCTCGGCGGCTTGGCGCTGGTCGTGCTGCTCGCCCTCGCGCTGCCGGTTCTGAGCCTGAAGACCGGGATGCCTTCCATCAAGGTCGTGCCTGGCTCCGACGGCTCGCGAGTCGGCTATCAGCAGGTCAGCGCCGCCTTCGGCCCCGGCGCCCCCGGCACGCTGCAGGTGCTGAGCACCCAGGCTGAGGCGGCTGCGACCCGCGCCGGGCTCGAGGAGGACCGCGGCATCGCCATGGTCAAGCCGAGCCAAGGCAGCGCCGACGGTGCCGTCCTGATCGAAGCGGTCCCGACCGTGGGCCCGTCGACCGCGGCGCTCGGGACCACGGTCGATCGGCTGCGCGCCGAACTTCCCGCGGGCTCCCTGGTCGGTGGCCCCGCGGTCGAAAACCACGATCTCGAGGCGGCGCTGGCGGCGAAGACGCCGCTCGTGATCGGCGTCGTTCTAGCTCTCGGGTTCCTGCTCCTTCTGGTCGCCTTCCAGGCGCCGCTTCTCGCCGCGATCGGCGTCATCGCCAACCTGATCTCCACGGCGGCCGCCTTCGGCGTCGCCAAGCTGATCTTCCAGGACGGCAACCTCTCCAGCCTGCTCGGCTTCGAATCACAGGGCTTCCTCGACGCCTGGGGCCCGGTCTTCTTCTTCGCCATGATCTTTGCGATCGCGATGGACTACACGGTCTTCTTGCTCTCCTCCGCCCGCGAGCACTGGGAATTGAGCGGAGATCCAAAACAGGCGATGGTCGGCAGCCTCGCCCACTCGGGTAGCGTGATCCTCGCCGCCGGCGCGGTGATGGTTGCCGTCTTCTTCACCTTCGCCCTCTCCGGCCCGCTACCGCCGAAGGAGATGGGTGTGATCCTCGGCATCGCGGTGCTGCTGGACACCTTCCTTGTCCGCTTGTTGCTGTTGCCGGTATTCATGCGCTTGGCCGGGCGGTCCGCCTGGTATCTGCCGAGCTGGCTCGACAAGATCTTGCCCGACGTGCGCTTCGGCCACGGGGTGGCGGAACGGCAGGACTCCGGGCGCAAACGAACGCGCGCGTTACTCAACTCTGCTTGATCAATAAGCCTTCTTGCGGCAGAATGATGAGGTGAAAGCAGAGAGGCAATGAGCCGATGCCGGCGCAGGTTCTGTCCAGTGGGGTCGCGGGGCTTCTGAAGTCTCGGCCCGAGGACTTCATCGTCGATGAGTGCGGAGTGCCTGTCCTGCCGTCTGAGTCGGGGGAGTTCTCGCTCCTGAGGCTGACCAAGCGAGGCATGACCACCTTCGAAGCGGTGAAGGTCCTGGCCGATCAACTCGGGGTCGCTCCGGAAGACGTGGGGTACGCAGGGCTGAAGGATGAGGACGGTGTCACCTCTCAGGTCGTCTCCGTCCCGGTCTCCTCGAGCCCGGGAGCGCCGGTTGCGACCGGGTCCGATCAGGTTGAGGGGCCGTACCTCGTCGCGCGTCCGATCGGGCGCTCCCCGGTCGCCTTGCGGGCGGGTGCCCATGGGGGAAACATGTTCAGCTTGGTGGTGCGCCGCCTGCCCGACCCGATCGGTCGGCGAATCAGCTCTGAAGCGCAGCGGACCATCCATTTCCTGAACTACTACGACCTGCAGCGGTTCGGCCTGCCCGGCAAGCCCAAGGTCACCCACCTCGTCGGACAGGCGCTGGCCGAGCAGGACTATGAGTCGGCTCTGCGTTGGCTCCGGCACGGCCAGTCCACCGACGCAGACGCCGCCGTCCGGGACGCGGCTGCCTACTTCGGATCGCTTGACGCCCGGGTCGTCGCGTTCTACCTGAGCGCGTACGAGTCATATCTGTGGAACCAGAGGCTGTCCGACGAGATCGGGTCGCGCAGCCCGGGCGCGCGGGTGTTGACGCGCGAGGGCCTCTCGATCTCGATGGTCGCCAGCGAGCGCGATCGACTTGCGGTCCTGGCCGACGTGCCGACGCTGCCCCGACCCAAATACCGCGCGCGAGATGGTGCCGTGGTTCGCGAAGTGAACGAGCGGGCAACCGTCGTGCAGGCCCACGTCACCTTCGGCGAGGCTCACCGGGTCGATGAAGACTGGGACTGCGCCTGTCACTTCTATCTCCCGCCAGGGTGCTACGCGACCATGCTCGTCCTGCAGCTGATCGAGACCGCTTAACTCGGACAGCCCTCCAGGCACTCCTCGTAGAGATCCAAGTAGGAGGAGGCGATGGCGTCCCAGCCGAACCTCTCGGTCGCGCGCAGGCGAGCTGACTCCGTTGCCGAGGCTCGCTTCTCGGCAGAGCCCAGTGTCGCCTTCACGGCAGTGGCGAGGTCGGCGCTCGTCGCGCTCGCGGGCAGCAGGCCGGGGTAGCCCTCGCCAAGGATCTCGGCGTTGCCTCCCAGGTCGCGCGTGACCGTGGGAAGCCCAGCGACAGCGGCCTTCAGCAGCGTCCGCGCGAAGGGCTCTGGCCAGCGGCTCGGGAACACAAGCACCTCCGCGGTGTGCATCAGGGCGGTGACGCGCTCCTCCGGCAGCCAGCCGAGCATGCGCGCTCGCTGGTCGAGGCCGCGGGCGGCGAGCCGCTGCGTCAGCAGCTCCTTGAGGGGGCCGTCGCCGGCGATGGTCAGGTGCTTGTCAGGGAGCTCTTCACAGACCCGAGCGAAGATCTCCGGGAGCTCCAACACGCCCTTCTCCGGTGCCAGCCGACCCACGTAGAGCAGGCCTGACCTGGCGCCGCGCTCGGGCCGGGTGGGTCCCGCTGCCCTCTGAGCGTCCACTCCGCCGGGGATGTAGCCGACCCGCGAGCCCTTCGCGTAGCGCTCGAGCTGCGGCTGCAGGTGGGGGCCGACGCCGATCAGGTGGCTGCCGTAGCGGTTGCGTGTCAGCAGTCGCTGGTAGCCGGCGTCCCCGACCGCTTGCTCGAGGTCTGCCCCGTGACTGGTGGTCAGAAACGGAGTCCGAGCATGACGGTCGATGACCTCGGCGATCCAGGGGCCATGGGGTAGATCGTGCGCGTGCAGGACGGGAGCTGGCTCGGAGGCGACCAGGGGCAGTGCCGCCTCCAGCGCGTTGGTCAGGCCTCGCATCAGGGCTGATCGCTTGCGCAGGGATGCTGAGAAGCTGGCGAGGTCCTCATACTCGAACTCCACCAGTCGGATTCCACTGCGATCGATTTGTCGCGCCCGACCGCGGTCTTCACCCCGACCTGCGACCAGGGTGACGTCGACCCCCGCTCGGGTCAGCGCTTCGCTCAGCTCGACCACGTGTGCCGGCGTTCCACAGTGGGAGTCGAGGTTCAGCTGGCAGAGCAGCTGCAGGACTCGCATCAGCGGCAGCCCAGGGGGTCCGAGTCGAGGGACCCGGGCCCGATCGGCCGGGCGCATTCCCTTGCTCGCTTGACGAACGCATGAACGAGCGCTCGGCTCTTGTCACCCCTCGCGCTCTCCACACCGGAGTTGAGGTCCACGCCGTAGGGCCTCACCGTCCTGATCGCGGCTTCGACGTTGTCTGGCGTCAGGCCACCGGCGAGGATGCACGGGCAACCTCGCCGGTGGAGTCGATCGACGATGTTGGCGCTGATCGACCAGTCGTGGGTTTGGCCGGTGCCGCCGAGGCGGCTAGCGGTGCGGGTGTCCAGGTGGATGCCGTCGCAAAGGGGGGCAAAAGTCGCGGCTTCGCTCTCTGGCTCCGGCGCGTTGACGTGGATCGCCCGGGTCACGTTTCGACCCCCGCTGCGGGCCTGTATTTGGCGCATCGCCTTGGCGGAGGGGCAGCCGTGCAGTTGGATCGTCGTGACATCGAGCAGCTCCGCGATTTCGAGAATCGAGCCGGGGTCCCGGAGATGGGTCACCAGCACCGTCACGGTGCCTTTTGGAACCCCCGGCAGCAGCCTCGCCGCTGCCTCGACGCTGAGGCTGTCCTCGGCGACGTGACTCGTTCCCACGATCACGCCGATCGCGTCCAGGCCGGCCTCGACCGCCACGGCGAGATCGTGTGTGGAGGAGATTCCGCAGAGCTTGATTCGCGGCGCCAGCCAATCCGCCGTCATCGCATTCGCCGTCGTAGGACCACGCTCGCGATGACCATCGTCCCGATCCCGACGGCGGCGAGAACGGCAAGGTCGACAATGACCTGGTCGGTGACCGGCCCGAACAGCGCCTGTCGCAGCGCCGAGGCGGCGTAGACCGCTGGATTGAGATGGCCAATCGCGTCGACCAGATCCGGAACCTGGCTCGCCGGCACGATCACGGGGCCGGCCGCAAGGAGGACCAGATTGACCAGTAACGCAAGCGAGCCGACTTCCTCGAAGCTGCGGGCGCTGGCCCCGATCACTGCCCCGATGCCCGAGACGGCGATGGCGACGCAGGGGGCGACGACGATGAGGAGGGGGCTGGGGTGGAGCGTGATGTCGAGCAGCGCCGCCCCCAGGAGCGCGGTGCAGGCGAACGCGGGAATGGAGAGCACGAAGAAGGCGAGGGCGGTGGCGGCGACCACGAGGCTCTGCCGGATCGGCAGCCCGGCAAAGAAGGTGAGGGTGCCGGTGACGCGCATATAGGCGAAGTGACTGGCGACCTTGTTCTGGTTCTCGAACATCAGCGCGAGCACCACATTGCCGGCCAGCAGCGCCTGTAGGAAGTCGTCCGGCCGGTCGCCGACCACCCGGCTCAACAGGGCCACGCTGAGCGTGGGCGCGGCGATCCCAAGCACCACCATCGCCCGCCACGACCAGCGCCAGTTGGCGAGCTGGATCAGCAGCAGGTCAACGAGCTGGTTGACCGGCGAGGGGGCGGTCAGGGCTTTGGGCTCAGGAGATGGCATAGCGGAAGTAGAGATCCTCCAGCGTGGCCGAGTAAAGGCGGACGCCATCGACGGCGGTCAGGTCGATCTGCGTGAGCGCCCCCGTCACCTCCTCGGGCTTCAGCAGGGTCACGAACCGGTCGGCGGCTCTTGTGTGCCATTCCAGCCCGGACGGGAGCGGCGGCGGGACGGTTGGGTCGAACGAGACCTCGAGCCGCAGCCGCTCGCCGAGCGTTCTCAGCAGCTGGCCGGGCCGCCCGACCGCCGCGACCGCGCCTTCGCGAATCACGGCGACCCGCTGCACGATCTTCTCGGCCTCCACCGCATCGTGGGTGACCAGGACGACCGTCGTCCCCTCCGCAGCGCAGAGGCCCGAGAGAACCTCCCAGGTCCGGCGCCTATAGGTGGGGTCGAGCCCGGCGGTCGGCTCGTCCAGCACCAGCACCGGCGGCTGACCGGCCATCGCCAGCGCGATGTGGCCGAGGCGCTGCTCGCCTCCGGACATCTGGCTCATCGGCTTGCGGGCGAACGCCCCAAGATCCCAGACCTCCACGAGCCTCTTCGCCTCGGCCTCGGCGTGACGCCGCGCAAGGCCGCGAAGGCGAGTCGTGACCGTGAGCGCCTGCAGGAGCGGGAGGTTGGGGAGCGGGGATCCTTGCTGGGCCTGATATCCGACGTGGAGCTGCACGAGCCCCGGGCTCGAGCGAACCTCCTGCCCGAACAGCTCCACCCGGCCGGAGTCGGGGGGTGAGAGGTCGAGCATCTGGCGGATCAGCGTGGTCTTCCCAGCGCCGTTGCCGCCGATGATCCCGAAGACTTCTCCAGCGCCCACCTGAAACGTCATCCCGTTGTTCGCGGGGCGCGCCTGGCCGGGGTGCCGCTTGACCAGATCGACCACGCGGAACGCCGGTGCGGCTTCCGTGGGCGTCATCGCGGTGCGGGCTTGCCCGGGCTCGGGGAGGGCGAGGGAGCATCGTGGTCTGTTCCGATCGCGTTCCAGTACACGCTCTGGTCTGGCTCGTAGGCGATCCGCTCTTCCAGCATCTCGGGGGTGACGGTCTCCAGCTGGGAGCAGAACCAGCCCACCTTCGCCTCCAGCTGGGCCTGCTGCGGCGCGATCAGCTCGAATGCCTGCTCGAGCGAGAGCGCGAACGGGTCGAAGTCCGCGCTGGCGAACCGGGTTATCTGGATCGTCTCCTCGATCGATTGGTCGAAGTCGTACCGGCCCGCCATGAAACGGGTCTCGCGAAAACCGAAATCGCACCAGTGCCCTCCTTCTGGCGTGTCGAACTCAAGCGCCATGTGAACGGTCGGAGGGCCGTAGCCGGCTATCTGGCGCTCGTGAATGACCAGCTCGAAAGGGATTTCGTGATGGTGCAGAAGGACCGTGGCGATCGCGGTTCGATCCGGGCACGGCCCGACGACCAGCGTGTCCCCGTCCGAGAGGATCTCCGCCAGCGAGCGCCTGAGGTAGCGATCGCGCACGCGCTCAGGCTCCCAGTGCGTTTTCCTCACCGCGGCGTGAACCCACTCGATGACGTCGTGGATGCGAGTCAGGTCGTCGCCAAAGAAGACCGGCAACTGCTCGGGTCGGGGAGCGTCCTCGCGCGCGGCCGTGCTCACTGTGACGACACCTCCTGAAGCGAGTCGGCGGTTGCCACTGCCACGCGGTCAAGGTCGGCTTCGGAGATCCCAGGATGGATGGGAAGGGTGACCGCTCGCTCGCAGACGTCCTCGGTGACCGGGAGCGAGTCTGAGCCACTGGCCCAGCGGTCGCGATACGCGGCCTGTCGATGGACTGCCGGGGTGAAGTGAACCGATGCCTCGATGCCCCTCCGTCGCAATGCCAGGACCAGCTCGTCGCGCGGCGTCGCGGCCGTCAGGGTCGCCAGGTACATCTGGTACACGTGGGTGAACCCGGGCCTCTCGATTGGTGGGCGAACCTGGTCGCGACAGGGGGCGAGGAGACGCGTGAGGGCATCGGCGGCCGATCTGCGTCTCAGGTTCATCTCGTCCAGGCGATCGAGCTGGGCTCGGCCCAGTGCGGCCAGGACATTTGGCATGCGCATGTTGAACCCCACTTCGAGGGCCTCCCTGTGCCATGGAACCGAGCCGGTCGCGACGCCGTGGCGGGAGCGACGGCGGATCGCGCTCGCCAGGCCTTCGTCGTCCGTGGTCACCATCCCGCCGTCGCCGGTGGTGATCGCCTTGGTGGCGAAGAAGGAGAAGCAGCCAACGCCGAAGGAGCCGACCTGGCGATCGCCGACGAGCCCTCCCAGCGTTTGCGCGGCGTCCTCCACGAGCAAGAGCGAGTGCTCGTCGGCAAGGGCGGCGAGCGCCTCGACCTGGCAGGCGTGTCCCGCCAGGTGAACGCAGACGATCGCCTCGGTGGCGGGAGTGAGCTTCGTCGCGGCGTCCGCGGGGCTCATGCCGAAGGACCGGTCCTCGATGTCGACCCACACCGGGGTCGCGCCCGCCGCGACGACGGCATTCGCGGTCGCCGCCCAGGTGTAGCTCGGGACCAGGACCTCCCCCTTGATGCCCGAGGCCAACAGGGTCAGGAACAGAGCGGACGTGCAGGAGTTGACCGCCACGGCGTGACGGGTGCCGACGAGCGCCGCAAAGCTCTGCTCGAAGCGCGCCACCTCCGGGCCCTCGCTCACCCACCCTGACCGCAGGGCCTCGATCACCGCGCGCTCCTCTGAGTCGGTGATTTCCGGCCGGGCGAGCGGCACGTCCGCCACTGCGTTGTCGGTCATCAGGCCCCCAACCCCGTCGCTGCAGACGCAGGGGGGGCGAGGCCTTCGCGGCGAGAAGCGAGGTCTTCGACGTACAGCGAGAGCCCCTCGTCGAGGGCGTATTGCGGTCGGTACCCAAGCAGCTCTCGGGCGCGGGTGATGTCGAGCTGTCCCCGACGCGGCGTTGCCGCGCCCCCTTCCACCCGCTGGGTCTTCAGGTCCAGGAAGTGCCCGCCAAGGAGCCGGACGACCTCATCGAGCGAGTGGGAGCCACCCGCGGTGAGGTTGAGCACCTGATCGCGCGCAGCCGTCGCTCTCAGGGCGAGGGATGCGCCGGCGGCAAGGTCGCCGACGTAGGTGAAGTCGAGCGGCGAGGCGTTGCTGTGGATGCGCAGGGCGCGGCCGTCGAACGCTGCCTCGACGAAGCGTTGGATGACCCGGCGGTTGGTGTCTTCGGGCCCGTAAACGGCAGACGGGCGGATCACGACCGACTCCGCTCCCGTCTGACCGCAGAAGGCTCGCACGAGCTGCTCGCCGACGAGCTTGCTGCCCCCGTAGAGATCGATCGGCGCGCAGGGAGCATCCTCCCCGATCGGCTCGGTCTTGAAGTGGCCGTACACGAAGCTGGAGGAGAAGAAGACGAAACGGCGCAGCGTTGCGCTCACCGAGCTCAGAGCCTGAAGCAGGCTCAGCGTGCCGCCGACGTTCATTTCAACCACCCAGCGTGGCCGTTCGCTCGCCAGCGAAGCGATTGGGACCGCCGCGAGGTGAACCACGTGGGTCGGGCGAAGCAGGCGGGTCACACGAATGATCTCCGCCGGGTCGAGCAGGTCGCCGACGAATACGTCGGCTTCCTCCCGCACCCGGCGCTCGCGCTGCCGCCTCTCCTCAGACGCGATGCCTGCATCCGGCTCGTAGGAAATCCTCCCGTCGTAGACGGCGATCGTCGCCGCCGGGAGGTCGACGCGCAGGCGCTCGATCAGGTGGCGGCCGATGAAGCCCAGGCCGCCGGTCACAAGGATTCTCGGTGCTGACTCCACGCTTATGGCTCCCGCTCAGGTTCCCAACCCGGGCTTCGCGCCCACCAGGTCAGCGAGGTCGCCGGCCGGCGGCGCGGCGCCGGCGTCGATCGACTGCTTCAGGTGGATCCCCCTCACCTGCGCCAGTGCCGCTCCCGCATCATCGACAAGGAGCACCCCGACGCTTTCGGGGTCGGACCCGTCGCCGCTTCCAAGCGCCCATCCCCGACCAGTTGGCTCTGCCTCCGGGCGGCTGAGGACGTCGACCTGATCGATGCCAACGGGGAGCCCCCCGCCGGTGCCGATCAGGATCCTGCTGAGCGACTGCAGGGCAAGGTCGAGCAGTGGAACGTCCATGAAGGTCGACCCCGTCAAGGCGGTGTCGTGCAGCGGCTCGATCTCGGCCGCGTAGGCAAAGTCAGGGCAGCTGGCGAACTGGCGGATCCCCTGGAAGCGGGGTCCGTATTCGATCCCGTTCTTCGCGAACTCCGCCGCGAGCACCGCCGGGTCCATCTGGGCGGCGTCCCCAAGGGCCAGCTCGACGCGCTCGCCTCCCCGCTCGGAGTCGTCGATGCCGAGGACCCGCGCTTCGGCGACCTGGAGCCGGCGGGGCACGAGGGTTCCGTCTGGCAGGGCCGGGTAGGTCCACATCCGGATCCGGTGCTCGCCGCCGGCGGCGCGAGGAGAGACCTCGACGAAGATGTCTCGAGTCCGCTCCGGGGCAAGGATCAGGGGTTGATCGATTCGAAGTTCCCGAAGCCGCAGTCGCGACCGGCTCGCCGTCGCGGCGGAGAAGGCCTCCGCCATCTGCTCGATCAGGTGTGCCGCCGGAAGCCTGACCTTGCCACCGACCCGGTGCTCGAGGAGATGCGCGTGGGCCTCCGGGTCGAAGCGCCAGCGGACGAGATGGCCGCCGTCCTCGCCGGGGACCACCGAGCTGACGAGGGCGAGCTCGGCCCGGGCGGAGCGGGGGTGCGAGAGGTCTACGTTGCGCGTCTCCCGGATCTCGTCCGGCGCCCCCGGTGGGAGGATCACCAGCTCGGAGGGCGCTGCGGTGGCGCACAACGACGCCAGTGCCCAGGCGGTGCCCTCGCGCGGCGACATGTAGCGAATCCCGTGGGCTTCGAGAAAGGCGCGGGAGGAAGAGCGGCTGGCGGCCATCCCGATCTCCTCCCAGGGAGGCCAGGCGATGGTCGTCACCCGGGTTGACGGCAGTCGCGCCGACAGCACGGCGGAAAATCGACTCAGGTACTCGTTGGCCGCGCAATAGCTGGTCTGCCCGTGCCCGCCGAAGGCGGCGGCGATGGATCCGAAGAGGAGAACAGCGCGGGTCTCCGGGCCGAGCAGGGGGAGGAGATGATGCAGGCCGGCGACCTTGACCGCGACGGTGCGGTCCCAGGCGGCTGCGTCCGCTTGCCCGACCGGCATGCTCCTCTCCAGCCCCGCGCCGTGGATCAGGGCCTCCACGCGTGCCCCCCGTTGCCGCAGGGACGTGACGAAGGACCGCGCGGAGTGGGCGTTGGTGAGGTCGACGCGGGCGTACTCCACGTTGGCACCGCTGGCGCGAAGGGCATCGATGTTCCTGGTGACCTCGAGACCGTGCAGGACGGGCTTCCAGTCGCGCTCGAATCGCACCGGAGTGAGGCCGGGGTCGTCGCGCTTCGCCGCCTGGAACCGGCGAATCTTCTCGGCGTCGAGCTCTGCTGGGCCGAGGCTCAGGAGCGGATCGTCTGGGTCGGCGGGCGCCGTGCTGCCGAGCAGCAGGAGGTGGGCGGGACGAGCGGCATTGATCGCCCCCGCAACGGCGGCGGTGATTCCGCGCGCGCCGCCGGTCAGCAGGATCGTGCCGTTTTCAGTCCACGGCGGGTCCGCGGTCGACGCGGCGAGCTGCTCCGGAGACTCGAACGCCGGGACGAGGACGCTTTGATTCCAGTCGTCTCCGAGACGCCCCAGCTCGACGTGCCCGCCGCGGCTGCCCTGGATGCCAAGCGTCGCGTCGACGGCTTCCAGGACGGTCGCCAGGGGGGATAGGTCCAGTGCCCTGCAGCGCAGGGTGGGGAACTCCCGGCGCAGGGCACGGAGGAATCCGCGTAGCGCGCCCCCGCTGGGCCGGCTGCGGGCGCCGGCCGTATGGCCGCCGACCCCGTCGAGGCGCGTGACGACCGTGAGCTCGGCCTCTTCTCCTTCCAGCCACTCGTCACCGAGGGCTCGAAGCAGCTCGCGGAGGGTTGCCAGCGAGCCGTTGGTGAGCGAGACCTCGTGCAGGTCGGCCGGTGTTCTGTGCCGGCGCACGTCGAACGCGGGCAGGAAGTAGACCGAGGTGGGCGCGGGCAGGCCCTGCGTGGTGGCGCCCAGATCGGAGATTCGGATCGGCGACCCGTAGCGCCGCGTGTGGCTCTCGGACACCGTCTCCAGCACGGTCAGGCCATGGGGCTCCGCGCCTTCGGCGCGAAGCCGCTCGGCCAGCCCCTCCGCCAGGCCCGAGCCGTCGCTGACGATCAGCGGCCGCGCGCCCCGCCAGTCGCGCCCGGCGCCCGGCGCTCGCGCCGGGCGCACCTCCGGCACAAGGGCTCGACAGCCGCTCCCGGGCCCTCTCGAGGCGACGCCCGGCTTCTCCGGCGTCCGCTCCTCGGGGCGGACGTCGGTGAGCCCGAGCGTCCAAAGTCGAGCGGCCGCTCGGGTGAGGTGGCGGTCCTCGCCCCCCTTGGGGTGCAGGAGCGGGACGTACTCGGCCTGGCCGTTCCCGAGGTTCTCCTTCGCCAGGTCCACCAAGGCTCGCTTCGGCCCGACCTCGACGAAGGTCCTTGCTCCGCTGGCGTGGGCATCGGTGACCATCGACGAGTAGTCGACGCGGGCCGTGTACAGGTTCGCGATCGCCTCGCGGATCTGCTCGGCCCCGGCGTCGACCGGGTAAGGGCGCCCGGTCACCGAGCAGTACGTGGTGATCGCGGGCGGCCGGAACTCGATCTCGCGGAGCCGCTCCAAGAGGGGGTCGACCATCGCCGCCATCAGCGGGCTGTGAAAGGCCAGCTCGATCGGGAGCAGCGTCACCTGCAGGCCGCGTCCACGGGCCACCTCGGTCAGCTGTTCGATCGCGGGTTGGGTGCCCGAGACAACCGTTTGGCCTGGTGAGTTGAGGTTCGCCACATGGGCGTCGGCGACTTCCGCGGCGGCGGCGCTGACCTCGCGCAGGGGGCCCGCCACGGCGACCATCGCCTGACCCTCGCTTCCCGCCAGCTGTTTCGCAATTCGACCGCGCCAGCAAGCGATCCTGAGGCTGTCGCCGAAGGCGACTGCGTTTGACGCACTAAGAGCCGAGAGCTCCCCGATGCTGTGTCCCAGCAGTGATTGAGGGCGGATGTCTCTTCGGGCCATCCATTCGGTCAGCACGTGACTGGTGAGGACGGTCGCGACCTGGGCGTGGGAGGTGTCTTCGAGCCAGCCATCCGCCGCCGGCTCCGCCGGGAGCGCAGCGCTGCCCCAAAAGCGATCGGCGAAGTCGGGAATCTCCTCGGCAAGGGCAGCGCCGGCCTCCGCGACGATCTCGCCGACGAACGGCTCGTGCGCAGCCATGCGCCGCAGCATCCCGCCGTATTGCCCGCCCTGGCCGGGAAAGAGGAAGCAGACTGGCCCCCCCGGCGTGCCCGCGACGTTGCAGAAGACGTCGGGATGGGCGAGTCGCCCTCGGCCCTGGCGCTCGGCCCCGAGGTGGGCCTGGAGCTGCCTGCGGCGCAGCGCCGGCTGCTCGCTCTCGTCCGGGCCCCAGACGATCGCGGCGCGGGCCCCGGCCTGAGCGGCGAGGGATCCCTCGGGCTGACTGCTCAGCTGCGTCGCCAGCTGCTGCTCGGAGCCGGCGCTCCACGATGCCGAGCTGGTCGCGCTCTGGCGCGCCGTTGTCGATTTAGCCCTTTGGCCGGCGGGAACGTACTCCTCGATTAAGGCGTGGTAGTTGCTTCCCGCCAGGCCAAAGGAGTTCACGCCAGCTCGCCGCGGCTGGTCGGGGAGGGTGGGCCATGGGAGCGTGGCGCTCGGCGTGATCAGCCCGCGCTCTCGGAGTCGCAGCGAGGGATTGGCGGTCTGCGATCCGGCGGCCGGAGGGATTGTCTTGTGGCGCAGCGCCAGCACCACCTTTGCCAGCCCGGCCAGCCCCGCCGCGGCCTTCAGGTGTCCGACGTTTCCCTTCACGCTGCCCAGGTAGAGGGGGTCGCCGCCGTTGCGGGCGCTCGCCAGGGCGGCGACCTCGGTTTCATCGCCGACCGAGGTCGCGGCGCCATGCCCCTCCACGTACTGGACGCTGGCGAAGGGAGCGTCGGTCAGCTCATAGGCGCGCTTGAGGACGAGTTCCCGGCCGCTCAGGTTCGGCGCCAGCAAACTGGTTCCCTTGCCATCGCTGGCACCGGTGACGTTGCGCACTACCGCGAGGATCTCATCGCCATTCTCCTCAGCGTCGGACAGGCGCTTGAGGGCGAGCATGACCGCTCCCGAGCCGAGGATGAAACCGTCCGCGTCGCGATCGTAGGGGCGGGTCCTGCCGCTCCTGCTGAGTGCCTGTATGTGGGTGAGGACCACCTCGTTGGCGAGCCCTATGCCGGAGCTGGTTGCTCCGCAAAGGACAAAGTCGAGAGTCCTCTGCCTCAGCTCTTGCGCGGCGAGTGTCAGTGCCGCCATGCTCGTCGCGCAAGCGGCGCGCACCGTGAAGGACTTGCCGCGGAAGTCGAGTCCCGATGCGATGCAGCTCGCCATCATCGAGCCATCGCCGCTGGTCGAGGAGTCCTCGTTCATATAGGAGAGCCCGAGGTCGGGATCGGACCACAGCGCCTCCCTGATCTCCTCCAGGCGATCCGCGTCGATCTGGCCGCCCAACCTCTTTGCGAGCCCGTTGAACCAGACTGGAAAGCGAACCGAGGCGAAGCCCTCTCCGCGAGCATCGGAGTCGGGGATCTGGCCGATGATGCAGCCGGCCCGGGTGAGGTCGACGCCGTCGAGGCCACGGGCGAGGCCGTCGACGGCCTGGCTTGCCGCCTCCAGGAGGAGGACCAGCTCCTTCGTCAGCCGCGGTGCGCGGTTGGGCATGATGCGAAACCTGGGGAAGTCGATTCTCTCCGGATCCTCGGCCGCCGCCACGCGTTGGACGTAGATGCCCCTGGGTTGCTCGGCGTCGGGTTCGAGGAAGAGGTCAAGCAGCGGCACGTGCGCCCGCAGGTCATGGGAGCTGACCCGCCCGCTGCTCAGGTTCTCCCAGAAGGCGTCTGTGTCCGGCGCGTCCGGCAGGACCGTCCCCATCCCGACTATCGCGATTGGGTCGCGTGCCGGCGGGCGCCGCGAGCGGGGTTGCGCCGGCTTGCCATTGTCGCTCTCGATCAGCAGGTGGTAGTTCACCCCGCCATAGCCAAACGAGCTGACCCCTACCCGCAGCGGTCGTTGCGCCGCCTTGACCGGCGCCGGCTCCCTCTGCAACTCCATTCCTCGCTCGGCGAAGGGGAGGTCGGCTCGAGGCTGGTCGACGCCAACCGTCGGAGGAACCTTTTCGCGCTGGAAGACGAAGAGCCCCCGGAGGACGCCGGCAAGCCCCGCTCCCTCGATCAGATGGCCGATCATGCTCTTGACCGAGCCGATCGGGAGTCGCGGCTGATCGTCGCTGCGGCCGTAGGTCTCACTGAGGCACTCGAACTCGACACCGTCGCCCAGGTGGGTGGAAGTGCCGTGCGCCTCGACGTAGTCGACCGTGGCCGGGTCGATGTCGCAGTCCTCGAAGGCGCGGCGAACCGCCAGGATCTCACCCTCGAGGGACGGCACCCAGGGTGCCGTGAGTCGGCCGTTGGCGCTGAACCCGATGCTGCGGATCACCGCTGTCACCGGGTGCCCTGCGCTGTGGGCCGCCTCCAAGGGCATCAGCGCCACCATGATCGCGCCCTCCCCCGGCACAAAGCCATCGGCACGCTCGTCGAAGGGGAAGCTCCCGTGCGCGGACAGAGTGTGCGCCTTCGAGTTGATCACGTGGAACTCGGGCAGCAGCTTCGAGAACGAGCCAACCAAAGCCGCGTCGTATGTCCCTTGATCGAGCCCGATGCAGGCGGAGTGGAGGGCAACCATGGAGCTCGCGCATGCGCCGTCGACGGCGTAGTGGGGACCCCTGAAGCCGAAGTAGTTGCTCAGTCGACCGCCGATCGTCCCGGATCCGCTGTTGACACTCATGTCCTCGCCGTTGCTGGGGTAGTCGCGAAGGATGCCGCGCTCGTGCTCGATCACCTCGAGGGTGGCGTCTGGCATCAGCCCGATGGCCTTGTGGGCCCACTTCTGACTATCCACGTGCATGTGCAGGTCCAGTGCGGTGTGGGCGCCGCCGCCGACGTTCGCGATCACGATCGCCGTCTCGTCGCGCGGGAGGGGGGCGTGTGCCTCCACCTTTGCCACCACGCGCCGGGTCAGCTCCATGGCCAGGCTGTGGACGGGGTCGAGCGAGTCCATGAGGCGCGGCGGCAGCTTGAAGTCCGCTGGGTTGAGCTTCCAGGGCCCGATCAGGGCCGCCAGGTCCGTGTAAGCCTTGTTCGGGGCCATCGGGTCTGGGTCGTGCAGCGTTTCCTCACCCCACCACTCGCTTGGCACTGGCTGGATCGCGCAAGTCGCCGATTCATTTGCGTCAAAGAACGCGTCGAGGCTCTCGGCCCCGGGAAGGACGCATTCGGCGGCGACGATCGCAACCGGTGAGAACGAAGTCGGGCTAGTCATGGTTGGTCATCGCCGGGTCGGCCTCGATCGCCGCTGGAGCCCAGGAGCTACGAAAGACGCTGGTGCCCATCCCACCGTCGACGGTCAACACCTGACCGGTGATGAAGCCCGCTTCGGGACTGCAGAGAAAGAGGGCGCTCTCCACGATGTCGTCGATGGTTCCGAGGCCCATGGGGGACTCATGGCTCGCCATCTCGAGAAACTCGTCAGCGAGACTGAAGGCTCGCAGCGAGAGGGTGGGAATGATCGCGGGTCGCAGGGTGTTCACCTGGATCCGCGGAGCGAGCTCCATCGCCAGCGAGCGAACCAGTGCCTCGCTGGCGGCCTTGGAAGCCCCGACCACGCCGTAGCCTGGCACCGCCCTGTCCGCGCCGAAGCTCGACACGTAGAGCAGCTTCCCCTCGTTCATCAGCGGGGCCATCGATCGGGCGAGTGCGATCAAGGCAAAGGTGTTGGTCCGGAAGGTGCGCTCGAAGTCGTCCCAACTGACCTCTGAGGCGCAGCACTCGAGCCCGTCAGCCGCGTTGTGGATGATCACGTCGATCCGGCCGAAGCGCTCCTCGATCAACTCGGCGATCTGCGCGATGTCGCTCTCACTGGCGACGTCGGCCTTCACGTAGATCGCTTGTCCCGCCTCCTGGTTGGCCGCCGAAGCAACCAACGCTCCATCGAACGGAGTTCGCGAGGAGTTGAAGACGACGCTTGCTCCTTCGCGGGCAAGTGCCTTTCCGAGCGCCTGCCCGAGGCCCCGGCTACTACCCGTTACCAGCGCGACCTTGCCCGAGAATCTAGGCGACGATCTGGGGTTCACCGGCTTCCGCCCCGCGCGGAGGTGAGGTGGGGGGATCCGGGGTGACCCCTTGGAGTCGCAGGACGATGTAGTCGGCCGCCGCATCGACGGTCGGGTAGTCACGCATGCGGAAGTTTTCGTCGAGTGAGAGCTCGAAGTGCTGACGAACCTCACTCATCGCTTCGACCTGCTTGATGCTGTCGATGCCGAGGTCCGCTTCAAAGTCGAGAGGTTCGTCAAACGTCTCTGGCGGATAGCCCGTCTTTTCGACAATCACGTCTACGAGGTATTTGCGCACCTCCTCCCGCGAGTAGTCCCGCGGCGACGTCGACGTGGCGGGGGGGTCGTGCTCGGGGTCGAAAATCGAGAGCGGTGACGGCTCGGGGGTGTGCCCGTTCGCGAAGGTGGGCGCCGGCGGCGCCGTGCGAGCGGGCTGAGGGTCAGGGATCCGCGTGGTTGCGCTGTCGGGGCTCGTTCGCGCGCCGACCTGCGCGGCCCGCCAGCTGGCGATCAGCAGTTGACCCCACCGCTCCGGTGAATCCTGAAGGGCGGCAATCAGCCCTGGGTCCGCTTCCTCGAGGAAGGACGCTCCGAAGGTGCACGAGATCGCCAGTAGCTGGGACTCCCGGGCCTGCAAGGGGAAGCTCTGAACGGCGTTCCCTGGCACGGTGGGCTCGCCGTTACTTGATGGACCATCAGATGGGGTGTGCACTTGCGTCATCTCTGATCACCAACTTGTGCAGGAAAACAACAGAGTTTCCGATTAGGATCGCGTTATTTGAGTAATCAGCGTACCACATGATTCGCAGGTCGAATCTCGTCTCTTTCGAGCTCCACACAGGCCAGGACAAGGTGCTCGCTCCATGCGTATCGAGCCCGCACGGTGCCGCTCAGCCCGCGATGCCGGAGAACGCCAGCCACCACACCTGCTCCGGCGGGGTAGAAGGAGATGTCCTGAAACCCAAGCTCCATGGCTCCGGACTCGGGGATTGCCTTGTAGGTGGCCTCCTTGCAGCAGAAGATGGCCGTCGCCCAACGCTCGCCCCGCTGGAGACCGGTCCACCTCCGCTCCTCCGGCGTAAGCACGGTGTGCTGTGCCTGCCAGGGCATCCCTCCTTGCCACACCTCGATGTCCACCCCGATGCCTGTGAGGTTGTCCGCGGAATCGGCGACGGCGACCCCGTTGCCTCCGGAGTGGCTGATCGATCCGACCACTCCTCGCGGCCAGCTCGGCCCCCTTCCTGGAACATTTGAAATCGGACACGTCGGCGCGCCGATCTCGGCCAACGCTCGCTTGGCGGCGATCCGGCCGAGTGTGAAATCCGAGTGTCGCTTTTCGGTTGCCGGGGCCGGGGGTCGGTCGGGCGCGGGTGGGGTGGGGAGTGCGCCAAGCTCGCCGATCGCGCAGACGCCGGTTCCAACTCCCATCGACACGAGTCCGCGGAGCATCTGCTGCAGCTGACTGGCCATGGCCAATGGTAAGGCGCTTTTTTAAGCGATCAGCCGTTGCTGCCGGCGAGCGCGCCCATCGTCGCCAGCAGCGACTCGACCAGGGAGGGGACGTGGTAGCCGCCCTCCTGGACGACGCCGACGGGAACGCCGAGGCGGGCGCCGAGGTCACGCACCCGCTCCGCCATCAGGGCGAAGGAGGATGACTCCAGGGTGCAGGCGGCCAGGGGGTCGGCGCGGTGGGCGTCGTAGCCGGCCGAGATCAGGATCAGCTGCGGCCGGTAGGCCTCGCCGCGCGGGATCACGATCCCGTCGACCAGCTCCATCCAGACCGCCTCGCCGGCGCCGGGCGGCACCGGCAGGTTGACGGTGAAGCCCTCGCCGGCTCCCGAGCCGCGGTCCTCAGCGCGCCCCGTCCCCGGGTAGAGCGGCGACTGGTGGATGCTGAAGAAGTAGACGTCGCTGCGCTGGCGGAAGATCTCGGCGGTGCCGTTTCCGTGGTGGACGTCCCAGTCGAAGATCATCACCCGCTCGAGGCCAAGATCGGCGATCGCCATCGCGGCGGCGACGGCGACGTTGTCGAAGAGGCAGAAGCCCATCGCCCGGTTGGCTTCGGCGTGGTGGCCGGACGGGCGGGCGCAGGAGTAGCCGACCTCGGCCTCGCCGCGCAGCAGCGCCCGGGTCAGCTCGCAGGCGCCGCCCGCCGCGTGCAGCGCCGCCCGGTAGGAGGCGTCGTTGACGGCGGTGTCGGCGTCGATCCGCCCGCCGCCGGCCTCGCTGAGCTCGCGGATCGAGGTGATCAGGCGCGGCGTGTGGACCAGCCCCAGCTCGCGCCCGCTCGCCGCCGGCGCCTGGCGCCGCTCCCAGCCGAGCCAGTCGCGCTCGGCCAGCGCCGCCTCGATCGCGACCATCCGCTCCGGCGTGTCCGGGTGCCCGGGCATCAGCTCGCAGGGGTCGTGCTGAAGGCTCGAGGGGTGGCTGAAGTAGAGCATCGGCCCGACCCTATGACCTCCGCCGCGGGCCGGCTAGGCGTGGGCGCCGGCGGTGCGCGCGGTGGCCATCCGCTCCAGCCCCCACAGCACCAGCCCCAGGACCAGCAGCGCCCCGGCCCGCAGCCAGGTCTCGCCTTCGACCTGGGTCAGCGCCAGCACGCAGCCGGCCACGCCGAGGACCGGGATGAGCTTCGGCACTTCGAAGTGGTCCTCCTCGATCGGGTCGCGGCGCAGGACCAGGACCGTGATGTTGACGACGATGAAGACGCAGAGCAGCAGCAGCACGGTGGTGTCGGCCAGCGCCCCGAGGTCGCCGGAGACGATCAGCGCCGCTGAGAGCAGGGTGGTGAAGATGATCGCCACCCATGGCGTCTTGCGCTTGCTCAGTCGCGCGAAGGCGGTCGGCAGAACGTCCTCCTTGGCCATCCCGTAGAGCAGTCGCGAGGCCATGATCATGTTGATCAGGGCGCCGTTGGCGAGCGCCAGCAGCCCGATCGCCGAGAAGACCTTGGTCGAGATCGCCAGCGGCCCGACCTGGACCACCTCCAGCAGCGCGCCTTCGGAGTCGACCAGGGTCTCGGTCGGGACCGCCATCGAGGCGACCATCGTCACCGCCAGGTAGATCAGGCCGGCGACGAACAGCCCGAGGAAGAGGGCGAAGGGGTAGACCTTGCGCGGATCCCGCGTCTCCTCGGCGATGTTGACCGAGTCCTCGAACCCGATTAACGCGTAGAAGGCGACCGCGGCGCCGGCCAGCACCGCCAGCAGCGGCCCGGTCCCGTCCTTGAACTCGAAGGCGCGCGAGGGCTCGCCGATCCCGTCGCCGAGGGCGCCGAGGCCGATCACCACGACCAGGATCAGGCCGCCGACCTCGACCAGGGTCATCGCCAGGTTGATCCGGACCGAGAAGTCGATCCCGATGTAGTTGACGACGGCGACGATGAGGATGAAGATCAGCGCCGCCAGCACCACCTCGATCGAGATGAATTCGTTCAGGTAGTCGCCGCCGAAGCCGCGCGCCAGCGTGCTCGCCGAGGCGACCCCGGAGGCCATCACCGTGAAGGCGACGAGGAACGAGGCGAGCTGGCTGTTGAACGCCTTCATGGTGTAGAGCGAGGCGCCGCCGGCACGCGGGTACTTGCTGACCAGCTCGGCGTAGGAGGCGGCGGTCAGCGAAGCGAGCAGCAGCGCCACCACGAAGGCCAGCCAGATCGCGCCGCCGACCTCGCCGCCGACCTCGCCGACCAGCGCGTAGATGCCGCCGCCGAGGATGTCGCCGAGGATGAAGAAGACGAGCAGCGGCTTGGAGACGACGCGGCGCAGCCCCTTTTCCTGCTCGGGCGCTTGCTCCTGTTGGGACGGACGATCCACTCTGCAGCTCCTGGCCGTGGCTAAGTTGCCGCGCGGCTACCCGGCCAGGCGGGAGGGAAACGGCCGGACCCTTAGATCTCCAGCCGCGACTCTTCGAGGTCGAGCTCGCGCTCGACCCGCCGCATCACCTCGCCGGAGACCTCGCCGCTGTCGCGCAGCCCGACCAGGGCACCGCGCTGGGCCGTGAACAGCTCGTGCATCAGCCGCTGGTAGGCGAGCGAGCGGTCCTGGATCCCATCCTCGTCCTCGATCTTGCCGGCGAGCACCTTGAAGCGGCGGCGGCGGAATTCATACATCGCCCGCACCCGTTTGACGGTGTCCTCCTGGGTCCACTCCTCGATCGAGAGCTCGTCGAGGCGTTCCAGCGCCGCCGCGGCCGCGGTAAGGCGTGCGCGCACCTCCTCGTGCTCCTCCTCGCTGCCGTCCTCGCCAACGCCGAGACGGCGGATCA
>DATAON010000029.1:0-4802 GCA_036265715.1 Solirubrobacterales bacterium | reverse complement strand
CAAGGGCGGGCGCTGCGAGGTCTGCCGCGGCGACGGCCAGATCAAGATCGAGATGCACTTCCTGCCGGACGTCTACGTGCCGTGCGAGCAGTGCCACGGCAAGCGCTACAACCGCGAGACGCTGGAGGTCCGCTTCAAGGGCAAGTCGATTGCGGACGTGCTCGAGATGTCGGTTGCGGACGCGTGCGCGTTCTTCAAGGACATCCCCAAGATCGCGCGGCGCCTGGACACGCTTCAAGCCGTCGGCCTCGACTACATCCGCCTCGGCCAGCCGGCGACACAGCTGTCCGGCGGCGAGGCGCAGCGCGTCAAGCTCGCCACCGAGCTCTCCAAGGTCGCCACCGGCGACACGCTCTACATCCTCGATGAGCCGACCACGGGCCTGCACTTCGCGGACGTCCAGCGGCTGCTCGACGTGCTCGACCGCCTGGTCGATGCGGGCAACACCGTGATCGTGATCGAGCACAACCTCGACGTGATCAAGACCGCCGACCGGATCATCGACCTCGGGCCTGATGGCGGGGAGGAGGGCGGCAACGTCCTCGCCACCGGGACTCCGGAGGAAGTGGCGGCGACCCCGGGCTCGTACACCGGCGAGTTCCTCGCCGAGCTGGTCCAGCCCGAGGTGAAGGTTCGCCGCACGGGCCGTAAGGCGCCGGTGGCCGCGTAGGCGCTACTTGTTGCGGGCGGGGAGCTCGCAGCGCCTGACTCGGTCGCCCTTCGTAGTACAGGCATCCCCGCGCCCGGCCCCGCCGTCCAGCCGGTCCCTCGCCGCCCCACCCAGAAGCTTGTCGTTCCCCGCCTGGCCGAAGAGGCGATCCTTGCCGCCCAGGCCCTTGAGCGAGTCCTTTCCCTTCCCGCCGAAGATGGTGTCGGGATCGAGCCCGCCCGACAAATCGTCGCCGCGTTTACCGCCAACGATCAGGTCCGTTCCCGAGCTCATAGAGGCAACCATCCTCAGCGCGAATGGATGCCCGCTGGTTCCGGCGCTGCCGTTGGCGAGGATGGTGTCGGCCGCCAACGAGCCCTCCACGAACACCGTGTAGACGCCGGCGACCACCGCGTCTGCGTCGATTCCATCCGTCTCGCCGGCGTTCAGATTGACCTGATTCCCGCCGAAGGCGAGATTCAGAGGAATCGGACTGGACGTCCCACTCGGCGTGAGGTACCAGCGGCCACCGCTCGAGAAGTCGAAGGACATCTCGATCTCGTCTGACGACCCTGGTTCGTCAGTGAAACCCGGAGCGAATGGGACGCGGGTGCCAAGCCGGAAGATCGATCCGCGGGTCGCGGCGCCGTTTCCCGTGACCCTGATTGTGTCGGTGTTCGTTCGCGTGGCCATCCCGCACGGGCTTGCGCTTGCGCTCGACTCGACAACGAGGGCCCCGTCGCTCTGCCGGATGGACATCCCGGTGGAAAAACCGGTTCCGGGAGTCACTGTCACATTCGCGGTGTGCGTCGCGGCCGTGTAGTTGCAGGTGGCGGTGTCGGCCGTCGCAGTGGCCGGGCCGACCAGAAGCGCTGCCCAGGCGGAGCAGGCAAGAGCGAATCGACCGCGGAACCCCATTCCCCTGATTCCCACTTCGCGCCCTTCGTCGGCTGCCCGGCGATCGTACTCGCCTCCGGCGCGCGAACGGGCGATACTGGACGAGTGAGGGAGAGGGCTTGCTAGGGGCAGTCGACTTCGAGATCAACTCGAGCGCTGCGTTCGACCAGGCCGACCAGCGCGCCGGCCTGATCCTGCTCGGCTCGATGCTGCTCTCGTTCGGGTTCATCCGGCTGAGCACGCGGATGATCCGCGCCGAGGTGAAGTGGTGGCCGGGGAACGTCACGCCCGGGGGGCTGCACATCCACCACCTGGTCTTCGGGATCGTTCTGATGATGCTGTCGGGGTTCCTCAACTTCGTGATCCAGCCGAGCAGCCCGTGGTTCGAGGTCCTGGCCGGTGTCTTCGGGGTCGGAGTCGGGCTGACCCTGGACGAGTTCGCCCTCTGGCTCTACCTCGACGACGTCTACTGGACGGAGGAGGGGCGCAGCTCGGTGGACGCCGTGGTCTTTGCCGCGATCATCGGCGGGGCCATCATCGTCGGCTTCGTGCCGCTCGACGCCAGCGGCGCGTCGATCGTGTCGATCGTGGCGTCGGTGGTGATCACCCTGGGGATCTGCGCCATCGTGGCGCTCAAGGGCAAGATCAGCTCCGCCGTGATCGGCATGTTCATCCCGCCGGTGGCCTGGGTGGCGGCGATCCGCCTTGCTCGGCCGGGCTCATGGTGGGCGAAGCGGCGCTATGCGTCCGGCAGCTCCAAGCTCGACAAGGCGATCGCCCGGAAGGGGCGCCACGACCGCCGCGTCAGGCGCTTCCAGGACCTGATCGGCGGGGCACCATCTCTGCCCAGCCCGCGGGCCTCCGAATCCGGCCGATCCGAGGAGTAATTTCGCCGCAAACGGCCGCCTTAGGGGTGGCCGGCTACAGAGAGGAGACCCAGTGAGAGGTACGGGTCGAGTCGTCTTCGTGGCGATCCTGCTGCTGCTGGTCGGCACGCTGAACATCATCTACGGGATCGGCGCGGTCAGTGACGCAAATTTCTACGTTAACGACACGCGTTACATCTTCACGAACCTCCACGCGATGGGGTGGTTCCTGATCATTGTCGGCGTTATTCAGCTGACGGGCGGCTTCTCGCTGTTCTCGGGGAACCCCTACGGCCGGGTGATCGGCATCATCGCCGGAACCATCGGCGCGATCGACGCGCTTCTGTCGATGGGCGAACACCATCCGTTCTGGAATTTGGCGATCTTCGCCCTCTGCGTTTGGGTGGTCTACGGGATCGTCGTCTACGGAGACGAGGAGCGGATCGAAGCACGCTGAAGCGCTGGCGGGAGCCCGGCGTCGGCCGGGCTCCCGCCTGTTTCCTGATCTCGCCTTGGCCAGGAGCGGCGGCTCTAGTGCCCGAGCCGATACATCCAGGCGGCGGCCATTACCTCGACGGTCCCGCGGACGATGAAGCCGATTCCGGCGAGCAGCGCGAGCGTGGCCAGACCGATGTCGGGGTTGGCGACGACGACCACGCCGGCCGCGATCGAGACCACGCCGAGGATGATCGAGATGACTCGCTGCTCGCGTACGTCGAGCGCTCGCGCCAGGTCGGCCACTCCGGTGAGGATGAACCAGAATGAGAGGGCGATCAGCAGCGCCAGCACGCCCGCGCCGGGTCGTACCAGGCAGATCAACCCCGCGAGTATGGACAGGAAGCCGACGATGAAGCGGAGCACCCGCCCGCCGCCGGAGGTCTGACTCTCGACGGTCGCCAGGCCGATGTAGGACGAGCCGGCGATTACGAGGTAGATCCCCACGATCAGGCCGAGGGCGAGCAAGGTGATGTCCGGGTAGACGATCGCAAGCACCCCGACCACGATCCCAAGCACTCCGAGCAGGCCCACGAGCCACCACTTGCCCAGATCGGTGCTCACGGTCCCGGTTCCTTCGACCTTCGCCATCTGAACGTTCCTTTCGTTGGGGATTAGGTCGCGGGTGTGGGAACCCGCGTATCGACGAGTAACGCTGCGCCGATCGCGCCGCCCAGGTCCCCGAGGCCGGCGAGCCGGATCTCGGGTGGCCGGTCATCGACGAAGAGGTGGGGATGCATGCTTGCCGCGATGCGCCTCACGTACTTCTCGCCCATCCGCACGCCCAGGCCGCCGCCGATGATCACCGCCTCGGGGTCGATCACGTTCACGCAGGATGCGACTCCTGCACCCAGGGCTTTCACCGCGCGGTCCATCAGCCGCGTCGCCAGGTGGTCGCCGTGCTTGAGCGCCCGCTCCCAGACGCCGCTCGTGAGACGGTCGCGCCCGCGCTCCTCCATGATGCGGAAGAGGTCGCTCTTGGCGCCGTTCTCGACCTCTTTGCGCGCCTTGATCTCCATGGCCATCCGGCCGGCGTAGGCCTCCATGCAGCCCTTCCGGCCGCAGGTGCAGCGCGGGCCGCCCATCTTCACGACCACGTGGCCGATCTCGGCGGCGGCGCCCCGCCCCAGCCAGGGCTTGCCGTCCAGGATCAGGCCTCCACCGACGCCGGTCCCCCACCAGGCGCCGAGGATGGTTTCGAACTCCTTGGCGGCGCCCAGCTCGAACTCGCCCTGCACGGCCACCTGGACGTCGTTCCCGACCCGCACCGGCACGCCGAGGTCCTTCGAGAGCCGCTCGCCGAGGGGAAAAGCGCCGAGCCAGCCGGGGAGGTTCCGGGCGCCCGAGACCACGCCCGTCTCCTCGTTGGCGTCTCCGGGTGATCCGACGCCCACGCCCGCGAGGTCGCGTGTCCCGAGTCCGGCCTCGGCAGCCGCATCGCGCAGGGTCCCCTCCATCTCGCGGGCGACGTCCTCCGGTCCGCCGGTGGTGGGCGTCGGGCGCCGTGCCTGGCCCAGGACGTTGTTGTCGGAGTCGACGACGACGGTCTGGATCTTCGTTCCGCCGAGGTCGATTCCGCCGCGGGGAGCCTGCTCGGAGGCAGGAGTCACCGACAGAACATAACCGGCGGGGCCGCTGCCTAAGCTCTCCGCGTGGCGTCGCTGGCCCGATGGCGAAACTGGTACGTGAAGCGGCGCTGGTACGAGCGCAACCGACGCTGGCGGCGGCGCGCCAGGATAAACCGGCACGCGGCCGAGGGCGGCTTCTTCATCCGCTATCCGGTTGAGGGAGAGGTGCTGGAGGCCCTCGACTCGGGCCATCTGGAGATCGGCGAAGGGACCCTGCTCGAGCCGGGCTGCTGGTTGACGCTCTCCGGCGACGCGCGGATCCGCATC
>DATAON010000028.1:0-50837 GCA_036265715.1 Solirubrobacterales bacterium | reverse complement strand
CGAGGAGTGGTTCAGCACCGCCCTGGCGATTGACGAGAACGGCGAGTGCTGCGGCGTCGTCACCCGCAACGTCGCCGACGGCTCGATGGAGTTGTTCGAGGCGAAGTCGGTGATCCTCGCCACCGGCGGCAACGGCCAGGTTTGGAAGCCGACCACCAACGCCCTGATCTGCACCGGCGACGGGATCGCGATGGCCTACCGGGTCGGCGCCAAGCTGATGGACATGGAGATGATCCAGTACCACCCGACGACGCTGGCGGGCAAGGGGTTCCTGATCACCGAGGGCGCCCGCGGCGAGGGCGCCCACCTGCTCAACAAGAACGGCGAACGGTTCATGGAGAAGTACGCGCCGAACAAGATGGAGCTTGCCTCCCGCGACGTCGTCTCCCGCGCCGAGCAGACCGAGATCAACGAGGGCCGCGGCTTCCCCGACGGCACCGTCGCGCTCGACATCACCGTGGTCCCGAAAAAGCGCGTGCACGAGGCGCTGCGCGAGATCGTCCTCGTCGGCCGTGACTTCGCCGGCGTCGACATCACCCGCGAACCGATCCACATCAAGCCGGGCAACCACTACACGATGGGCGGCGTCAAGACCGACGTCGACGGCCGCACCGACATCCCCGGCCTCTACTCGGCCGGCGAGACCGCCTGCGTCTCCGTCCACGGCGGCAACCGACTCGGCGCCAACTCGCTGCTGGACACGCTGATCTTCGGCCGCCGCTCCGGCGTCGACGCCGCCACGCG
Source organism: Solirubrobacterales bacterium (assembly GCA_036265715.1). Taxonomy (GTDB): domain Bacteria; phylum Actinomycetota; class Thermoleophilia; order Solirubrobacterales; family 70-9; genus VAYN01. The sequence continues at coordinate 50,093 of DATAON010000028.1, read as the reverse complement.
GGCCAAGGGCATCGACGCCTCCAAGCCTTCGAAGAAGGTGCTCGAGGACGAGGCGGCGATGATCGCCGACATCAACTCGCGCGAGAAGGGCTCCGGCCGGCGCGTCTCCGAGATCAAACTCGAGCTGGGCCAGACGATGGACGCCAAAGTCGCCGTCTTCCGCGACGAGGCCGGGATCAAAGAGGCGATCGAGATCGTCGCCCGCCTCAAGGAGGAGGCGAAGACCGCCTACATCGACGACCACGGCAGCATCTTCAACCAGGACCTGCTGGGGGCGATCGAGCTCGGCTTCATGCTCGACAACGCCGAGTGCACCGCCCTGGCGGCGCTGGAGCGCAAGGAGAGCCGCGGCGCCCAGTACCGCACCGACTTCCCCGAGCGCAACGACGAGGAGTGGCTCAAACACATCGACCTCGAGCAGACCGACGACGGGCCCGAGATCTCATACTCCGAGGTGACCATCACTGGATGGGAACCGGAAGCGAGGACTTACTGATGGCCGATTACACGATCAAAGTCCGCAGGTTCCAGCCCGAGAGCGGTGAGGGCCCCTACTGGGAGCAGTTCAACGTCGACCTCGAGCCCTCGCTCTCGGTCCTCGACGCGCTGCTGCAGGCGAAGGACCGCGAGGACGGCTCGCTGGCCGTCCGCTGCTCCTGCCGGGCCGCAATCTGCGGCTCCTGCGGGATGAAGATCAACGGCCAGTCCGGGCTCGGCTGCAAGACCCAGATCGGCGAGGCTCAAGAGCTGGCCGACAAGAAAGCTTCCGCCGTCGGCGGCGAGAGCGCTGGCAACGTCGTCGTGATCGAGCCGATGGGCAACATGCCCGTGATCAAGGACCTGGTCACCGACATGGAGTCGACCCACTGGGCCAAGATCCGCCGCGTCACCCCCTGGCTGCTGCCGCACGGCGCGCCGCCCGAGCGCGAGTACATCGTCGAGCCGGAATCGATGCTGGACATCACCCAGCCGATGGCCTGCATCCAGTGTGGCTCCTGTGTCTCCGCCTGCCTCTCGATGGAAGCTGACCCGGACTTCATCGGCCCGGCGGCGCTGGCCAAGGCCTACCGCTTCGTCGGCGACCCGCGCGACGCCGAGACCAAAGAGCGCCTGCACGACCTGGCCGAGGACCCGCACGGGATCTACGACTGCACCCACTGCTTCAGCTGCGTCGACGCCTGCCCCAAGGACGTGGCGCCGATGGACCAGATCATGCGCCTGCGCCGCCGCGCCGGCGAAGAAGGGGTCGAAGACCCCAACAGCGGTCACGACCACGAGATCGCCTTCGTCAAGATCATCGAGAAGAAGGGCACCCTCGACGAGAGCCTGCTGCTGCAGGAGTCCTTCGCGCCCGGGATCAAAGGCAAGCTGAAACCGAGCAAACGGGCGATCAAGGAAATGCTCGGCTCGCTGCCGACGGCGATCCGCGGGATCAAAACGGGCAAGATGCGCTCGCTCCCGAAGCTGATCCCCGGCGTCCACCACAAGCTCCCCGACCAGGACGACGTCAAGGCGATCTTCAAACACGCCGAGGAGCACAACGAGGAATTCAACCTGTACATCCACGGCGACGAGGGCGAGCTGGCCGAGATCGAGGCCGAGGAGGCCGCCACGCCCGCTGCCACCGCCACGGCCAGTGAGGAGGCCCCGAATGGCTGATCAGATCAAGGTTGCCTACTGGCCCGGCTGCGTCTCGCGCGGCTTCACCCCCGAGCTGCACGGCTCGATGGCGCTGGTCGCCGACAAGCTCGGGATCGAGCTGGTCACGCTCGACCGCGCCAACTGCTGCGGCGCCGGCGTGATCGCTGAGCACAACCAGGAGCTGGCCGACACGCTGAACGCGCGCACCTTCGCGCTCGCCCAGCAGACCGGGCTCTCGATGATGAACATCTGCTCGACCTGCCAGGGCGCCCAGTCGGAGTGCCAGCAGCGGCTCGACGCCGACTCGTCCTACCGCGCCCACGTCAACGAGGCGCTCTCCGGCCAGGGGCTGGCCTACGAGAAGTCGGCCGACGGCTCCTGGAACAACAAAAACTTCCTCTGGCTGCTGGTCGAGGACTACGGCCTCGACAGGCTCGCCGCCCAGGTGAAGCGGCCGCTGACCGGTCTCAAGGTCGGCCCCTTCTACGGCTGCTACATCGTGCGCCCGAAGGAGCGGCTCGGCTACGGCGAGTTCCCCGACCGCGACATCTACCTCGAGCAGGTGATCACCGCCCTCGGCGGCGAGGTCGTCGAGTACGACGGCGCCCGCAAATGCTGCGGCTTCCCGGTCATCACGATGAACCGCGAGACCTCGCTGAAACAGGCCGGCACCCACGTCGGCGACGCGATCGACGCCGGCGCCGACTGCCTGGTCACGCCCTGCCCGCTCTGCCACCTCAACCTCGACATGCAGCAGCCCGAGGCGGCCAAGGTCGTCAACCGCGACCTCGGCCTCGCGGTCCTGCACCTGCCGCAGCTTGTCGGCCTGGCGCTCGGCGCCGACCCCAAGCAGCTCGGGATGAGCAAGCACATCGCCTCGACTGGCTGGGTCGAGGAGCGGCTCGCCGGCGTTCCTGCTTAGGGACCGTCGGGAGCACCCCGGTAGGGGTTCCGCTTAACTTTTTCGAGATCGTCTGCTGCTGTCCGCGGGCCGTCGCCGCGAAAAAGTGCAAGACGCTTCACCCCTACCGGGGTGCTCCCGACCGGAGCTGGGCAGGACGCCGTCGAAATGAGTTGCTCCGGTAGCCTGAACGTCAGGTGAGCCGGGAAGACTGGTCGGCACTCGGATAGCCGTGCCCTGAAGCCTTCCCCATGGATCTCGCCCTCACTCTTCCCTTCGCCGCGACCAGCGATACCGCTGGGGTGCTGACGGACCTCTTCATCGTGCTGCTGGCGGCGAAGCTGGGGGACGAGGTGTTTCGGCGGATTGGGCAGCCGGTGATCGTTGGGGAGATTCTGGGGGGGATCGTGGTTGGGCCTTCGGTGCTGGGGCTGGTCGAGGTCGGCGAGGTGCTGCGGGTCTTCTCCGAGCTCGGCGTCGTCTTCCTGCTCTTCTGGGTCGGGCTGGAGACGCGGCTCTCGGAGATGAAAGCGGTCGGCAGGATCGCGGTCACGGTCGGCAGCGCCGGCGTCGTGCTGCCGTTCCTGGTCGGGATCGGGTTCGGGCTGGCGCTGGGCGAAAGCACCGAAACCAGCGTCTTCCTCGGCGCCGCCCTGGCGGCGACCAGCGCCGGCATCACCTCGGCCACCTTCCTCGACCTCGGAATCGCCCGCAGCCGCGCCGCCCGCACCGTGCTTGGCGCCGCCGTGGTCGACGACATCCTCGCCCTGATCCTGCTCTCGGTGGCGGTGGGGATGGCCGCCGACGGAGGGGTCGACCCGCTGAAGATCGCGCTGGCATTGGCGATAGCCATCGCTTTCGTCGGCTTCGTCGCGCTCGGCGGCACCCAGATCCTCTCGCGCCGCCCGCACCTGCTGCACGCGCCGCGCTTCGCCCTCTCTCCCCTGCTGCCCGCGGTCCTGCTCTGCCTCGGGCTCGCGGCCTTCTCCGCCAGCATCGGCCTGGCGGCGCTGATCGGCGCCTTCCTCGCCGGGATGATCGTCGCTGAGACCAAAGAGCACACCTCGATCGAGCGGGAAGTGAAGCCGCTCTACGCCTTCTTCCCGCCCTTCTTCTTCGCCTTTATCGGGATCGAGCTCGACCTCGGGGCGCTGGTGGACGGCCATGCGCTGCTGCTGCTCGCAGTGATCACGGTTCTCGCCGCCGCCTCCAAGCTCGTCCCCGCCTACCTGGCGGCGCGTGGGCTCGGTGCGCGCGAAGCGGCGATCGTCGGCATCGGGATGGTTCCCCGCGGCGAGGTCGGGATCGTGATCGCCTCGATCGGCGCCGCCGAGGGCGTGGTCGACGCGGAGCTGTTCGCGGTCGTGGTCGGGATGTCGATCCTGACCACGCTGCTGGCGCCGTTTGCCTTGAAGCGGCTCAGCCGCTCCCAACCCGTGGTTCCTTAATTACCTGTCAGGTTAAAAAGGAACCACAACTTCAGGAGCGGCGCAGCAGGTTGCGTTCGACCAGCAACTCTGCGACTTGGACGGCGTTGGTCGCGGCGCCCTTGCGGAGGTTGTCGGCGACCACCCACATGTCGAGGGTGCTGGCGTGGGAGGCGTCCTCGCGGATGCGGCCGACGAAGACGTCGTCCTTGCCGGCGGCCTCGATCGCCATCGGGAAGCGCGAGTTGGCGGGGTCGTCGACGACGGTGACGCCGGGGGCGGCGGCGAGCAGCTCGCGGGCGCGGTCGGCGCTGAGCGGCTCGCGGGTCTGCACGTTGACCGCCTCGGAGTGACCGGTGACGACGGGGACGCGGATGCAGGTGGCGCTGACCTCGATCTCCTCGTCGCCGAGGATCTTGCGGGTCTCGTTGATCAGCTTGCGCTCCTCGTCGGTGTGGTCGTCGCCGTCGGCGAAGCTGCCCGCCTGCGCCAGCGGGTTGAAGGCGATCTGGTGGGGGTAGATCGAGGCGCTCGCTGGCTGGCCGTGGAGGATCGCGTGCGACTGGTCCATCAACTCGTCGATCGCCGCCTTGCCGGTGCCGGAGACGGCCTGGTAGGTGGAGACGACCAGGCGCTCGATCCCGGCGGCGTCGTAGAGCGGCTTCAGCGCCACCACCATCTGCATCGTCGAGCAGTTGGGGTTGGCGATGATCCCGTTGTGGCCCGCCAGCGCCTCCGGGTTGACCTCGGAGACGACCAGCGGCACGTCGTCGCGCATGCGAAAGTGGCTGGTGTTGTCGACGACGACGGCGCCGGCCTCGACCATCTTCGGCGCCCACTCGGCGCTGACCGAGCCGCCGGCCGAGGAGAGCACGAGGTCGAGGCCCTGGATCGAGTCGTCGCCGACCTCGAGGCAGGTGAGGACCGAGCCGTTCCACTCGATCTCCTTGCCGGCCGAGCGGGCGGAGGCGAGCGGGACCACCTCGGCGGCGGGGAACTGGCGCGCCGCCAGCAGCTCGAGGATCGTCGAGCCGACCAGTCCGGTCGCGCCGAGCACCCCGACTCTGTATCCGTCAGCGGCCATGGCAGAGGGTGGCCGGCTCAGCCGGCGACCGTGGGCCGGTGGCCCGGGCCGGTCGGGTCCTCGGGGCGGATCGCGTCGTCACCGAGCTCGAAGACCTTGTGCAGCGCGTTGACGGCGTCGGGAACGCGGTCGGCGGGGATGACGCACGAAATCTTGATCGGCGAGGTGGAGATCATCTCGATGTTGATCCGTTCCTCGCCCAGCACCTCGAAGACCTTGGCGGCGACGCCCGGGTGCGAGCGCATGCCGGCGCCGACGATCGAGACCTTGCCGATCTGCTCGTCGGTGCGGACCTTGAGCGAGACGTCGCCGAGCGCGGCGATCGTGTCCTTGGCGGTCTGCAGGTCGGCGCGGTCGACGGTGAAGGAGAGGTCGGCGAGCTGGTCGCCGCCGACCGGCTCGTTCTGGATGATCACGTCGACGTTGACGTTGGCCTCGGCCAGCGCGGTGAAGATGCGGCCGGCGACGCCGGGCTCGTCGCGGACGCCGTTGAGCGTCACGCGGGCCTCCGCGTTGGAGTGGGTGACGGCGGTTACGAAAGGGTTCTCCATGGTCTGGTCCTCGGCTACGACGAGGGTACCGGGACCGTCGTCGAAGCTGCTGCGGCAGTGGATGCGGACGCCGTGGTTGCGCGCGTACTCGACCGAGCGCAGTTGCAGCACGCCTGCCCCGGAGGCCGACATCTCGAGCATCTCCTCGAAGGAGACCTGGGAGAGCTTGCGGGCGCTGGGGACGATCCGCGGGTCGGCGCTGAAGACGCCGGCGACGTCGGTGTAGATCTCGCAGACGTCGGCGCTGAGCGCCGCGGCGAGGGCGACGGCGGTGGTGTCGGAGCCGCCGCGGCCGAGCGTGGTGACGTCGCGGCTCTCGGTCGAGACGCCCTGGAAGCCGGCGACGAGGACGATCCGGTCCTCCTCCAGCGCCGCCTGGATGCGGTCGGCGCGGACGTCGATGATGCGCGCCTTGGTGTGGGTCGAGTCGGTGACGATGCCGGCCTGGGAGCCGGTCAGCGAGATCGCCTCGTGGCCCATGTCGTGGATCGCCATCGCGCAGAGCGCGCAGGAGATTCGCTCCCCGGTCGAGAGCAGCATGTCCATCTCGCGGGCGACCGGGCGGTCGGAGATCTCCTGCGCCTGGGCGACCAGTTCGTCGGTCGTCTTGCCGCGGGCGGAGAGGACGGCGACGACGCGGTTGCCGGCCTCGCGGGCGGCGACGATGCGCCCGGCGGCGCGCTTGATCTGCTCGGCGCCGGCCACGGAGGTGCCGCCGAACTTCATCACGACGATGTCTGAACCCGCCTCACTCATGGGCTCCTGAGGATAGTGAGCGTTAAAGCAACGCACAGGCGAGCCGATAAGACGGTCCGTGGAGCCGAAAACCAGTCAGATGCCGATCGTGGGCGCCCCCGAGTCCGCGTCGCTGCAGGGAGGGCGCCTGCTGGTCGCCAGCCGGCTCGCCACCAGCCTCTCCCGCATGCAGACGGTCGAGAGCGTCGCCGACGAGGCGGTGCGGGTTCTGCACGAGTCCTTCGACTACTACCTGGCCGTGGTCCAGCGGCTCGATCCCGACGGCTCGCTGCGGGTGGTCGCCGGCGCCGGGCCGCTGGCAGAAGCCGACACCGAGTTCCTCGCCCAGGAGCAGCCGGTCGAGGTTGGGGTCAACGGCCGCGTGGCGCGGACCGGGCGGGCGGCGATGGTCAACGACACCCGCCTCGACTCCGACTACCTCGCCCGCAACCCGCGCACCGACCCCGGCTCCGAGCTCTCGCTGCCGGTCCTCGTCGCCGGCTCGACCTGGGGCGTGATGAACCTCGAGCAGGAGGCGCCCGGCGCCTTCACCGAAGAGGACCTGCTGCTGGCCCACATCGTCGCCAGCCAGGTTGGCGCCGCGATCCACCGCTGCCAGCTCGTCGATGAACTCGAGGGCGCCTTCTTGACCACGATCGGGGTCCTCTCCGACACCGTCGAGCTGCAGGACTCCTACACCGCCTCCCACGCCAACGAGGTCGCCGAGCTGGCCGTCGCCACCGGCCGCCGCCTCGGCGTCGAGGGGGCCGAGCTTGACCGCCTTCGCTACGGCGCCCTGCTGCACGACGTCGGCAAGATCGGCGTCCCCGGCGAGCTGCTGCGCAAGCCGGGGCCGCTGACCGTGGAGGAGCGCGAGCGGATGGACGAGCACACCGCGATCGGCGCCCGCATGCTGCAGCGCATCCCCTTCCTCGCCCCGGTCGCGCCGCTGGTTCGCTCCGCCCACGAGCGCTTCGACGGCGGCGGCTACCCCGACGGGCTGACCGGGGAGGAGATTCCGCGCGGGGCGATGATCATCGCCACCTGCGACGCCTTCCACGCGATGACCTCCGACCGCAGCTACCGGCAGGCGATGGACGACGAGTCGGCGATCGTCGAGCTCGAAGCCAACGCCGGCACCCAGTTCGACCCGCTCGTGGTCGCCGCCCTGATCGCCGAGCTGCGCAGCTAGCGGTTGGCGCTTGTCGCCCAGAGGCCGACAGATGACAACCCCCCGCTACTCGGTGCCGCCGAGGTTGCCGAGCATCGCCTGTTCGGCCATCCGGATCAGGCCGAGACCGCTGTGCGGCCGCATGTCGCTGCTGCGCACGCGCACGTGGGAGCCATGCGGGCCGATCACCTCGACGATCGTGCAGACGTCGCCGATCTCGCAGTCCTCGCCGTAGTCCCCTTCGATCGCCTCCATCTGCTCGGCCACGACCCGACCGATCTTGCTCTGGTCAAGTCCCATCAGTTCCCGCCCCTTTCGCTCCCGCGCCCGCTTGGCCCGGCTTGTGAACCACTGTAATGCCGTACAGCAATCGCGGGTGGCCCTTTTTGAGGTCAACTGCATGAGAGGTGTGTGCGCCTCGTCACACTTTTAGATATATCGAGGCGATATATCTAGCCGCGATGGAGTCGCTCAGCCCCACCGCCTACGTGATCCTCGGCCTTGTCCGCACCGAGGCGCGCTCGGGCTACGAGATCAAAGCGGTCGTCGACGAGACCACGCGCTTCTTCTGGGCGGCCAGCTACGGCCAGATCTACCCGGAGCTGAAACGGCTCTCGGAGGCGGGGCTGGTGGTCGGGGTCGACTCCCCCACCGGCGGCCGCCGGCGCACCGTCTACGAGATCACCGCTGACGGCGAGCGGGAGCTGGTCGAGTGGCTGCGGCAGCCGCCGGTCACCTTCGAGATGCGCGAGGAAGGGCTGCTGAAGCTGTTCTTCGCCGACGCGCTGCCGCGCGAGGAGGTGCCGGCGATCCTGCGGGCGATGCGTGAGCACCGCCTCGCGGCCAACCGAAAGCTGCGGGCGATGGAGCCGAAGGCAGCCGAGCACGACGACCCCTTCCCGCTGATCGTGCTGCGGGGCGGGCTGGAGTTCACCGAGTGGTTCGCGGGCTGGTGCGAGCGGATGGAAGCGCAGATCCTCGCCGCCGCCGAGATCGGCCCCGCCGAGAAGAGCATCCCCGAGAAAAGGAGCAGCTGATGTTCGACGCCCTCGCCCGCCTCGCCGACGGCAAAGCCCGCCGCATCGGCATCGCCGCGATCGCCTTCTTCCTGCTCGCCGGGGCGATCGGCGGCGGCGTCGCCGACCGCCTCGACCCCTACGGCGCCGACGACGCCTCGACCGAGGCGGTGCAGGCGCGCGAACAGCTGCAGGACGCCGGGCTGCGAGTGCCGGCGGTGATCGCCGTGGTCGAGAACGCGCCGATCGGCCTGCCCGCGACCCGCGCCCGCGTGACCGCGCTCGAAGACGAAGTGCGCGAGCGCGCCGACGTCGCCGCGGTTACCGGCTACTACGACACCCACTCCCCCGCCTTCGTCTCCGAGGACCGCGAATCCACCTACTTCGCGGTCTCCCTGAAGCCGACCGACGACAAGCAGGTGCAGGACGCCGGCGCCGCGATCGCCGACCAGCTCGACGCCGCCGACCCCGACGTCGTCGTCGGCGGCTTCGCGGTCGCCCAGGAGCAGGTCAACAAGCAGGTCGAGGAAGACCTCAAAAAGGCCGAGCTGCTCGCCTTCCCGCTCCTCTTCCTGCTCTCGCTGCTGTTCTTCCGCAGCCTCGTCGCCTCGGTGCTGCCGCTGATGATCGGTGGCCTGGCGATCGTCGGCACCTTCCTGATTCTCCGCCTGGCCAGCGAATTCGGCTCGATCTCGGTCTTCGCGCTGAACCTGACCACGGCGCTGGGGCTCGGGCTGGCGATCGACTACAGCCTCTTCATCGTCTCCCGCTACCGCGAGGAGATCGCCAAGCAGGGGCCGGGGCTGGCGGCAATGCGGCGGGTGCTGGCGACCGCCGGGCGGACCGTCTTCTTCTCCTCGCTGACGGTCTCGGCGGCGCTCGCCTCGCTGCTCGTCTTCCCGCAGCGCTTCCTCTACTCGATGGGGCTGGGCGGGGCGCTGGTGGCGCTGTTCGCGGCGCTGATCTCGCTGACCGTGCTGCCGGCGGTGCTGACGCTGCTGGGCACGCGGGTCAACGCCGGCGCCCCGAAGTTCCTCCAGCGCCGGGCCGAGGCCGACGCCAGGCCCGCCGAGGACGGCTTCTGGTACCGGCTCTCGCGCTTCGTGATGCGGCGGCCGATCCCGGTGGCGACGCTGAGCGCCCTGCTGCTGATCGTGATGGGCCTGCCCTTCCTCAACATCAAGTTCAACACCGTCGACCCGACTGTGCTGCCGGAGTCGGCCAGCGCCCGCCAGGCCTACGACACGGTCTCCGAGCAGTTCCCGCCCTACCACGAGACGCCGATCTGGATCGACGTCGCAGGCGGCGGTCCGGGGGCGGCGCAGGCGGTCGCCAAAGAGGTGCGCGGGGTCGCGGGCGTGGCCGAAGTGGCGCCGCCGCAGCGGCTCGGCGGGAAGGTGACCGCGGTCCAGGTGATCTCCGCCAACCCCTTCGCCTCCGACGAAAGCCAGGACACGGTGCGGGCGATCCGCGCGCTGCCGGCCCCGGCCGGGGCCACGGTCCTGGTCGGCGGCGCCAGCGCCGACTTCATCGACTTCCAGTCGAGCCTCTCCAGCCACATGCCGATCGCGCTGGCGATCGTGATCGTCGCGACCCTGGTGATCCTCTTCCTGATGACTGGCTCGGTGATCCTGCCGATCAAGTCGCTGATCATGAACTTCCTCAACCTCAGCGCCGTCTTCGGCCTCCTGGTGCTGATCTTCCAGGACGGCAGGCTCGAGGGCTTCCTCGACTACACCTCTCCTGGTGCGATCGAGCAGACGATGCCGATCCTGCTCTTCGCCGTCGCCTTCGGCCTCTCGACCGACTACGCGGTCTTCCTGCTCTCGCGGATCAAGGAGGCGCGCGACGCCGGCGCCTCGGACTCCGAGTGCGTGGCGATCGGGCTCGAGCGCACCGGCCGCATCGTCACCGCCGCGGCGCTCCTGTTCGCGGTTGCGATGGGCGCCTTCGCCACCTCCCAGATCATCTTCATCAAGGAGAACGGCGTCGGCACGGCGCTGGCGGTCCTGATCGACGCCACGATCATCCGCGCCTTCCTCGTCCCCTCGCTGATGGAGCTGCTCGGCAAGTGGAACTGGTGGGCGCCGGCGCCGTTGCGGCGCTTGCACGACCGCTTCGGGATCCGCGAGGACGGCGGCGGCTCAGAGGCGCCCGCGGCCGGTCGGGCCTGACCGGGGCGGCGGCTAGATTCCGCCGCTAGATGCCGGCCAGCGAAGACAAGCGCCGCACCCGACTCGCCGGCGAGCGCACGCAGCTCGCCTGGTGGCGGACCGGCTTGGCGGCGCTGGCGGTGGCGCTCGGCGTCGGCCGAGTCGTCCCCGAGCTCGATCCCAACGCGACCAAGTGGCCCTACGCGGTGGCCGGCGTCGGCTTCGCGATCTGGGGCATCGCCGCGCTCGCCTACGGAACCCTGCAGCGGACCGAGGTCGAGCGCGCGATCGACCATGACGAACTGCGCGAACCGCGAACCTGGCCCCTCCTCGCCCTCACCCTCCTCGGCATCGCCCTAGGCCTCCTCACCGCCCTCCTGATCATGTTCGACTGACCGACCGAGCGCTGTTGACTTTCTTCGCCCCCTGGGCGAGAAAAGACAACAGCGTTAAACAGCCCTGCTCGCTTCTAGGGCCGCTGATCTACGCAGAGCGCGAGGTGGGCGAGTCCTGGTGCGCCGGTGATGAGCGGGGCCGGTGGGGGTCTGGGCGAATGTGCCGAAGGCCCTTTCCTTATTTCTGCTCGCCATAGGCGAGCTCCCTATTGCGGAGCAGTCCCCTTTAGGGGACGCGACTCAATTCGCCCAGAGCCCCACCGGCCCCGCTTACCGCCCACGCCCCCGAGTTCAGTCGCCGAACTTGCGTCCCTGGGCGCCTTTCGCATACGCACACCGGAAGTTCTCCGGCCTGCCGACCGGAGCCCCGCCGGCGAACCCCCCGTGGTTGTGGTTGTCGTAGACGGTGATGTAGTTGAGCGTTTCCGGGACCGGGTCGGCGGGCATCGGGACCGGGTCGGGCTCGCCGAGGTTGCCGGCGCCTTTGGAGCCAACGGTGACGCCCTCCGAGCCGGCGGCGCGGGAGCCGGAGGCGGTGGTGGTGAGGTCGGCGGACATCTCGCGCTTGTCCTTGATCCCGTTCTTGGCGTCGGGGAACTCTTCGGCGCCGGAGGTGAGGATGCTGTCGTCGATCGTGCTTTGAAGCTTGGCGCGGGGCGCGGCGCCGATCAGCTGGGCAGCGCTGGGCAGCCAGCCACCGGCCTTGACGCAGGCCTGGGTCGCGTAGAGGTAGTCGTTCTTGCCGACGTCCTTGGGCGGGACCGGGTAGAGGCCGCTTTCCAGGCACCAGGTGCCGAGGTCGATCGCGTTCGGGATCGGGCAGTTGACGGCGAGCTTGCCGCGGGTGGCGCCGCCGAGCTTCTGGGCGTTCTTGGCTTTCGGCACGGTCGGTAGGTAGCGGGCCGGGATCTTGCCGTTGGCGCCGAGCACGACCACCTTGCCCGCCTGGCCCTGCTTGGCCGGCGCCAGGCCTCCCATCGAGAAGACGAGCGCGATCAGCGCCACCAGCAGCGCCGCGGCGGAGAAGAGGCGCGGTAGCGGGTCGCGGCCGGGGTGGGTGGGGTGCGGCGGGCTCACGTCACCGCCATCGTTTCGCGGGGCCGTGGCGATGATGTGAAGGGGATGAAAACGCCGAATCCTGCATTTGCCCCGCTATACGGGGTCAATGCAGGATTCGATTGGTGAGCGGCGCTCATGCGCAGCCGGCGATCTGGTTGACGGGGCGCAGCGCCTCGCTGCCGAGCAGGGTCGGGCGGGTGGTGGTGACGAGGACGCGCTCATTGGCGGCGCGCCAGCAGCGGCCCTCGAGCTTGGTGCCGACGAAGCCGAGCACGATCTCGACTTCGAGGCCCTGGCCGTTGGCGCTGGCTTCGACCACGCAGGCGAAGGGAAAGCGCTTGGGTTCGTCGATCGAGGGGGTCTGGCTGGCGGGACGGCAGATCGCCGAGCCGGGGTCGAGCCTGGTCGTGAAGATCGGGCCGAGGAAGCGGCGCAGGATGCCGTCGAGCTCGGTCCCGGAGCGGTCGAGGAACTCGGCGCTCTGCGCTTCGACCGACGGGCCCAGTTTGGCGGCGGCGACGTCGGGCTCGACCGCGGTCGCCTCGTCCTCTCCCCCGCCGCAGCCGCCGAGCAGCGAAGCTGCCACGACCACTGCGGCGATCGCGGCGCAGCTCAGCGCCCAGGCGCGCAAGTGCGGCAGCCAGAGGCTCATTCGTCGAGGTGGTTGACGAGGTCGCCCTGGGTCGCGGCGGCGTCGTCGGCACCTTTGGCGCGCTCGTCGCTGGCAAGCCCTTTGAGGGTCAGCTCGCCGGCGGCGCCGATGTCGGCGGTGGCGAGGACCGACATGCCGGGGACGAGCTTGGCCGTGGCCAACTTCGGCGGCACCGCGATCACCAGGTCGGCGCCGGCCTGGCGCAGGTCGTCGGCGGAGAGCAGCAGCGTCTTCTCCTGAGCGCAGACGGCGGTGACGACGCCGGCGACGTCGCTGTAGGTGAAGGGGACGCCGCTGGCGTCGAGGCTGGTCTGCCAGAGGGTCGCGACCGCGGCCGGCGTCTGCGCGACGGCCGCCGGGACCACCAGCGGCGCGCCTTCGCAGAGCGGCGCCGCCGGGTCCGGGACCGCGGGCGCGAGCGGGGCTGCGGGGCTCGCCGCGGGCAGCTTTTCGATCTCGACGCCGACCTTGGCGAAGGCGCCGAGAGCAGGCAGGGCGGGAACCACTCCGGCCGGGTCGGGGTGGACCTTGACCAGGACCGAGACGCCGCGTTTGGAGACGACGTAGGCGGGGGCGGCCGGGTCGGCGTCGACCCAGGTGACTATCCCTTCCAGCTTCGCCGTGGTGGCGGTGCCGCTCTTTTTCGCCGCCTCGCCCTCGGCGTAGGTGCCGTTGGCGAGCGTCTTCACCCCGACGCTGAGCTTGGCGCCGGGCTGGGGCAACGCCTTCGCGTGGACGGCGCTCAGCGCGCCGCTGCTTTCGGCCACCGTGTAACTGCCGGCGGCCGGGTTGACGTGGACGACGGTGCCGCTCAGCGGCAGCAGTTCTTCTTCGGCGGGCTCGGCCTCGTCTTCCTTTTCGGGCCGGGCCGGCGGCGTCGTTTCGTCTTCGCCGGATTCGGCTTCTTCGAACGGCTCTTCTTCGAAGGGTTCGAAGCTCGATTCGGCTTCCGGCTCTTCTTCGAAGCTTTCTTCGAACTCGCCGCCACCTTCTTCTCCTTCGTCGGAGAAGCCCGTTTCTTCCGCTTCGCCGTCGCCGTCGCCTTCGCCGCCGGCGAGGGCGATCACCTGCGGCGCGCCGCCGGCGAAGGAGCCGCTGGTGCCGGGACCGATCGCGACGCCAACGAAGAGGCCGAAGCCGAGCGCGACCGCCGCCAACGGCGCCGCCCAGCGGCGGTCGGTGACCGGCAGCGCCGCCCACTGCAGCAGTAGCCGGTAGCCCGTCTCCTTTTTCTTCGGCACCCGCTTCCTGGGCGGCCTCTTCTTTGGCAGCGCCAGTTTCACGAGGGGACCGCGGCCGCCCGCGGCATCAGGTCGTGGCCGCACTGCCAGCAGAAGACCGCGCCCTGCGCGTAGAGGGCGCCGCAGCTGGGGCAGGCGCCGGCGGCGGCCGCCTGGCCGAGCTTCAGCATCCGCTCGACCTCGGCCAGCTCGGCGTCAACCTGCTGCAGCTTCGCCGCCTGGCGGTTGAGGACGTCGAGCCGGTAGTGGTCGCGGCTGGCCATCTCGTAGGCGAGGCCGCCGAGATCCCACTGCAGGTCGACCAGCTGGCGCGCGAGGCGATCACGGCGTCGTTCCAGGTCGGAGCTCACTTGATCGTTATCCCTCCGCCTTCGCCGCCGCCCGGCGGCTTCGACTTGTCGATCGGCGGCGGCTTGCCCGGGGTGGCGATTTTGTTCGGTAGTTCGAGCGCTTTTTTGGCCGCGTCTTCGCCGCTTTCGTTAGCCAGTTCTTCGAGTTCGTTGGTCGAGGCCTCGACGACTTCCTTGTCCTCGCCGCCGCCGGAGCCGCCGCCCTTCTTCTTGTTCTTCCCGCCGGAGGAGGTGTTCTTCTTCCCGCCGCCGGCACCGGAGCCAGAGCCTTCTTCTTCAGCGGCGCCTTCGCCACCGCCCGTCACCCGCACCACCTGTGGCGCCACCGGGGCGCTCGCGGTCGAGTCGCCCTTGCCGATCAGGACGCCGACCAGCAGCATCAGCCCAAGCACGGCGATGCCGCCGACCGCGGCCAGCGGCGCGAAGTCGCGTTCGCGCCCGCCCTTGGCCGCCGCCTCCTCCTCGGCCGCGGCCGCGGCGGGCTGGGCCTGCGTCGTCTCGCCCCGCGGGTCGGAGCCGCCGGCCTCGCGTGCCATCTCGGCCCGGTAGTCGACCCGCGGCGCCCCGCGGCGGTGACCGCACTCGAGGCAGTAGCGCTGGTCGGCCGCCAGCGGCGAGCCGCACTCCTCGCACGGCTCGCCGGGCCGGCCCAGGATCGGGAGCTGCTCATCAGGCACCGCCGGCCTCCGCTGCGTGCAGGGTCGGGTACTGGGTCACGGTCACCTTGGCGCCGCTCGGGTCGCCGACGAAATACACGTGGTAGGGCAGCTCCTTGGTCTCCGGCTTGAGGTGTTCGAAGGCGCCGCGGCCGGCGGCGACGATCTCGTCGCCGCGCCGCGCCACCGCGTAGAGCAACAGCCGGTTCTGGTCTTCGCCGGTGCGGTTGACGACGTGGCCGCTGGCGATCCGCCCCGCTTCGACCTTCGGCGCCGAGACCTCGATCTCCGGCAGCGCCCCGGACCAGGTGTTGGGCGAGACGCCGACCTTGACCCTGGCGCTGGCCGGCTTGCCGCTGGCGAGGATCTGGTCGTTGATCCAGAGCGCGTCGGCGCCGGCCGGCAGGTAGGGGATCGCGACCAGCGCCTGCTCGAGCCCGGGGGCGTCGTTGCGATAGACGCTGCGCCCCTTCTTGTCGAGCACGTCGACGGCGATCGGGACGTCGACCATGTTCACGTCGGAGTCGTTGTGGACCTCGACGACGACGGCGCTGGCTTCCGGTTCGCTCAGCAGCGTGGTCGAGAGCACCCTGACGTCGGGGTTGGCCTTGGTCACCTTCAGGCCGCTGCTCTCCAGCAACACCTTCGAGCCTTCCTCTTCGAGCTCGGCGCTGCGGCTCTGGGTCGACTGGCAGGCGGTCAGCGAGGCGAGCGCGAGCAACGCCAGGACGCCGGCGATCAGGGGTTGCAGGCTCATCCGAAGCCACCGCTGACGTACTCGCGGGTGCGCTCGGCGACCGGCGCCTTGAAGACCTGTTCGACCTCGCCGTACTCGATCAGGTCGCCCAGGTACATGAAGGCGACGTGGTCGGCGACCCGCTGGGCCTGCTGCAGGTTGTGGGTGACGATCACGATCGCCACCTCGCTGCGCAGGGCGACGATCGTCTCCTCGATCGTCGCGGTCGAGAGCGGGTCGAGCGCCGAGCAGGGCTCGTCGAGCAGCAGCACCTCCGGCCCGACCGCCAGCGAGCGGGCGATGCAGAGCCGCTGCTGCTGACCGCCGGATAGCGCCAGCGCCGGGTGGGCGAGGTTGTCTTTGACCTCCTCCAGCAGGCCGGCGCGGGCCAGCGCCTCGTGGACCGCCGGCTCCAGCGAGCGCTTCGACGGCTTCTTCGAGCCGCGCTCGCGCAGCCCGTAGGCGACGTTGTCGAAGATGCTCATCGGGAACGGGTTCGGCTGCTGGAAGAGCATCCCGACCCGGCGCCGCAGGCGGGTCACGTCGAAGAGGTCGACGTCCTCGCCGTCGAGCAGGATGCGGCCGCCGCGGGCTACCGTCGGGGTCAGGTCGACGAGCCGGTTGAGCGAGCGCAGCAGCGTCGTCTTGCCGCAGCCCGAGGGGCCGATCAGGGCCAGAACCTCGCCCTGGCGGACCTTGATCGAGACTTCGTTGACGGCGAGCTTTTCGCCGTAGGCGATGCTCAGCGCCTCGGTCCGCATCCGCTCGCGCGCCGGGGCGTCGGCCCGCTCCAGCCGCTTCAGGCGCTTGCTCCCCAGCCCGCCCGTGGTCATCGTCGCGCTGCCGTTGCCGTTGGCCGGCGGGGCCGGCGCGATCGTCGGCGGCGCCTCGGCCGCGATCCGCCGCACCGGCGGCGGCAGCTTGCTCATCGCCTCGTCCATGAGGGCCCCCTCCCGCGGGTGATCATGTCGACGACGAAGTTGAGGGCGATGACGATGATCAGCAGCACGAAGGCGGCCGCGTAGGCCTTCTCCGGCGAGTTGCCCTCGCCCGCCGGCGAGTTGTTGTAGACGTAGGTGGTGAGCGTGCTGCCCGTTCCCTGCAGCAGCCCGAAGCCGGGAATGTCGCCCTGCGGTTCGGTGTTGAGCGAGGCGCCGAGGAGGATGAAGACGATCGCGGTGTCGCCGACGATCCGGCCCATGCCGAGGGCGACGCCGGTGCCGATCCCGCGCCGCGAGGCCGGCAGCAGGACCCGGCGGATGGTCGAGATGCGGTCCTTGCCGAGCGCGTAGGAGGCCTCGCGCACGTGCCGCGGAACCGAGTTCAGCGCCTCCCGCGTCGCCCCCACCACCAGCGGCAGCGCGATCAGCGACATCATCGCCCCGGCGGCGAAAAAGGAGCGGCCGAAGGCGACGCCAGGGGTCGCCTCGTAGGAGAGGAAGCTGAGGAAGCCCTGCTGGAAGACGAGCAGGCCGAAGATCGCGAGCACGATGCTGGGGGTGCCGGCGACGATCTCGATCCCCGACTCGACCGCGCGGGCGAGGCCGGCGGGCTTGCCGTACTCGGTCAGCCAGACCGCGATCCCGACCCCGATCGGCGCCGCCATCGCGGTGGCGACGACGGTCAGGATCACCGTCCCCTCGATCGGGTCGAGGAAGCCGCCGGTCTTGCTCTGGTCGAGGCCCGGCAGCGGGTGGCTGAAAAGCTGGTCGAGGCTGAGGTACTGGAGGCCGCGGAACATCATGTAGACGACGATCGCGGCGGCGATCAGGCAGAGCAGCAGGCCGGCGCCCCAGGCGGCAGCGACGCCGAGCATGTCGCCGAGGCTCCACGATTCGCGGTGGGCGGTGCGCAGGCGGCCGACAAGCGCCGCCGGGCCTCGGCTCTGGGCGTGGGCACTCATCGCCTCAGCGCGCCTGCAGGGTGTATTTGCGCATCGCCCGGCGCGCGTACCAGCCGCTGAACGAGAGGAAGGCGCTGGAGAGGAGCAGGATCGCGGCGAACGCGTAGAGGGTCTGC
The DNA here is from genome assembly GCA_036265715.1 of Solirubrobacterales bacterium. Taxonomy (GTDB): domain Bacteria; phylum Actinomycetota; class Thermoleophilia; order Solirubrobacterales; family 70-9; genus VAYN01. Next base: position 32,306 of record DATAON010000028.1, on the reverse strand, counting down.
CCGAAGGGCTTCACCGAGAGGCCTTCGGAGCCGTCGACGATCTCCGAGGCGAGCGTTTTGGTCGGCTCGAGGAAGAAGGTGAAGCCGTCGAGCGGGTTCGGCGAGAACGCCTTCGACCCGGTCACCATCGCCAGCATGATCGCCTCGCCGAGCGCCCGCGCGGTGGCCAGGATCGCCGCCGCGACGATCGCCGGCCGGGCCGAGCGAATGCCGACCGTGCGCAGGGCGCGGAAGCGGTTGACGCCGAGTGCCGCCGCGCCCTCGGTCCAGTTGCGCGGCACCGAGCGCAGGGCGTCGACGGTGATCGCGACCATGATCGGCGTGATCATCACCGTCAGCACGATGATCCCGGCGAGGATGCTGGAACCGTCGAGGGTGATCACGTACTGGACCGATTCCTTCTGCTCCTGGCTGATGATGTGGTTGCCGATGAAGGGGACGAGGACGAGGACCCCAATCAGGCCGTAGATCACCGACGGCACCGCCGCCAGCAGCCGCACCACCGGCCCCAGGAAGGCGGCGATCGGGCCGGGCGCGAACTCGACGATGAAGATCGCCGAGAGGACCGAGACGATCGTCGCCAGGATCACCGAGATGCCGGTGATCAGCGCGGTGCCCCAGAGCAGCGGCCAGGCGTGCAGTTCGTAGACGTAGTCGTCGGGGTTGGCGGGCGAGTTGAAGATCGCCGCCAGCTGGTCGCCGACGTTGCCGCCCGGCCCGAACCAGGCGAGCCCGTTGTGGGCGAAGGACGGCCACGCCTTGGTGAAGACGAAGACGATCATGAAGGCGATCAGCACCAGGACCGCAGCCGACAGCGCACCGAGCAGAAGCTCGGCGCGCCGGTCGGTGCGGTCCCCGCGCTGGGGGCTCTGCGTCACGGCGGGCTTCACTTATTGGAGGGAGACCCACTCGGTGTTGATCACCGCGGCTGCCGCGGAGCTCTTGGTGATCCACTTGATCCATTCCTTGGCAGCGCCACTGGCCGGCCCGCGGGTGACCATGTAGAGGTTGCGCTGGCCGCCGTACTGGCCGGACTTGGCGTTGCGCTCGGTGCAGGCGACGCCCTTGTAGGGGACCGCGTGGGCACCCTGCGTGTAGAACAGGGAGACGTAGCCGATCGCGTTGGGGTCGTTCTTGACCGAGAGCTGAATGCGACCGTTGCTCGGTTTTTCGGGGGCGCCGCCGAAGACCTTGGTCGAGCCGAGGAAGACCTTCTGGAAGGCGTCCTGGGTACCGGAGGCGGGGGTGCGGACGTAGACGTCGATCGAGCCGCTGGCGCTCGACCCCGGAACCTGGCTCCAGGTGCGGACGCTGCCGCCGAAGATCGCCTGCACGCCCGCCTGGTCGAGGCCGGGCAGCGGGTTCGACTTGTGAGTGATGATGCAGACCGCGTCGTGGGCGACCTTGTTGAAGACGAGCCCGCCCGGGTCGGAGGGCTTGGGGTCGCGCGAGGCGTTGCCGATCGTGACGCGACCGGAGGCGACGTCGGAGATGCCGACGTCCGAGCCGCCCTGCAGCAGCTTGAAGTTGACGCAGTGACCGCAGGTCGAGAGGTACTTTTTGGCCAGCAGCGCCGCCAGGGGCGCCACCGTGGTCGAGCCGCTCATGGTGATGGTCGGCTTGGCGGCGGCGAGCGCGGGCACGGCGAGCGAAGCGCTCAGTGCCAGGGCCGCGAGGACCGCCAGGGGTCGGATCCGAGTCATATGGGAAGACGCTCCTGGTGACGGGTTCTTGGAAAGTTCTGGACAGAGCCAGTCTCAGGTCGGGCCGTGAGGCCAAAGTGAACGGCGCGTGACTGTCTGGAGAAAAACTGGTTACGGGCCGGCGCGAGCGCGCTTAACCACCTGGTAGCGCCCTAGTTACAACTTTGTCGCGCCCGCGCGCGAGGGTTCGAGGCCGATGAATCGCGGCAGACCTTTGTTTCGGATTCCGGTGCCAACCACTGCCGCACTGGTTGTGGTGGCGCTGGCGTGGGCGACGCCGGCAGCGGCCGAAGTCTCCGACACGCACCTGGTCGACGGCCCCAGCGCCGAAGTTGTCGGCGCCGCCGACGCGGCGATGGCCGAAGACGGCAGCGGCGGCGTCGTCTACCTGCGCAAGGCGGGCGGCCGCAACCACGTCTACGTCGCGCGCTTCAGCGGCGGCGCCTGGGGGGCGCCGATGCGGGTCGACGCCGGCCAGGACTTCGACTCGAGCTGGGCGCGGATCGCCGCCGGCGACAACGGGCGCCTGCTGGTCACCTGGGTGCAGGAGTTCGGCGCCGGCACCGACCGCATGTTCTCGGCCACGCTCGACCCCGGCGCCCAGGGCTTCCAGGCACCGGTCCCGATCGACTTCAACGTCGGCGAGGCGACCTCGACCTACCCCGACCTGGCGATGAACGCGGGCGGCCAGGCCTACCTCGCCTACCTCGTGATCGAAGACGTCAGCGCCCTCAACCCGCCCGGACACGTCGGCGCCAGCGTGCGCGTCGCCCGCTACAACAACCGGCTCTGGTCGACCTTCGGAGCCCCGGTCGACCGCAACCCGGCGACGCCGCTGCGTCTGCCGACCGAGGCGGCGGCGCCCCGGGTCGGAATCGACCTGCGCGGCAACGGCGTCGTCGCCTGGCAGGAGCCCGACGACGAATTCGTCGACCGGGTCTGGGCACGGCGCCTGTTCGGGACCAGCGTCGGCATCCCGCTGGCGGTCAGCCCGCCGAGCTGGGAAGGGACGCCGGTCCGCGCCGCCGCCGACGCCTTCGCGCTCGACGTCAGCGGCTTTGGGCAGGCGGCGGTGGCACTGCGCCAGCAGCCCGGCCAGTCCGGGGCGCTGACGGCGCCGCGCCTGTTCGTCAACGAGATGGCCGACGCCTTCTCCGCCGAGGGCAAGGCGTTTGCGGGCGCCCGCCTCGCCGACGGCGGCGCCAAGGCCGGGCTGGGGGCGCCGAGCGTGGCGGTCGAACCGAACGGCGGCCTGCTCGCCGTCTTCGCGGCCGGCGCTTCGACCTTCCTGGCCGGCGGCGACCCCGAGGCGCTGGCGGCGCCCGAGCGCGCCGACCAGGGCGGCAGCACGATCGCCGGCGAACCGCTCGTGGACCTGGCCGAAACCGGCGCCGGGGTCGCCGCCTGGCGTGAGCAGCGCGGCTCCTCCGGGACGGTCGCCGTGCGCGAGCAGCGCGCCGACGGCGTGATCGACCCGGCGGCGCTGCGCTCGCCGAGCGGCGGCGCGGTCAGCGACCTGCGCCTGGGCGGCTCCGGCCTCGGCGACGCGCTGCTGGCCTGGACCCAGGGCAGCGGCGCCAACACCCAGGTGGTCGCGGCGGTGGTCGACGCGCCCCCGGACCCGTTCAACGTCGAAACCCCGGAAGGCTGGAAACGGACGGCGGAGGTGACGATCCACTGGCCCGAAGCGACCAACGCGATCAGCTCCGTCAGGTACTCGGTCAGCGTCGACGACGAGCCGGTCGGCAAAGCGACGTCGCGGCTGTTCGCGAAGCTGAAATCGAAGCGCGTCGGCGACGGCCGCCACCGCGTCCAGGTCTTCGCGATCGACCGCTCCGGCCAGCAGACGGGGTCCCGCAACGGGGTCCTGCTGGTCGACCGCAAGCCGCCGCAGGTGCGGCTGCGCCAGCGCGGCCGCCGGCTCGTGGTGATCGTCGCCGACGGGGCCAAACGCGAGACCTCGGGCGTGAAGGCGAGCGCCGTCAAGATCAGCTTCGGCGACGGCAGCGCCAGCCACAGCGCCCGCCACGCCTACGCCAGCCCCGGCACCTACCGGGTGCGAGTACGCGCCAGCGACCGCGCCGGCAACGTGGTCCGCTTCACCCGCGGGGTGCGGGTCCGGTGACGCGCACGGCCCTGGGGTGGCTGACGGCGGCGGCGCTGGCCCTGGCGGCGCTGGTTGCCCCAGGCACCGCCTCGGCCTATTACGCCAACGCCGCCGACGCGATCGCCGGCGCCCAGCTGGTCTCCGCCGACTACCAGCGGCTCGAACAGGGCGACGACGCGAGTCGCTTCGCGGCGGTCTCCGCCGACGGCCGCTACGTCGCGATCCAGACCCGCTCCCGCAACCTCTTTGCCGACGGCGATCCCGACCCGGTCGGGGAGTACCGCAACGGCGGCGTCTTCCGCTTCGACCTGCAGACCCGCGCCCTGGTCAAGGTCGCCGACGGCGACCTCTTCCGTGAAAGCGACAACGCCTTCCTGCGGCGCGGCGCCGCCAACCCGTCGATCAGCGCCGACGGCCGCTTCGTCGCCTTCTCCAGCGGCCAGCGCCTGGTCGCCGCCGACACCAACGACAACCTCGACGTCTACGTCCGCGACATGAGCCTGGCCGAGGGCGCCCCCGGCGCCTTCCGGCTGGTCTCGGCGCGGGACGGGGGCGAAGCGGCGGCAACCTACGCGCCGCCCCCGTTTCCCGCCGCCTCCGCCCCCGGCGCGGAGGTCTCACCCGGGGTCGCGATCAGCGCCGACGGCAACCGCGTCGCCTTCCGCGCCGAAGCGACCTCTGACCTGCCGGCGCGGCCCGCCACCGACACTCCCGCCGGCGCGATCCTGGTCCGCGACCTCGCGGCGCAGACGACGACGTTGGTCAGCGCCGCCCGGGCCGGCCAGCTGATGGGCACCGGGCCGGTCGGCGGCGGCCTCGGGGCGGCGCTCAGCGCCGACGGCTCGACGGTCGCCTGGACCGGCCGCAACGCGGCCGAGCAGACCCGCTTCCTCGCCGGCGAGAACACCGACCCGTCGTTCAACTACTACCTCTGGCGCCGGGCCCCGTTCGGCCCGGATCAGCAGACGCGACGGATCACCGGGCTCTCCGACCCCGACGACCCCGCCTGCCAGGCGCTGGAAGCGCAGAACCCGGGGATGACCACCGTCTTCGACCCGAACGCGACCGGGCCCTGCCTGGGGCCGCTGACCGACCAGGAGGGCAACCGCTCCGACATCAGCTCGCAGCTGCCGGCGCTCAGCGCCGACGGCTACACGGTCGCGTTCCTCTCCGGAGCCGGGCCGCGCCCGGTGGTCCAGAGCGGCCCCGGGCTCGACCTCTACGTGACCGACATGCGCCCCGGGCTGAGCCGCAAGCAGGGCACCCTGGAGCTGACTCGGGACTCGCCCAACGGCGACCTCGCGACCAGCTCACCGCTCGGCTCGGTCGCGATCTCGCCCGAAGGCCGGTACCTGGCGCTGGCCACCAGCCGGACCAAATTCAGCCTGCCCGCGCTGAGCCTGGTCGGCGACGCCCGCGCCGTGCCGGGGCCGCAGGAGCTCTACGTGGTCGACCTGCAGGCGCGCACGCTCGAACGCGCGACCCACTCGGTCAGCGCCGGCGACGTCGACGGCGGCGTCCAGGACGGGGTCACGATCAGCGCCGGCGGCGCCAGGGTCGGATTCAGCTCCTTCGCCGGCAACCTCTTCTTCGGCGACTCGAACCAACGGGCCGACGCCTTCGTCGCCAGCCGCGTGGCCGAGCCGGTGCCGGCGCCGCCGCCGGGCGAAGGCCCGGCCGACTTCAGCACCGTCACCGTCAACCGTGGCGGCCCGCGGGTCACTGTGCGGGCAAAGGCGAAGCCCTCCGGGGTGGTCGTGCTGACGATCTCGGTCCCCGCCGCCGGCAAGATCGTCGCGACCGCGACGGCCAACGTGGGCAGGCCGGCGAGATCGCGCACGATCGCGGCACGCACGACCAGCGCCCGCGGCAAGGGCAGCTTCCGCGTCGTCATGCGCGCCGCCGATCGCTACCGGCCGGGCCCCGAGGCGGGGGCGGCGAAGCTGAAGGGGCGGATTCGCGTCGCCTTCAAGCCGGCGGCGGGCGGCCGCACGCTGCACGCCTCGACCTCCGCCTCGTTCGGCTGAGCGGCGGACTCTTAACCGGATTTTCTCCAGATCGAAACAGTGTCTTCACCGTGACGACGGCTCGCCGGAGGAAGCTGAAGCCGATGCTCGCCGAGCCGCCGATATCCGCCGGGGAGTCCGTGCAGGTCGCCAACCTGGAAGTCCGCCCGAGCGAACTGCAGGTGCTGGCCGACGGCCGCAGGGTCGGCTTCACGGTGCGCGAGTTCGAGCTCTTCTTCCTGCTCGCCCAGCGACTCGACAGCGTCGTCCAGCGGCCGGATATCTACGCGCTGATGTGGGGCGGCGAGATGCAGCGCCGCGACCGCTCGGTCGACGTGCTCGTGCGCAAGGTCCGCGGCAAGCTCGAGGTCGCCGCGCCCGAGTGGCGCTACATCCACACCCACTTCGGGATCGGCTACCGCTTCACCCCGGAACAGGCTTCCTGAGGCGGCGCCCAGCCGGCTGCGTCCGGCCCGGCAACAGCAGCGAGAGCGCCGCCGCCGCCAACACGAAGATCACGGACGCCCAGAGGCAGGCGGTCAGGCCCTGCCACTGGTAGAGCAGGCCGGAGAGAATCGTCCCCGCCAGCCGGCCACCGGCGTTGGCCATGTAATAGAAGCCGACGTTCATCGTCGCCCGGTCGTTGTCGGAGTAGGCGAGGATCAGGTAGGAGTGGACGGCTGAGTTCATCGCGAAGACGACGCCGAAGGCGATCAGGCCGATGATCAGCACCGCGGTCGGATCGAGGTCGGCGCTGAGGCTGATCGCGATCGCGGCCGGGAACAGGGCCAGCAGGAAGGCGAGCCAGGTCGCGGTGGCGCCGTCGGGCTCGCCGCCGCCCTCGGCCCGGCGCCGGCCGACGAGCCGCGGCGCCGCCGCCTGCACGATCCCGTAGCCGATCACCCAGATCGCGAGGAAGCCGCCGGTCTGCCAGAAGCTCCAGCCCAGCACCGTCTCCAGGTAGACCGGGAGGCCGACGACGAACCAGACGTCGCGCGAGGCGAAGAGGAAGACGCGGGCGGCGGCGAGCACGTTGACCGCGCGCTCGTTGGAGAACATCTGCTTGAAGCGGGCGCCGGCGTCGGGGCTGCCGAGGTGGCCGTGCATCAGCCGCATCGCCACGACCAGGGTGATCGCGACGACGGCGCCGAGGATCAGCATCGAGGGCTGGAAGCCGAACACGGTCAGCATCAGGCCGCCGAGGAAGAAGCCGACGCCCTTGAGCGCGTTCTTGGACCCGGTCAGGACCGCGACCCAGCGGTAGAGCGTCGTTTCCTCGCCCTCCGGGACGACCAGCTTGACGGCGCTCTTGGAGCTCATCTTGGTCAGGTCCTTGGCGATCCCCGAGAGCGCCTGGGAGGCCATCACGTAGGGGACGACCAGCCACGCCTCCGGCGCCAGGCCCAGCATCGCCACCGCGACCGCCTGCGCTCCCAGGCCCATGAACAGGGTGGTCCGCAGCCCAAAGCGGGCCGCCAGCCAGCCGCCGACGAGGTTGGTGACGATCCCGAAGATCTCGTAGAAGACGAACAGCGAGGCGATCGTGAACGGCGAGTAGCCGAGTTCGTAGAAGTAGAAGAGGACGAGCATCCGGGTCGCCCCGTCGACCAGGGTCTCGACCCAGTAGGCGCCGGTGACCAGCGCGTAGTTGCGCCTAAGCATCGGCGGCGGCGCGGGCCAGCTCGACCAGGCGGTTGGCGTAGCCCCACTCGTTGTCGTACCAGGCCAGCACCTTGACCTGGGTGCCGCCGACGACCTTGGTCGAGAGCGCGTCGACGATGCCCGAGCGCGGGTCGCCGCGGAAGTCGACCGAGACCAGCGGCCGGGTCTCGTAGCCGAGGATCCCCGCCAGCTCCCCCGCCGACGCGGCCGCGAGCAGCGCGTTGACCTCGGCCACGTCGGTGGCGCGCTCGACCTCGAAGGCGCAGTCGGTCAGCGAGGCGTTCAGCAGCGGCACCCGCACCGCGAGCCCGTCGAGGCGGCCGGCCAGCTCGGGAAAGATCAGCCCGATCGCGGTCGCCGAGCCGGTCGTGGTCGGGATCAGCGAGAGGCTGGAGGCGCGGGCGCGGCGCAGGTCCTTATGGGGAGCGTCGACGATCGTCTGCGTGTTGGTGAGGTCGTGCAGGGTGGTCAGCGAGCCGTGGCGGATTCCGATCCCCTCGTGGATCACCTTGACCACCGGCGCCAGGCAGTTGGTCGTGCAGGAGGCGGCGGTGAGGACGTCGTGGCGGGCCAACTCGGCGGGGTCGTCGTTGACCCCGACCACCACGTTCAGCGCCCCCTCCTCCTTGACCGGCGCGGCGACGATCACCTTGCGCACGCCCCGCTCGAAGTAGGGCGCCAGCGAGTCGAGGGTGCGGAAGCGGCCACTGCACTCGAGCACGACCTCGACGTTCGCCTCGCCCCAGGGAACCTCTCCGGGGTTGGCAAAGCCCGAGTAGCCGACCGCCTCCCCGTTCACGCGCAGGCCCTCCCCCGCCGCCTCGGCCTGCCCGGACCAGCGGCCCTGGACCGAGTCGAAGCAGAGCAGGTGGGCGGCGGTGGCGGCGTCGCCGTGGAGCTCGTTGACGTGGGCGAACTCGAAGCTGGGCCAGTCGGCCGCGGCACGCATCGCGAGGCGGCCGATGCGGCCGAAGCCGTTGATCCCAACCCTCGTCATGGCGCCATCCTAAGCATTGACAGATCCAAGTTCAATAGATATATGTAGATAGATGAACGTCGATCTGGAGTTGGAGCCGAAGACCAAGCGCGCCGCCGGCGAGCCCTGCTGCGAGCCGGTCGTCTACCCGGACGTGCAGCGCGAGCAGGCGCAGCGGATGGCGAAGATCGCGAAGGCGCTCGGCGACCCGGTGCGCCTGCAGCTGGTCGACGTCCTGCGCAAGCACGCCGGCAAGGTCTGCGTCTGCGAGCTGGTCCCGCTCTTCGACCTCTCGCAGCCGACGGTCTCCCACCACCTGAAGAAACTGAAGGACGCCGGCATCGTCGGCTCCGAGCGCCCGGGCCTGTGGGCCTACTACTACGTGAACAACGACGCACTGGAGGAGTTCTCGCAATGGCTGAGCTGACCAAGGGCAGGGACGAGGAGATCCGCGAGGCGGTGCGCGCCCGCTACGCGGCGGCAGCACAGAGCGTCGGCGCCGGCGCCGAGACCGGCGGCGGGTGCTGTGGGCCGGGAAGCGCCCTCAGCGACGAGCAGGCTGAGGTCTTCGGCGCCGGCCTCTACGACCTCGCCGCCCAGGAGGAGCTGCCGGACACGGCGGCGATGGCCTCGCTGGGCTGCGGCAACCCGACCGCGGTGGCCGATCTGCGGGCCGGCGAAACCGTCCTCGACCTCGGCTCCGGCGGCGGCATCGACGTGCTGCTCTCGGCCCGCCGGGTCGGCCCGACCGGCAAGGCCTACGGGCTCGACATGACCGACGAGATGCTGGCGCTGGCGCGCGAGAACCAGCGCAAGGCCGGGGTCGAGAACGTCGAGTGGCTGCGCGGGGAGATCGAGTCGATCCCGCTGCCCACCGCCAGCGTCGACGTCGTCATCTCCAACTGCGTGATCAACCTCTCCGGCGACAAGCCGGCGGTCCTCGCCGAGGCGGCGCGGGTGCTGGTCCCCGGCGGTCGCTTCGCGGTCTCCGACGTGATCGCCGACGAGGACATGGACGCCGCCACCCGCGCCGACATCGCCGAGTGGACGGGCTGCATCGCCGGCGCCCTGACCCGGGCCGAGCTCGAGCGAGCGCTGCTCGCCGCCGGCTTCGAGGACGTGGAGATCGTCGAGACCCATCGCGTTCACGAGAAGGCCGGCTCGGCGATCGTGCGGGCCCGCAAGCCCGGCGCCTAACCTCTCCCGCGCGTGCGCGAGTAGGCGGGCTGGGCGCGGCGGCGAGCGCCGGGCCCGCCGCGCACGGTGGCGGCGCCGAGCGCGGCGATCAGGATCAGCGCCGGCAGGTAGAGCGGCACCACCGAGCCGCCTTCGTCGCTCGCTTCGTAGCGGGAGAACGCGTGCGATTCCTCGATCGCCGCCTCCTCCTCCCGCTTTTCCTCGACCTGGTAGGTCCGGGCGGGGGCGCTGGTCCCGGGCGGCAGTGGTCGCACCGGCGGCGGGGGTGGCGGCAGGATCGCGGCGGGAACGGTGGCGGTCAGCGCCGCCAGCGGCGGCAGGAAGACGGCCGGCGAGAGCGGTGCCGGCGGGATCACGTTGACCGGGTTCGGCGGCGGCGTCGCGGCGGGGGTCGGCGGGGTGGGCGCCGGCGGCGTGAAGTCGAGCGGCGGCCCGCCGCCGGGCGGGGCCGGCGGCGGGGCCGGCGGGGCGGCCGCGGCGGGGGCGCGGACGAAGCGATCAGGGCGCAGCGGCCTGGTCCCGCAGGGGCGGCGGACGCTGCCGCCCTGGACCGTCACCTTCTCGGAGTAGGCGAAGCCGCCGGCGCTGACGGTGATCGTCGTGGTGCCGGCGTTGAACGGGCAGAGCAGTCCCGAGGTGGGGTCGGTGACGACCTTGTCGTTCTGGTCGAGATAGGGCTTGCGCAGGTTGCTCGACTCCGGGTCCTGGCGCACGAAGTCGGCGATGTCGGGGTCCGAGGAGGTGAAGCCGTACTCGGGCTCGATCCGGTCCTCGCAGCCGGCGACCAGGCACTGCTCGGGCGGGAGCTGGGTGTAGGGGCTGCTGCCGGAGGGGTTGGGGATGCCGGACCCGGCGGAGGCGCTGCCCCAGCGGTCGCCGCCCAGCGGTCGCCGCCCGAGGCCGCTGAACAGGGCCGGGATCGAGCGCCGCAGGAGGGTGCCGTCGGTCGCCTCGAGCGAGAGGTCGCGGATCACCGGGATCAGCCGCACCGAGACCGGGGCGACGTTGGTCGCCGGGTTGCGCGCGGCGGCGTCGAGCTCCAGCACGATCACGCCGCTGTCCCCGAACAGGGAGTCGGCGGCGTTGGCGCCGACCACGCCGGAGAGCTGCGAGCGGTAGCCGAGGGTGCCGGTCCCGAAGCTGGGGATCGTGGTCGCGGCGCCGGCCGGAATCCGCATCGCCCGGTTCTCTTCGGGGCGGTCGAAGAGGTAGGCGGAGGCGCCGCCGGCGACCAAGGCGCGGGCGACCTCGTTGCCGTCGCTGGCGACGTTCAGCCGCGGCGTGAAGTTCGGGTTGAGGCCGCGGTTGCCCATCACCACGGTCGGGATGCCCTTGGCGCGAGCGTCGGCGAGCACCGCTTCCAGCCAGGGCAGCTGGGCCTCGGGCGGGTTCTGGTACGGGTCGCTGGCGGCCAGCGAGCCGAGCGAGTTGTCGATCACCACGACCCGCACGGTCCCCCCCGCGCCGCTGCTGTCGAAGGCGTAGTGGGTGCGGGCCTCGCCGCTCCCGGCGGCGCCGGGGATCCCCGCGGTCGAGATCCCGGCCGGCGCCGCGCCGGTGCCGAACGGGGCGGGGAACGACGCGAAGGCGCTCCGGTAGGGGCCGACGCCCGCCCCGCCGGCGGCGTCGTCGCCACCGAGCGCCGGGAACACCGGCAGCCCGGGCTGGGAGGCGAGCAGCGACGCGTAGCGCCCGGCGTCGGCGCTGCCCAGCCCGCTCTTGACGCGGTTGCCGGTGTAGAGCAGGGCGCGGGGGCCGTTGCCGCCGGCGAAGCCGGCCACGGTCGCCAGCGCCGCTTCCAAGGAGCGATCGGGGCCGAGGCCCTGTTCGGCGAGCTCCGCGCAGGATTCCTCGCACTCGGCGTTGCCGGCGACCGCCAGCCGCACCGGCCCCGCCGGCATCGACACCGCCTGGGCGCCGGCCGCCCGGGGAGCCGGTGAGGCGTCGGCATAGCGGGCGATCGAGGCGGTGCGGACGCGGGCGCGGACGCCGCTGCCTCCCCCACCGCTGGCCGAGGTGCCGCGGCCGTTGGCGTCTGCGTAGCCGCTCCAGCCTCCGACCGCCCAGCCCGCTCCGGCGGCGTCGAGCTGCAGGGCCAGCACGGGGTCGGACTTCAGCGGCCGGTCCGAGCCGGAGCCGGCGAAGGCGGTGCGCTGCTCGTCTTCCCAGCCGTCGGCGCTCTCCCGCAGCAGGTAGCCGTCCCCGGGCAGGGCGAAGGGCGGCAGCACCGGCGGCGGCTGGGTCGGGTCCGGCACCGGCAGGTCGTCGGCCGGCGGGAAGGAGAGCTGCGGGATCACCGAGACCACCGCCCGCACCCCGGCGCCGCCGCGAACCGCCGCGGCGGCGATCGCGGTCGAGCCGGGGATCGGCTGCCTGGAGAAGCGCCAGGGCGTGCCGGGGCCGCCGTCGCGCTCGATCACGATGTCGCGCCCGGCGGCGACGGCGCCGCCGTCGGGCAGGCCGGCGACCGCGTATATGTAGGGCTGCCCGCCTGGGGCGCTGTGCAGCAGCGCGCTGGCGGAGGGGTCGGGGTGCCAGCCGCCGCCGTCTTCGACCAGCAGCTCGTCGCCGGCGGCGACGATCGCCTCGCCGCCGGCGAAGGCGATCGAGGTGAAGCTGCGACCGCTGAAACCGGCGGGAAGCGGGTCCTGTTCCCAGCTCTTGCCGTAGCGCAGCAGCACGCCGTCCTTGCCGATCGCAAAGCCGCGGTCGGGGTTGGCGGGGTCGAAGGCGACGCCGGTGAGGTTGCCCTCAAACCCGATCGGCACCCCGGGGTCGGCGATCCAGAGGTCGTCGTTGGCGTTCCACTGCCACATTGCGCCGAGGTCCCCGACCGCGTAGGCGCGCCCGGCTTCCGGCCAGGCGACCCCACGCAGCACCGGCTTGCGGACGGCGCCGCTGGAGCTGAGCAGGAACTCGCGGCTCCAGCCCTCGCCGGGCGTATAGCGGGCGACGCCGCCGTCGACCCCGACCGCCAGGGCCGGCGAGGAGAGCGCCCCGACGGCGGCGCCCGGGGCGGTCGTCGCCGCCGTCAGCGGCGCCCGCAGCGAGACCGGCCAGGGGTGGAGGCGCGAGGGCGCGACCCGGGTCGAGATCTCGACCGGGCCGTCGAGCCAGCCGCTGTCGTCGTCGTAGAAGGCGCCGCCGGCGCGGAAGTTGCCGCCGCCACCGGGCATCCGCACGAAGGCGCTGCCGTCGAGCCGCAGGTAGGTGCCGCGGTTGGATTCCTCGCTGCCGCCCGGGTCGAGCGGGTTGGTGAGGATCCGCGAGCCGAAGCCGGGGCCGGGCCAGGCGAAGCTGCGGTAGCCGATCTGGCGCGAGAGCTTGACCCCGAGCGGCGCCGTGCAGACGCTCGGGGCGTCGCACCAGGAGCCGCTGACGGCGCCGGCGGCGATCGCGTAGTAGACGGTGAGGTCGCGGCTGACCCCGTCGATCGTCGCCGTGAGGTCGACCCAGACGCCGTCGGCGGTCACGGTCAGCGGCTGGGCGGCGCCGCCGATCGGGGCCAGGCCGGCGATGCCCAGGGACGGGGTGTCGCGGTCGGCAAAGCGGGCCGAGCCGAGGCCGCGCTCGACCCAGAGCGGCCCGTCCGGCGTCGTGGTCCGCTGCAGGAGGACGAAGGAGCGGCCCTGCGCCGGGTCGGCTTCGGCGATCGCCCAGGCGTTGGCGAGCCCAGTGGCGTCGATCGCGACGATGTGGAAGCTGTCCTCCATCCCGGCCGGGACTTTCACTTCCTCGCGGCTCCATTCGGTGCCGTCGTAGTGGATGACGCCGTCGGCGGCCGAGCGCCCGATCGGCGCGAAGAGCAGGCCGGTGTGGCCGTCCTCGTCGAAGGCGGCGTCGGCGATCTGACCGGCGCCGAGTTCGCCCGCCAGCGACTCCGCCGGCCGTTCGCCTTCGGCCGGGAAGAGAACCGTCGCCGGCGGCGGCTCGAGCGCCCGCCAGGGGCCGCCGGGATCGTGGTGGAGGACGACGAGCTGAGTGGCAACCGGCCGGGTCGGGTCGCGGCCGACGAGGACGCCGCCGCCGTTGCGGGTGATCCGGGCCGAGAGCCGGTTCGGAACCGGGCCCCGGTACGGGTTGCCGGAGGCGTCGACGGGAGTGTCGTAGACCTGCCAGCTGCCCTGCTCGGCGGTGGAGCGCAGGAAGGCGAGCTGCGGGCGCGGGTTCCCGGCCTGCAGGGGCGGTCCGAAGGCGAGCGCGCGGTTGCCGGCGGTGGCGGCGCCGACCGCGAGCGGCAGCTGCCGGTACGCCCAGGCCTCGGGCGTGGCGGCGGCGGGAGCGGCGCCGATCAGGTTGGCGACGGGGTCCGCCGTGCCCAGCAGCGGCAGTGGGTGGGTCCCGGGGCTCGCCGCAGCGCCACGGCCGCCCTGGGCGACGGTCAGCGCCAGCGCCACTGCCGCGACGAAGGCCAGCACCGCCGCCAGCAGGCGGCGGCGGTTGCGCTGGACCTGCGTCACTTCCCCAGCTCCTTGGTCTGGAAGGCGAGCTTGGTCGGGTAGCGCTCACGGCTCAGCCGCAGGCTGAGCGAGTGACGGCCGCGGCTGAAGGTGCGCCGGGGGGTGCGGGCGACGGTGCGGCCGCCGCGCTTGGCCAGCAGGGCGACGCGGGCGCGGCGGGTGACGGTGAAGCTGACGACCAGGGTCAGGCCGTGCAGCTGCGAGCGGATCTTCTTCAGCAGCGGCGGTAGCTGCCGCGTCTTCGGCTCCCGCGCTTTCGCGTCTTCGATCGGCGCTGGCGCGAACAGTTCGGAGTCGTCGGTCGGCAGCGCGTCGGGGACGAACTGTTCGGCCGCCTCGTTGGGCCGGAAGTCGATCGTCTTCTGGAAGTTGGGGTCGGTGTCGAGCGGCAGTTGGGTGCCGTCGCTGTAGTGGAAGACCCAGCCGCCCCAGGTGACCATCCAGCAGTCGTTCGGCGCCGGGCAGGCGATCCGGGCGGCGCTGCCGCGGCCGGGGCCGGAGGCCGGCAACCTGGTCGTGGTCGTGGTCCCGTCGGGCTTGATCAGCGCCACCGTCGCCTTCGCGTTGGTGCTGTGGCGCTCGCCGAAGGGGACGACGGTCGCCATCGCGTCTTCGCTGCCGGGCATCGCGGCGACGTCGCCGAGCCGGTCGGTCGGGCCGAAGGCCCCGCTCAGCGGCACCTCCTCGAAGGCGCCGCCGACCAGGCGCGCGGCCAGCGGCGACCGTTCGACCGCGCCTTCGGCCGGCGCCGCCGGCCCCGAGGCGGCGCCGCCGCCGACCGCCCAGAGGTCGCTGCCGTCGCTGTCGAGGGCGAGCAGCTCGCTGCCACTCGCGGGGACCGCCGGCAGAGCCGCGGGGACGAACGGGTCGTTGGCGAAGGACTTGCCGGCGATCCGGTGCAGCAGCTTCGGGACCGGCTCCGGTTCGGCCAGGTCGACCGGATCCGCGCGGTTCTCCGGGGCCCGACCGACGTAGGCGCTCTCGAACAGCTGGCCGGCGTGGAACTGCATGTCGCTAACCGCCCGCCCCTGTGGCCCGTACACCGACTCCAGGTCGCTGCCGTTCCAGTGCAGGTGGAAGGCGCCGATCCGGGTGCCGAGCGCGTCCTGGGCGCCGACGCCGCCGAACCAGCAGTCGGCGGGGCCGTTGCAGGTCGCCGAGAGCATCTGGCGGAAGGGGTCGGTGGCGTCGGTCCGGGTGCTCCAGGAAGCGACCACCTGGCCGTCCTTGAAGCGGCAAAGGGCAAGGCCGGAACCGGCCCGCGGCAGGCTCGGTTCGGTGACGACCCAGAACTCCTCGGGGCCGGCCCAGGCGATCCGCGCCGTTTCCGCCGGGCCGCCGCAGACGGTCGCCAGCTGGCCCCAGCCCTGGCCGTTCCAGACGTAGATCCCGCGCGGGATCGTCGAGTTGCCTTCGACCGCCAGCAGGCCGCGGTTGGGCGCCCAGAACTTGAGGTCGCCGGGGGCGCCGAGCGGGACGTTGAAGGGGACCCCGGCCGGCGGCGAGGGCTGCTCGAGCCGCCAGATCAGCGGCTCGGCGCTGGCCGTGCGCGGCGCCAGGGCGATGGACGAGAGGACCGCGAGAGCCAGCAGCGCCGCTGTCGCCGCCCTATTCACCGTCCGCCTGCGCCTCGAACTCCTGCGTCTCGCCCTCCCTCTCCTCCTCCCGGGCCCGGCCGAGGTCGAGCAGGGTCGGCTCGACCGAGGCGAGGACGGCGTCGAGCGCGTGCCCGGAGAGGGTCTCGTGCTCGACCAGCGAGTTCGCGGTCTCGTAGACCGCGCTCCAGTTGCGGCGCAGGACCTCTTCGGCCTGGAGGACGGCGCCCTTGACGATCCGCTCGACCTCGCGGTCGATCAACTCCAGGGTCGCGGGGCCGACCGAGCCGAGCTCCTGCAGCGAGGCGCCGAGGAAGACCTCGCCCGCCTTCTCGCCGATCGTGACCGGGCCGAGCTCCTCCGACATCCCGTAGGAGGTGACCATCTGCCGGGCCAGCCCGGTGGCGGCGTGAAGGTCGTCGTGGACGCCGGTCGAGACGACCCCGAACTCGATCCGCTCGGCGGCGAAGCCGGAGACGATCGCGATCAGGTGGCGGCGCATGTCCGGTTCCTGCATGACCACAGCGTCGCGGTCGGTGAGCATGTTGGCCGCGGTCCCCATCTGCCGCCCGCGGGCGACGATCGAGAGCTTCTGGGTCGAGGTCTTCTGGCCGGTCGACCGGATCACGACGGCGTGCGCGGACTCGTGGATTGCGATCACCCAGCGCTCCTCGTCGCTCATCACGTGGCTCTTGCGGGCGGGGCCGGCGACGACGCGGTCGATCGCCTCCTCCAGGGTCGGCTGGTCCATCTCGGTCCGCCCTTCGCGGACCGTCAGCAGCGCCGCCTCGTTGACCACGTTGGCAAGCTCGGCACCGCTGAAGCCAGAGGTCAGTTTGGCGATCTGCTCGAGCGAGGTTCCCGGCGCCAGCGGCCGTTTGCCGCAGTGCAGAGCGAGGATGTCGAGGCGGCCGTGGACGTCGGGGACGTCGACGGTGACCTGGCGGTCGAAGCGGCCGGGCCGCAGCAGCGCCGGGTCGAGGATGTCGGGCCGGTTGGTGGCGGCGAGGACGACGACGCCGGAATCGCCGCCGAAGCCGTCCATCTCGACCAGCATCGCGTTCAGCGTCTGCTCGCGCTCGTCGTTGCCCTGGCCGACGCCGGCGCCGCGCTTGCGCCCGGCGGCGTCGAGCTCGTCGATGAAGATCAGCGCCGGCGCCATCTTGCGCGCCTTCGCGAAGAGGTCGCGGACGCGAGCGGCGCCGACCCCGACCAGCGACTCGACGAAGTCCGAGCCCGAGAGCGAGAAGAAGGCGGCGTCCGCCTCGCCCGCGGTCGCCTTCGCCAGCAGCGTCTTACCGGTGCCGGGAGGGCCGACCAGAAGGACGCCCTTGGGGGCGCGGGCGCCAACGCTCGCGTATTTCTCGGGGTTGGCCAGGTAGTCGCGGATCTCGCGCAGCTCGGCCACCGCTTCGCCGGCACCGGCGACGTTGGCGAAGGTGGTGCGGTCGGGGGCGTCGGCGCCACGCTTGCGGCCCTTGCCGGTGAACTTGGAGAAGCCGGCGAAGGCGCCGGCGCCGCCGTCCTGGCCGATCCGGGTGAAGAGGACGAAGAGGCAGACCAGGAGCAGGATCGGGATCAGGAACTGGACCATGATCTGCTTCGAGGGGATGTCGGCCTGCTGGTCGATGGTGACGACCGCGCCGCTTTCGGAGAGCGCTTTGACCAGCGAGTTGGTCTGCGCGTCGGAGCTCGGGTAGGCGGCGTAGACGGTGCGCCCGTTGGCGGTGTCGATGACCACCCGCGAGTCCTGGTCGAGCAGCGTCGCGACCTCGACCTGTTTGTCTTCGGTCAGCTTGAAGACCTGGCTGAGCGGGACCTTTTCCCCCGCCGAGCTCGGTTGGATCTGCCCGAGCAGGACGAAGAAGGTGATCGTGAGGAGGATCGAGGCGAGCAGCAGCGCCGTGTTCAGCGGGTCCTTGAGGAACCATTTGCCGAATGCCGCGAGGCGGGCGCCGACCGAGCCGGCGATTTCTTTGAAGTTGACCTTGTCTTTCATGTTGGTGGCAGCCAATCGCGAATCGGTGACGCCGAGGTGAACGCGATGTAAACCCCGATCACCGACGCGGCGCCCGAGCTCCGCTGAGCCCGGGCGCCGCGTTGTGTCGGTGCCGGTGGTGTGGCGTGGGCCTTCGCCCTACTTCTGGGCCAGCTTCAGCGTCACCGAGCTGTTCGAGGTGCCCGCCGTTCCGCCCGTCGGCGTGAAGGTGAACTTGAGCGAGACCTTGAGCTTGCCGGTTTCGTTCAACACCTTCTTCGCGGCCGCGGTCGGCTTCAGCGTCACTTTGAACGTGCCCGCCTTGCTTGCGGTCAGCGTCGCCTGGCCGGCCTTGACCTTCTTTTTGCCGGCCTTGAAGGTGCCGCGGACGTCGAGCTTGCCGGCGCCGGGGAGCTTGACCGAGAAGGTCGCGGTCCCCTTGTCGGAGGCAATCGTCGTGCGCGGGACCGAGAACTTGTTGCTCGGGGGCTGCACGGAGCCGCCACCCGGGGGAGGCGTGCCGCCGCCGCCACCCGGAGGAGGCGTGCTGCCGCCGCCGCCGGAGCCGGCCTTGTTCCAGCCGATTTCAGCAACCGCGGTGCGGGAGAGGCTCAGCAGCCCGCTCGGCAGCGGCGCGTAGTCGGCCGCGAACAGCTGCGACTGACCGACGTCGCTGACGATGCTTTCCTCGTAATCCTTGACGGTGCGAGCTTTGCTCTCCTGTTCGGGCGTGTTGCCGAACACGGTCGCGTTGTCGTCGAACACGAGGGCGTAGGTCAGGGTGCAGATCCCGAAGCCCGAGTTGGCGTTGACGCCGCTGGTCTGCGACCAATCGCCGAAGCTCGTGCTGGGGGTGTTTTTGAAGATGCCGGGAGAGAGGCAGTTGGCGCCCTTCTGGGCCGGCGTCGATGCGGCGGTGGTCTTGAACCCGTTGGCTTCGTCGAAGGTGGGCTCGGTGAAGCCCTGGCCGGCCAGTTCCTCGGCCGAGCCGACGGCGACGGTCCCGTTCTGGACCTGGGTCCAGTAGGGGGTGGTCGGTGCCGTCGTCAGCGAGGCGTTGACCGCGAACGTCGTGCTCGCGTTGCGGGCGGTGGCGATGTCCGAGTAACCGATCGAGCCGTCGGTGCTGATCACTTTTTTGACCAGGCCGCCGTTGCCGTTTTCGCACTGCGTGGTGAGGTAGTCGACCGTGTCGGCCTGTTTCCCCGGAGCCGCGGTGGTGCCGCACTGGCCGCCTTCGCCGAATTCTGCGTTCGGCCAGGCGCGGTTGCCGGTCGAGCCGCCGCCGGTCTCGTAGGTGGTGGTCCAGCCGCGGCCGGGCTCGATCGTCCGCAGGTAGTCCTTGAACCCGAACGTGGTGCCGGATTTGTCGAAGCGGACGACGCGGATGATCGGGATTTCGCAGGGCGCGCCCTGGGCGGCGAGTTCGGGGAACGCTTCGCTCCACTTGGCGTTTTCCTCGCCGGCCCAGACTTTGGCGAATTTCGCCTTGGTGAAGCGGACGCGGAGGATGCCTTTGAGCGCCGCGTTGCCGCTGATCTGCGCCGCGGAGACGGTGCGGTATTTGTCGGCGAGCGCTTCCGGGTTGCAGCCGTCGGGGAAGTTGACGAGCGGCGCGATCGCGCCGGCGGCGACCGGGTAGATGTGGATTTTGCCGTTGTTGGCGTCGTTCGTGTCCGCGGCGAGAACGCCCGGGCTGGTTTCGATCGCGCCGGAGTTCATCAGCGCGACCTGAGCCGGGGTCGGCGGGTCGTCGCTGCCCCAGAAGCGGGAGGTGCTGGTGCGCAGCTGCGCGCCGCTGATCCCGGCGCCGCTGCCGTTGGCGTTGTAGGCGACGTTGAGCCCGGAGCCGGCGCAATAGAGGTTCTTGAAGTTGAAGTTGAAGACTTCCTGCGCGCCTTTGGCAAAGCTGGCGCCGTTGGCGTCGATGTTCGTTCCAGCGCATTTCGCCGTCGTGAAGTCGGCCTTCGCCTGGGAGGTGAGACCGAGCGCGGCAATCAGCGCCAGCACGAGGCAGGCAAGCCCCGCTCCGAACGCCCGCGTGCCCCGGATGGGCACACTCGTCGTATCGCTCATGCGAGTGATTCCTTTCATTGACTGAACCATTTCGCGGCCAGGTTTGTTGGCCGCACATGGCTCTGTCAAGCGGGTTCACGGAACTTCTACTTCCCGTTCTCCAGGCTTTATCCGGATCGTTTCCGGGGGGTGACAACGGGGTTACAAGTGAGGCTTTGCGAGAGGGGTGGTTGTTGCCTCTCCGGGAATTGAGTCGCATCCCCTAAAGGGGCTGGCTCCGCAATATCAAGCCCGCCTATGGCGGGCAGATACAAGGAAAGGGCCTTCGGCACATTCCCGGAGAGGCAACAACCACCCCTCCCACGAAACGTCCCTCGTGCATCTGCGGAAAAGTCATCCTCGACCCTCCAGCTAGACGCTGTGAACACTCGGATCCTCAGCTGCCGAACCTCGGACGGGAGGTCAGTGGGGTGAGGGTGGGAGGGTCCTCGAACGTATCAGCAGGAGGAGCAGCGCTCTCCCGGGCGACAGCCCGTCCGTCTCCGGCGACGAAGAGCGAGTGAGAGGGCCCTCCCACCCTCACCCCACTGACCTCCGGTCAGGAATCTAAGAAGCGAACTGAGTTGCCCGCCGGCGCAGGTCGGCGCCGAGCATGCCGGTGACCTGGCTGGGACTCTCCCCCGCCGCGGGAACCGCGGCGCCGATCAGGCCGTCGGCGCGGAAGCCGTAGAGCGGGGCGACGACGCCGAGCTCGCGGATCTTGCGGACGAGGCGGACCGCGTCCTGGGTCTCGGCGCCGGGGCCGCAGAGGATGATTGCGGTCGGGTCGAGGGCGCCGAGGGCGCGCTCGAGGCGCTCGTCGGCAAGCTCGTTGGAGAGCATGAGGACACGGAAGCCGGCGCGGCGCAGGGCGAGGTCGAGGGCCCCGGTGTGGACCTCCTCGGCGCTCTGGCCCTGGCTGGAGTCCAGCAGCAAGATGCCGGCGGGGCGGGAAGCGGTGGCGGCAAGGCGACGGGCGCCGTGCAGCCAGCCGGTCGCCCAGCGGGCGGCGAACTCGAGCTCGGCCTCGCGGCTCGGGTCGGCGGCGAGCGCGTCGATCGCCGGCAGCAGCAGCTCCTCGACCGTGCGCTCCAGCGGGCGCACCGCCAGGCTTTCCTCGATCGCGCGGTCGGCGGCGGCCTCGTCGAAGCTCTCGAAGGCGGCGCTCAGCTCCCCGCCGGTGGCGGGCGCCTCCTGGCGCTGGCGCGCCAGCGCGATCGCCGAAGAGATGTTGCCGGTCGTGGCGAGCGCGTCGCGCAGGGTCTGCAGCTCGACCAGCTCGTAGTTACGGTGGTTGCCGACGGTGCGCTTCGGCACCGGGTAGCCGTAGCGGCGCTCCCAGCTGCGCAACGTGTTGGGGCTGACGCCGAGAACTTCGGCGGCTGCATTGGTTCGGATCCCGGGCATCTGCGGTGATTCTTCCATCGGAAGTCCGGGTTTACACCGGTTATGGACAAATTGGCGAGATCTGCCCGAGATCTTGCACAGGCTTGCGTGGCGAGTTTGTCAACCAGGGGTTGACTAAATCGCCAACCGGCTAGGCGGCAGAGAGGGCGCCGACGCCCAGGGGCTGGCCGACGGCGCGGGCGCGCCAGAGCGCCGCGTCGGCCTTGTGCAGCAGCGAGTCGGCCTCGGCCCCGTGGTCGGGGCAGGCGACGACGCCGGCGGCGAGCGCGATCCGCAGCCCCCCCGCCCGCTCCAGCTCGTCGAGCTTGCCGAGCAGGCGCTCGGCCATCTTCACGCCCTCGACCGTGTCGAGGTTGGGGGCGAGCACGCAGATCGCGTCCTCCTCCAGGCGGAAGGCTTCGTCGACGATGCGGATGCTGTCGCGCAGGGCGGCGCCGACGATCGCCAGCACGGTCTCGTGGCCGCCGCCGGGGTCGCCACTGCGGACCCCCGGGCCGGAGGCGTCGAAGACGGCGACCCCAAACGGGTGGCCGTAGCGGCGATTGGTCTCGATCAGCTGGTCGAGGCGGCGGCGCATGTGGCCGGGCCGGTAGAGGCTGGGCAGCTCTTCGGGCGGCAACCAGGGCTCGGCCTCGGCGACGGCAGGCGACGACTGCGCGGGTGTCGCGGCGATGCCGCTGGCATAGGCGGCGTCGACCGCGGCGGCGGTGACGGCGCCGAACTCGGCGGCGATCTGCTGGGCCGCGGCGGCGAACGCCTCGCCGTCCTCGGTCCCGATCTCCGTCGCCAGCTTGGCCAGCAGCGCCGCTTGCTGGGCGGAGACCTCGCGGGCCAGGCGCCCGGCCGGAGAGGCGCCGGTGCTGGCATCTGAGCCATTGCCATTTGACGCCTGCGTGGCCACGCAGAGACCCTGCCTGAAGCGGCGGACGCCAGCGCGCGCAGAAAGCCGCTATTTGCGGAGCAACAGGCGTCCAGGACAGATGTTCAATTGGACCCGACTAATCGAGGGCGCGGCGACCGGCGAGGGCGCGGCCGAGGGTGACCTCGTCGGCGTGCTCGAGGTCGGCGCCGACCGGCAGGCCGGCGGCGAGGCGGGTGACGTTGACCTGGCCGCGCAGGCGTTCGGCGATGTAGAGCGAGGTCGCCTCCCCGGTCGTGGTCGGGTTGGTCGCCAGCACGACCTCCTCGACGCCGCCGCGCCCGACCCGGCTCAGCAGCTCGGCGATCCTCAGGTCCTCGGCGTCGACGCCGTCGATCGGTGAGAGCGCGCCACCCAGCACGTGGTAGAGGCCGCGGTATTCGTGGGTGCGCTCGAGCGGGATCACGTCGGCCGGTTCCTCGACCACGCAGATCGTCGTGCGGTCGCGGTTGGCGTCGGCGCAGATTCGGCAGAGCGGGCCCTCGGCGAGGTTGAAGCACTCCTCGCAGAGCCCGACCTTCTCCTTCACTTCGCGGATCGCGTCGCCGAGCGCGAAGGCCTCTTCGTCGGGAGCGCGCAGGAGGTGGAAGGCGAGCCGCTGGGCGGTCCGCTGGCCGATCCCCGGCAGTCGCGAGAGCTCGGCGACCAGGCGCGCGAGCGGTGCCGGGCCCTCGGTGCTCACATTCCGGGCAGGCCGGGAAGGCCGCCGCCGGTGACGCCCCCCAGCTTGGTGCTGGCCAGCTCCTGCGCGGCGCGCAGGCCCTCGTTGACCGCGGCCTGGACCATCTCCGAGAGCATCTCGGCCTCCTCGGGGTCGACCGCCTCGGGGTCGATCGCGATGCTGCGCAGGGTCATGTCCCCGCCCATCACGACCTTGACCATGCCGCCGCCGGCGCTTGCCTCGACGGTTTCGTCCTTCAGTTTCTCCTGCGCCTCGAGCATCTGGCTCTGCATCTGCTGCGCCTGTTTCATCAGCGCGTTGACGTCGAACCCGCCAGGTCCACCTCCGCGTGCCACCTAACTGACCTCCTCCGCGTCGAACTCGCTCTTCAGCCGCCGCAGCAGCTCTTCCTCACTCACTCCATCAGGTCTGTCGGCGTCGGTGTCGGTGCCAGCGACGTCAGCCTCCGGCGCGGTCGCCTCGGCGTCGAGCAGGTCGTAGGTCGGCCGCAGCGTCTTGCCGGTCACGGCTACCAGCGCCGCCACCAGCGCTTCCCGCCGCTCCGGCCCCTCGGCCTTGCGTTTGTTGAAGGTCTTGTCGGCCGGGAACCCAATCGAGAGCTCCTCACCCTCGAGTCCATCAGGGCGCACTCCCTCAAAGGTTGCGGCAAGCGCAGGCGCCGACTCACTCAGCTTGTCCAACACCAACGGCCAGACCCGCTGGATCTCGTCCAAAGTCAGATCACCGCTCGCCGCCGGCGGGGCTGGCACCTCGGGCTCCGCCGCTACGGCTGGCACCTCCGCAGGCTCCACGCTCTCAGGCGCCGCGGCCGGCTCCTCCTCCGCGGCCTGAGCCTCCACGGCCGGAACCTCCGCCGCGACCTCGGGCTCCGCCGCTACCTCTTGAGCAACCTCGTCTACCGGAGCGGGATCTCCAGCGGGTGGCGCCGTAGGGGGTCCCACAGCCGAGGAAGCTTTAGCTACCGCTGGCTGTGGGGGCACTGCGGCGACAGGACCCGCTGGCTGTTCCCCCTCCGTCAGCCGCGCCTCAAGCCTCTCGATCCTGCGCAGCAACCCCTCAGTAGAGGGATCCAGATCCGGGCGCGCCGCTTTCAAGAGCGCGATCTCGACCGCCATCCGCGCGTCGTCGCCCTCGCGCACCGCGGTCAGCGCGTCGGCGATCTCGTCGATCGTCCTTATAAGTGAGGCCGGGCCGACCGTGGCCGCCTGGGCCTGCAGGCGGGCGGAGTCGGTGGCGGTGACGACGAAGGAGGTCGGGACCTCGCCGGTGGTCTGGGTGACCAGCAGGAAGCGCAGGTGGGCGAGCAGGTCGCGGGCGAACTGGCCGGGGTCGCGACCGGACCGGGCCATCTTCTCGACCCCGAGCAGGACCGCCTTCGGGTCCTCGGCGGCGACTGCGTCGACCGCGTCGAAGAGCAGCTCGGCGTCGGCGGCGCCCAGCATCTCCAGCACCTCGTCGAGGCCGACGTCGTTGCCGCCGAAGGCGACCAGCTGGTCGAGGGTGCCGAGCGCGTCGCGGAAGCTGCCGGAGGCCGAGCGGGCGATCATCGCGACGGCGCCGTCATCGACCTGGATCGACTCGGTCGCGGCGACCCGGTTCAGCACCTCGGAGATCTGCTCCAGCGAGGGCCGCTGGAAGTCGAAGCGCTGGCAGCGGTCGGCGATCGTCGCCATCACCTTGTGCGACTCGGTGGTGGCGAGCACGAAGACGGTTTTCGGCGGCGGCTCCTCGAGCGTCTTCAAGAAGGCGTTCCAGGCCTCTTTGGTCAGCATGTGCGCCTCGTCGAGGATGTAGACCTTCCAGTGGCCGCCGGCGGGCGCGTAGGCGACCCGCTCGCGGAGGTCGCGGACGTCGTCGACGGAGCGGTTGGAAGCGGCGTCCATCTCGATCACGTCGATCGAGGTGCCGGCGGCGATCGTCACGCAGGACTCGCATTCGCCGCAGGGCGTCACCGTCGGCCCGCCGCGCTCGCAGTTGAGCGAGCGGGCGAGGATCTTCGCCATCGAGGTCTTGCCGGTCCCGCGCGAGCCGACGAAGAGGTAGGCGTGGTGGACCTTGTCCTGCTCGACCGCGTTGCGCAGCGTGCGGACCACGTGCTGCTGACCCACGACCTCGTCGAAAGATCCGGGGCGGTGGCGGCGGTAGAGGGAGGTGGACTCGGCTGACATCGGGTCTTGAGCCAGTGTATCCACGGGCCGTCCCGTTCCCAGATACCGTGCGCGCGTGCCATCGAGGGTCTCCAGCTGGCTCGTGCCGGCCGCCTGGGTCGCCGGCGTCAGCGCCGTCCTGCTGGCGCTGTTCCCGGTCGGCTTCCCCAACTACGACACGATCTACGCGCTCGTCTGGGGGCGGGAACTGGCGCACGGGGTCAGCCCCGACGTCGGCTCGGCGCTGCCGCCGACGCCGCACCCGCTGACCGAGCTGCTCGGCCTGGTGACGACGCCGCTGGGCGACGGCGCGATCACGGTGACGATGGTGCTCGCCTACGCCTCGCTGGGCCTGATCGGGTTCTTCGTCTACCGGCTCGGGGCGATCTGGTTCGACCGCTGGATCGGCGCGCTCGCCGCCGCGATCGTTCTAACCCGCGCCCCCTTCCTCTCCAACGGCCTGCGCGCCTACATCGACCTCCCCTACATCGCCCTCTGCCTCGGCGCCCTGCTGGTCGAGGCCAAACGCCCGCGCGCCGGCTGGCCCGTCCTCGCCCTCCTCGCCCTCGCCGGCCTCCTCCGCCCCGAGGCCTGGCTCTTCTCGGTCGCCTATCTCGCCTATCTGGCGCTGGACCCCGACAAGCTCAGGGGTGATGAGAACGCCGAGGGGACGACCAGGGCTCCCCTCGAACGGGCGGATACTCAAAGTGCCGGTCTAATTCGACCGGCACTTGTCCGAGCGAGGGGAGCCCTGGTCGTCCCCTCGCCTTGGCTCATTGCTCTCGCGCTAGCCGGCCCGGCCCTCTGGGTCATCTTCGATGCGATCACCGCCGGCGACCCGCTCTATTCGTGGACGGGCACCAAAGAAACTGTCGACGCGCTCGAACGGCAGACCGGCCCGGTCGACCTCGTCCTCTACGGCCCGCGCCGGCTCGGTGAGGTCCTGCAGTGGCCGGGGATGGTCGGCGCCGTCGGCGGGGTCGCGCTCGGCCTCGCCTTCCTGCGCCGCCGCTCCGCCCTCGGCGTCGCCGCCGCCTTCCTCGCCCTGCTCGCCTTCGCGATCCTCGCCTGCGGCGGCCTCGCGATCCTCCCCCGCTACACGATGCTGGCGGCGGCGATCCTGGCGATCTTCGTCGCCCTGGCGATGCTTGGCTGGCGCCTGCTCGAGCCCGGCCACCCCTGGCGCCGGCGCTGGCAGCTCTTCGCCGGCCTGGTGGCGTTGATGTTCGTCGTCTGGATCCCCAACCAGTGGGACCTCGACTCCCGCGTCGACACCGACCTCACCAACCAGGCCCGGATCGAGGGTGACCTCACGGGCCTCGTCGACGCGGGCGCCTTCGAGCCACTCTGCGGCAAGGTCGCCGTCCCCAACCACCGCGCCGTCCCCCGCCTCGCCTTCGGCCTCGACGTGCGCCCGACCCAGATCGTCAGCGCCAGCGAGGAACCGATCCCCGAGCGCGGCTACTTCGTCGCCCCGGCCAGCGAGTTCGTGATCCACAACTTCATCCTCGACCCCAACGACGAGACCGACTTCGACAATCTCGAGCCGCCCGCCGGCTTCGTGCTGGTCGCCGAGAACGAGTCCTGGCAGGTCTACCGCCGCTGCTGAGGGGATGATCCCGCGGGTGATGCGGGGCGGGATCCTGATTTCGGCGTGGCTGGCGGCGCTCTGCGTGCTGGTGCTCGCGCCCGCTTCGGCGCAGGCGGAGGCGCGGCCGACCGCGGTGATCACCTACTACGCCTCCGACGACGGCCCGCCCGAATCCGACTTCGTCGAAAAGACCGCCGACGTGATGTTCGAAGACGGCCCGCCCAAATACGCCTACACGGTCGAGCAGTACTTCAGGACGATCAGCAACGGCGGCGTCGACTACACGGGTGACGAAGGCGACGTCTACGGCCCGTACCACCTGGCGACGCCGAGGGCGAGTTGCCCCTTCAACACCTGGAACAACGAAGCGCGGACGCTCGCCCAGGGCGACGGCTTCGCCGACTCGAACTACGCGCAGGTCATCTACCTCTACGAAAACGAACCGTTCGTGGCCTCCACCTGCGCCTCGGCCGGAGCCGGCGGCGGCAGCTTCGTCTGGATCGACAGCCTCAGCGGCTACACGATCGTCCACGAGCTCGGCCACGCGCTCGGCTCCCCCCACGCCGCCGCCTACCGTTGCTTCGAAGGCGCCACCCCGGTCGCCTACAGCGCCAGCTGCACGGAAGTCGGAACGGGCGGCGAGGCGAGCGAGTACGGCGACCCCTTCGACCCGATGGGCTCCGGGTACGCCGGCTCCTTGCCGGCCGAAATGAGCGGCTGGCGCAAGCTCGGCATCGGTGGGATCGCGGCCGCCGAGGCCCCGACCATCGCCTACTCCGGCACCTACTCGCTGGCGCCGCTGGAGGCGACCAGCGGCACCCGCCTGCTGCGCATCCCCAACGGCGCCGGTGACTTCTTCGACCTCGACTTCCGCCAGCCGATCGGGCCCTTCGACCAGGGCTTCGGGTCCGGCCCGGCGGTGCAGGGGGTGGCGATCCGCGTCGACGCCCCCAGGTTCGAGCTCTCCTCCCACCCCACCCGCCTGCTCGACATGAACCCGGCGACGCCGACCTTCGAGGACGCGCCGCTCGCGGTCGGGCGCTCGTTCCGCGACTTCCGCACCGGGGTGACGATCGAGACGCTCGCGGTCGGGGCGGCCGGCGCCACGGTGCGGATCTCGGGACTTCCTGAACCGTCCACCCTCCCGGTGGTCCGCAAGTGTCGGGTGCCGCGCCTGAAGGGGAAGTCGCTGGCCGGCAAAAAGGGGCGGCTGGAAGTGAAGAAGGCGATCAAGCAGCGCGGCTGCAAGCCCGGCAAAGTGAAGCGTCAGCACTCGAAGAAAGCGCCGAAGGGCAAAGTGATCTCGCAGAGGCCGAAGGCCGGCAAGATGGTGACCGCCGGGACCAAGGTGAAGGTCGTGGTCAGCTCCGGGCCACCGAAGGCCGCGAAGAAACGCCGCTAGGCCCGACTAGGGCATCGGCGGCAGCTCGAAGCCGCGGCGGAAGCGCAGGGCGCCGACGCCGTCGCAGCTCTCTTTCGCTTCTTCGGCTTCGGCCGGGACACCCGGCTCCTCGGGGACGATGACGCCGATGTTGGCGATGTCGCGGGTGCCGAACTTGAGTTCGACGTGGACGCGGCCGAGCCGGCCGTTGCCGCGCTCCTGCCAGTTCAGGATCAGTTTCCCGTTGCTGGGGACGAGGCGGCCCTCGGGGGCCTCGGCGCCGGCGGTGAAGAAGCGTGGTTCCGCGGTGGGCGAGTCGGAGGCCTGGCAGATCACCTGGATCTGCAGCTCGAGGTTGCGGACGCGGCGGTTGCGAACCGTGAAGTAGACGTATTCCCCACGGGCCGGCCTGTTGACGCCGTAGCTGCCGTTGGGGATCACCGAAGTGCTCTGGGAGGGGCGGGCCGCGGCCTGCGCCGGCTCGGCCGAGGAACTACCGGCGGCGGCGAAGCAGACGCCGGCGCCGAGCGCGAGGACGACGCCGACGGCGAGAAGTTCACGTTTGAAGGAGGCGGGGACGAGTTTCATACCCCGCTTTTCGGCGATCCGTACCCCCGACTTGAACCTGAGGTCGCGATCGTGCACGCATAGCGTGCATCAGGACGACTCGCGGTCAGCCGCCCTCGGCGCGGACGATCGCGGCGTGGGTCTCGGCGGCGAGGTCGGGGTCGGCGAGGTCGATCGCCGGCGGCAGCTCTATATGGAGGTCGTCGGAGGGGTCGAGGCGCGCCCGCAGGCCGGCGGCGGCGCGCGAGTCGAGCACGTGGCCGCCGCGGCCGCGGTCGGCGCTGATGAAGTGCAGGTGGTAGCCGGCGACCTCGATCCCCTCGACGTAGGCGGGGAAGCGGAAGCCAAGCATCGTCCCGGCGACGTCGTGCAGCTCGAACACGTGCTGGGCGGCGACAACCTCGGTCAGCGGCCGGTAGGGCTGCTCCTGGGCGGGGACCGAGCGCGCCCGCACCAGCTCGAAGCGACCGTCGAGGCGGACCGCGCAGGAGGAGGCGCCGGCGGGCACCAGCTCGTCGAGGCGCTCCAGCAGCGCCGCGTGGGTCGGCGCGCCCTCAAGCTCGGCCTCGATCGTCGGCTCGAACCTGGTCACGACCGCGAACGGCGTCTTCTCTCCCGGCGCGATCGGGTGCACCCGGCCCTCGACGTCCGCCCGCCAGAACTCGCCGTCGAGGGCGATCATCTCGCCGTCGAGCCGGTTCAGCGTTCCCAGCCCGAGGTCGCCGTGCTCGGCCAGCTCGGCGAAGCTGAGGTCGCCGTCGTAGGCGCCTTCCAGCAGCGCCCCGATCGTCGAGGCCTGAAAGAGGACGTGGGCGTCGCGCTCGGCGTGCAGGTCACCGCGGCGCATCGACTCCACGTGCAGCGATCTGATCCAGCGCTCGTCCAGCACGCCCGCCAGTCTCCCAGCCGGAGCCGCTGTAGGCTGCCGGCCGTGTCCGGGGGGTTCAAGCGGTCGGGGGCGTTCGGGATCGTCGGCGTCTTCGTCGTTGCCGCGCTGGTCGCCGTGATCGCGCTGACGATGGGGCAGGGCGATCCCAATCCGAAACTGGCACTGGGATTGATCTTCGGCGTGATCGCGATCTTCGTGGTCGTCCTCTTCGCCCTCCAGCGCTCCGACCTCGAGCGCGCCGCCGGGGCCGAAAGCGCCAGCGTCAACCGCGCCGCCGCCGAAGCCGGCCGCGGGGTCGAGAACCCGACGACCCTGGCCGAGCCTGAGCTCTGGGCGGCGCTGGCGATCGCCCCGATCGATACCGACGCGGTCCGCGCCCGCGACGAGATCTGGGAGATCGGCCGGCGCAGTCAGAAGTTGGCGATCGTGATCACGATCCTGATCATCTGCACGGTGCCGGTGATCTACCTGCTCGAATCGTTCCTGCCGCTGCTGATCGGGGGGCCGCTGATCGTGCTCGCCGCGCTCTACGGCTCCTTCCGGGCGATCGGGCCGGGCGGCGCGATCGACGAGAGCTACGTCCTCACCGACCGGGCGATGGCGCCGCTCGGCCTCGCCGTGACCGAGCGCCCCGAGGGCGGCTTCGAGATGCGCCTCGCCTCGCCCGGCTTCGACTACCGCCTGCGCGGCTGGACGGTGCTCAGCGGCCAGCGCCACGGACGCGCGGTCGTGGTCCGGATCGGCGGCCACGAAGACGCCGGGGCCAGCGAGGTCTACGTCGCCGAGCCGAGCGCCGAGTACGAGGCAGAGTCGAAGCGGGTCGCGATCCGCAGCGGCCCCAAAGGCATCCTCGTCAGCCGCGGCAAGGGTGGCGGCCGCGACTGGCTCTGCGACCTCTGGCTGGCCGAGCGCCTCGCGGTGGCGGCCGACTGAAGATCCCCGATCGGGGAGCGCCGAGCTCGGCGCTTTGCGAGCATCACCGCCGTGGGAGCAATCGAACTTCAGGGGGTGGTCAAGCGCTTCGGCCCGATCACGGCGGTCAACGGCCTCGACCTCGACGGGCCCGAGGGGATCTGCCTCGGGCTGCTCGGCCCCAACGGCGCCGGCAAGTCGACGACGATGCGGCTGCTCACCGGGCAGGCGATCGCCGACGAGGGATCGCTGCGGGTGCTGGGCTTCGAGCTGCCGAAGGAATCGAAGCCGGCGCGGGCGGCGATGGGCGTCGTCCCCCAGCTCGACAACCTCGACGTCGACGTCACGGTCGAGGACAACCTCGCCGTTTACGCGCGCCTGTACCGAGTCGCCGACGTCGGCGCCGCGGTCGACCGGGCGCTGCAGATCGCCCGCCTCAGCGACCGCCGCACCGCCGAGGTCGACAAACTCTCCGGCGGGATGCGCCGTCGCCTGCTGCTGGCCCGCGGCCTCGTCCACGATCCCGACCTGATCCTGCTCGACGAGCCGACCGTCGGCCTCGACCCGCAGATCCGCACCGAGCTCTGGACCCTGATCGGCGACCTGCGCGCCCGCGGCACGACGATCCTGATGTCGACCCACTACATCGAGGAGGCCGAGCGGCTGGCCGACGAGGTGGCAGTGATGCACCGGGGGCGGATCATCAGCCGCGGCCGCCCCGCCGACCTGATCGCCGAGCACGCCGGCCGCCAGACCGCCGAGGTCTACGCGCCGCCGGCGCGCCTGGCCGAGCTGCGGGCCGAGGCCGAGGCCGCCGGCCTGCGGGTCCGCGCGGCCGGGCCGGCGATCGCGATCGTCGGCTCCGAGCGGGCCAGCAACGGCGTCGTCCCCGAGGACGCGGTGATCCGGGCGGCGACGCTCGAGGACGTCTTCGTCCTGCTGACCGGCGAGGAGGCCGAGTGAGCGCCCGCCCTCCAAAGTCGTGGTTCCTTTTTAACCCTATGGCTCCGAAAGGAACCACGCGATGGACACGGTGAAGGCGCCGCGACCGAAAGCGATGCGGCGGCTGGAACCGGCGGCGATCGCCGGCGTGATGAGTCGCGAGGTCGCCAACTTCCGCACCTACTGGAAGGGCACCACGTTCTCCAGCGTGCTGGAACCGCTGGTCTACCTGCTTGCCTTCGGGCTCGGCCTCGGCGCCACCCTGGTCGACGAAGTCGAAGGCGTCCCCTACATCCAGTTCGTCGGCACCGGCATGGTCGCGACCGCGGTGATCTTCTCCTCCGCCCTGCCCTCGATGTTCGGCACCTTCGTCAAGCACCGCTTCCAGAACACCTACGAAGCGATCCTGGCGGCGCCGGTCGACGTCGAGGAGCTGGTCACCGCGGAGATGATCTGGATCGCTCTGCGCTCTGCCGTCTACGGCTGCGTGCCGCTGATCGTCACCTTCTTCTGGGGGCTCGACCCGGCGCCGGGGATGCTGCTGGTGCCGATCTTCGCCTTCGTCACCGCGCTCGGCTTCGCCGGGTTCGGGATCACGATGGCGGCGGTGGTCGCCAAGATCGACCAGTTCAACTACGTGACCGCCCTGTTCGTGACGCCGCTGTTCCTCGTCGCCGGCACCTTCTTCCCGATCTCCGGCCTGCCCGAGGGCGTGCAGGTGATCGCCAACGTCAACCCGCTGCACCAGCTGGTCGAACTGGTCCGCGGCGGCGCCTTCGGGTTCGAGCCGGTCGACATCCTCCGCTTCGCCTTCCTCCTCGCCTTCGCGCTCGTCACCTGGCGCTTCGCCGTCAACCGCCTCGGCAAGCGCCTGATCGACTGAGAGCGCCCCGCCCCAGCAAATCGAGCTCGCCGAGTTGCCGGTTCCTATCGACTGGGGATAGGAACCGGCAACTCGCGAAGCTATGGACCGTGCACCCGCCTTCGAAACGAAGTCACCGGGCGTGTCCGTCGCTTATGGCTCGAGCCGGGCTCGCCTGCGGCACCCGCGGCATCCGCTTAAGGCTGCTTCCTTCCGGACCTGACCTGATTCGCGTGCCCACGTCGCGCAGGACCCGGCCGTCAACGCC
>DATAON010000027.1:0-40932 GCA_036265715.1 Solirubrobacterales bacterium | reverse complement strand
GTGAGGTCGCAGCTAACCGCGGTATGCGCGGCTTATTGCGACCTCACGAATCGAGGCTCCAATCCGCGCTCTCCGCGAAGCGTTCGAGGAACGGGATCTCTGCGAGACGGAGCGGCCCGAGCAGCCAAGGAATCATTCGAGCGGCTCGCCGGGAGGGGTTGGGGTGCCCCAGAAGCGTGTTGCACATTTTTGCTTCAGCCCCCCAAGGCGTTTAGCCGCATCCGGCTCCACAAAAAAGTTAAGCGAAAGGGGCACCCCAACCCCTCCCCTCACGCCACCCCCCTCGAAGCAAGCCGTCCCTCCTACAAGCTCCAGCTCGGTTCGAACGCGTTCTTGGCCAGCACCTTCTTCTTACCCCCCGTGAACGGGACCGTCGCGACCTTGTGGGCGAGGCCGGGATCGAAGCCGCCGGTGTAGCCAAGCACGGTCTTGCCGTCGGCCGAGAGGGCGCTGCCGACGAAGCCGTTCTCCCCAGCCTCGGCGATCGGCTTCTGGGCGCCGGTGACGGCGTTGACGCCGACCGCGTAGCTGGTGTCCTGGCCCTCGAACTCGGCGAGGATGCGCTTGCCGTCTTCCGACCAGTCAGTCGGGTAGAGGCCAACCAGCAGCTGGTCGACGACGGTGTTGGTCAGGCGCTTGACCGCCTTGCCGTTCGAGTTCATCAGGTAGAGCTCGTTCTTCGGCCCGTACTTGCGCTGCTTGGCGCCGATCTGCTTGACGAAGACGATCGTCCCGGTCGGGCCCCAGAGCGGGTCCTGGGAGCGGTGGTCGCTGGTCAGGCGCACGGTCTTGCCGGAGACCGTCGTGTAGCGGTAGACGTCGGACTTCAGCGGGTAGCTTTCGCTGGCCGCGCGCCCGTAGACGAGTTCGTCGCCCGCCGGCGAGAAGCTGAAGCCGCTGAAGAAGCCGTTGGCGACCACGGTCTCGGCGCCGCTGGCGACGTCGATCAGGACCAGGTTGCGCTTGCCCAGCTCAGGCCCCCGCAGCGCCGCGATCTGGGTCGAGTCGGGCGAGAAGGCGAGGTAGAAGGATTCGCGCCAGGCCCCCAGCAGCGTCCGCGATTTGCCGCCCTTGCTCGGCGCCAGTTTCAGTTCCTGCGCGTGGCCAGGGCCTTCGTGCAGGTAGGCGACCGCTTCGCCGTCGGGCGAGACGTGGGCGTTGGAGCCGGCCGCCAGCTTCTTCGCCCCGGAGCCGTTGTCGTTGGCGACGTAGACGCTGGGGTTGAGCGGGTTGCGGACGAAGGTCAGGGTCGCGCTGGCGCTGGCGGGGATCGCGAGCAGCGCGGCGGCGACGAGGAGGGCGGCGAGTGCGGGGAGCTTCCGGGGGGTCGTCATGGGCGCGATCGTATCCGCGCCCGCGGGGGAACGGACGGATTTCCTGCCCTAAGCGGGGCCGACGATGGCGGCGGCGACCAGCCCGCCGCTGACCCCGATGAACGAGATCGTCGCCAGCGCCCGGTACCAGCCGCGCTTCTCCACCGCCGGCGCGAAGGCGAGCGGGACGAAGAGGAGTGGATTGACGAAGGTGCCGAAGACGAGCGCTACCGCGATCGCGGTGGGCAGGTCGGGGATCGCGAGCCCGACCGCGATCAGGATCAGGCCCATCATCACGTAGTCGAGGTGGACCTGGCGGATCCGGTGCGGGGCGACGACGCCGATCCGTTTCAGCCACTCCGGCTTGTCCTCGCGCACCACCATCGCCCAGCCCAGCAGGCCGCCGAGGGCGAGCTCGACCAGACCGATCCGCACCACCCAGTCCATCGGGCCTAGAGCTCCGGGACGTCGGCGCCCTGCGGCGTGAACGGCAGCCGCCGCACCTCCGCCCAGCCGGCGCAGCGGTCCATCAGCTCGGCCGCGACCTTGCCGGCCTCCTGCCAGGTGGTCCAGACCAGCACCGTCGGGCCGGCGCCCGAGATCGTCGCCCCCAGCGCCCCCAGCTCGCCGGCCGAGTCGACGATCTCCATCGAGCGCGGGTACAGCTCGCGCCGTCGCGGCTGGTGGATCGAGTCGGCGACCCCGCGGGAGACGAGGTCAAGGTCACCGCTCTGCAGGCCCAGCACCAGCAGCGCCGCGGCGGAGACGTTGGCGACCGCGTCGGCGAGCGGAACCTGGTCGGGGATCGCCTCGCGGGCGAGCTTGGTCGAGACTTCCTCGGCCGGGATCACGACGATCCCCTCGAGCCCACCGGGCGGGTCGAAGCGACTGGCCAGCGGCTCACCGTCCGGCCCTGGGCCGCAGATCACGAAGCCGCCGTAGATCGCCGCGGCGACGTTGTCGGGATGGCCCTCGATCTCGCTGGCCCGGACCAGCATCTCCTCGTAGGTCAGCGCCAGCTCGAAGAGGTGGTCGGCGGCGAAGAGCCCGGCGACGATCGCGGCGGCGCTGGAGCCGAGCCCGCGCGCCAGCGGGATCTCGCTGCGCAGCTTGAAGGCGATGCCGTCGGCCGGTTTGAGGCTCTCGAACGCGCGCACGATCAGGTTGTCGCGGCCGGTCGGAACGTCCAGCCCGCCCGGGTCAAACGAGTACTCCCCCGTCTCTTCCACCTCCAGCTCCAGGTGCAGCGCCACCGCCGCCGCCATCGCGTCGTAGCCCGGGCCGAGGTTGGCCGAGGAGGCGGGGACGCGGACGAGTCGGTGGCGCGCGGTCACCGGGGGCTCAGTCGAAGACGGCGCGCTCGACGGCGCTGAGGTTGTTCTCGCAGTTGATTACCGCCGGCGCTTTGCCGAAGGCGGTGTCGGGGTCCTTGAGGCCGTGGCCGGTGAGCACGCAGACGACCGACTCGGGCGGGGCCATGCCCTCGACCACGGGCAGGCCGTAGGCGAGCAGACCGGCGACCGAGGAGGCCGAGGCGGGCTCGCAGAAGACGCCTTCGGTGTCGGCGAGCCAGTGGTAGGCGTTGAGGATCTGCTCGTCGGAGACGGCCGCGACGCGACCGCGGGAGGCGGTGAACGCCGACATCGCCTCCTCCCAGCGGGCCGGGTTGCCGATCCGGATCGCCGAGGCGACGGTCTCCGGGTTGGCGACGGGGGCGCCGCCGACCAGCGGCGCCGCGCCCTCAGCCTGGAAGCCGTAGAGGATCGGGGCGGTGTCGAGCTCCTGGAAGCCGCGCCAGTAGGCGGTCACGTTGCCGGCGTTGCCGACCGGGATCGCCAGCGCCCCCGGGGCCTCGCCGAGGTCCTCGACGATCTCGAAGGCGCCCGTCTTCTGGCCTTCGATCCGGTGCGGGTTGACCGAGTTGACCAGCTCAACCGGGTGCTTCTGGGCGATCTCGCGGACGATCGTCAGCGCGTCGTCGAAGTTGCCCTGGAGGGCGACCACGCGGGCGCCGTGCATCAGCGCCTGGGCGAGCTTGCCGATCGCGATCTTGCCCTCGGGCACGATCACCGCCCCGGTCAACCCGGCGCGCGCCGCGTAGGCGGCGGCGCTGGCGGCGGTGTTGCCGGTCGAGGCGCAGATCACCGCCTCCGCCCCGCGCCCCTTGGCGCGGGAGACGGCGACGGTCATGCCGCGGTCCTTAAAGGAGCCGGTCGGGTTCGCGCCCTCGAACTTGAGGTAGGCGCGGGCGCCGATCCGCTCGGAGAGCTGGTGCGCCTCGATCAGTGGCGTCGAGCCCTCGTTCAGCGTCACCACCGGGTCGCCGGGCTCCAGCGAGAGGCGGTCGCGGTAGCGTTCGATCAGGCCGGCGGCCACTAGAGCTGCTCCTCGATCACGTGGATGCTGCGGGCCGGCGCCCGCAGGTCACCGAGCGCGCCGAGCGCCTCGACGGCGGCGCTGAAGCGCGACTCCAGGCACTCGTGGACGACCATCACCAGGCGCGCGTCGGCGCCGATCCCGCGCTGGACGACGCTCTTGACCGAGACTTCGTGGTCGCCAAGCACGGTCGCCACGCGGGCGAGGACGCCGGTTTTGTCGGCGACCTCGAGGTGCAGGTAGAAGGAGGAGGGAACGTCGGCGACGATCGGCAGCTCCTCGCGGGTCTCGTGCACCGGCGCGTCGCCGGCGAGGATCGAGACGACGTCGCCCAGCACCGCCGAGGCGGTCTGCAGGCCGCCGGCGCCGGGGCCCGACATCGTCACCTCGTTGATCGCCGGGGCCTCGACCATGACCGCGTTGAACGGGCCCTCGATCGGCGCCAGCGGGTGGCCGCTGTAGAGGAAGCAGGGGAAGACGCGGACGCTGATCCCGCCCTCACGCCGCTCGGCGACGCCGAGCAGCTTCAGCGAGAGCCCCAGCTCCTTGGCGTAGGCGAGGTCGTCGGGCTGGATCGCCTCGATCCCCTCGTAGGAGACCTGCGAGAGGTCGACCGGGGTGTGGAAAGCGAGGCGGGCGAGGATCGCCATCTTCGCCGCGGCGTCGGCGCCGCTGACGTCGTCGGTCGGGTCGGCCTCCGCGTAGCCGAGCGCCTGCGCCTCCTTCAGCACCTCGTCGTAGCCGGCCCCGCTCGCCGCCATCTCGCTGAGGATGAAGTTGGTGGTGCCGTTGACGATCCCGAAGACCTTGGCGATCTCGGTCACCCCGAAGCTCTCCTGGATCGTGCGCACGATCGGGATCACCGCCGCCACCGCCGCCTCGAAGCGCAGCTGCACGCCCGCCTCGCGGGCGATCCCGAACAGCTCGTCGCCGTGCTGAGCGAGCAGCTGCTTGTTGGCGGTGACCACGGGGCGACCGGCGCGCAGGGCGTCGATCACGTAATCGCGGGCGGCGTCGGTCCCCCCCATCAGCTCGACGACCAGGTCCGAGCGCTCGAGGATCGCGCCGAAGTCGCCCTCGCTGCGGGTCAGCACCCCGGCCAGCTCGGGTCGGCGCCCGGTCGCCGCCTCGACCGCCCCGGCCCGCTCGGCCAGCAGCGCGGCGAAGGCAGCGCCGACGTTGCCGTGGCCAAGCAGCCCGATACGGACCGGCTTGGGACCGCCGTCGGAGATCTCAGGCATCACGAGCGGTGAGGTCGTCGTAGGTCTCGCGCCGGACCACTACCCGCGCCTCGCCCTCGCGGCAGAAGACGACCGGCGGCCGCGTGACGCCGTTGTAGTTGCTCGCCATCGCGTGTCCATAGGCGCCGGTGGCCGGGGTGACGAGGACGTCGCCGACGGCCGGCTCGGCCAGCATCGTGTCGCGGACGAGGACGTCGCCGGACTCGCAGTGCATGCCGGCGATCGTCACCAGCGTGTCGGGTTCGGCGCCGGCGCGATCGGCGATCAGCGCCTCGTAGCGGGAGCCGTAGAGCATCGGCCGCAGGTTGTCTGACATGCCGCCGTCGACGGCGACGTAGGTGCGGATGCCGGGAATCTCCTTGACGGTGCCGACCCGGTAGGCGGTGAGGCCGGCATTGGCGACCAGCGAGCGCCCCGGCTCGACCAGGATCTTCACCCCGTCGCCGAAGACGTCGGCGACGCCCTTGACCTTGACGTCGACGTAGGCGTCGATCGAGGGCGGCTCGTCCTCGGCCGTGTAGGCGACGCCGAGGCCGCCGCCGACGTTGACCACCTGGCACCAGTCGCCGGCCAGGCCGCCGAGCGCCTGGATCGCCAGCTTGTAGGGCTCCAGCTCGAAGATCTGCGAGCCGATGTGGGCGTGCAGCCCGACCAGCTCCAGCTTGTCGGATGCAAGCACCCGCTCGATCGCGCGGGCGGCAAGCCCGTCCTCGAGCCCGAACCCGAACTTGGAGTCGAGCTGGCCGGTGGTGATGTAGTCGTGGGTCGAGGGCTTGATCCCGGGCGTGACCCGGATCAACACCCGCTGCGGGCGCTCCAGCAGCCGTTCGCAGCGCTCGATCTCGTCGAAGGAGTCGAGGATCAGGTGACGGATGCCCGAGCGCGAGGCGAAGAGGATCTCCTCGTCGGTCTTGTTGTTCCCGTGCATGTGGATGCGGTCGGGGTCGAAACCGGCGCGCAGCGCCATGTGCAGCTCGCCACCGGAGGCGACGTCGGCCGAGAGGCCCTCCTCGGCGAAGAGTCGGTAGGCGGCGGTGCAGGGGAAGGACTTGCTGGCGAAGAGGATCTCGTGCTTGGCGCCGCGCCGCTCGAAGGCCTCGCGGTAGGCGCGGGCGCGGGCGCGGATGTCGTCCTCGGCATAGATGTAGGCCGGGGTGCCGAGCTCTTCGGCCAACTCGACCACGTCGCAGCCGGCGACCTCGAGATGGCCGCGCTCGTTGACCCGGCTCCCCACCGGGTAGACCGCCGAACCCTCGATCGGGTCGCCACTGACCACCGCCCCCACCTTTCCTCGCTCCGCCATCGGCGGCATTGTGACGGTTAAAGCCGGACCGGGCGGGGAAGCCCGCTCAGCGTTTGCCGCCGAGGATGCCTTCGACGGTGCCGACGGCTCCGTCGACGACCTGGCCAACCACCGATTCGGGGCCGGCGACTCCGTCGACGACGCCTTCGGTGACGCCGGTGACCCCGGTTTTTTCGAGCGTGCCGCCAGTCGCGGTCTGGTCGACTTTGGTGACCGTGTCGTTGACGGTCGAGGTGACCGTCTGCGAGGGGGAGGAAGCGGTGCTGGAGCCACCGCCGCCGGAGCCGCCGCCCGACGGTGAGGTCGGGTTGCCGCCGCCGCTTGAAGCGGGCGCGGTCTGAGCGGCGGGGGTGTTGCCGGAGCCACCGCCGCCGGATCCACCACCGCCCGCGGCCGTTTCGCCGCCACCGGCTTCGGCGTTGTCGCGGCTGCCGTCGACGGTGACAGCGGCGGCGCTGCCGTCTTTAGCGCCGGCGGCCGATCCGGAGCCGGCTTTGGCGGCGGCCGAGGTGGCTCTCGCGGTCGTGGCGGCGGCACCGGCGCCGGCCGTCGCACCACCATCCGGAGCGTCGACGACCTCCGCGGCGGAGACGCCGTTGTCGCTGGACTTGCCGAGCCCGGCGAGCGGCCAGTCGGTGAAGACCTGGGCGGAAACAAGCATGACGAAGGCCGCGATGGCGATGGCGATCAGAGTCGCCCCTCCCAACGCACCTACCAGGTAGGTGTGCGCCTGACGGATCACGGGCCTTTACTAAAGGTAACCCATGGGGTCGGTTACCTGGCCGTATATCCGCACCTCGAAGTGCAGATGGGCGCCAGTCGAGTAACCGGTGCTGCCGACGTAGCCGATCACGTCGCCCTGCCCCACCGAGGCCCCGGCCGAGACCGCGAACGAGGACTGGTGGGCGTAACAGGTCGAGAGACCGCCGCCGTGATCGATGCAGGTGAAGTTCCCGTAGCCGCCGCTTTCGGCCTCCGACTGCTGGAGGACGACCGTGCCCGCGGCGGCGGCGCGGATCGGCGTCCCTTCCGGCACGCCGATGTCGACGCCCGGGTGATCCTCGTAGCCGGCGCCGATGTCGCGGCCGCCGAAGCTGGAGGTGATCGGGCCGTTGACGGGCCAGATCAGGCCGCCGCTGCCTTCCTGGATCGGCCCCGCCGGCAGCGGCGCCGAGCCGGTCGCCGCCAGCTGCGCGGCCAGTTCGGACTGGATCGCCGCGACCGAGCCCTCGAGCTCGTCCTCGTGAGCGCCGATCCGCGAGAGCGCGGCGACGCGGGTCGCCCGGGCATCGTGCAGCTCCGCCTGGCGGCCCTGCAGAGAGGCGCGGGTGCTTGCCAGTTCCCGCTCTTCGGCGGCGATCTCGTCGCGGGCCGATTCGATCGTCAGCTTCGACTCGCGCAGTTCGGTGAACAGGGCCTTGGCTTCGTTGCGGAGGTTGCGCACGCGGTCGACGATCGCCTCGTCGGCGCCGCGGATCCGGTCCATGTATTCGGTCCGCGCCGCGAGGTCGTCGACGTCGCCGGAGCTGACGATGACCGAGAGCACGTCCGGGGTGCCGTTCTCGTAGATCGCGATCAGCCGTTCCCGCAGCACTCCCAGCGCCCGCGTCAGTCGCCCGCGGATCTCCAGCAGACGGTCGTGGGCGCTGCCGAGGCGCTCGGCCGCCGCATCTAGTTCGGCCTGCTTGGTCGCCAGCTGCTCGGCGACCGCGGCCTCATGGTTGCGAATCGTCGCGACTTCGCCGGTGAGGCGGTCGATTTCGGCCCCGTAGCGGGAGATCGTCGTCGTCAGCACCCCCTCGCGATCGCGCACTTCCTCCAGCTTCGATTCCTTCGCTTCAAGCTCGTCCGTGAGCGCGGCGGCGGGGGCCGCGGGCGCGGTCAGGAGCAGGGCGATCAGCGCCGCGGTGAGGACCGAGAGGGTCACCGCGGCGGAGCGGTGGCGGAGGTGCATCGTCCCGAGGCTAGCCAAGCGCCGGAGCCGCCTCGACGGCCGGCGCTGGCCTGCAACCGGGCTTGCGATCAGCCTGCGTCTGGGGCGTTTTCGACCCGCAGCAGGGCCTGGTCGGCCTCCTCCTCCATCTGCAGGGTCGTGTGCTCAATCCCGTACTGCTCGCCGAGGGTCAGCTCGAGCCGGCGGCGGATCAGATCGCGGTCGGAGTCGGCGGCGACGACCACGTGGGCGGCGATCGCGCCAAAGCCGGCGGTGACGGTCCAGACATGGAG
The DNA here is from genome assembly GCA_036265715.1 of Solirubrobacterales bacterium. Lineage (GTDB taxonomy): Bacteria > Actinomycetota > Thermoleophilia > Solirubrobacterales > 70-9 > VAYN01. The sequence continues at coordinate 32,473 of DATAON010000027.1, read as the reverse complement.
GTCGTGAACCGAGCGCACCCCCTCCTCAGCGCAGATCGCGGCGCCGACCTTGTCGACGTCGAGATTGGCGGGAGCGGCCTCCATCAACACGTCGAGCGGCTCCTTGATCAGGCGCCAGGAGGAGGCGAGCACGAGCGCCGCGATCAGCAGGCCGACGACCGGGTCGACGATCGGCGAGCCGCCGAAGAGGACCCAGGCCCCGGCGATCACCACCCCGATCGAGCCCAGCGCGTCGGCTGCCGAGTGGCGCAGCGCTCCCTCGAGGTTGATGTCCTCGCGCTGGCCGCGGGCCAGCACGAGCGTCGCAGCGAGGTTGCCGGCGAGGCCGAAGAGGCCGAGCGCGAGCACGCCCCAGCCGTCGATCTCGGGCGGGTCGGAGAAGCGGCCGATCGCGGCGATCGCGATCACGACGCTGACCACGACCAGGGCGATCCCGTTGACGAGCGCCGCCAGCACCTCCGAGCGCTGGTAGCCGAAGGTGCGCCGGCCGGCCGCCGGCAGCGTCGCCAGCCGCGCCGCGAACAGCGCTAGCGCGATCGAGCCGACGTCGGAGAGCAGATGCCCGGCGTCGGCGAGGACCGCCAGCGAGCCGGTGATGAGGCCGCCGACCGCCTCGGCGACCAGCAGGGCGCCGTTGATCGCCAGCGCGATCCAGAGCCGCCGCCGGCTGTCCTCGCGCCGCGCTTCCAGCGCGTGCGCCCCGTAGCCGTGCGAGTGCCCGGCGTGATCGTGCGAGTGCGAGTGCACGAGCCGAGGATAGGTGGCCGACGGGCCGATTTGTCGCGCCTGCGGCGACAGATCGGCCCGTCGGCGGCGAAGCTAGGCGGGGACGGGCTCCTTGGCCGGCTCGGCCATTGCGGCGGCGGCGACTTCGGCGCCGTATTCGAAGCGCTCGGCGTATTCACGGGCCTGCATGCGCGAGATGACCATCCGCTGGATCTCGGCCGTGCCCTCGAACAGCTGGTAGATCTTGGCGTCGCGGAACCACTTCTCCAGCGGGCACTCGACGCTCCAGGAATAGGGGCCGACCAGGTCCATCAGCGTCGTCGTCGCCCACATGGTCACGTCGCCGGCCTTGAGCTTCGACATCGAGCCCTGGCCGCCGGTCATCGGGACGCCGTTGCGGCCCATCCAGCCGGCCCGCTGGACCAGCAGCCGCGCCGATTCGATCTCGGTCGCGACGTCGGCCAGCGTCTGCTGGATGCGCTGGGCTTTCAGCAGCGGCACGCCGCTTTCGGTCTGGCCGTCGAGGTGCTCGAGGGTCCACTCGTAGGCGGCCTGGGCGATCCCGAGCGCGGAGGCGCCGACGATCGGGCGCGTCACCTCGAAGGTCGCGAGGGCGTCGGCCGAGCGCGATTTCTGGCCCGAGCGCGCGCGCTCCAGCTTCTTCGCCAGCTTCTCCTCGCCGCCGAGCAGGTTCTCGACCGGGATCCGGCATTCGTCGAGCACGACCTCGGCCGTGTGCGAGGCGCGGATCCCGAGCTTCGACTCCTTCTTGCCTTCGCTCAGCCCGGGCGTGCCCTTGGCGACCACGAACGAGGCCTGGCCGCGGGTGCCGAGCTCGGGGTCGACGGTGGCGACGACGACGTGGACGTCGGCGATGCCGCCGTTGGTGATGAAGACCTTGGTCCCGTTGAGGACGAACTCGTCTCCCTCGCGCTTGGCGGTCGTCTTCAGGCTCTTGACGTCGGAGCCGGCCTGCGGCTCGGTGACGGCGTAGGCGCCGAGCTTGATCTCCTCGCCGGTGCCGAAGCACTCCGGCACCCAGTGGGCGATCTGCTCGGGCGTGCCGGAGGCGGCGATGCCGGCGGCGGCGAGGCCGGAGCCGCTGATTGCCAGCGCCGTGCCGGCGCAGCCCCAGTGCAGCTCCTCGGCGGTGATCAGGTTCATCTGGCCGTCGGCGTCCATCGCCGAGCGCTGCAGCGACTCGATTCCCTGCAGGCCCTGGCGGCGGGCCTCTTTGACGACCTCCCAGGGCGTGCTCTCCTCTTCGTCGTGCTTGCGCGCGGCGGGGCGGATCACGTCGCGGGCGAAGGCGCGGACCTTCGCTTTGTGCTCGAGCTGCTCGTCGTTGAGTTCGAAATTCATTCCTTGCCTTCCTTGGGGGCCTCGACCGATTGACTGGTCAGTCAGCCAGTCCCGACACTTTAGCCAAGAGGGCGGCGCCCGGGCCACCTCGACAGGTCCCGGTGTAGCGTTGGCCGGGTGAGCCGCGAGCGCCCGATCAACGCCGACGAGCCGGTCCCAAGCAGGCCCGAGGAGAGCCCGCCCGCGAAGCCCGAGCCGCCGCCAAAGCAGCTCGAGAAGCCGGCGCCCGCGGTCGCCAAGAAAGTGGCTCCGAAATCGAAGCCGGCGCCAGCCCCGAAACCACCGCCGGCACCGAAGCCCCGTCGCCAGCCGAAGCCGCTGGCCCCGAAGCTGCTGACCGCACTGGTGGCGATCGCGGTCCTCTTCATCGTCGTCGCCATCGTCGGTGGCACCGGCGGTGGCAAGGACGAGACGAACGCCGACGCACCGGCCTCCGCTCCGAGCGTCGCCCCTGACCCGAGCGACGCCAACTCGGACTCCGGCACCGCCGAGCTCGGCTTCCCCGTCTTCGCGACCGGCAACACGACCAGGGTCGGCGGTGCCGACCCGGCCGCCAATGCCGCCGCGGTAGCGCTCGCCGTCTTCCCCTCGACCACCGCCGCCCAGCGGCCCGACGCGGTGACCCTGGTCGACGGTGCCAACTGGGCCAGCGCGATCGCCGCCGCGGTGCTGATGGCGCCGCCGGTCCGCGCCCCGGTTCTCTTCACCGACGGTGGCTCGCCCCCGCAGTCGACCGAGGAAGCGCTGGCCGCGCTGGCGCCGGGCGAGACCAACCGCGTGCAGGCCAGCGGTGCCGCCGGCGCCGCCGAGATCGCGGCGCTGCGCGACCGCCTCTTCCCGCAGCCGCCGCAGCACATCGTCCTCGCCCCCGAAGACGATCCCGAGCTGGCGGCGCCGGCGGCGGCCTGGGCCGCCCGCTCCGGCGACCCGGTTCTCTTCGCCGGCGGCGACGACCTCCCCCAATCCACGGTCGCCTACCTCGAAAAGCACGCGAAGACGCCGATCTACGCGCTTGGCCCGTCCTCGGCGATCTCCTCGGAACTGATCCGCGAAGCGGAGCGGGTCGGCGGCCCGGTCAAGCGGGTCGGCGGCGAGGACGCGGTCGCCAACGCGATCGCGCTCGCCCGCTACTCGGACGGCAGCTTCGGCTGGGACATCAACGACCCCGGCCACGGCTTCGTCCTCGCCCGCGCCGACTCGCCGCTCGACGCCGCCGCGGCCGCGCCGCTCTCGGCCTCCGGCACCTGGGGCCCGTTGCTGCTCACCGACAGCGCCGATACGCTGCCGGTGGAACTTCGCGAGTACTTTCTCGATGTGAAGCCCGGCTATACCGACAACCCGACCCGCGCCTTCTACAACCACGTGTGGGTGATCGGCGACCAGGAGGCGATCGACTTGAACCAGCAGGCTGAAGTGAACGAGCTGGCCGAGCTGGCCAAGATCGGCGGCGCCCAGTGAGCGAGGCCGAGAACCCGCAGCTGCTGGCCCAGGGCGGCGAGGTCACCGCCGAGGACATCCGCGCCCTCGCCGGCGCCTCCACCCCGCACTTCGCGCTGCAGGTGCGCAACCGCATCCGCCGCCTGATCGAGCCGCTGCCGGCCGGCCACCCGGCCCGGATCGAAGGCGAGCGCAAGATCGCCCGCCTCGAGGAGCTCGCCGACAACAGCGGCGATCCCCGCGGCACCCTCGGCATCAGCCACTGAGATGAAGTACCTCGCCCCGGGCGTCTGGCGGCTGAAGGAGGTCCCGGCCCCCAGCATCAACGTCTACCTGGCCGAGGACGTCCTCGTCGACGCCGGCCGGCGCTGGGACCGGCGGCGGATCTTCGCCGAGCTGGAGGGGGTTGAGATCTCGATGGTCGCCCTCACCCACGCCCATCCCGACCACCAGGGCGTCGCCAAGGACGTCTGCGAGGCGCGCGGCGTGCCGCTCGCCTGCCACCGCGACGACGTCGAAGCGATGGAAGGCAAGCGGCCGATGCAGGAAGCCTCTGCCGCCAACCCGATCAACCAGCTGATCCGCAAGATCTGGCAGGGGCCGCCCTACAAGGTGGAGCGGGTGCTGGAGGAGGGCGACGAGGTCGCCGGCTTCCGCGTCGTCCACGCCCCGGGCCACGCCCGCGGCGAGGTGATCTTCTTCCGCGAGCGCGACCGGGTGGCGATCTGCGGCGACGTGATCCGCAACATGAGCTACGCCACCGGCCTGCCGGGGATCAAGCAGCCGCCGCCGATCTTCACCTATGACATGGCCGAGAACCGCCGCTCGATCCGCAAGCTGGCGGACCTGAATCCGGCCCTGATCCTGCCCGGCCACGGCCCCGAGGTGACCGACATGGCCGCCTTCGAGCGCTTCGTCTCAAAGCTGCCGGCCTGAGCGGACCGCAGCTTCGGCTCCCCCGCCGGGTTACCTGAAAATAAGTACCCAGCCGCGCCGACGCGGGTTATCGGGTCGCAGCCTGGGTAGCAGCACACCATGTCCAACTGGAAGGGAGTCCGGGATGAGCAAGCTGAAGCAGACGCGGCCGTCGCCCGCGATGGTCGTCGCGATCGTCGCTTTGATCGCCGCTCTGGGCGGCACCGCATACGCCGCCCAGCAGATCAATGGCGGCGCGATCATGAAGCAGTCGATCGGGGGCGGCAAGCTTAAGCAGAAGACCCTCACCGGGTACCAGATCAACACCAACAAGCTCGGCATCGTGCCGTCCGCAAAGCGCGCCGCCCACACCTACTGGGCCGTCGTCAACAACCCGGCCAGCGCGGGCAACGCCACCCTCGCCCGCAGCAGCGACGCCGGCATCACCGTGACCGAGGCGGGCGGCGCCGTCAACGTCATCTTCCCGGCCAACATCACCGGCTGCGCCAACGTCTCCTCCCGCAACAACGCCGGCACCACCGTGCCCGCTCCGGGGACGGCGCAGACCAACACCTCGGCCGCCAACCCGAACGCCGTCGAAGTTCACACCCGCGACGAGAAAGGCGCCAACGTCGACGCCGACTTCCACCTCGTCGTCATCTGCCCCTAGCCCTTCCAATCGCGTGGTTCCTTTTTCACCTCATGGGTGATTAAGGAACCACGCGATCAGGAGGCCACGCGAGCGACGGCCATGTCGACCCGCTGGCCGCGGAAGGGGACGCCCTCGGCGACCAGCAGGCCGCGCTGGCGGGCACCCTTGGCGAGCGAGCCGTCGGCGCGAACGACCCGCCACCAGGGCAGGTCGGGCTCGTCGACGGCGAACAGGACCGTGCCGGCGAAGCGCGGCGCGCCCGGCGAGACGTCGCCGTAGCTGGCAACGAACCCCTCGGGGATCGCGCGCACGCGCTCCAGCACTTCCAGTTCGCGGTCTCCGGGAGCGGCGGTCAGCTTGCCGCGGGGCCGAACGAGTCGATGATCCGGTTCTGGAACTCGCTCAGCTCCTCGGGGGTGATGAAGTAGGTCGGCGGCGTCAGGAAGAGGCCGTCGGCGCGCTCGGCGGTCGCCTCGACCCGGGCCCGGACCTTGTCGAGCGGGCCGGCGGCGCAGTAGGTCTCGACCATCTCGTCGCTGATCGCGCCGGGGACGGCGGCGAGGTCGCCGCGGCGGAAGGCCTCGCCGGCGGCGACGGCGTTGTCGGCGAAGCCGTGCAGCTCCCAGAGCGGCATGTAGGTCTTCACCGTCGCGTAGAAGGAGATCGTGCGGCGGGCCATGTCGATAGCGCGGCCTTCGTCGTCGTCGATCGCGCAGCAGACGGTCGGCAGGTAGTCGAAGTCAGAGCGCGCCCGGCCCGAGCGCGCTAGCCCGGTTTCGAAGGAGTCGACGACGACCTCGTCGATCCAGCGCAGGCTCTGGATCGGATGGCCGATCAGCCCGTCGGCGACGTCACCGGCCATCCGCGCCATCCCGCCTTGCACCGCGGCGGTGTAGATCGGGACCGCCTCGCGCACCGGCGGGTGCGGCCGCACCCAGCCCTTGATGTCGATGTCGTAGTGCTCGCCCTCGTAGCGGATCGGCTCGCCGGCGCTGGCCTGGCGCATGATCAGGCGGGTCGCCTCGATCGCCTCGCGCAGGTGCGGGGCCGGCTTGCCGTAGTTGGCGTTGTGCCAGGTTTCGTTCAGCCGTTTGACCCCCGCCCCCATCCCGAAGCGGAAGCGCCCGCCGGACATCTCGTCGACGTCGAGGGCGCTGATCGCGTGGATGAAGGGGCTGCGGGTGAAGGCCCAGACGATCCCGGTCGCGACCCCGATCCGCTCGGTCTTCGCCGCCAGGTAGGCGGCCTGGGTGACGGCGCTGCGGAACAGCTCCGGCGCCCAGACGCACTCGACGCCGGCGGCCTCGGCGCGCAGCGTCTCGGCCTCGAGGTCGGCCACCGAGGTCCCGATCGCGGCGACGGAGATGCGGTCGAGGGCGCTCACGCGGCGGCGAGGACCGCGTCGGCGACCCGTTCGCGGTGCCACTTGGCGTCACCAAAGAGGGCGGCGTTGGAGCGCCCGCGCTTGAGGAAGAAGTGGAGGTCGTGCTCCCAGGTGAAGCCGATCCCGCCGTGGACCTGGATCGAGGCGTCGGGGACGCGCCAGCCGGCGTCGGAGGCGTAGGCCTTGGCGATCGAGGCGGCCAGCGGCAGTCCGTTGGGGGCGGCGTCGGCGGCCCAGGCGGCGCCGTAGACGGCCGAGCGCGAGTTCTCGGTCTCCAGCAGCATCTGCGCGCAGCGGTGGGAGACGGCCTGGTAAGCGCCGATCGGGCGGCCGAACTGCTGGCGGTCTTTGGCGTACTCGACCGCCATCTCCAGCGTCCGCTGGGCGATCCCGGTCGACTCCGCCGCGAGCGCGACGCAGACGCGGTCCAGCACCTCCTCGTAGGCGGGGCCCTCCGCCGGCAGCGTGTCGACGGCGGCGACGCGGACCCCGTCGAGGCGGACTGAGGAGATGCGCCGGGTCGGGTCAACGGTGACTTCCGGCGTGACGGTGACGCCCTCGGCGTCGGCGTCGACCAGGTGGCGGTGGCCGTCGGCGGTGGAGACGAGGAAGAAGTCGGCGCCGGCGGCGTCGAGGACGAGCGTCTTCTCGCCGTCGAGGACGACGCCGTCCCCGTCGGCCTTGGCCTCCAGCTTGAAGGCGCCGGGGGTCGCGGTCGAGCCGACGTCAAACAGCGCCGGGGTGCCGCGGCGCGTGCCCTCGGCGAGCGGCCGCAGGTAGCGCTCGCGCTGGTCGTCGGAGGCGCAGCGGGCGAGCGCGATGCCAACCACGGTGGCGGAGAGCAGCGGCGAGGGCGCCAGCGCGTAGCCGAGCTCCTCGAACAGCACGGCCAGCTCGACGATCCCGAGGCCCTGCCCACCCCACTCCTCCGGCAGCGCCAGCCCGGTCCAGCCAAGCTCGGCCATTTCGCGCCAGCCGTCGGCGTCGACGCCGTCGTCGCTGGCGGCGATCTCGCGAATCCGCTCCGATTTGAAGCGGGAGGCGAGGAAGTCGTGAGCGGTGGCCTTGATCGCCTGCTGCTCGTCGGTGAGGTCGAAGTACATAGGTAAGCGACGTCCCTAACGCAGCCTCGGCAGGCCGAGAACGCGCTCGGCGATGATGTTCTTGAGGATGTCGGTGGTGCCGCCCTCGATCGAGTTGGCCCGCGAGCGCAGGAAGCCGTACTGCCAGGCGCCGCTGGCGACCGCGTTGGCGGAGCCGCGCGCGAGTGGCGCGTAGGCGCCCTCGATGTCGAGCGCCAGCTCGGTCAGGTCCTGGTTGATGTCGGCCCACTGCCACTTGCCAAGCGAGCCCTCCGGCCCGGGGATGCCCGACTGCATCGTCTTGGTCAGGCCGCGGTAGGCGTTGAGGCGCATCGTCTCCGCCTCAATGTGGAGTTGGGCGATGCGCTGGCGGTAGTAGGCGTCGTCAGCGGCGCTGCCGCCGCCGACCCGCACCTCCTTGGCCAGCCGGGCGAGGCGGCCGAGGCTGTTCTGGATCTGCGCGATCGCCCCGAACGCGAGGCCCGCGCGCTCGTTCATCAGGGTCGTGATCGCCACGCCCCAGCCAGCCCCGACCTCACCGACGATGTTCTCGTCCGGGATCCGCGCCTCGTTGATGAAGACCTCGTTGAACTCGCCCTCGCCGGTGATCTGGACCAGCGGCTTGGTTTCGACGCCGTCCTGCTCCATGTCCATCAGGAAGTAGGTGAGGCCCTGGTGTTTGGGGGCGTCGGGGTCGGTGCGGGCGACCAGCATGCACCACTTCGCGTACTGGGCGAAGGTGGTCCAGACCTTCTGCCCGGTGACGACCCATTCGTCGCCGTCCTTGACCGCGCGGGTCTTCAGCGAGGCGAGGTCCGAGCCCGACTCGGGCTCGGAGAAGCCCTGGCACCAGATCTCCTCGCCGGTCAGGATCGGCTCCAGGTAGCGCTGCTTCTGGGCGTCGGTGCCGTGCGCGATCACCACCGGCCCGCCCATCGCCAGCCCGAGCACGTTGGCGGGACTGGGCGCTTCCTGGGCGGACGCCTCGCCAACGAAAATCGCCTGCTCGATCATCGTCGCGCCGCGGCCGCCGTACTCCTTGGGCCAAGAGATCCCGGCCCAACCGGCAGCGTGCAGCTTGCGCTGCCACTCACCGCGGAAGGCCATCACCTCGTCGAGGCTGCCTTCGGGTTCGGGGCCTGGGTTGTTCTCCTGAATCCAGGTGCGAACCTCGTCGCGGAACTCCTCCTCCGATGGCGACAGCGTCAAGTCCATCGATCGCGGAGCATATAGGGGACTCCTGGCCAGGTGGCCAGGAGTCCCCGAAGCGGCCTGTCCAGGCCTACAAGCGGCTTATTCTTCGCCGCACTCCGTCAGCCCGTATTCGCGGGCCAGTTTCGACCCTGCTTCCAGCGGGTTCTTTTCTTCCAGCAGCAGGCCGGGATCGTCTTCGAGTTCGGTGGAAGCGGATTCGACCGCCTCGACCATCGCTTCGATCGTCTCCTCGTCGCCACTGGGCGCGCCCAGCTCGGAGATTTCTTCGACCTGGGTGCGGGTGCCGGGAGCGACCACGTCGGCGATCACTTCTTCCTGCTGCTCTTTGGTCGGGTCTTCGGTGTCGACGTTGTTGTCTTCAGCGAAGGCTTCGACTTCGTCTTCGATCGCTTCGTTGCCCTTCACGCAGATCGCGTCGGCCTGCTTGATGAATTCGGGCTTGGTCAGCGTCGCGCTCGAGGAATCGCTCGAGTCGCCCCCGCCACAGCCAGCTACCAGCGCCGCGAGCGCGACCGCGCCGATCGCGATCGCCATGAATGCCTTGCTCAATGTCACTCCTTCACACCTTGGTTGTCCGGATGGGGGAAGCTACAGGCGGGTCACGACACGGTTCGATGGCACCGTGATAGGAACCCGGCCAATGAGCGCTAACCAGGGGTACGAAAGTCCGGGGATCGCGGGGAGCGGGGCAATCGCCACCGGCCTCGCCGCCGTCTCGACCACCACCGCAGACACGATTCTGCTCGCTCGCAGCGAGGCCTCGGCCTGGCGCGCCGAGGAGAAAATCGTCGCCGCCTGCGCGAAGATCGAGGGGGCCGAGCCCTCGCGCCTGCGGGTCACCACCGACCCCGCCGACCTCTCCCACTGCGACGTCGTCGTCGAGGCGGTCGTCGAGGAGGTCGAGGCCAAGGGGGAGCTGCTGGCGCGGGTCGCCGCCGCCTGCCCCGACGCCGACCTGGCGACCACCACCTCCTCGCTGGGGATCGGTGAGATCGCCGCCGCGGCCGGGACCGACCGGCTCTACGGCCTGCACGTCTTCAATCCGGTGCCGCGGATGGCGCTGGTCGAGGTCTGCGTGCCCAGCGGCGACGCCGGCGTCCGCGAGCGGGCGCTGGCCTGGTGCGCGGCGCTCGGCAAGACCGCGGTCGAGGTCCCCGACCAAGCCGGCTTCGTCGTCAACCGCCTGCTCTTCCCCTACCTGTTCGAAGCCGTGCGGCTGATCGAGCGCACCGGCATGGAGGCGGGCGAGGTCGACACCTGCATGAAGCTCGGCGCCGGGCACCCGATGGGACCGCTGGCGCTGCTCGATTTCGTCGGGCTCGACGTCTCCAAGGCGATCGGCGACGCGCTCTACGCCGACAACGGCGAGATCGCCAGCGACCCGCCCGGGCTGATCGTCGAGAAGGTCGGCGAAGGCAAGCTCGGCCGCAAGACCGGCCAAGGTTTCTACACCTACGACTGAGTTACTCGGCGGCGGCCGGCTTCCTCTTTCCAGATAGGTCCCAGATCACGTCGGCCTCGGAGATGTTCTGACGGCGGGCTACCGATTCGATTTCGTCCCAGGGGAGCTCGGCCTCCGGTAGCTCGTCCCAGCGGGCGAGGTCGAGAGCCTCGATCGAGCCTCTGAGCGCCGGGCCGAGATGTTCCTCGGAGCGCAGCAGCGCCCTCAGGACCTCGAGCTGCTTGTCGGTCAGGCGTACAACCCACATGCGGGTACCTCCAACTTTTCGGCGGGGTCGCGGGTTGCTCGAAAAAACTAGGAGGCGGGACGGACGGAACCGCTGATGCGAACCGCCTCGATGCGGTTCTCGCGGACCGCCTCGACCCGGATCGTGAAGCCGTCGGCGGTGATCGAGTCGCCGCGTTTGGGCAGCCGCCCGAGCTCGCCGAAGACGTAGCCGCCGACCGAGTTGTAGGCGTCGGTGTCGACCGGCAGCTCGATCCCGGCGTCGGCGAGGTCGCCGAGCGAGACGTGGCCACGGACGAACCAGTCGCCGTTGGTGAGCTGGCGCAGGGCGGCGGCGCGGGGGTCGGTCTCGTCCTCGATCTCCCCCACCACCTCCTCGAGGATGTCCTCGACGGTGACGATCCCGACCGTGCGGCCGTACTCGTCGACGACCACGGCCAGCGAGGTGCGCTGGACCTGGAGGTCGTGCAGGAGGTCGTCGAGCGGGCGCGTCTCCGGCACGATCAGCGCTTCGCGGACCAGCACCTCGATCGAGGCCTCGGGGCCGTCGCTCATGTAGAGCCGGGCGAGGCTGTTGTTGTGGACGATGCCCTTGACGCGGTCGGGGTTGTCGTCCTCGATCACGACCAGGCGGGTGTGGCCGGAGGTGACGCAGCGCCGCAGCGCCGCCTCCACCGTCTCGGCGGCGTCGACGGTGACCACGGCCGGGATCGGCGTCATCACCTCGCGCGCCTCCTGCTCGTGCAGGTGGAAGACGCCGGCGAGGTGGCCGGCCTCGCCCGGGTCGAGGCGGCCGCGCTGGGCCCCGCGTGAGATCAGCAGCCGCAGCTCCTCCGGCGAGGTCTCCTCGGCGACCGAGTCGGGGTCGACGCGGAAGAAGACGCGGACTATCCAGTTGGCGGGGACGTTGGTGGCGATGATCAGCGGGTGCAGGGCGGTGCGGAAGAACTTCAACGGCCCGGAGATCCGCAGCAGCACGTTCTCGGCGCGGGCGATCGCCAGCATCTTCGGCGCCTGCTCGCCGAGGATCACGTGCAGGAAGGTGACGATCGTGAACGAGATCGCGATCGCGATAGCGATGGCGGCGGCGTGGCCGAGGAAGTTGCCGAGCAGCGGCTCCAGCAGCGCCGCCAGCGCCGGCTCGCCGAGGAAGCCGATGCCCAGCGAAGCGAGGGTGATGCCGACCTGGCAGGTGGCGACGTACTGGTCGACGTGGTCGATCAGGTCGAGCCCGTGCTGAGCCTTGGTCACACCCTCGTCGCGCAGCTGCTCGAGCCGGGTGCGGCGGGCACGGACGATCGCGAACTCGGCCGCGACGAAAAAGCCGTTGACGGCCACCAGCAGCAAAAGGAGGACGAGCAGGACGACGCTCATCGCTTATGCGGCCCTGGTACTTCGGGCTGGGACGTCGTCGGCCATTCGGCGAACGCAATATAGCTGGCCGCCCCCGCGGCCCTTTCGATCCGTGGGATATTGAGCGGACAATGAGAGTTGCGACGCTCAGCGAGATGCTCGAAGAGGTGGTCCGTCTCGGCGAGGCGACGGGGATGGAAGACCACGCCCACGAGATCCGCGGCGAACTGGAGGGACGGCTTGCGACGGTGCGGGCCGCGGTCGCGGGGGCTTCGAGCCCGCGGGTGATCGCGCTCGAGCGCTTCGACCCGCCGCGGGTCGCCGGCTACTGGATCCCGGAGATGATCTCGATCGCCGGCGGCGAGGACGTCGCCGGCGACCCCGGTCTCGACCCGCCCGAGGTCGGCTGGGGGGAGCTCGAGAGCCTGGGCGCCGACGTCGTCGTGGCGATGCCCGACGGCTCCCTGGCCGACGCCCGCGCGCAGGCGATGGAGCACTGGGAGCAGGTCGCCGCGCTCGGTGCCGGCCGCGTCTTCGCGGTCGACTCCACAGCCGCCTTCACCGAGCCGGGGCCACGCCTGGTCGACGGCGTCGAGCTGCTCTGCCACCTCCTGCACCCGGACCTGATCGACCCCCCGGGCAACGCGGGCTTCGAAGCGCTGCGAGCGCCGGTCAGCCGGCGCTAGTGGCGCTTTTGTCAACCAGAGGTTGACAAACTCGACATCAGGCGACGGCGATCGCGCCGACTACGGAGATCGCCGCGACCGCGACCATAGCCACGCACTCGACAACCCTGTGGTTGCGGCCGAGCATCCCGCGCTCGCCGGCGACGATCGCCGCGGAACAGATCAGGCCCGCGGCGAGCCCGCCGAGATGGCCCCCGGCGCTGATGTTCTGGGGGCTGGCGAAGGTGAAGACGAGGTTGATCACGATCAGCAACCCGAGCTCGCTGGCGAGCGTGTTCATGCCGCGGGCGCGGGCGAGGACGAAGCCGGCGCCGAAGAGACCGAAGACTGCCCCCGAAGCACCAACCGTGAGCGCTTCCGGATCGAGCAGGAGGGCACCGAAGGAGCCGCCGAGCAGCGAAGCGAAGTAGAGGAGGAGGAAGCGCGGCGTTCCGAGCGAGGGCTCGATCAGGCGGCCGAGCATGAACAGCAGCACCATGTTGAAGGCGATGTGGATCACGTTCACGTGCAGGAACCCGGAGGTGACAAGCCGGTACCACTCGCCTTCGGCGACCGACGGACCGAAGAGGCCGAAGTCGATCGAGACGCTGTTGATTCCCGCGCTGAAGCCTCCGCTCCCGTTGGCGATCTCGAGCAGGTAGGCGACAACGTTGATCGCGATCAGCACGTAGGTCGCCGGCGACCCCCAGAACCCCGCCTGTGGCGCCCCGCCGGGATTGCGCACGACTTTGGTCCGCTGGCTCGCGCACTCTGGGCAGCGCATCCCGACCGGGGTCGGGGTCATGCAGTCGGGGCAGATCGGGCGACCGCAGGAGGAGCAGGAAACTCCGGTCTCGCGATCGGGGTGGCGGTAACAGGTGGCCATCGGGTCGAGGGAGCCTACAATCGGCGCCGATGGAGGCCGCCAGCCCCGCCCGCCTGTACGCCGCCGCGATCGGAGCGCTGTTGCTCGTGGTCGGGATCTTCGGGTTCTTCTACAGCGCCTCCTTCGGCAGCCCGGGAGAGGTCGAGGACGGGCTCGGCGTGCTCGAGGTCAACGGCTGGCTCAATCTGCTGCACGTCGCCACCGGCGCCGTCGGCCTGCTCGCGGCCAGCTACGCGGCCCGCCCCTTCGCGCTCGCCTTCGGCCTCTTCTACACCCTGCTGGCGATCTGGGGATTCACGCTCGGCGCCGGCGACGCGATCCTCGGCTTCCTCCCCGCCAGCAGCGGCAACGACGTGCTGCATCTCGTGATCGGCCTGCTCGGCCTCGCCGCCGCGGCCGGCACCCCACGCACCGCTTCCTCATCGCGTGGTTCCTTTCGGAACTCAGGGGTTAAAAAGGAACCACGCGATCGAAAGCGGGGGCTAAAGGCGCGAGCGGACGCCGCTGGAGAGGGCGCGTAGGCCGCTCTCGCTCTTCTGTTTGCTGCGGCGGCGCAGCTCAAGCACGACGAGGGCGCCGGTGGCGACGCTGCCGGCCCCGATCGCGACCACCGGCCGCACCCAGTTGCGCGGGTCGCGCAGCGCCCGCAGCTCGCTCTCGGAGAGCTCTTCGGCCCAGGCCGAGAGCTCCTCGGCCGCGGTCTGGGTGATCGCCGCGAAGGTGTCCTCGATCCGCCCCGAGAGCCGCTCCGGCGGCTCGATCGGCCGCAGCGCGTCGGCCAGCAGGCGCTCGACCTCCCAGCTGTCGCCGAGGCTCTCGCCGGGCTCAGTCATCGCTCATCTCCTCCTGCAGCTGCTTGATCGCACGATGGATCAGGACCTTGGTGGCGCCGTCGGAGCGGCCCAGCGCCCGGGCGATCTCGCGGTTGTCCATGCCGAGGGCAAAGCGCATGATCAGCGCCTCGCGCCGGTCCTCGGAGAGATGCTCGAGGTTGGCCATCACCTGCCGCAGCTCCTCGCGGCCCTCGGCGATCGCCTCGGTGTCGTGCTTGGCAGCTATCGGGTCGGCGTTTTCCAGCGGCGTCTGCGGCCGCCGCGAGCGGTCGCGGTAGTAGTTGGAGGCGAGGTTGTGCGCGATCCGGATCAGCCAGGGGCGCAGCGGCCGCCCGTCGGACTCGCGCCGGGCCCGGTCGAAGTGCCGGTAGGCCTGCAGAAAGGCCTGCTCGGTCAGGTCCTCGGCGTCGTGGTGGTTGCTGACCCGGTAGTACGCGTAGGAGTAGACGTCGCGCAGGTGGGCTCGGTAGAACTCCTCGAAAGCGCGGTCGAGCTCCGCCTTCGCCGCCGGCTCCATCGCCGCCGGCTCGACGTTCTCCTCGGGGCCGCTCACCGTTCAAGCCTATTGCGATCACGCGGCTCGCCTCGCCCGCTCGACCCGGCGCAGCCCGGCGACCCACTCGTCGGCGTCGATCTCGCCGCGGATCAGCTCGGCGAGCCCGCCGAGAGCGTCGGCGGAGACGCCGGCGGCCGCTACCGCTTCGGCCAGCAGCGGCGTCGTGTCGAGGCCCTCGGAGGCCTGGCCGATCAGGGCCGGGATCTCGGCCGCGGGCGTGCCGGAGCCGAGCAGCTCGCCGGCGCGCCGGTTGCGGCCGGTCGGGGCCATCATCGTCGCGGTCAGGTCGCCGACCCCGGCGAGGCCGGAGAAGGTCTCGAGCTGGGCGCCGCGGGCGATCGCGTACTCGATGCACTCGCTCCAGATCTCCGCCACCGCGATCCCGGCGGCGTTGAGCCCGTGGCTCTCGGCCGCAGCGGCGGCGAGCGCGGCGGCGTTCTTGGCGGCCCCGGCCATCTCCACCCCGGTGACGTCGGCGGTGCGCTCGCAGACCAGGCCCGCCCTGTCGAAGACCTCGCCGAGCTGGGTGCGGAGGTCGGCGTCGGCGGAGCCGAGCACCAGCGCCGCCGAGCCGGAGACCGACTCGCGCGCGTGGGCGGGGCCGCCGAGGCAGGCGATCGCCCTGGCGCGCACCCGTTCGCCGACGTACTCGGCCGGGAGCTGGCCCTGCGGGCCGACCAGGCCCTTGGTCAGCAGCAGGATCGAGGAGCGGCCGCCGACCCGGTCGGCGATCGCGCCAACCGCCTGCGGCATCGACTTCGAGGGGATCGCGAGGCAGATCAGGTCGAGGCCGTCGAGCTCGATGTCGGAGGCCTGGCGGACGTCGATCGACTCGGGCAGGGGGATGCCGGGCAGGTAGCGCTGGTTCTCTCCCGCCTCGATCAGCTCGGCGACGCTCTCGGGGGTGCGGGCGCCGAGCTGGACCTCGAGGCCGCCGCGGGCGAGCAGCACCGCAACTGCCGTGCCCCAGCTGCCGGCGCCGATCACGGCGGCGCGGCGCAGCGGCGGCAGACCGCCGAGGTCTTCCCACTGCAGCTGCACGTTCGGCCAGATCCGCGCCGTCACCGTTTCGGCCAGCGTCGGCGAGGGCTCCTCGGCGCGCGGGAAGGTCATCGCTTTGCCGAGCCGGACCCTCACCTTGCGCGGGCGGATCCGCCAGCCGCGGCGGACGTGTTCGGTCCCGAGCACGGCGGCGGGGATGACCGGGGCGCCGGTCTGCAGCGCCAGGCGGCCGACCCCGCGCTTGGGGTTGCCGAGGGTGCCGCGGCGGTGGCGGGTGCCCTCGGGGAAGATGCAGACGGCGCCGCCGCGTTCGACGATCTGGCGCGCGGTCTCCATCGATTCCTGGTCGGATTCGCCGCGGCGGATCGGGAAGGCGCCAAGCCGAGAGAGAATCCAGGCGCGCCAGCGCGGCTGGAACAGCTCGACCTTGGCGACGTAGTTCATCGGCCGCCGCCAGGGCAGGCAGCCACCGATCACGAACGGGTCGAGGAAGCTGCGGTGGTTGGCGGCGACGATGATCCCGCCCTTCACCCGCGAGTACTCGCGGCCGGTGCGGCCGTAGCGGAAGTAGACGAGGAAGAACGGCGTCAGGAAGATCCTGGCCAGGATGTAAAGGGGCCAGTTGACGCTGTGCTTGCGGGTGTACTCGTGGTAGGGGGCTAGTTGCTCGGGGGTCACGCTGTGCGTGCTACACGGGGTGGGCGGGGTGGTTACCCAAATAGATCAGGACGGGGGGTGGTCGGGGCTACTGCCCCAGAGACCGTCCGGCCCAGACGTGGCCAGCCCCGGATTGCTTTCCGCTCCCAAAGTCTCTGGGGCAGCAGCCCCGACCACCTACCAGGCCCGGTCGATTAGGTGTCGCAGGTCGGCCTCCGTGGGAGATGGGCCAGGGACGGACGCGAGCTCCGGGCGTTTGAGCATGGCTTCGACAGCGTCGTCGAGGGCTGAGGGGTTGGTGGCTTGGGATGAGAGCGGGGCGGGCTGGCCGAGGTCGGTGAGGCGGGGTTCGAGGGCTTCCAGGCTGACGCCGAGGGCGTTGGCGAAGGGTTCGAAGGCGCTCGGGGCGCGGGTGGCGAGGAAGGTGGCGGCGTGGGGAAGGATCGCGGCGTTGGTTTCGGCGTGGGGAGTGCCGCAGAGGCGGACGAGGGTTTGGCAGACGACGTGGTGGAGGCCGAAGCCGGCGGAGTCGATCGCGTAGCCGCAGAGGATTGAGCCGAGGGCGAGGTCGAAGGCCCGCCCCCCTGACGTGCCTGAGTTTTCGATCCCGGAGCGACCCCCAAGCTCAGAAGCGTCTTCGAGCGCGGCGGCGATCAGGGTGGCGCCGCGCAGCGCCGCCATCTCCGCGACCGGGTTGGCGAGCGGCGTGTAGAGGGAGTCGGCACCGTGCGCGAGGGCGTTCATCGCGCTCGCGCGCAGCTGGGCCGGCGGCTGGCCGGTCATCGCCGCCGGGTCGGCGATGACCAGGCGCGGTCGCACCCTCTCCCCCGCGCGGTCCTCGGCCCCGGCCGGCAGCCGGTGGATCGCCGTCATCTCCGCCCCCGACAGCGTCGTCGGGATCGCCGCCACTGCGGCCCCCGTGACCGCCGCGACGGCCTTGGCCGTGTCGATCACCCGCCCACCCCCGAGCGCCACCAGGCCGGGTGATCGCCATTTCCCACCCTCCGGGGGTGAAATGGCGATCACCCGGTCGAGCAGGGCGGCGGCGAGGTCGGGGACCTGGCCGGGGCCGACCTCGTGGACGCGAGACGCGGCGGCGGCCAGGGCGCCTGCGCCGGCAATGCCGCCGTCAGCGGCCAGGGCCCGCTCGGTGCTGAGCAGCTCGAACTCGGCGAAGCCGTGGTCGGCCAGCGTCGCCACCGCAGCGTCCACCCCGCCGGCGCCGAAGACGACGGTGCGCCCGGCGTCGCGCCAGACGAAGCGCTCGCTCACTACTCCGAGCGCGGGTTCGTGACCGGGCGCAGGTTCGGTTCGACCTCGTCGCGCAGATGCTCGAAGTCGGGCGGCAGCGAGAGCTTCTCGCCAAGCGACTCGAGTGGCTCGTCGACGGTGAAGCCGGGGCCGGTGGTGGCGATCTCGAAAAGCACGCCGGAGGGCTCGCGGAAGTAGATCGACTTGAAGTAGAAGCGGTCGATCTCCGGGGTCGGCTGGGCACCGCCCTCGATCGCCCTCGCCCGCCACTGCATGTGCTCCTCGGGGGTCGAGGCCCAGGCCACGTGGTGGACGCTGCCGGCGCCCTGCAGCCCGCGCTCGGGCGGCGGCGCGTCGTAGACGTAGAGGCCGCCGCGACGCTCACCACGGGCCTCCCAGGTGCCGCCCTCGACCCGCTCGAACTCGAGCGCCTCGAGCAGCCCGCTGCTGGCCTCGGGCGCGGCGCTGTAGGCGCGCACCGCGTGGAAGCCCTGCAACGCCAGCTCGGCCGGGATCTCCGGGTGCTCGGCGATCAGCGGCGCGTCCTCGACGCTGACCACCGCCAGCTCGTGGTCGAGGCCCTCGGGGTCGGAGAAGTGAAGGCTGTCATCCCCTTCGCGCAGAGCCTTGACCCCCTTGGCGCCGAGGCGGCCGCTCCAGAAGTCGAGCGACTCGGCCGAGGCGACCCGCCAGACGACCCGGTGGACCATCCCCGCCCCGGCCCGACCGGGCGCCGCGCCGGGGTACTCGAAGAAGGTCAGGTCGGAGCCGGGGTCACCGTCCTCGTCGGCGAAGAAGAGGTGGTAGACGGTCGGGTTGTCCTGGTTGACCGTTTTCTTGACCAGCCGCAGGCCCAGGACGCCGGCGTAGAAGTCGACGTTGCGCTGGGCGTCCTCGGTGATCGCGGTTATGTGGTGGATGCCGTCTAGCTTCATTGGCCACGTATACCATCCCCGCCAATGAGCCGCGCGCGCAGACGGACTGTCAAAGGGCTCATCGTCCTCGCCTCCGTCTTCGCCTTCCTCAGCGTCTTCGGGATCTGGATCGAGCGCCAGGCGCTCAACACCGACGACTGGGTCGACACCAGCGGCCGCCTGTTGCAGAACGAGACGATCCGCACCGCGCTCAGCGACTACCTCGTCGACGAACTCTACGAAAACGTCGACGTCGAAAAGGAAGTCGAAGACAAACTCCCCGACGACTTCAAGGACTTCGCCGGGCCGTTCGCCGGAGGCCTGCGCCAAGTCGGCGGCTCGGGAGCGGAAAAGGTGCTGGAAACCTCTACCGCGCAGTCACTCTGGAAGGACGCCAACCGCACCGCCCATGAACAGCTCCTGGCGGTGCTGGAAGACAAGAAAGAAGCGGTCGAGACCAGCGAAGGGAACGTCAGGCTCAATGTCGGCAGCCTGGTCACGAACCTGGCGAAGGAGACCGGGATCGGCGCCTCCCTGGCCGAACAGCTCCCCGCCGACGCCGGCCAGATCACGATCCTGCGCTCCGACGAGCTGAAGACCGCGCAGAACATCGTCGTCGCGATCAAAGGCCTGGCCCTGATCCTCTCGATCCTCACCTTCCTCTTCTACGGGCTGGCGATCTACCTCTACAAAGACAGTCGCTGGGTCGCCATCCTGCTCTCCGGGCTGGGGCTGGTCGCGGCCGGCTTCGCGGTGATCGTCGCCCGCCAGATCGCCGGCGGCATCGTCGTCGACCAGCTCGTCGTCGACGAAAGCGTCAAGGGGGCGGCGGAAGCGGCCTGGTCGATCTCCACCTCGCTGATGATCAGCATCGCGACGACCGTGATCGTGATCGGCTTCCTCTTCCTGCTCGCCGGCTGGGTCGGCTCGCCGACCAGCTCCGCCCGCGCCAGCCGCAAGGTGATCGCGCCGGCACTGCGCGACTACATCCCCTACGTCTACGCCGGCCTGGCGATCATCGTCTGCATCTACTTCCTCTCCTCCTCGGTCCAGGGTCTGCGCTCCTTCCTCACCACCTTGATCGTCGCCGGGATGGCCGCCTTCGGGATCCACGAGCTGCGCAAACAGACCGCCGAGGAGTTCCCCGACGCCCGCTTCAGCGACACCTTCGGCGCCTCCCGCGACAAAGTCGTCAGCGCCGTCAGGGGGGCCAACCTCGGCGAGCGCGCCGCCAAGCTCGGCGAGAGCGCCAAACAGCGCCTGCCGGAGCGCCGGGCCGAGGAGCCCGGAGCGGCCGAGGAGCCCACCGCGGAGGCGCCCACCGAGGTGATCAGCAGCGACAGCGAGGACACCCGCCTGCAGCGACTCGAGCGGCTCGGCGACCTGCGCCAAAAGGGCGTCCTCACCGACGAGGAGTTCGCCGCCGAGAAGGCGCGCGTCCTCGGTCGCGGCGAGGCCTGAGCGCTCCTCGAAGCGGCCAAACGGCTAGCCTCGTCGCATGGACTTCGACTTTCGCTTCCGCAACTCCAGTGGCAAATGGGAGTCCAGCGGGCACAAAAAGGGGCGCGATCGCGCCGCCGCCTTCAAAGCCCTGACCGAAAAGACGGCAGGGGGAATGCCGGCCGGTGAGTACATGTCGCGCCCGCGCGGTCGCCAGAAAGACTGGGACCTGTTCACCCTCGACGCGCAGGGCAACATCACCGCCGCCGACTGACCGGTGGACTGCATGCTGGAGCTGCTGGTCTGGCCTGGAGGCACCGGCGAGGGTCCGGTCACCCGAGTGATCGGCCGATGATTCTCCGCCGACGACGAGTTGACAACCGCCCACCCAATCGGGAGGCTGCGCGTCCACCTCAAGGAAGGAACGCCGTGAAGCGCTTCAGGCCCCGCCTCACCTACGCCAACGTCATGGCGACGATCGCTGTCTTCATCGCACTTGGAGGGGCGAGCTACGCCGCGACCAAATTGCCGAAGAACTCGGTGGGAACCAAGCAGCTCAAGGCAAACGCCGTGACCACGGCGAAAATCAAGAACGGGGCGGTCACCGGAGCAAAGATCAACACTGCCTCGCTCGGGACGGTGCCGAGCGCCGCGCAGGCGACCAACGCCGCACAGGCGACGAGCGCCATCAACGCGCAGAACGCCGCGGCGCTGGGGAGCGTCCCAGCAAGCCGGTACGTGACCCCGACCAGCACCCTGCAGTCGGGACAGACCGAGACCGGAGTCTTTGGGGCCAGCGGCGACCTGGGGAGCTTGACCGTTGCAGTATTCAACTTCATCCCGAAGCTGCCGGCGGCGGTTGACGCAAGCCACGCGATCTACCTGCCGATTGGCGCCTCGGACCCGAACTGTCCCGGGGTAGGCAAAGCCAATCCCGGCTTCCTCTGCGTCTATGCCGGCGGAGAAGTCACGATCTCCTTCATCGGTTTCTATGCCCCAGACTCGACCGGCGGCCCGGGAACCACCGCGGACGGGGCAACCCTCTACTTCTCACCCTCGGCCAACGGCTCCCACGTCCGCGGCACCTGGGCCTACCAAGCTCCGTAAGCCCCCCTCCGGGTTCGAACCGGAAACCTCCCGATTACAAATCGGGTGCTCTCCCAGGTTGAGCTAGGGGGGCGTCTCGCCGAATATAGACAGATGGATGCATCGTTCAGATTTCTGAGCCCCGACGAAGGGCATGTTTTGACCACGGCGATCGAAGTCGCCTACGGGCGCAGCTACGACGTCCGCTGGGTCTACGACGAGGCCGAGGTGAGGGCGCGGCTGGCGGACGGGCGCTACGTCTCCTGCGTGGCCGAGTCCCCCGCGGGGGAGTTGCTCTGCCACGAGGGGATGAGCATGGCCGCCGCCGGCGACGCGGTCGCCCACACCGGCCAGGCGGTGACGATGCCGATCGCCCGCGGCCAGCACATCTTCACCGCCACCAAGAGCTTCCTGATGGACTGGGCGCGCGAGCGCGGGCTGGCCGGGATGTTCAGCGAGGCGACCGCCGCCCACCCCTACAGCCAGCGCGCCAACATCGAGCTCGGAGCCCATGAGACCGGCTTCCTGCTCGGCTGGATCCCCGCCAGCGTCTCCAATGACGCCGCCGAGGCAGGGCCGCGCAAGCGACAGTCGGCGGCGCTCTTCTACACCAAGCTCAACGACGGCCACGAGCGCCGCGTCTACGCGCCGCAGCGCCACCACGAGATCGTCGGCCAGACGCTCGCCCTCTGCGAGCTGCGCGGCACCCTCTCGGTGCCGCCGCCGGGCTGCGAGCTGGCCGCCAACACGAAGATCAACGTTGAGGTCGACCGTGACCACAACCTCGCCCTGATCACGGTCCTCGTCCCCGGCGCCGACCTGGAGACGGTGATCGGCGCCGAGCGCCGCCACCTCTTCCACCGGCTCGGGCTCGACGCGATCTACGTCGACCTGCCCCTGGAGCAGCCGGCGACGGCGCTGGTCGCCGACGACCTCGAGCGGCTGGGGGTCTCCTACGCCGGGGTCTTCCCCAACCGCCGCACCGACGGCGACGTGCTGCGCATGCAGTCGCTGCACCGGGTCAGAGTCAAGGCCGACGACGTTGCCGTCGCCTCCGACCACGGGCGTGAACTGCTCGACTACGTGCTCGGCGACCTGTCCTAGGCAGCTACCTCGCGCGAAGCCAGGTGGGTCCCCACCTTGCGCTTGACACGCTGCAGCGCGTTGTCGACCGTCTTCGTGTCGCACTCCAGCTTCTCGGCGATCGCCTCGTAGGAGTGGCCGTCGAGGTAGAGCGAGAGAACGCGGCTCTCGAGATCGGAGAGCACCCCCGAGACGCCGGAGAGGCACGAGACAAGGCTCTCCAGCTCTTCGGTCGCGATCACCTGGTTGACCGGGTCGTGGACGCTCGGCCCGGGCAGGATCTCGTCCAGGGTCGTTTCCGAGTCGCCGGCAGCGGCCGGGGTCTGGCTGAAGGAGACGTACTGGTTCAGCGGCGTGTGCTTGTTGCGGGTCGCGGTCTTGACCGCGGTGATGATCTGGCGGGTGATGCAGAGCTCGGCGAAGTTGCGGAAGCTCGACTCACGATCGGTGCGGTAGTCGCGGATCGCCTTGTAGAGGCCGAGCAGGCCCTCCTGGATCAGGTCGTCGGACTCGCCGCCGAGCAGGAAGTACGAAGAGGCCTTGAGGCGGACGAAACCGCGATACCGCTTGACGATCATGTCGTAGGCGTCGGGCCTGCCGGTCTTGGCGAGCGCGACTAGATAATGATCATCAAGTTCAACTTGAGGGTTAGCCTGCGACTGGGTACGGGCAGTGAGAGCCACGGTCCTTCTCCTTGCTGAAGGGTCGTGACGCCGCTTACCTCCCCAGGGGCGCCGTCTATGAAAGGCGATCTCAGACTCAAGCTGAGCTTCACCCTTATTGAGGCGTGATGTTTACCGCTGGGCAGAGTTCTGTCAACCCCCAATTTGGAAAAATGCAACCGCCGTTGCATCTGCCCCATGCCTGGAGCTAACCCGGAGGCGGCCTCAGGAGCGCTGGCGCAGGGCCTCGAAGAGCAGCGCCGTTGCCGCCGCGGAGACGTTCAGGGAGTCGATCTGACCGCGCTGGGGCAGCGCCACGAGGCCATCGCAGGAATCTGCGACCCGCGGGCGCAGGCCTTTGCCCTCGCCGCCGAGGACCAGCACCGTGGGGCCCTTGAGGTCGACCGACCAGGGCGCCACCTCGGCATCGGCATCGGCCCCCCAGATCCAGAAGCCGGCCTCCTTGGCGGCGGCCAGCCAGTCGGAGAGGTTGCGCACGTGGGCGATCTCTAGGTGCTCGACCGCACCCGCCGAGGCCTTGCAAGCGCTGGCGGTGATCGCGGCGGCCCGGCGCTCGGGCACGATCAGGCCGGCGGCGCCGGCAACCTCGGCCGAGCGGCAGACGGCGCCGAGGTTGCGCGGGTCCTGGACCTGGTCGAGGGCGACGATCAGCGCGTCCTCGCGCCGCAGCAGCGCCTTCGCGTCACCGTAGGGGTAGGGATCGACCTCGGCGACGACGCCCTGGTGGTCAGGGGAGCCGCAGAGCCGCTCCAACTCGTAGGCATCGGTCTCGGGCGCGCGCCAGACGCGCTGCACGCGGCGCCGACCCCGTTCGGCCTCGGCCACCGGCTGGCGGCCATAGATGATCTGGCTCGCCATCGAGGCTGAGTCTAGGACCGCGAGACCAATCTCGGCCCCGCGGCCGAGTCCCGCACTTCCCAACCCATCTCCGCCAGCTGGTCCCGAAGCTCGTCCGCCCGCCCGAAGTCCTTGGCCGCCCGCGCCTCCTCCCGCTCCAACATCAACTCCTGCGCCTCCGCATCGGCCCCGTCTTCATCAAGAGCAAGCACCCCCAACCCCACAAGGTCCAGCATCTCCGCCACAGCCTCCGGCGCCCCCGGGACCTCGCCCCGGTTCGCTTCCCCGACCAACTCAAAAGCCTCTGCCATCGCCCTGGGCGTATTGAAATCGTCCGCCAGAGCATCCCTGAAAGCGGCCACGCGGGAGCCGGGTGGGCTCCCGGAGGAACCTCCACTGCTTTGTGACGGAGGGAGCCCACCCGGCTCCCCCTCGCTCCCTTCGAACGGATGCTCCCGAAAGAAGTTCCTCAACCGCTCCACCTGGGCGACGGCCTGCTGCATCTGCTCCGGCCCAAACGCAATCGGCTGCCGGTAATGCCCCGAGATCAGGTAGGCGACCACCGCGTCGCGCCCATACCGGTCGAGCGCCTCCGAGAGCTGGAAGATGTTGCCGTCGGATTTCGACATCTTCTCCGCCCCCGCCTCGACCATCCCGTTGTGCATCCAGGCGCGGGCGAAGGGTCGCCCCGCCGCCTCGGACTGGGCGATCTCGTTCTCGTGGTGGGGGAAGACGAGGTCGGAGCCGCCACCGTGGATCGCGAATGACGCCCCCAGCTCCTGCTCGGCCATCACCGAGCACTCGATGTGCCAGGCCGGGCGGCCGCGCCCCCAGGGTGAGTCCCAGCTCGTGTCCTCACCCTCCTTGTGCGCCTTCCAGAGCGCGAAGTCGAGCTGGTCCTCCTTCAGCGAGGCCGAGCCCGCCTCCTCGCCCTGGTCCATGTCCTCGAACTTGCGGTTGGAGAGCTTGCCGTAGCCGTCGAAGCTGCGAACGCGGAAGTAGACGTCGCCGCCGGACTCGTAGGCGTGCCCGGACTCGACCAGGTCGGCGATCAGGCCGACGATGCCGGCGATCGTCTCGGTTGCCAGCGGCTCGGCGTCGGGGCGGCCGAGCCCAAGCCGGTCGGTGTCCTCGAAGTAGGCGGCGGTCATCCGCGCCGCGAACTCACCCGAGGGCTCCCCCGCGGCGGCCGCGGCGGCGTAGATCTTGTCGTTGACGTCGGTGACGTTGACGACCAGCCGCGCCCGGTAGCCCTCCGAGCGCAGGAAGCGGGCGAACAGCGAGAAGACGACGAAGGGGCGGGCGTTGCCGATGTGGATGCGGCTGTAGACCGTCGGCCCGCAGGCGTAGATCCCGACCTCGTCGCCGGGGTCGACAACACGCGGCTCGCCGCTGAGCGTGTCCCTGATCCGTACCTCCCGCATCGGGAGGATGATGATCGATTTGCGGCCGAGGAGGCTTAGAGGCTGTCTCTCAGAAGGTGCGGTAGCCGCTGGTCGCGGCCACCTTCTCTTTGTTGCGCAGCCAGGCCGGCGCGGACTCGTCGGCGGCCGCCTGAGCCTCGCGCTTGGCCTTGCGGGCGCTGGCTTTGATCTCGTCCTCGGTCGCCTCACGGGCGCGCTCCTCGCGCCTCTGCGCCTGCAGCTTGATCCGGTCGGACTCCTGCTTGAGCTGGCCCTCGGCCCGCGCCCGGGCCGCGTCCTCGGCCTCGCGCTCGACTTTCTGGACCAGCTTGCGAACGCTGTCCTCGGCCTCGCGGCGGACCTCCTCGGTCCCTTCCATCACCCGCTGTTCGATCTCGGTCTCGATCCGCACCGCGGCCGCTCGCGACTCCTCGGCCGCGGCCTCGGCTTCGGCGGCACGCTGCTCGGCCGCGGCGAGACGGCGGTCGGCCTCGGCCTGGATCTGGTCGCGGGCCTCGGCCACGCGGCGCTCGACCTCCTGCTCGACCCCGGTCAGCGCCGTGGCGGCCTTGCTCTCGGCCTCCTCACGCGCCTTCGCGGCCTGGTTGGCGATCGCTTCGCGCTCGGACTGGGAGCGCTGCTGCAGCTCCTCGAAAGCCTTCTCGGCGCGATCCCGGCCCAGCTCGGCACCGGCCACGCGGGCTTCGACCTCAGCCTTGGCGGCACGCTCGGCGGCGATCCGCTGGCGCGCTTCGGCGGAGATGCCGCGCAGGGTCTCCATCGCCCGCTCCTTCAACTCGGCGCGCACCTTCTCGTTGCGCTGCTCGGCGGCGGCAACGCGCTGCTCGGAGACGCGCACCCACTCCAGCGCCTGCCGGGCCACCCCGTGCATGGTCTCGGTGGCCTCGCCGACTGCCCGCACCTGCCTGGCTGGATCGCTCATGCCTGGGCAAACTACTACGGCGAGAAGATCGATTCCCGCCGCGGACCCGGCACTTAGCCCAGGTTGCGCTTCAGGACCTTGCCGGTGGCGTTGCGCGGCAGCTCCTCGAGGAACTCGACTTCGCGCGGGGCCTTGTACCCGGCCAGGTTCTTCTTCACGTGGGCGCCGAGCTCCTCGGCGCTCACCTCGACCCCCTCCTTGACCACGACGAAGGCCTTCAGGCGCTGTCCGAACTCCTCGTCCTCGACCCCGATCACCGCCACCTCGACGATGCCCTCGTAGTCGGCGATCAGGTCCTCGACCTCGCGCGGGAACACGTTCTCGCCGCCGGAGACGATCATCTCGTCGTCGCGGCCGTCGATGAACAGGCGCCCCTCCTCGTCGAAGTGGCCGACGTCGCCGCTTGAGAGCAGACCCTCGATCGCCTCCTTGTTGCCACCGCCGGTGTAGCCCTCGAAGGACATTTCGTTGCCGACGAAGATCCGCCCGACGCTGCCCTGGGGGACCTCGGTGCCGGCCTCGTCGAAGAGCTTGATCTTGGTTCCCCGCGGCGGCTTGCCGGCGGTGCCGGGGGCGGCGCGCAGATCCTCGGGGGTGGCAATCGTCGCGTATGCGACCTCGGTCGAGCCGTAGAGGTTGTAGACGTTGTCGCCGAAGCGGTCCATCCAGGCGATCGCAAGCTCGCCCGGCAGCGCCGAGCCCGAGAGCGCCGTGATCCGCAGCGAGGAGAGGTCGTAGGAGCGCAGGGTCTCGTCCGGGAGGCCGAGGATCCGCTGCACCATCACCGGCACCGCGGCCAGCACGTTGGCACGGCTGCGCTGGATCGCGGCCAGGGTCTGCTCGGGGTCGAAGCGGCGGCGCAGCACCATCGTCGCGGCGGTCGGCAGGCTCATCACGAAGTGAAAGAAGCCCCAGGAGTGAAAGAGCGGCGCCGCGATCATCATCGTGTCGCCCGTGCGGTACGGGATCTTGTCGAGCAGCGAGGCGATCGTGAAGAGGCCGTCGGGGCTGGAGCGCTGGGCCCCCTTGGGGGTGCCGGTGGTGCCGGAGGTGAGGATCACGAAGCGCGGCTTGTCCGGCGGCGGCTTGTGGTCGTCGTCGGCGCCGGCGGCGATCAGCTGGTCCAGGCTCGCCTCGGCCCCGCCCATGCCGCCGTCGGTCCAGGCGACGATCCGGTGCACGGACTCGTCGACCCCGTCCAGCAGATCGGCGAACTCCTCGTCATAGACGAGCGCCTTCGGGGCCTCGCGGCGGGTCACCTCGACCAGCTGCGGGCCGGCGAACATCGTGTTCAGGTAGAGCGCGCTGGCGCCGATCTTGGCCGCCGCCAGGGTCGCCTCGATGAAGCCACGGTGGTTGCGGCACATGATCCCGACCCCGTCGCCGTGACCGATCCCGAGCCGCCGGAAGGAGTCGGCCAGCGCGTTCGAGCGCAGGTGCAGACGCTCCCAGCTGAGCGGGCCGCGTTCGTCCAGCACGGCGATCTCGTGTGGGTGTTTGATCGCGGCGGTGGCGGCGCCGGTGGCCGGCGAGGCGCCCCAGCGGGCAAAGGTCAGGCCCACGCGCACGGTCTTGTCCGGGCGTTGCGGCGCCAGCACGCCGGATTGGCGCAGGACCTTGGCCTCGAAGATCAGATCCGACACCGAGGCCCGCAGCCCCGCGCTCTTGCTCGAACTCGACATCGAACCGTGAAGACTATTCGCTCTGAACCAACGCGACGGCGATGCAGGCGATTCCCTCGCCGCGGCCGATCCATCCCATCCCCTCGTTGGTGGTCGCCTTGACGCTGATCCGGGCCGAAGTGGCGTCGGAGATCGTCCGCTCCATCTCCGCCTTGTAGGGGCCAAGGCGCGGCTGCTCGCAGATCAGGGTGGCGTCGACGTTGACGATCGCGCCGGCGATCGTCCCGACCGCGGTCCGCAGCAGGTCGATCGAGTCGGCATCGCGCCACTGCTCTTCCTCCGGCGGGAACAGCGTGCCGATGTCGCCACCGCCGCCGGCGCCGAGGATCGCGTCGATCACCGCGTGGGTGAGGACGTCGGCGTCGGAGTGCCCCTCGAGGCCGAGCTCATGCTCGATCTCGACGCCGCCGAGGATCAGCTTGCGGCCGGCGGCAAAGCGGTGGCTGTCGTAGCCGATGCCGATCATCGCCCGGCGATCATCTCAGCCGACCCTGCTGCCGAGTGGGGCGAGGCTGCGGCGGCGCTGCTCGAAGACGCAGATCTCCCCCACTCCGAGCGCGTCGAGGAACTCGACGGCGCGGTCGTATTCGAAGCCGACCTGCTCGGGCAGGTGGGCGTCGGAGGAGAGCGCGAACGGCGCCCCCGCCTCGACGCAGAGCTCGGCGAAGCCGCGCGAGGGGTAGAGCTCCCCAACCGGCTTGCGCAGCCCCGCGGTCGAGAGCTCGACCGCGATCCCGCTCTCGGCGATCGCCTCGACGGCGGGCTCATAGAAGCGGCGCAGGTCGCCTTCGGGGGCCGGCCGGTCGCGCCCCCAGACCTTGACCAGGTCCGGGTGGGCAAGGATGTCGAAGAGGCCAGAGCGGGCGCATTCGGCGAGCGCCGCGAAGTAGCGGCTCCAGATCTCCTCCGGGTCCTCGCTGCCCTCCCAGACGTCGAAGCCGTCGTGGTCGACGGCGGAGTCGCCCTCGCCGATGAAGTGAACCGAGCCGACCACGTAGTCGAACTCGCGCCCCCCCAACAGCGCCGCCGTCTTCTCTTCGGCGCCGGGGATGAAGTCGCACTCGACCCCGAGCCGCAACGGCGTGCCGGCGATGAACTCGCAGTAGGCGTCGAGGTCGTCGTGGGCGTTCTCGACCCAGAGCGGGTGGTCCCAGAGCTCGAGCGCCTGGCGAAAGCGGTAGACGTGCTCGGAGACGCCGAGCTCCTCGATCCCCGCCGCCGCGGCCGCCGCCAGGTAGCGCTCGACGTTCTCGTCGACGAAATAGCGCTCGCCCGGCGTGTCCGGGTCGTCGGGTCGCAGATGCAGGTGGTAGTCGGTCAGCATCGGACTCGAGCCTAGCCAAGCCGGCCCGTGGATACGCTGGCCGCGTGATTCACCTGCGCATCGTCGCCCCGGTCGACCGCTCCGAGCGCGTGGTCGAGCTGCTCGAGGCCTCGGAATCGACCAGCAACCTCGTCTGCCTGCCGGACGCCGCCCGCAAGCCCGCCGGCGACGTGATCTTCTGCGACGTCGCCCGCGAGGACGCCAGCGTGCTGATCGACGACCTGCGCGAGCTGGGGATCCCGGAGGACGGCTCGATCGCGATCGAACAGATTGACTCCCACATCTCCGAGGCGGCCGAGCGCGCCGTCAGCGCCGCCCGCGGCGCGCCCTCCGATGCGGTCGTCTGGGAGGAAGTGGAAGCCCGCACCTCCGAGAGCACCGAGCTCGGCGGCCACTTCCTGATCTTCATGGTCCTCTCCTGCCTGATCGCCGCGATCGGGATCTACCTCGAATCGCCGATCCTGATCATCGGCGGCATGGTGGTCGGGCCCGAGTTCGGGCCGCTGGCGGGGCTCTGCGTGGCGATCGTAGACCGCCGCCGCGACGTCGCCTGGCGCTCGCTGACCGCGCTCGCGATCGGCTTCCCGCTGGCGATCGCCGCCGCCTTCCTCTTCACCCTCTTCGCCGACACGACCGGGCTGCTGGACTCCGGCTTCGAGAGCTCCGAACACCTGCTGACCGACTTCATCGCGCATCCGGACACGTTCTCCTTCATCGTCGCCGCCCTCGCCGGCGCCGCCGGCGTTCTCTCCCTCACCTCGGCCAAGTCCGGGGCGCTGATCGGCGTCCTGATCTCGGTGACGACGATCCTCGCCGCCGCCAACATCGGCATCGCCCTCGCCCTCGGCGACTGGGCGGAGTGGCGCGGGGCGATCGCGCAGCTGGCGGTCAACCTCAGCGCGATCATCCTCGCCGGCGTCGCCACCCTGCAGATCCAACGCTCCCTCTACCGGCGTCGCCGGCGCCTGCACCGCGCCGAATAGACTGGCGCCCAGATGCGGCGCCAGCTCCCCCTCATGCTGCTGGCCTTCGCCGGCGGCTCGGCCATCGCGGCCCTGCTCGGCGCGGTCAACTCGGGCGTCGCCCTCAGCGTTGGCGCACTCTGCTTCGCGGCGACCGTGGTCGCCCTGATCCTCACCGAATAGCGGCGCGGCCTACGCGTCGCGCTCGGAGAGCAGCATCGCCGCGACCCTGAGGTCCAGCGGCGTCGTCACCTTCAGGTTCTCCGGCCCGCAGCGGTGCAACAGCACCCTCCCCCCCGCCGCCTCGACCAGCATCGCCTCGTCGGTCGCGGCGTCCCGCGTCGCCTCGTTGACCTCGAGCGCCCGCCGCAATGCCTCCGTCCTGAAGATCTGAGGCGTCTGCGCCGCCCACAATCGCGAGCGATCCAACGTCGCCTCAATACTGAGACCTGCATTTTCCCCGCTATAGGGGGAAAATGCAGGACTCGACGAACGCGCGACCTGCTTGACGGTGTCGGTGACCGGAGTGGCGGCGATCGCCCCGGCGGCTTCGGGGTTCGCCTCGAGCGTGGCCACGATCGCTTCGACCAACCCAGGCGTGATCAAAGGCCGAGCCGCGTCGTGGATCGCAACCAACCCGGTCTCCACCACCGCAAGCGCGCTGGCAACCGATTGAGCCCTGGTCGCTCCGCCCTCCACCACGAGCGTCGAGCCGTCATCCGGACCTACCTGCCGGATGTTCGGATGACGGCTCGACGCCGCCGGGAGGCGGCTCGACGCCTCCTCGGCCATCCCCGGCGGCACGGCGACGACGATCGCCGCCACCGACTCGCACGCCCCGAAGGCATCGAGCGACCACTCGACCATCGGCTGCCCCGCCAGGGGCACAAAGGCCTTCGGGCCGCCGGCTCCGAGACGCTCCCCGGAGCCGGCCGCCGCGATGACCGCGGTCACTGCTGCGGAACTACGCCGTGGCGGCGAAGCGCTCCTCCAGCAGTCCGTCGAGGTATTCCTCCGCGCCCTCCTCGTCCTTGTCGAGCGCGTACATGAACTCCGAGGCGAGGATCTTCTTCGCCCGCGTGTACATCTGCTTCTCACCGGTGGAGAGGCCCTTTTCCATCTCACGGATGGCGAGGTTGCGAACTACCTCGGCCAGCTCGAAGACGTCACCGGTCTTGATCTTCTCGCGGTTGTACTTGAAGCGCCGGTTCCAGTTCTTCGGCATCTCCGAGACCTCGTCCGTGAGGACGTCTGTGACTTTTTTGATTTCTTCCTCGTCGATGATCCGTCGCAGGCCAGCCTTGCCGGCGTTTTCACAGGGGACCATCACCGTGAGCTCGTTGTGGAGGATCTTGATCGTGAGGTATTCACGTTCCTCCCCCATCAACTCGCGAGTCTCTTTCGTCATCACCAGGCCAGCGCCGTGGTGGGGGTACACGACCTTGTCGCCCTCCTCGAAGTCGCAGACGTAAACGACGTCCTCCTCGAAGACCTCCTCGATCGTGGCCTCGTCTAGCTCGGGAATCGGTGGCTCCTTTCGTGTGTGCTTCTGGCGCCTGTCGCCATCAGCTCTGTAAGTACCGGTCGGCCAGGTCGACCTCCTGGAGCCTGCGCAAGCCCTCGCGGATGTCTTTGGCCCGCGAGGGCCCGACTCCGTCGACGGCGGCAAGGTCGGCATCGGAGGCCGCGATGACCTCCTCCAACCCGCCCAGCTCATGGGTGATCTTCTGGACGACAAGCTTGGGGATCCTCGGCACCCGGCCCAGCACGCGGTAGCCGCGCGGGGCAACTGGGAAGTCGAGCGTGTTCAGCTTGCGGTCGTAGCCGAGCAGCTCGGCGAGGCGACCGAAGTCGAGCACGTCCTGGTGGGGCATGCGACCGAGCGCGTGCAGCACCGCGGTCAGGTTCTCCTCTGAGTCCTCGACCGAGTAGTCGCGGATCAGCGCGGTCTTGTCGGCGGCGACGCCGACCATCGTCTCCTCCAGCTGCATCTCGATCAGCCGGCCCTCGGTGCCGAGCTCGACGATGTAGCGCTCGACCTCGACCGCCATCCGGGTCACCAGCTCGGCGCGCTGGAGGACGGAGAGGGGATCGTGGAGGACGCCGCCGCCCTCGAACTCGAGCTGGGTCAGCCGGGCCGAGACCTGGTCGAGCCGCTGGCGGTACTTCTCGAGCGTCGCCAGGCCCTGGTTCGCCTTCGCGAGCACGGCCGGGATGTCCTGGAGGATGTACTTGGTGCCCTCGACGTAGAGGGAGACGACATCGCGGCGTTGCGAGATCGCGATCACCAGCGCCGTCGTCTGTTTGGAGACGCGCTCGGCGGTGCGGTGGCGGGTGCCGGTCTCCGAGCTGAGGATCGTCGGATCCGGCATCAGCTGGACGTTGGCCCAGGCGATCTTCGTCGCCTCGCCGTTGAGGACGATGGCGCCGTCCATCTTCGCCACCTGGTAGAG
>DATAON010000026.1:0-5357 GCA_036265715.1 Solirubrobacterales bacterium | reverse complement strand
TCATCTAGAGCCGCTTGGGCCAGCACCATGCGCGGACGATAGACGTGGCGCGCTATGTTGAGCAGGGTGCGCGTTCCCTCGGCATCCGGGTCGCCTACAATCGCAACCTCATCCATCGGGCCGACAAAGTCGTCCAGGGCGCAGAGCAGATGTCCAAAAGCCAACGGTTGTTTGAGCATGTCGGGGATGAGCGGCGCCAGCACGCGCTCAGCATGTTCACGGTGTCTGTGCTCGCCCGTGAACGCCGCCAGCCGTAGGAGAGCCTCCGCCATCAGGCTCATACCAGAAGGGGTGGCGTTGTCGGTCAGCTCGCGCGGACGGCCAATTAAGCGCTCATGGTCGGATGCGGTGTCAAAGAATGTTTCGATCTCATCGTCCCAAAAGCGGGTCAATGCCTCATCGGCGAGTGCGCGCGCCTCGCTGAAGAATCTCAGGTTCCCGGTTGATTCATACGAGGAAAGCACTGCGTTGGCAAGTGCGGCATAGTCTTCGAGATAGGCGGGAATGCGCGCGTTGCCGTTGCGCCAACTTCGCAGAAGGCCGCTGTCGGTGCGCATGGCCCCGAGTAGGAACTGGGCGTTGGCGACCGCTGCGTCGCGGTAATCTTGCCGGTCGAGGATGCGGCCGGCTTCGGCAAATGCCCGCTGCATCAGACCATTCCAGGCGGTGAGTACTTTATCATCCCGCGCGGGCGCGACACGCTGACGTCGCGCCTCATAGAGCTGCGAGCGAGCGCGAGAGGTGGCTTCGCGCACCTGCTCTTCTTCAAGACCCATTTCTGTGGCGACCTCAGCGGGGGTCTTCGCGCAATGCAGGATGTTGTGACCCTCGAAGTTGCCGGACTCGGTGACGCCCCAGAGCTTTTCGACGATGGCAGCGTCGGCTTCGCCCAGCGCTTCACGGATATCGGCGGGCATCCAGACATAGAACTTGCCCTCAACGCCTTCGCTATCGGCGTCCTGTGTGGAGTAGAATCCTCCACTGCTGTCGGTCATCTCACGCAGCACGTAGTCGAGTGTCTCCTCGCACACGCGGCGGTAGGACGCCTCGCCAGTCAACTGCCAGGCATGAAGATAGACGGAGGCGAGCAGTGCGTTGTCGTAGAGCATCTTCTCGAAATGCGGCACGAGCCAGGTCGCGTCGACCGAGTAGCGGGCGAAGCCGCCGCCGAGCTGGTCGTAGATACCCCCGTACATCATCTTGTCGAGCGTCAGCCGCACCGGCTCGTTCTGGCCGCGGTCGAGGAGGAACTCGAGGGTGCTGGCCGGCGGGAACTTGGGGGCGCCGCCGAAGCCGCCGTTGGATCGATCGAAGTTCGCTTCGAGGCCCGAGATCGCCTGGGCCAGGATCGACTGATCGAGGGGCTCGCCGGACTGCTCCACCTTCCCAACCGCGCCCAGCGACTCGCGGATCCGCGCCGATGCCTCGCGCAGCTCCTCGCGCTGGTTCCGGTAGGCGCCGGCCGTCGCCTCCAGCACCTGCCTGAAGCTCGGCATCCCCTGTCGGGGCTCCGGCGGGAAGTAGGTGCCGCCGTAGAACGGCACCCCCTCGGGGTCGAGGAAGACGGTCAGCGGCCAGCCGCCCTGGCCGGTCATCCCCTGGACGGCCTCCATGTAGATGTCGTCGACGTCCGGGCGCTCCTCGCGATCCACCTTGATCGGGACGAAGCTCGCGTTCATCAGGGCGGCGGTCTCCTCGTCCTCGAAGGACTCCCGCTCCATCACGTGGCACCAGTGGCAGGCGGAGTAGCCGATCGAGAGGAGGATGGGCTTGTCCTCCCGCGCCGCCCGCTCGAGGGCCTCAGGGCCCCACGGCTGCCAGTCGACCGGGTTGTCCTTGTGCTGCAGGAGGTAGGGGCTGGTTTCCTCGGCGAGCCGGTTGGCCATCTCTTCGAGAGTACCCGGCGCGTCCCGTCTGGCCCCTGCCCTCTGCATATGATGACCCCGTCAACGGCGGCCACAAGCACCGCCGCCGAGCAATCGACGGAGAGGTCGATGAAGGACCTGACGGTGATCATGGACGACCAGCCGGGGAAGCTGGCCGACCTCGGTCAGGCGACCGGGAAGGCGGGGGTCAACATCGCCGGTCTCTGCGCGATGGTCGGTGACGGTAAGGGCTTCATCCACATCCTGGTGGACGACGCCGATACGGCCCGCGGCGCACTCGAAGAAGCGGGGATCGCCATCGCCGACGAGCGCGAGGCCGTCGTAGTCGACCTCCACGACAAGCCGGGGGCGATGGGCGAGGTCGCGCGCGACCTCGCCGAGGCCGGCGTCAACATCGACGTCGCCTACACGATCTTCACCGGCGTCCGCCTGGTGATTCTCACCGAGGACGTCCAGGCGGCCCGCCAGGCGCTCGATCTGAACGGCGCCTCCGGCTAGGCACCCGGGCCCGGGCCAGCTAGCGGCCTTAGCGGCGCTTACGAGTTGGAGACGTCGGCCGCAAAGGCTTCGAACGCGGCCACGTAACGGTCGATGTGCTCCTGCTCGTGGGCGATCGACAGGGTCCACTCCTCCTCGACGCCCGGCGTCATGAAGATGCCGTGGTTCATGTGGTAGAGCCAGGCGAGGGTCGAGAGGTCGGCGTCGACCTTGGTCAGGTAGTCGCGGTACTCGTAGATCGGCTCGGAGGCGAAGATCACGCAGCCCTTCGCCCCGAGACCCTGCGTGTACGCGGGGAGCCCGTACTTCTCGATGACCTCGTCGCAGCGCGCCTTGAGGGCGTCGTTGGTCTCCTCGAGCTTGTCGTAGACGTCCGGCGTGAGGACCTTGGTCAGCGTCGCCTCGGAAGCCGCCATCACCAGCGGGTTGCCGTTGAAGGTGCCGATCTGGTGGACCTTGTCCGACGCCACGACCTCGCCGAGCTCCGCGGTCATCCCGATGGCGCCACCGGGATAGCCGCCGCAGATCGCCTTGGCCAGGCAGATCATGTCCGGCTGCACCCCGAAACGCTGGGTCGCGCCGCCGTAGGCGATGGTGGCGCCCGTCTTCACCTCGTCGAAGATGAGCTGGACGCCATGCTCGGTGCAGAGCTCGCGGACCCGCTCGAGGTACCCCTCCTTGGGCGGGATGACGTTGATGTTCATCATCGCCGGCTCGATGATCAGCCCGGCGATCTTCCCCTCGTGCCGCTTCAGCGTCGCCTCGAGGAGGTCCGGGTCGTTGAAGGGAACCGGCACCGTCAGCTCCACCACTGCCTGCGGATAGCCCGATCCAAAGGGAACCGGGTTCGGGTTCTCGCGGGGCCCCAGCTCCTCCAGGTCGGGATAGCAGGAGACCATCACTGCGTCGTGGTGGCCGTCGTAGGAGCCCTCGATCTTGATGATCAGGTCGCGGTCGGTCGCGCCTCGCGCCAGGTGGATCGCGGACATCGTCGACTCGGTGCCCGAGTTCGTGAACCGCCACTGCGGGAGGCCGAAGCGCTCGACGAGGTTCTGGGCGGAGACGATGGAGCCGTTGGTGGGCGCGGCGAAGTGAGTGCCCTCGTCGTGGCGAGCCTTGACCGCCTCGCCGATCACGGGGTTTGCGTGTCCGACGCACATCACGCCGAAGCCGTTGTGGAAGTCGACGTACTCGCTGCCGTCGACATCCCAGACGAGAGCGCCCTTGCCGCGATCGATGTAGACGGGCCAGGGATCGTTCAGCTGGAACGAGGAGGGGACGCCGCCCGGCATCACCTTCCGGGCGCGGTCGAAATACTCGGCCGAGGTCGGGGTGTGCTCCCGGAAGCGAGCCATCTGCTCCTCGGTGAGCTGGTTGACCAGCTTGCGGTCGATCGTCGACTCGCCGGCTGAGATCTGTGTCGCCTTCTGTGCCACGTGAGGCGGGAGCGTAGCGGGGGGTTGGCGTCTCAGACGACCGAGTCCCCGGATCGGCTCCGGTTCGCAGCACCCGCGGCCAGAACTTGTGCCGATTCGACGAACGTGGTGGACAGGGCGGCGCAGCAGAGCGCCGCGGCCGCCGCCACGTAGAAGGCGGCGCTGTATCCAGCGAGGGCGGCCGCGGCGCCGACGAGGGGCGAGCCGACCAGCATGCCGAGGTCGAACGCGGCGGTGAACGTCCCCATCGCCTTGCCGCGGCGCTCGGGTCCGACCCGGTTGATGGCCACCAGCGAGAGCGATGGGAATAGCAGCGAAAACGCCGCCCCCATCCCGATCGCGCCAGCGATCACCACCGACACGTCGTTAGCTGCGCCGACGAGCGTCAATCCCGCCGCTTCGATCAGCGCCGCTCCGACGGCGCAGCGAGCGGCGCCGATCCGATCGGGCAGTCCGCCCGCCAGCAGTCGCGTCGCGACGACCGTCGCGGCGAAGACGCTGAAGACCGCCGGCCCGTGGCCGATGCCGCGCTCGTCGAGGCTGAGCACGATGAAGGCGGACAC
The DNA here is from genome assembly GCA_036265715.1 of Solirubrobacterales bacterium. Lineage (GTDB taxonomy): Bacteria > Actinomycetota > Thermoleophilia > Solirubrobacterales > 70-9 > VAYN01. The sequence continues at coordinate 974 of DATAON010000026.1, read as the reverse complement.
GGCGGCGAAGCCGAAGACGCTGAGAGCGAAGGTGACGCCGGGGCCGAGCGCCTCGCGGGAGATGAACGGGCCGCGCCGAGACTCCTCGGTCGGCTCGTACTGCTCGGGCAGCTGAGACGCGATGGCCGCTCCGAGCAGCGGCGCCCCTGCGGCGAACGCCCAGACCAGGTGGAAGCCGCCGGCGTTTTGGAGCAGCACCCCGATCGGGGGGCCGAGGGTCAGTCCGGTCCAGATCGCCAGGCCGTAGAGACCGATCATCCGGCCGCGGCGTTCCTCGGGGGCCATGTCCACGTTCCAGGCGGAGCCCGCGGTGAACACGGTGCCCTCGCCGGCGCCGAGGAAGAAGCGGGCGATGATCAGACCCGGAATCCCGGCAGGGACGAAGTAGAGGCCTCCGGCCACGGCCGCCAGCAGCGCCCCGACGATCACCGTCGGCTTGCGACCGCGCGTGTCCGCGAGGTTGCCGGCGATCGGCCGGCAGACGATCCCGGTGAAGGCGAAGGCGCCGGAGACGATCCCCACTTCGAGGTCGGAGCCGTTCAGGTTGTCCTTGACGTAGTGCGGCAGGACCGCGAGCGTCGCCCCGACCGCCAGTAGGCCGAGGTTGGTGACGATGAAGATGCCCGCGAACCCGGCCCAGTCCTCGCGCCAGTCGCGCGCCCTCATTTCCGCACCCGCAGCTCCGCTCGCCGGATCTTGCCGGTCGGGGTCTTCGGCAGCTCATCCGTGAACTCGACGATGCGGGGGTACTTGTACGGCGCGGTCTCCCGCTTGACGTGCTCCTGCAGCTCGGCGGCCAGCTCGTCGGATGGTTCCTCCTCGGCCAGCACCACGACCGCCCTGACGACGGAGCCGCGTTCCTCGTCGGGCGCCGGCACCGCCGCCGCCTCCGCGACCGCGGGATGCGAGACCAGCGCGGATTCCACCTCGAACGGGCCCACCCGGTAGCCCGCCGTGATGATGATGTCGTCGTC
>DATAON010000025.1:0-15998 GCA_036265715.1 Solirubrobacterales bacterium | reverse complement strand
CCCGCAGCCGGGCGAGCTGGCGGTCGACTGCACGTTCGGCGGTGGGGGCCACGCGCGCCTGATCGCCGACCGGATCGGCCCCACCGGGACCCTGATCGGGATCGACCGCGACCCGGTCGCCGAGCAGCGGTTCGCGGAGTTTGCCGAGGATGCCCCCTGCCAGACCCGCTTCATCCGCGGCGACTACGCGGCAGGTTTACAGGCCCTTTATGGCGAAGGCCACCGAGCCGACATGGTCTACCTCGATCTCGGAATCTCCTCGATGCAGGTCGACGCCTGGGAGCGGGGGTTCTCCTATTCCTACGACGCGCCGCTCGACATGCGCATGGACCCGCGCGGGGGGCTGAGCGCCGCCGACCTGGTGAACGAGTGGCCCGAGTCGCGGATCGCCCAGGTCCTGAGGCGCTTCGGCGAGGAGCGGTATGCCGGCGGCATCGCCCGCCAGATCGTCAAGCGCCGGCCGCTGAGCACGACCGCCGAGCTGGTCGAGGCGGTCAAGGCCGGGATGCCGGCCTCGGCCCGCTTCGGCGCCGGCCACCCGGCCAAGCGCAGCTTCCAGGCGATCCGGATCGCCGTCAACGGCGAGCTCGACGCCCTCAACGAGGCGCTGCCCCTGGCCTGGGAGATGCTGCCGCTCGGCGGCCGCCTCGGCGCGATCTCCTTCCACTCGCTCGAGGACCGCCCGGTCAAGCAGTTCCTGGCCGGCAAGGCGCGCGGCTGCACCTGTCCGCCGGAGCTGCCGGTCTGCGTCTGCGGCCACGAGCCCGAGGCCGAGCTGCTGACCCGCCGCGCCGTCTCGCCTGGCCCCGACGAGGTCGAAGCGAACCCGCGCTCGCGCTCCGCCCACCTGCGCGTCGCCCAGAAGATCGCGCTCGCGAACGGGCAGGAGACCGGCTGATGGCCGTCGCCGTCCCCAAGCGACGCAGCGCCCCGGCGCCGCCGCCGGCCCGGACCTCGCCGCCGAAACGCAAAGCTCCGCAGCGCAAAGCTTCGACGGCCGCTCCCGCGGCACCCCCGCGCCGCAAAAAAGCCGCCGCGCCCGCGCCGACCCGCCGCCGGAAAGCCGCCTCACCGCGTGGGAGCGCCGTTTCCGCCCCGGCCCGCCGGGCGCCCGCCCGCGCTCCGCAGCGCGCCCGGCCGAAAACCCGGCGCAGCCCCGGCGCTCGCGTCATCCCGCTCGCCGGCCGCACCGCGGTAGCGGTTCGCCACCTGCCCGACTCCGGCCTGATGGTGCGGATGACCCGCGGCCGCGCCTGGATCGGCGTCCTCGGCCTGCTCCTCGCCGGGATCGTCGCCCTCAACGTGGTCACGCTCAGCTTCGCTGCCTCGGCCGGCAAGATCGACGCCCAGATCACCACCCTCGAAGAGGAGAACGGGCTGCTCGCCAACCGTGCCGCCACCCGCGAAGGGATCGGCCGCATCCGCGGCGCCGGCTCCGAGTTTGGTCTCGCGATGCCCTCCAGCGAGAGCATCCGCTTCGTCGAATTCAACCGCGAGACGATCGCGACGGCCGCCGCCCGCCTGGCCGCCGCCTCGCCGTCGCCCTAGGAACCGCCGCGGATGCGTCTGATCGAGCGCAGGATCGGCCTCCTCTTCGCCGCCTTCCTGCTCTGTTTCCTCGTCGTCGTCGGGCGCGCGCTCTGGCTGCAGGGGGTGCAGGGCTCCTCATTGGCCTCGCAGGCGATGTCCCAGCAGAGCGAAACGATCACCGTGCCCGGTCTGCGCGGCAGCCTGCTCGACCGCCGCGGCAACGAGCTCGCCGCCTCCGAGGACGCGGCGACGATCTACGCCACGCCCTACCAGGTGAAGAACCCGCCTGCCGCGGCGAAGAAGCTGGCCAAGATCCTCGACCTCGACCCGGCTGACGTGCTCGCCGACCTGACCGAGGAAAGCGGCTTCTCCTACATCGCCCAGAAAATCCCGCTCGAACAGGCGGCGCGGATCAAGCGCCTCAACCTGGAAGGGATCGGCGAGCTGCCCGACAGCCGCCGCACCTACCCGCAGGGAGAGATGGCCGGCCAGGTGATCGGCTCGGTCGGCTCTGAAAACCAGGGGCTGACCGGGCTGGAGATGGGCGAGGAATCGGCGCTCAGCGGCACCGACGGCGAGCGCCGCATCGTCACCGACGCGCTCGGCGACCCGATCAAGCTGGAAACCGAGAAGGCGAGCGAGGACGGCGAAGACATCCAGCTGACGCTCGATCCGCTGATCCAGGAGAAGACCGAACGGGCGCTGGCCGAAGTCGGCGAAACGTACACGCCGAAGGGCGCCACCGCGATCGTCGTCGAACCGCAGAGCGGCCAGATCCTGGCGATGGCGAACTGGCCGCCGGTCGAGCCCGACGACCTCTCCAGCGTCAGCAACGAAGATTTGATGAACCGTGCGACTGGGTTCAACTACGAGCCGGGATCGACCTTCAAGGCGTTCACCGTGGCCGCGGCCCTGCAGGAAAAACTGGTGACGCCGACCAGCACCTTCACGCTGGAACCGACGATCCAGGTCGCCGACCGCACGATCGAGGAGTCGCACGAACGCGGCACCGAAAACCTCAGCGTCGGCGAAATCCTCGCCCACTCCTCGAACGTCGGCGCGGTCACGATCGGCCTCAAAGTCGGAAGCGAGAAATTCAGCCGCTGGATCAACCGCTTCGGCTTCGGCAGGCCGACCGGGGTGCAGTTCCCCAACGAGGAACGGGGCCTGGTGCCAGAGCTCGACGAGTACTCGGGCTCGACGATGGGCAACCTGCCGATCGGCCAGGGCCTCTCGGTGACGCCGATGCAGATGATCGCCGGCTACGGCGCGATCGCCAACGGCGGCATCCTCAAGCGCCCGCAGCTGATCGAGCGGATCGGCGAAGAAGAGGTGCCCGAGCCGAAGGGCAAGCGGGTGATCGACGCCGACGTCGCCGCCGAGGTGCGCGAAATGCTCGAGGGCGTGCTGGCTCCGGGCGGCACCGCGTCGGAGGTCAGCGTCCCCGGGTACACCCTTGCCGGCAAGACCGGAACCGCCCAGATGGTCGAAGACGGGGTCTATTCGGAGACCAAGTTCGTCTCCTCCTTCATCGGCTTCGCGCCGGCCCAGAACCCGAGGCTGTTGGCGGCCGTGATCGTCGATCAGCCACAGGGCGAAATCTACGGCGGCGCGGTGGCGGCGCCCGCCTTCGGCCAGATCGCCGCCTACGCGCTGCCCTATCTCGGTGTCGCGCCCGAATAGGGCACCGAGGCCACGGCCGGGGCCGGACCTAGAATCGCGGCGATGAGGCTGGACGAGCTCCTCGCGGGCGACACCGCGGTCCGGATCCGGGGGGATGCCGGTGCTGAGATCACCGCGCTCGCCTACGACAGCCGCAAGGTCGGCCCCGGGACGCTGTTCTTCTGCGTGCCGGGAGAGAAGGCCGACGGGCACGAGTTCGGGCCGGCGGCGGCGGAGGCGGGAGCGGCGGCGCTGGTGGTCGAGCGCGAGCTTGAGGTCGCGATCCCGCAGGTGCTGGTCGCCGACGCGCGGGCGGCGATGGCGCCGCTGGCAGCGCGCTTCTGGGGCGACCCGACCGCGCGGCTGCAGGTGGTCGGCGTGACCGGGACCAACGGCAAGACGACCACCGCCTTCCTCGTCCGCGAGATCCTCGAAGCGGCTCGGGTCCAGTGCGGTCTGCTCGGCACCGTCAAGCAGGTGGTCGCCGGGGCCGCGGAGGAGGTGGAGCGAACGACGCCGGAGGCGATCGAGCTGCAGGCGACCTTCCGCCGCATGCTCGAGGGCGGCGACTGCGCCTGCGCGATGGAGGTCTCCTCGCACGCGATGGTCCTGCACCGCGCCGACGCGATCCACTTCGCGGTGGCCCTCTTCACCAACCTGACCCAGGACCACCTCGACTTCCACGCCGACATGGAGGACTACTTCCAGGCCAAGCGGATGCTGTTCGCCGCCGCCGAAGGGACGCGCATCGCCAACGTCGACGACCCCTACGGCCGGCGCCTGGCCGAGGAATTCGAGTGCGTGACCTTCTCCGCCGAGGGTGCGGCGGCCGACTACTCGGCCAGCGCTGTCGAGTTCGACACGGGCGGGGCCGTCTTCACCGTCAACGGCGAGCTGGAGCTGCGGACGGGCCTGCCCGGGCACTTCAACGTCGCCAACGCGCTGGGCGCGTACGCGGCGGCGCGGGCGCTCGGGGTCGAGGCGGAGAGCGCTGCCGCCGGCCTGGCGCGGGCGGCGCGGGTGCCGGGGCGCTTCGAGCCGATCGACGAGGGCCAGGATTTCGCCGTGCTGGTCGACTACGCGCACACGCCGGACTCGATGGAGAACGTGCTGCGGGCGGCGCGCCGGCTCACCGGCGGGCGGCTGATCTCGGTCTTCGGCGCCGGCGGCGACCGCGACCGCGACAAGCGGCCGAAGATGGGCCGGGCCGGGGGGGAGCTCTCCGACCTCGCCGTGGTCACCTCCGACAACCCGCGCTCCGAGGACCCGGCGGCGATCGTCGCCGAAGTCGCGGCCGGGGCCGAGGGGCAGGCGGCGGAGCTGGAGGTCGAGGTTGACCGGCGCGCCGCGATCGCGCTGGCGCTGGCGCGGGCGGAGGCCGGCGACACCGTCGTCATCGCCGGCAAGGGCCACGAGCAAGGACAGGAGTTCGAGGACGGCCGCAAGATCCCCTTCGACGACCGCGAGGTCGCGCGCCTGGAGCTGCGCCGGCTGGGCGGAGCCGGCGCTGCGGCGCGCGCTGGAGAGTCGCCATGAATCTCTCCCCAGGGGAGATCGCCGCCGCGCTCGGGGCCGAGGTGCTGGCCGAGGGCGAACCCGGCTCGCCGCGGCGGGCGACGATCGACTCCTCCACCTCGGGCCCCGGCGACCTCTTCTTCGGCCTTCCCGGCGCCAACCGCGACGGCGGCGAGTTCGCTCCGTCCGCGATCGAGGCTGGCGCCTGGGGCGCCGTCGTCGGCTCCGCGTTCCGTGGTTCCTTTTTAACCCCAGAGGTAAAAAAGGAACCACGCGATGGATGGGTCTTCGTGGTTGACGATCCGTTGGCGGCGATGCAGGCGCTGGCGCGGGCCTGGCGGCGGGCGCTGGGGGCGCGGGTGGTTGGGGTCACCGGCTCGGTCGGCAAGACCTCGGTCAAGGACATCGCGCGCTCGATCCTGCCCGGCCGCGTCCACGCCAACCGCCAGAACCTCAACACCGAGATCGGGCTGCCGCTGACCCTGCTGGAAGCGCCCGACGACACGGAGACGCTGGTCCTGGAGATGGCGATGCGCGGCGCCGGCCAGATCGCCGAACTGGGTGAGATCGCCGAGCCCGACGTCGCGATCATCACCAACGTCGGCCCGGTCCACGTCGAGCTGCTCGGCTCGGTCGAGGCGATCGCGGCGGCGAAGGCGGAGATCCTGGCGACGCTGAGGCCGGGCGGCGCCGCGGTGGCCCCGGTCGAGGCCGGTGCCTTGGAGCCGCACCTGGGCGGGCTCGAGCGCCTGCTTCGCTTCGGCCCCGGCGGTGACGTCGAGGCCCGCGAGGCCCGCGTCGAGGAGGGCGTGACAGTGGCCCTGGTCGCGACGCCGCTGGGCGAGCAGCTGTTCCACTTCCCCTTCACGGAGGCCCACAATCTGACCAACGCGCTGGCCGCGATCGCCGCCGGGGTGGCGCTCGGGGTGGAGCCCGGAGAGATGGCCGACGGCGCTGCCAGCATAGGCTTCTCCCGGTTCCGCGGAGAGCGGTTGGAGCTCGGCGACGGGATCGTCCTCGTGAACGACTGCTACAACGCCAACCCGGTGTCGATGCGCGCGGCGCTCGACCATCTCGCGACCCTCGGGGCGACGCGCACGCTCGCCGTGCTGGGCGAGATGGGCGAGCTCGGGGCCGACACGCCCGCCTACCACCGCGAAGTCGGGGAGCATGCCCGCGCCCATGGTGTCGACGTCGTCGTCGGCGTCGGCGAGCCGGCCCGCGACTACGACCCCGACGAGCTCGTCGCCGATCCCGGCGAGGCCGCCGAATGGCTTGCCACCCAACTGGAACCGGGTGACGCCGTCCTTGTAAAGGGCTCGCGCTCGGCCGGGCTGGAGACGGTCGCCGAGCTACTGCCGGAACTGCGTGAGGCCGGCTGATGGGCGAAGTCCTGATCGCGGGCATGGCGGCGATGCTGATCTGCATCTTCCTCGGCCCCAAATTCATCGAATACCTGCGGGTGCGCGAGTTCGGGCAGCACATCCGCGAGGACGGCCCGCAGGAGCACCACGCGAAGGCGGGGACGCCGACGATGGGCGGGCTGATCATCTTCGTCTCGATCTGCGTCCCCTACCTGGTCCTCTCCGAGCGCGACCCGCAGAGCCTGACCGTCTTCGGCGTCGCCCTCGGCTGCGCCGCGCTCGGGTTCGCCGACGACTTCATCAAGATCGTCAAACGCCGCTCGCTCGGGCTCTCGGCCCGCTACAAGATCCTCTTCCAGGTGCTGCTGGCACTGGTCCTCTGGTGGGTCGCCCGTCACGAGGTCGGGCTCGAGCCGATCCTCTACTTCCGCATCGGCGACGCCAGCCTCGACCTCGGCCCGGTCCTCTACTTCGTTCTCGTCTTCCTCGTCCTCTCCGGCTTCTCCAATGGGGTCAACCTCAGCGACGGCCTCGACGGCCTCGCGGCCGGCTGCTGCGCGATCGTCTTCCTCGCCTACACGGCGATCTCGTTCGTCGCCAACGAGCAGCAGGACCTGGCGCTGCTCTCGGCCACCCTGGTCGGCGCCTGCATCGGCTTCCTCTGGTTCAACGCCTTCCCGGCCTCGATCTTCATGGGCGACACCGGCTCGCTCGGCTTAGGCGGGGCGATCGGCGCCCTGGCGGTGATGACCCAGACCGAGGTGCTGCTGCTGATCATCGGCGGCATCTTCGTGATCGAGGCGCTCTCGGTCGCGATCCAGGTCTTCTCCTTCAAGACCTTCCGCCGCCGCGTCTTCCTGATGGCCCCGCTCCATCATCACTTCGAGATGATGGCCTGGTCGGAGACGAAGATCATGCTGCGCTTCTGGATCATCGCCGCCGTCTGCTCCGGCATCGGCTTCACGCTCTACCAGCAGTCGATCGGGCGCTGACTCGGGGCGGAATGGGCTCCGACGCGCTGAACACGTCGCGGTTGACCCTGCGGCGCTGGCGCGAGGCCGACCGCGAGCCGTTCGCGGCGATCAACGCCGACCCGGAGGTGATGGCGCTCTTTCCGGCCCCACTCACCCGCTCCGAGAGCGACAGATTGGCCGACTCGATCGAGGCTCACTTCGAGCGCCACGGCTTCGGGCTCTGGGCACTGGAGGTGGGCGCCAGCGGCGATTTCGTCGGCTTCGCCGGCCTTGCGGTTCCCTCCTTCGAGGCACCCTTCACCCCTGCGGTCGAGGTCGGCTGGCGGCTGGCGCGACCGGCTTGGGGCCGCGGCTACGCGACCGAGGCCGCGCGGGCCGCGCTTGCTCACGGCTTCGATGGACTGGGGCTGGAGGAGGTCGTCTCCTTCACTAGCGTCGGCAACACCCGCTCGCGGGCGGTGATGGAGCGGCTTGGAATGAGCCACGACTCGGCTGACGACTTCGAGCATCCGAAGATCGCGGCGGGCGACCCGCTGCGGCCGCACGTCCTATATCGGATCCGCGCCCGCTAGCGCCAGCACACAGGGTCCGGGGGGCGGGCGGAGAACAATCGTTATGTGAACACGACGCCCGCCAAGGAGATCCGCCCGCCGTTGCCCCAGGGGCCGTTCCTGGTCGTCGGGCTAGCCCGCTCCGGCCAGGCGGCGGCGCGGCTGCTCGCCGGGCGCGGCGAGACCGTGACGGCGGTTGATTCGGGGCATCCTGAAGGCGCGGAAAGGCTTTTGGAGCTCGGCGTCGAAGTCATCCTGGATACGGATGGTCTGGCACAGCTCGAGCGGACGCGAACGGTCGTCAAGAGCCCGGGGGTTCCCCGGGAGGCGCCCGCGATCGCTGCCGCTCTGCAGCGCGGAATCGAGGTCGTCGGTGAGCTTGAGCTGGCCTGGCGGGCGCTACCGAACCGGTTCCTCGCGGTGACCGGGACCAACGGCAAGACGACCACGGTCGAGCTGCTCGGCCACCTCTACCGCAGCGCCGGCGAGCCGGTCGCGGTCGCCGGCAACGTCGGCACGCCGCTCTCGGCCCTGGTCGGCGAGATCGAGCCCGACGCCACCGTCGTCTGTGAGTGCTCCAGCTTCCAGCTCGAGGACGCGACCCTGTTCGCGCCCGAGTGCGCCGTCTTCCTCAACCTCGCCCCCGACCACCTCGACCGCCACGGCGCGCTCGAGTCCTACTTCGACGCGAAGCTGCGGATCTTCGCCAACCAGGGCAACGACGACGTCGCCATCTACAACGCCGACGAGCCGGCCCTGGACGGGATCGACCTCGGCGGCTGCGCCCGTCGCATCGCCTTCGGCGCCGGGCCCGACCCCGACCGCGAGGTCGCGCTCGCCGGGGGGACGATCTTCTACGACGGCGAGCCGCTGCTCGCGGTCGCCGAGCTGGGGCTGATCGGCGAGCACAACGTCGCCAACGCGATGGCCGCCGCCGCGGCGGCGCTGGCGATGGGCATCGACCGCGAGGCGGTGCGGGCCGGCCTGCGCAGCTTCGCCGGGGTCCCGCACCGGCTCGAGCCGGTGGCCGAGATCGGCGGCGTCCGCTACGTCAACGACTCCAAGGCGACCAACGTCGCCGCCGCCGCGGTCGGGCTGCGCGCCTTCGAGGGCGGCGTCCACGCGATCCTCGGCGGCAGCGAGAAGGGCGAAGCCTTCGCGCCGCTGCTCGACCCGGTCCGCGAGCGCTGCGCCGCCTGCTACCTGCTGGGCGACACGGCCGAGCGCCTGGCGGCCGAACTGGCGCCCGCCCGCGACGCCGGCATCGCGCTGCACCGCTGCGCCGACCTCGAGGACGCGGTCGCCCGCGCTGCCGCCGCGGCCGCGCCCGGCGAGGTCGTCCTGCTCTCGCCCGCCTGCGCCAGCTTCGACGCCTTCGCCGACTACGAAGCCCGCGGCGAGCGCTTCCGCGAGATCGTCGAGGCGCTCGCGTGAGCACGCTTGCCCTGCGCCGCTTCGGCGGCGCGACCAAGTCCAAAGGCAAGAGGGCCAAGAGCCGCGCCGCCGCCGTCTCCACCGAGTACAGCCTGCTGCTGACCGCGACCCTCTGCCTGCTGGCGCTGGGGGCGGTGATGGTCTTCTCGGCCAGCTCGACCACCCGCATCCTCCAGAACGGCGGCCTCTCCGACAGCGCCTTCTACCTGAAGCGGACGCTGCTGTTCGGGGCCGTCGCCCTGGTGATCATGCACTTCACCGCCCGCGTCAACCTGACCGCGGTGCGCCGGCTCACCCCGGCGATGCTCGCCGGCTCGATCTTCCTGCTGCTGGTGGTGCTTGGCGCCGGCAACAGCGTCAACGGCGCCAGCCGCTGGATCGGCTCCGGCTTCCTGCAGATCCAGCCCTCGGAGGTCGCCAAGGTGGCGCTGATCCTCTACGGGGCGGATCTACTTTCTCGCAAGCCGGTGCGGGTGCGGACGATCGAGGGGATGATGCCGTTCCTGCTCGTGGTCGGCGCCAGCTGCCTGCTGATCATGCTGCAGCCCGACATGGGGACGACGATGGTGATCGCCTTCTCCGTCGGCGCCACCCTGGTCGCCGCCGGCGCCCGCCCCCGTGACCTCGCCCTGCTGGCCGTCGGGATCGGCTTCCTGGCGCTGATGCTGACCGTGGTCGAGCCCTACCGGATGGCCCGCCTGACCGGCTTCCTCAACCCCGGCAGCGACGTCCACGGCGCCGGCTTCCAGGCGGCCCAGGCGAAGATCGCGCTCGGCTCCGGCGGTATCTCCGGGGTCGGGATCGGCAACGGCGTCCAAAAGGCCTTCTACCTGCCCGAGGCCCACACCGACATGATCTCCGCCGTGATCGGCGAGGAGCTGGGGCTGATCGGGGTCATCGGCGTCGTCGGCCTGTTCGGGATGTTCGGCTACGCCGGCCTCAAAATCGCCCAGAAAGCGCGCGACAACTACGGCAAGCTGCTGGTCGCGGGGCTGACCTCGCTGGTCCTCGTGCAGGCGATCATCAACCTCTACGCGGTGATGGGCCTGGCGCCGCTGACCGGCGTGCCGCTGCCCTTCGTCTCCTACGGCAACAGCAGCCTGATGGCCTCGCTGTTCGCGGTCGGGCTGATCCTCAACGTCGCCCGCGGCGGCACCGCGCCGGTGGCGCCGACTTCTCCGGGGGGCCGCGCTGGCAGACTGCGCAGCGTCGAAGGCGGCCGAGCGCCCGCCCGTGAAAGGAGTCGATCGAGCGGTGCCAGGAAAGCCAAGAGTGGTGGTAGCGGCGGGGGGAACCGCCGGCCACGTAGTTCCCGCCATGGCGGTCGCCGACGAACTTCGGGCTAGCGGCGCCGAGGTCAGCTTCCTCGGCACCCGCGAGCGGGTCGAGGCGGAGCTGGTTCCAGCGGCCGGCTACGAGATCGATTTCGTCAAGGTCCGCGGCATCGACCGCCGCAACCCGCTGCGGGCGGCGCGAGCCGGGCTGGAGGCGCTGGTTGCGGTCGCAGCTGCGCGCAAGGTGCTGCGCCGCCGCGAGGCCGACGTGGTGATGGGTGGCGGCGGCTTCGTCGCCGGCCCGGCCGGACTGGCCGCAGCGCTGACTGGGACGCCGCTGGTCCTGACCGAGGCCGACAGCCACATGGGCCTCGCCAACCGGCTGCTGGCGGCGCGGGCGCGGCGGGTCTGCCTCGCCTTCCCGATCGCGGGACGCGAGGGCGAGCGCTACGCGCTCACCGGACGCCCCGTCCCGGCCGGCGTCGTCGGGGCCGACCGCGAGGCGGCGCGGGCGCGGTTCGGGATCGCGGCGGAGGCCCGCTGCCTGATGGTCTTCGGTGGTAGCCAGGGCGCCCGCTCGATCAACTTCGCCGCGGTCGAGGCCTTCGCCGAGCGCCCCGGCCGCGACTTCGACGTGATCCACCTCAGCGGTAGGCGCGACCACGAGGAGCTGGCCGCGCGGCTCGCCGCCGCTCCATATAACGAGGGCTACGCGCTGAGCGCCTACGAGCCCAACTTCGGCGAGGTCCTGGCCGCGGCCGACCTCGTCCTCGGTCGCTCCGGCGGCTCGATCTTCGAACTGACCGCGGCCGGGCGCCCGGCGATCCTCGTGCCATACCCGCACGCCACCGCCGACCACCAGGCCGCCAACGCCGAGTGGATGCGCGCACAGGGGGCGGCGACGGTGATCGCCGACGCTGAGCTGGGCGCGGAGCGACTGGCGGCCGAGGTCCAGGGCCTGCTCGGCGACCCGGACAGGCTGGGAGAGATGGCGGCGGCCGCCCGCCGGATCGCCAAGCCCGACGCCGCCCGCCGCATCGCCGACCAGGTCCTGGAGGCGGCGCGTGGCTAGCGATTGGAGCGGGCGCCGGCTGCACTTCATCGGCATCGGCGGTGCCGGGATGAGCGGCTTGGCCCTGGTCTGCGCCCGCCTCGGCGCGACGGTGACCGGCAGTGACCGCGCCGACTCCTCTTACATGGAGCGGCTGCGTGCGGCCGGGCTGGAGCCGGCGGTCGGCCACGACGCCGCCAACCTGCCGGTTGGGGCCGAGGTCGTTGTCTCCACCGCGATCGCCGCCGAGAACCCGGAGCTGGCGCTGGCCCGCGAGCGCGGGGTCGAGCCGATCCACCGCGGCGCCCTGCTGGCCGAGCTCTGCGCGGAGAAGCGGCTGATCGCGATTGCCGGCACCCACGGCAAGACGACGACGACGTCGATGGCGGTCTGGGCGCTGCGGGCGCTTGGCGCCGATCCCGCCTTCTTCGTCGGCGGAGAGGTCCCTGGGCTCGGGTCCGGGGGCGAAGCCGTCAACGCCGGCTGGGGCGAGGGCGCGTGGGTCGTCGCCGAGGCCGACGAGAGCGATGCCAGCTTCCTGGCGCTGGCGCCGGAGATCGCCGTTGTCACCAACGTCGAGATGGACCATCACGCGCGCTGGGGATCGCTGGCCGAGCTGCACCGCGCCTTCGCCGAGTTCGCCGGCCCGGCCTCGACCGCAGTGCTGCCCGCCGACGGCAGCCTCGATCAGCTCGCGGGCGGGGGGGAGATCGTCGGCTTCGACGCCGACGTCCCCGGCCCGCCCGAGCTCGGCCTCGCCGTCCCCGGCCGCCACAACCGCGCCAACGCCCGCGCCGCGATCGCCGCAATCGGCGCCGCCGGCTTCGACCGCGACGCCGCCGCCGCGGCGCTCGCCGGCTTCCCCGGGGTGCGGCGGCGGCTGGAGCTGAAGGGCTCGCGCGCCGGCACTCGCATCTACGACGACTACGCCCACCACCCGACCGAGGTTCGGGCCGCGCTCTCGGCCCTGCGTGAGCTCGACCCCGAGCGGCTGATCGCGGTCTTCCAGCCCCACCTCTACTCGCGGACCAAGGCCTTCGGCGAGGAGTTCGGCGCCGCCCTGGCGCTGGCCGACGAGGTCGTCGTCCTTGACGTCTACCCGGCCCGCGAGGAGCCGGTCGGCGAGCTGGCCGGGGTCAGCGGCCTGCAGGTGGCCCAGGCCACGGCCGAGCGCAACGGCGGCGGGCCGGTGGCCTGGCTGCCGAGCGCCGCCAGCGCCACTGCCTACTTGGCCCAGCGACTCGACCGCGAGCCGGGGCGGGCCGAGGGCGACCAGGTCCTGGTCACGGTCGGGGCGGGCGACGTCTTCCGCCTCGGCGAGGCCCTGGTCGACGGGGACGGCGTGAGCGCGCCGCCGCCCGCCGAGGTGCGCCGTGACGTGCCGCTCGCCCCGCTGACGAAAATCCGCACCGGCGGCGCCGCCGACTGGCTCGCGGCGCCCGCCGATCAGGAGGCGCTGGTCGCCGCCCTGCGCTGGGCGCAGGAGGAGGGCCTTGCCGTAGGACTGGTCGGCTCCGGCTCGAACCTCTTGGTGGCCGACGATGGATTCCACGGACTCGCGATCAAGCTCGACGGTGGGCTCGCCGCCTTCGAGCGCGAGGGCGAGCGCGTGTTGGCCGGCGGCGGCGCGCGGCTGCCGTCGGTCGCGGCCAAGACCGCTGGCTGGGGCCTTTCGGGGCTCGAGTTCGGGGTCAACATCCCCGGCACCGTCGGCGGCTCGGTGAGGATGAACGCCAACGCCTACGGCGGCCAGTTGGCCCAGGTGCTGGAGTGGGTCGAGGTCTGCACCGGCGCCGGCAGCGAGCGCCGCGACCCCGGCCAGCTCGGCTTCGCCTACCGCCACTCGAACCTGGGGGAGGGGGAGGTGGTCAGCCGCGCCTGCTTCCGCCTGCGCCCGCAGGACCCGGCCGAGATTCGCGCCACCCTGGCTACCATGCGCGCCCGCCGCCGCGAGGACCAGCCCTCCGGGATCAAGACCTTCGGCTCGACCTTCAAGAACCCCGAAGACGAGCGCGCCGAGGGCCGCAGCGCCGGGCAGCTGCTCGACGCGGCCGGCTGTCGCGGCCTGGCGCAGGGCGGCGCCCGCTTCTCCGAGAAGCACGCCAACTTCGTCGAGAACTTCGACGGCGCCACCACCGCCGACGTGTTGGAGCTGATGGCCGTGGGCAGGCGCCGGGTGCACGAGCGCACGGGGGTCGAGCTGGAGCCGGAGGTCCAGGTGCTGGGGGAGGTGCGCTGGCCCGCCGGCTGGGAGCTGTGAAACGCACGCTCGCAGTCCTCGCCCTGGTCCTGGTCGCGGTCTTCGCGGTCTACTACTTCTTCGTCCGCGACACCGTCGTCACCGCCCACGTTCAGGGGCTCGAACTGGCGGCGAAGATCGGCAGCGGCGAGGACGCGGTGGCGGTCAGCGCCAACGGCGAAGTGCTGACCTGGCTGACCCTGCCCGAAGACCTCCACCTGCCCGAGCTGCCGCTGGGCCAGCCGCCGAAAGGCAAGCGCGTCAAGGGCCCGGTGCTGGAGCAGGTGCGGGTGCTGGGCGCGGCGCCGCCGGCGCTGCAGCCCTACGTGGTCAGCAGCCGCTACGGCGAGAGCGGGGTCGACGTGCAGCTCGATTCCGGGATCGAACTGGGCTTCGGCGACGCCACCCAGGCCGCCCTGAAGTGGAAAGCGGCGGCGGCGGTGCTCGCCGATCCGGAGACGGAAGCGCTCGATTATGTAGACCTGAGCGCACCGAGCCGGCCCTCGATCGGCGGCGAAGGGCACCTGTTGCCGGCGGCTCCCTAACCCGAATCCCTTGCAGGAGCCCCGCTTCACAGGTCGTATACAGACCTTAGGACCAAGGTTCGACCTTAGAGTGAGGGTGACGAAAGCCTCAACTCATAGTTGAGACTTGGGCCTTGCAGGATGACGTTCGGGCGTTTGACAGAGGGCCCGGAATGCCCTACGTTGAGCGCAATTTCCGTAGTTGAAGCGAAGGCTTGAACCCTTGAGCATCGCTACAGCCTCGGACAGAACAAGGGCTCAACTCAAAACCAAGACTTGGCTATAGCGCCGCTCTCTCCCCGAGAGTCGCGCAGCTGGAGAAATCGGGAGATGGAATCCACTTACCTCGCGGTCATCAAGGTCGTCGGCGCCGGCGGCGGTGGCACCAATGCGGTCAGCCGCATGATCGATGCCGGCATTCGCGGCGTCGAGTTCGTCGCCGTCAACACCGACGCGCAGGCCCTGCAGGCCTGCGACGCCGACATCAAGCTCTCGATCGGGCAGGAGCTGACCCGCGGGCTCGGTGCCGGCGGTAATCCCGAGGTCGGAGCGGGCGCGGCGGCAGAGAGTCGCGACGAGATCAAGGAGGCCCTGAAGGGCGCCGACATGGTCTTCGTCACCGCGGGCGAGGGCGGCGGCACCGGCACCGGCTCGGCCCCCGTGATCGCCGAGATCGCCAAGGAAGAGATCGGCGCCCTCACCGTCGGCGCCGTCACCAAGCCGTTCGAGTTCGAGGGCAAACGGCGCATGCAGCAGGCGCTCGAGGGCATCGAGAAACTGCGCAACAACGTCGACACCCTGATCATCGTCCCGAACGAGAAGCTGCTGCAGGCCGTCGAGCGCCGCACCTCCGTGCTGGAGGCGTTCCGGCAGGCCGACGACATCCTCCGCCAGGGCGTCCAGGGCATCACCGACCTGATCACGATCCCCGGCCTGATCAACCTCGACTTCGCCGACGTGCGCACGATCATGCGCGACGCCGGCTCGGCCCTGATGGGCGTCGGCTCGGCCTCGGGCGAGGCCCGCGCGCTCGACGCCGCCAAGGCGGCGATCACCTCGCCGCTGATCGAGGAGTCGATCAAAGGCGCGACCGGGATGCTGCTGAACATCACCGGCCCCGAGGATCTCGGCCTCTTCGAGGTCAACGAGGCCGCCCAGCTCGTCCAGGCCGAGGCCGACGACAACGCCAACATCATCTTCGGCTCCGTCGTCGACCAGTCGATGAAAGACGAGGTCCGGGTGACGGTGATCGCCACCGGCTTCGAAGGCTTCGAGCTGCTGGCCCGCTCCCCGCAGCGGGTGCGGCGCCGCTACGAGAGCCGCCCGCGCGTCTCCGCCGAGGACACCGAGATCCGCAAACTGCGGGTCTCCGAGGACGACATCGACGTCCCGGGCTTCCTCAAAGAGTAGGCGCGCCCCGTTCACTAGATTGGGCGGCGTGACCACCGACGCGGCCCTGCGGCACACGCCTCTCTACGAGCAGCACGTCGAGCTCGGGGCAAAGATCGTCCCCTTCGCCGACTGGGAGATGCCGGTGACCTACGAGGGGATCCGCGAGGAGCACTCGGCGGTCCGCCACCACGTCGGCATGTTCGACGTCTCCCACATGGGCCAGGTCGAAGTCGAGGGGCCGGGGGCGCTCTCGTTCCTGCAGCGCGTCCTCTCCAACGACGTCGGCAAGATCCACATTGGCGGGGCCCAGTACTCGGTCCTCTGCGACGAGAACGGCGGCCTCATCGACGACCTCTTCGCCTATCGACTCGGCGGCGATCGCTTCCTCGCCGTCACCAACGCCGCCAACCACGAGGCCGACCTCGACTGGCTCGGTCGCCAGAGCCGCGAGTTCGATGCGCTGGTCCGCGACGTTGCCGACCGCTACG
>DATAON010000024.1:0-21782 GCA_036265715.1 Solirubrobacterales bacterium | reverse complement strand
CACGCTGTAGCAGTCGCACTCGGCTAATCCGGGCAGGCACCGACGACGATCCGGTCCGCCGCATAGCCGGCGTTCGGTGCTACCCGCGCCGGCCCGGCTGGCCGCTGGCCGCTGGTTCTCGGACACGGTTCGGTGCTCGCGCGCTCTGAGCAGATCGCCGATTCGGCGGCGCTAACAGTCGGCCCTGGCGCACTTGCTCACACAGCACAGGAGTGACCCGCCACCGATGAGAAGTGGTCGAGGCGGCCGTCCAAGTACGGTCCGGCCGGCGCGGCCGCATCAAGGGGGACATCGCGATGAGACCACTTCGATACTCGATCAACGTGACTCTCGACGGCTGCTGCCATCACGAGGCGGGGATCCTCCCCGACGAGGAGTCGATGCGTTACTGGACCGCACAGTTGGAACGAGCCGATGCCCTGCTGTTCGGAAAGGTGACCTACGAGATGATGGAGTCGGCGTGGCGGCAGCCGGCCACGGGCACGTGGCCTGACTGGATGGATGAGTGGGAGATCCCGTTCGCCGAAACCATCGACCGGACGAAGAAGCACGTCGTGTCGAGCACGCTGAGCGGGGTCGATTGGAATGCCGAGCTGGTGCGCGGCGACTTGGAGCAAGCGGTTCAGCGGCTCAAGCTGGAGCCAGGCGAGGGCCTGTTCGTGGGAGGCGTGACGCTACCCCTGGCCTTGGCAGATCTGGGACTGATCGACGAGTACGTGTTCCTTGTTCAGCCGGTCCTTGCCGGACACGGGCCGACGTTGCTCGCCGGTCTGCGCGAGCGCATCCAGCTCGAGCTTGTGGATCGCCATGAGTTCCGGTCGGGGGCGGTCGCCCTGCGATACCGGTCCACGGGAGTTCCGGCTTGACGTGATTTGCCTGGCATTGGCCGCTCCCTCGCGACCGAACGACGGCTTCGGGTCGCGTTGCCGCCTTTTCAAGCCGGTCCCGCTAGGGCAGGTGCAGCCAGCCGGTATTGACGACCAGAATCTCCTCGTCGGGCGGGAACTCGACACCTTCTTCATGGAGCTGGAGAAGAAGCGAGAGGCCTGCAATGCCCGACTCATCGGCATGGACCTTGTTAGCGCGAGCGATGTCGAGGGCGTCGCCCACAAAATCCTCGCTGATGAAATAGATCTCGCTTCGTAGACCACAAAGGCTCGCGTCCCTCATCTCAGCCACAACCTGTTCAGCCTCTTGAAGAGTGGGTCGATGATGTGCGAAAAGCTTGTCCATCTTGGTCTTTCGATCATCCGACGTGGCTCCGTAGAGCTCAAGTCCTTCGATGGCCTTTTCGCCTCCAAGCAAGCGCCTGTCGTTTACGTTGTCGACGAGCTCCTCGCGAAGGACAGTGAGGACATTTACAAAAAGGTCTCCCGTTCCAACGGGGATAAAGAGATGCTTGGCCCCACAGTTAAGGATCTCGTACGCCAGCCAGTCGTAGTAGGTACGACGATTGGGGTCGACAAGTTTTCGCGAGGTGACATCGAAACCATCTTCGTTGTCCGTGAGTCGCAAAACGTCCTCCGAATCCAAAAGCTTGCGGGACAAATCCTCCCTGTAGACCTCGCATCCGGCACTTTCAAGCCGATCAATGATCGCGGCACGGGTCCGGCGGTCAACCAAGACTTTCAGCGGAGGTAACCCATAGCAGCGAAGCATGACCTGGATGGCAATTGCAGCTGACCCATTCGAGATAATGGATGCTGCGGGAAGAAGCGACGCTTTGGAGTTTGGGTCGAGAACCTCCTCAATTAGGTCTTTGTAGTAGACGACGATCTCCCAGGCCATCCGGTCCTTGTGGCTACCCGTGAAGTTGTGGCTCTCGTCCTTAATCGTGATCTCGCGTGCAAGTGGAGCCAACCAGACTCGATAATCGGGAGTAGCGGGGAATCTTGGTGAGAAAGGGGGGAACTCTGGCCGCTGCGGATCGTCCTCCGAAGCCACGACAATGCCTTCGTGAAGGTCGGCCAAGCGCTTGAGTTCGGGAGAGCGCTCCACTGATGCGGCAACAACACCGACACGCGTGTCGGTTCCGTTCTGGTTGATCTTCCGGCTGAAGCTTGCACGGAAGCCACGGCCAGGCCCGCGAGACGTGCGTTGATGGAAGCGCGAGCCGCCGATCTCATGAAGTCGATCAATTACGTCGGTAAAGCCAGAGGATGCTTGGTCTGAGTACGAGGCGACGTAGATGCTTTCGGTCACGGTCCTCATGAAGCGCATTACCTTCTCACCGATATCGCGCATGACCGTTAGATCACCACGGAGGTCATCCAACGCGGCCCCGAGCTCTTTTCGGGCACCGATTTCGTCCTCGAGTTCGCGACGCTGCTCCCACCAAAAATCGACGATCTGCAACTGACCCTTTTTGTCGAAGAGATCTAGGTCATCGGGCGGGCTGGTAACGATCAAGGGGACCGTCCGCTCCCGATAGTGGTTGCGCTCCATGTCGTCCTTCATGAACTCAAGAAGCTCACGCATGCAGTTGAAGGATCGAAGAAAGTCAGGGCTGATCAGATGCAGGACGGCATCGTGCTCTCGCACCGATTCCATGAACGATTTCGGGGAGGAATAGGGGAGGAGGTCGATCGCATCCATCGTCAGATCTAGGTCGGTCTCTCTGGTGACCTCCTCACTGAGGGCGGCAGCCTCGGCTTTATTCGCATGGCTATATGAAAGGAACGCGCGCACGACGTCGCAGAATACTTAAGGAGTTTTGAAACAGTGGAGTTTCTATTGCGTGACGTGGTGCGCATCGGCAGGCCAAAGATGAACGGCCCGCAGCATGTGTCCTCGACGGGCTCGGGGGGTGTTCGACCGCCAGATGCAGCGAAGCTATACCATTCAAGACTCTATGAGCATTAGCGAGAGCCAACTCCCTCCGACGGCTGGCTGACGTGTAGCCGCCGGTTGAGCCGATGCACCTCCTCGCGCAGTTGCCACTGCGGTATCCCCGCCGGGTGCTGGCCATCGCCGTTGTCCTGGCCATTGCGGCCGCCTTCGTGGGCAAGTCGGCGCCTGACCAACTGTCCTACCGGTCGGGCGACTTCTACAGTCACGACTCGGAGAGCTTTCGGGCTGAAAGCGATCTCGAACACACGCTGCCTAAGGGCTCCTCGGGCATTCCGACCATTGCTGTGCTGGCGCGGGGATCGCCTAAAACGGGCGGTGAGCGAATTGCGAGAAGGCTCAAACGCAATCCATTGATCGCGGAGGTCGAGGACACGATCCTCGCCTCGAGAGATGGCAAGACCAGTTACGTGCTTGCCTGGCTGAAGCAGAAGGACAGGGAGGACCAGGGATTCTCCGCCGCGAAGGTCGCCGATGAGTTGGCTGGGCCGGGAGTGGTCGTTGGAGGGTTGGCGCTCGCCCGTCAAGAATTCGAGCAGCAGATCGGCGTTGACCTTCGCCGAGCGCAGATGATCGCCCTCCCCCTGCTGGTGCTGCTGGGACTGTGGGTGTTTCGCAGCTTGGTGGCGGCCCTGTTGCCCGTGTCTCTTGCCAGCTTCGCCCTGCTGGTCGTCCTCGCGATTCTGCGTGGGGTGGGGGAGCTGTTTCCACTGTCAGTGTTCTCACTTGACATTGCCCTCGCCCTGGCCCTGGGCCTAGGGGTCGACTACAGCCTGCTGATGCTCGCCAGGTTCCGCGAGGGCTTGGCCGCCGGCAAGGCACCTGAGCAGAGCGCCGTGGAGATGCTGCAAACGGCAGGGAAGACGGTCGCCTTCAGCGCTGCCGCCATCGCCGCATCGTTTTCCTCACTCCTGATCGTGCCGATCCCCTTCGTCCGCTCCGTCGCCGTGGGAGGCGGATTGGCCGCGATCGTGACGGGCCTCAGCGCGCTCGTGCTGTTGCCGGCGCTGCTGGTGCTGCTTGGACGCAGGGTCAATGCCGGCGCGCTTCGGTCCTGGCGGCGATCGCTGGAGCGGTCGGCGCGTCCACGGGAAGAGGGAGCCTGGTACCGGATCGCTCAGTTCGCGACCAGACGCCCGGTCGTGGTCGCGACCGTCTCGGGCATGCTCATGCTCGTGCTCGCCCTTCCCGTCCTGTCGATGCGCTCCACTGGCCTCGACCCATCGTCGTTGCCCGCTTCCTCTGAGGCCCGGCATTTCAGCGAAAAAGCACGGAGGGAGTTCAAAAACCCACTCATCGGCGAAATTGCCGTCGCGGTCTACAGCAATCAGGTACGGGCAACCTTCATCCGAGAACGGGTGAACAAACTCGCTGAGAACACTGGTCTTGCAACCCCGTTCTTCGTGGGCCTGAAGCACTCCCCGCACCTCTGGCAGGTTCGATTGAACCCGGAGGAGCCGATCTTCTCCGAGGGCTCTCAGCGGCTTGTGTCTGAACTGCGCGAACTCGATGCGCCGATCGCCGTCGCAGGTGAAACCGCTGGCTACATGGACTCGTTGTCGGTGCTTAAGCAGAGGCTGCCGTATGTAGTGGCGGCGGTCGTTCTCTCCTCGCTCCTGTTCGTGTTCCTGGCGACGGGATCACTGGTTCTGCCGATCAAGACGCTCGCGATGAACCTTCTCTCTCTCGGCGCGGCGCTGGGGCTGATCGTGCTCGTCTTTCAGAACGGCTATCTCGAGGGCATCTTGGATTACACCTCACAAGACGCCATGATCGTGACCTTGCCAGGGATGGTGGGGGTCGTGGCCTTCGGCCTGCTCACCGACTACGGGCTGTTCCTGCTGATGAGGATCAAGGAGGAACGGGAACGAGGGATCCCCAACCGCAAGGCCATAGCGCTTGGCCTCGAGCGATCGGGACGAATCATCACCGCGGCGGCACTTCTGTTCGCCGCTGCCGTCGGGGCCTTCTCGACCTCCGGGCTCCTGTATCTGAAAGTGACCGCGATCGCGATAGTGCTGACCGTGCTCTTGGATGCGTTCGTCGTGCGGCCACTGCTTGTCCCGAGCCTGATGGCGATTCTCGGAAAATGGAACTGGTGGCCTGGGACGATGCCGCCGGAAGCTCAGCAGAGCCTCGACAGCGAACGCCGAAGATAGCGACGCTACCCGCCTTCGGCCAGCGCCCTCTCGAGGTTGTCCATGCAGTTGCTCCAGCCGCCTTCGTGGGAGAGCACCGATTCCTGATCGCGCAGGTTGCTGTGGGTGAGGCGGACGGGGGTGGCGCCGTCGACCTCCTCGAAGTCGAGCTCGATCAGGGTCTCGCGGGACTCCTCGTCGTCGTCCCAGGTCCAGGTGAAGGCGAGCCGGCGGGGTGGGTCGATCTCGGTGTAGTGACCGCCGCCGCCGTGCTCCTCCCCTTTGTCGGGGTCGCGCATGACGACGCGGACGTTGCCGCCGAGGCGGAGGTCGACTTCGGCGACCGGCGTCTGCCAGGCGTGTTCGCCGTGGAACCAGCGCCGCATCACCTCCTCGCTGGTCCAGGCGTCGAAGACGCGCTCGGCCGGGGCCTTGAAGGTGCGCTCGATCAGCGCGGTCTTGCCGCTCACCGGTCGCGCCCCTCGCGCCGGCGCAGGTGCACGGCGAGCCAGGCGCGGGCGACCAGCAGGCTGCCACCCGCCCCGACGACGCCGGGCAGGAACTCCTCCAGCGGCAGGCCGCCGACGTGGCCGAGCGGGATCACGTGCTGCTCGATCCACGCTGCGACGCCGTCTCGTCGGAGAGGGCGTGTGAGAAGTCGGTCGCGTTCTCGTACTCGTCGTGCAGGTTCCACCAGACGTAGGCCTGCGTCTGCGGGTAGCCCTGCGGCGAGTCCTCCCAGATCTCCTGGCGCCCGAGCGCGGTGATGTCGAGGTAGGCCCAGGGGGTCCCGAGCTGCTCGTCGCCGCGCGCGTCGACGAAGTAGGTGCGGAAGACCCGGTCCTCGTCGTCGCGGTAGAAGACGTTGGTCCCGTGCCATTCGTCGACCCCGAAGTCGGCGTCGAAGTCGTCGGTGATCGTGTGCCAGGGCATCTCCCAGCCCATCCGCGCCTTCCAGCGCTCGATCTCGGGCTGCGGCGCCCGCGAGGCGTTGACGAAGGTGGTGTCCCGCGCATTGAGGTGGGCGAGGTTGCCGACCTGGTCGGCCATGAACGAGCAGCCGCGGCAGCCGCTGTTGGGCCAGTCGCCGACCCCGGGCTCGAAGAAGAAGCGGTAGACGATCAGCTGGTGGCGGCCCTCGAAGAGGTCGAGCAGGCCGGCCGGCCCGTCGGGCCCCTCGAAGCGGTACTCCTTCTCCACCTCGAAGCGCGGCATCCGCCGGCGTTCGGCGGCGAGCGCGTCGCGGGCGCGGGTCACCTCCTTCTCCCTCACCAGCAGTTGCTCGCGGGCGGCCTTCCACTCCTCGGCGGAGACGATCGGCGGCATCTTCATTTCTGCTCCTCCTTCAGGTACTCGTCGACTACATCGAACAGGCGACCCCAGAGGGCGCGCTGGCGATCCATCCACTCGGCCGCCTCGTCGAGCGCCTTCGGCTCGAGTGAGAGCACGTGCGTGCGCCCCTCGACCACGCGGGAGACGACGCCGGTCTCCTCCAGCACCTTCAGGTGCTTGGAGATCGCCGGCTTGGAGACGCCGAAGTCGCGGGTGACTTCGCCGACCGTTGCCGGTCCAGCGGAGAGGCGTTCGACGATCCCGCGCCGGATCGGGTGCGAGAGGGCCTTGAACGGATCATTAACCATTTGGTTAACTATAGCGAAGCCCTTCCACGGGCCTCGCGGATCCGCTGCCGGCCGGGCGTTACTCGGGCTTGCCCCAGCGGTTGTCGCCGTAGTCGCGGTCGCGGCTGTCCTCGACCGCGTCCGGGTCGTCGTAGCCGGCCTGGACCAGCAGCCGCCGCAGGTCGACGATCATCTGCTCGTCGACGTCCTTGTCGTGGGGGCGGTGCAGGGTCTCGGTCTCGGGACCGACCGTCACCTTGAAGTGGCCGTTGTGCTCCTCGGTCACCTCGCCGATCGCTTCCAGCAACGAGAGCACCTGGCGCCACTCGACGTTGCCGCTGGCGGGGTGGGCGAGGATCTTGCGGACCGTCTCGCGGTGGTGGTTGCTGAGGGTCATCGGTTGCCACCCTAGCGGGGCGGATGTACACTCGGCGGGCAATGACGACCGCCCCCGAGCAGAACGTGATTATCTCGCTGCTCGCCGGTGGCAAAATCGGCGCCGTGCTCGTTAGCACGGTAGTCGTCTGAGCACCCAAGAACGCCCGCCGACCAAAGACACATTCGAAAGGGACGCGGCGGAGGCGTTGGCACCGCGCAGAGTCCCCTCGAAGAACTGGCAGGAAGCCCTGGAATCCCAGGCCGGACGCCGCTTCGTGCGCACATCGCAGTGGGGCGGGCAGCGTCCCTCGGCGCCTCCGCCCGGTGGCGGCGGCTGACAACGGACGTCGCGACTAAGCTCGGCGCGTGAGCGTCGACACGCACGGACGTTGGCCCTGGGCCGCGGCCGCCCTGGTCGGGCCCAGCTGGGGGCTGGCGCTGGCGCGGCGCCGGGACCTGGCTGCCGACGACCTCTGGATCGCGGCGCTGGGATTGCCGATCCTGGTCAGCCATCAGAGCGAGGAGTGGGTGAGGCCCGGCGGCTTCCTGCCGTTCAGCAACGAACGGCTGCTGGGCAGCGAGCGGCCGGACTGGCCGCTGACCGAGCGGGACGGGTTCCACGTCAACGTGACCATGGGCTGGGGGAGCGCGATCGCGGCGGTGGCCCTGTGGCGGCGAACGCCGGCGATTGCCGCCTTCGTGCTTTGGATCGAGGCAGGCAACGCGCTGATGCACTCGGGGATGGCGCTGCGCGAGCGTCGCTACAACCCCGGCCTGGCGACGGCGACGCTGCTGATGGCGACGCACGCCGGCGCCGGCGCGGTGGCGCTGAAGCGCAGCGGCCGGCTCTCCCGCCGCGCCGGCCTGGCCGCGGCCGCGGCCGGCATCGTCTTCAGCGCCGGGCTGCCGCTGGCGATGAAGGCGCGGATGCGCCGGGCCTGAGCCGGGCGCACCAGACGGCGAAGAGGCCGACGGCGAAGATCGCGCCGGCCCAGTGCAGGCCGATCAGGACGAAGAGCAGGCTGGGCAGGCCGGCAAGCACTGCCCCGGCCATGGTCGAGCCGGTCGGTAGGCGCAGGACGCGAGCGGTGATCGCGGCGCAGACGAGCCAGGCGACCGGCCCGGAGATCCAGCCGTAGTCCTCGAAGAAGCTGTGCGGGAGGGCGAGCCCGAGGGCCAGCGAGAGGACGGCGACGGCGACCAGCTGCACGAGCGCGGCGCGCCAGAGGATGGCGGTATCCATGCCCCGGCGAGGCTACTGGACGACGATCTTGCCCTTCATCGTCGGGTGGATCTTGCAGTGGTAGGCGAAGCTGCCGCGGCTCTGGAAGCGGATCGCGACGGCCTTGCCGGCGCCGACGCGCTTGTCGAAGCCGCCGCCGTTGCGGGTGACCGTGTGGGTCGTGTTGCTCTCGTTCTCGAACTCGACGGTGGCGCCCTTGGAGACCGTCAGCGTCCCCGGCTTGAAGGCGAAGTTGACGATTTCGACCTGCTTGGCGGCGCTGGTCTGGGCGCTGTCGGCGGCGGCGGCCGGGGTGACCAGGACGGCGCCGAGGGCGAGGGCGAGGGCGGCGATCTTCTTCATGCCCCTTATACGGAGCGGGTGGGGGAGAGGTTCAACAGAAGAAGTCGAGTTCCGAGCAGAGTTCGGAGGTGACGCCGCCGAGCCCTTCGACTTCTTCTTCGAGCCCTTCGACCCGGCTTTCGAGCTCGCCGACGTCGCCGCCAGCTTCAAGCTCGCCCCGCAGTTCTTCGAGCTCGGTTTCGAGGCCTTCGACCTCGGCCGCGCCCGAGGCCCCTTCCGGGCCTTCCGGCCCGGCTGGTCCCGCCGGCCCCTGCTTGCCGGCCGGGCCCGCCGGCCCGGTCTGCGCGAGCAGCGCCACGCCGGTGCCGATCGCGGCGCTGAGAATGCAGACGCCGACGATCAAGGCGATGAAGTGGTTCCGAGGCAGGGAGACCATCGAGGCGCGAATCATCGCAGCCGCGACGCTACCCTCCACTCAGCACCCGGGCGGTTAGCTCAGTTGGGAGAGCACATCCCTTACAAGGATGGGGTCACTGGTTCGAGCCCAGTACCGCCCACTTCCTCAGCTTTGGCGGGGCAGCACCAGCGAGGAGTCGAAGCTCGAGCCGCTCCCCGCGTCGGGCTCGAGCCGCGTCTCCACTCGCAGGACCAGCCGCCGCACGGCCAACCGCTTGCGGACGGCGGGCGAGAGGCGGCAGCGCAGGGTGGTCGCGCCGAGCGCATCGACCCTCGCCTCGGCTACGCAGGCTTGCAGCGGCCCCGACTTGGTGGCGATCTGAGCGACCTGGCGGACCGTGCCCGCGACGGGAGCGGTAACGCGAGTGACCAGCAGGCCGCGCCCGAGCTTGGAGCGGTCGACTTCGAGCCGCTTCGAGAGCTCCGGCGTCGGTCCGGCGACGGGGCCAGGGGTCGGCAGCGCGGCGGGCTCGGGCAGCGGGTCGACGATCACGGCCGGTTCCTCGATCCCCAGCCATTGGTTCAGCTGCTGCGGCCGCTTTTCGAGGAAGTAGGTGGTGTCGTCGAGGCCGTCCTCGATTTCCTCGGCGTCGTAGGGGGCGCGGGAGGACTCGG
Source organism: Solirubrobacterales bacterium (assembly GCA_036265715.1). Classification (GTDB taxonomy): domain Bacteria; phylum Actinomycetota; class Thermoleophilia; order Solirubrobacterales; family 70-9; genus VAYN01. The sequence continues at coordinate 12,204 of DATAON010000024.1, read as the reverse complement.
CGATTTCCTGCGCCTGCCAGGGCGCGAGCAAGGAGGCGATCACGCTCGCCTTTCCCTTCAAGTCGATCTCGGCGACCGCGGTCCGGGTCGCTTTCAGCGCCTCGGCGTAAGCGGCGGCGCACTTGTCGTCCTCGAGGCACTGCTCGAAGAGCACGCCGCCGGCGCTCGTGAACGGCATCCACCAGGTGAACAGGGTTTGGTCGGTGCCCCAGGGCAGCATCTGGAAGGAGCCGGCGGCGTCGCTGAAGAGGTAGTAGTTGTTGACGTTCGGGGCCGAGTAGCCGTCCCAGTGGCCGAGGTAGCGCTCGGCGCCCCACATCCGCGTCATCTCCTCTAGGTCGGCGACCGCCTCCATCCGCGTCGTGAAGCTGGAGTCGGTGGCGGCCGCGGCGGCGATCAGCGCTTCGAGGTCGGAGCGGTCCCCTTCGTCCCCCTCGTCGACCTCGAAGGCGGCGGCGCCGCCCGGAACGACGTCGGTTCCGTAGGCCCCCTCGTAGAGGTGCTGGTCGTCCTCGAGCGCACCGAAGCGCTTTGCGAGGGCGACGTCGTCCATCGTCTCGAGGTTGAGGTGGACCCCGTAGTCGACCCCGTTCACGTAGACGTAGGCGTAGCCGGTGTGGGGGGCGGCGACCCCGACCGCGCGGAAGGCCTCGTAGGCGAGCGCCTCGTGGGTCATCGACGGGTCCTGCAGCATGCTGTTGAGGGTCAGCTTCTTCAGCCCGAGGAACTTCTGGCCTTTGACGAACTCGTTGAACTTGAGCTTGAAGGCGGCCTTGCCGCTGAGGTCGCGGAAGCTGGCGCCGCCCTTGAGCCGGATGCCGACCGTGAGCGGGGCCGAGTAGGCGCCGATCGTGGCTGGGGTGCCGCCGGTCTCGGCGACCTTGAAGGTGCCTTCGACGTACTCGTCGGGTTCGGCTTCCAGCGCCGCGATCGAGGCCGGCGGCAGCTGCATGTCGATGGCGACCATGGTGCCGGGGTCGTACATCGAGTCGGCGCTGAGCGCCGCCAGTGCCGGGCTCGCCAGCGCTCCCCCCGCGAGGAGCGCCGCCGCCAGCGCCGCCGCTGCCGCGGCGGCTAGTCGCGGACCAGCCACCGTTCCTCGCTGACCGAGCGGGCCAGTTGCTGGCTGCGGCGGTGGCCGACCACCGCGAGCAGGAACTGCTCGCGCTCGAGCACCTGCAGGCGGGTGGGGACGGTGGCGCGGACGGTCGCGGTCCGCGGCACGTCGTGCAGCAGGGCGATCTCCCCGAACGATTCCCCCGGGCCCTCGTTGCGGCGGAACTCGCCGTGTTCGAAGACCTCCACCTGGCCCGCCTCGATCAGGTAGAAGCGGTCGCCGATGTCGCCCTGGGTGATGATCTCTTCGCCGGCCGGGACCTCGACCGCGTTGAGGTCGTGGCTGAGCCGCTCGACGGTGGCGATCGGCAGCGGCGCGAAGATCGAGTTGCCGCGCAGCAGCTGGTACTGCGCCTCGGCGACCGGGGCGCCGACCTCGTAGGCGCGCAGCCGCGTCCAGCAGAGGAAGACGAAGACCGGCATCAGGGCGCCGAGCGCGATCAGGGCGCCGTCGGGGTGCAGCGCTTCGACCAGCACGATCGCCCCCAGCGAGCCGGCCGCCTGCGCTGCCAGGCGGCCGGATTCCAGCGAGCTGACCAGCCGCCCCATCGTCTCGTCATCGCCGAGGCGGCCCATCAGGGTTTTCGCCGCCACCTCGACGAAGGTGAAGCCGATCCCGATTCCGAACCAGGCCAGGTAGGAGGTCAGCTCCTCGGGCCAGAACCCGGGCAGCATCGTCGCTGCGCCGATCGCGAGGCTGCCGCCGGCGATCGCGATCACCAGGTGGCCGCGGTCGAGCAGCAGCGCCAGCCCGATCCCGCCGACGATCGCCCCGACCCCCCAGGCGGCGTTGAGGAAGCCGACGCTGCCCTCCTCCAGGTGCAGCAGCTCCAGCGCCAGGGTGACGAGGATGACGTCGGCGAAGCCCTCGAAGAGGAGCAGGACGACCAGGGTCAGCGAGGCGAGGCGTAGGCCGGGATGCTGGCGCAGCGCCCGCGCCCCCTGGGTCGCTTCGCGCAGGACGCCGCCGATCGACTCCTCGTCGTCCTCGTATACGGGTCGGCGGTCGCGGCGCACCAGCGCCAGCAGCACCGTGACCACGGCGGCAACGGCGGCGGCGACCGCGAACACGGTGCCGGGCGAGGTCGCGGTCAGCAGCAGGCCGCTGGCGATCGCAGCGACGATGAAGCCGGCGTTTTCCATCGCCGCGTGGTTGACGTTGCTGGCGGAGAGCTCCTGCGGGGTGCGGGCAAGGACCGGGAAGAGGGCGCTCTCAGCGGGCACGTAGGCGGCGAGGGCGATCGCGAAGAGGGCGGGGAAGACGAAGACGACGTCGGCCGAGGCGTCCTGGCCGGCGGCGAAGGCGGCGCCGGCGAGGACGACGGCCATCGCCAGGCTGGCGCGCACAAGCACGTCGCGGCGCGGGTTGCGATCGGCCAGCAGTCCCATGAACGGAGAGGCGATCGCCCCGGGCAGCAGCCGGATCAGGGCGACGATGCCGACGCCGACCACCCCGTGCGCCTCGAACCCGTAGACGCCGAGGGCGATCGTGAAGCTCCAGGTCGCGAACGAGGTCCCGATCCGCGCCACCCCGAGCAGGCCGAGGTCGCGGTTCTCGGTGTCGATCATCAGGGCACCGATGCCGATCCTCAGCTGGTGTGCGAGCGTGCCCATCGAAGGGCGGCACGATAGAGGGTTTTTGGCCCTGGACGGATGTTCGGATAAGGTGCCCGATCCTTTTGAAACGCCTGGTTTCAACGCTCGCAGTCGCTATCGCAGCCATGCTCGTGCTGCCCGGGCTCGCTTCGGCGCTGACGATCGAAGTCACGACGATCGAAGACAAGGACGAGTCGGAGTTCGCACCCTGCACGCTCGGCTCCTCGATCCTCTGCTCGTTTCGCGAGGCGATCATTCAGGCGAACGAAACGCCCGCGGAAGACAGCATCCACTTCAGCCAGATCGCGGCGGGAACCGAGCTCAAAGTCGCCCTCAACGAATTCGGGTCGTTGCCGGCGATCGAAGAGCCGCTGACGATCGACGGCGGCACCGCCGCGGGCGCCGGCGGAGACATCGGCATCGCCCTGACTCCGGGCGAGTCCGAGGGCGGGTCCCGGGGGCTCGAAGTCGTCGGGGCCTCCGACGTGGTGATCGAAGGACTGGCGATCGGCGGGTTCAATCCCGGCATCGAGATCGAGGGCAGCGAAGACGTCACCCTCTGCAACGACTACATCGGTCTCGAGCTCGACGGCGTCACCACCCGAGACAACGTGGATGGGGTTCTCGTGGGGCCCTCGGCGGAAAACGTCAACATCGGCGGTCTCCTCTGCGCCGACAACGTGATCTCCGGCAACGAGGAGTACGGGGTGGTGATCGAAGGCGACGGGACCGAGGTGACCGGGAACCTGATCGGCACCGACGCCGGCGGTGAAGTGGCAGTTCCCAACGGTGCCGGCGGGATCAAAGTCGAGGCGCTCGCCAACGACACCGAAATCCGCATGCGGGACGACGGCGAGGGGACCGTCAGCTCGAACCTGATCGCCCACAACGGCGGCCCGGGCGTGACGATCGCCAGCGGCGAATCGCTCACCGGCGTCTTCGGCAACTCGATCTTCGCCAACAACGGGCTCGGCATCCAGATCCTCGCCGACGACGAAGTGCCGGCGCCGGTCCTGACCGGCCTGGCGACGCCGTCCGGGTCGACGACGGTGAGCGGGACGCTGAGCGGCGCCGCGCCGAACGGCATCTACGCCTTCGACTTCTACGCCAACAGCAGCTGCGACCCGAGCGGCTCCGGCGAGGGCGAGGCCTACCTCGGCGACAGCCAAACGCTGGAAGCCGATGCCGGCGGCAGTCTCTCGTTCTCGACCACGGGACTCGACGAGCTGCCGGTAGGGCAGAGCGTGATCACCGCGACCACTACCGAAGTGATCCCGGAGAGCTTCGAACAGGTCTCCGAGTTCTCGCAGTGCTTCAGCATCCCCGCCCCTCCGGCCCCGCCGGCGCCTTTTGTGGGACCGCCCGCTCCACCGACCCCCGGGCTGGAGCCGGTCAACGGCGAACTGCTGGTGGCGGCGACGCAGTCGGGGACGATCAAGATCAAGGTCCCGGGCCAGAACAAATTCAAAACGCTGGGGGCGGGTGAGGAGATCCCGGTCGGCTCGGTCGTCGACGCGACCAGGGGCAAGGTGACGCTGACCTCTGTCAACAAGGCCGGGGAGACCCAGACCGCGGTCTTCTACGGCGGCAAGTTCCTGATCGCCCAGAAGGAGGGGGCCGGCCTCGTCGTGCTGAAACTGCGCGGCGGCGACTTCAGCTCCTGCGGCTCTGCGAGCGGCTCCGCCGCGACCGCCTCCGGCAAGTCCGGCCGCAAGCTCTGGGGCAGCGGCAAGGGCAAGTTCCGCACCGAAGGCAGCTACGGCTCGGCGACCGTGCGCGGCACCGTCTGGCTGACCGAAGACCGCTGCAGCGGCACCTTCTTCAAGACCAAGAAGGGCGTGGTCAGCATCCGTGACTTCGTCGCCGGCACCAACTTCTCGCTGCCCGCCGGCAAGAGCTACCTGGCGAAGAAGGAAGGTTGAGCGCACCGCGCTCGCCCCGTCGCCGGCGCGAACTGGCGATGCTGCTGGTCGCCCTCGGCGCGGCCGTTCTGGCGATAGTCGCCTACGAGACCAACCTGATGCGGGCGCTGGAGGCGCAGAGCGTCGACGCCCGCTTCTCGGTCCGCGGCACCCAGGAGCGGCCTGACGACATCGTCGTCGTCGGCGTCGACGACGTCACCTTCAACGCCCTTGGCGTGCAGTGGCCGTTCCCGCGCCGGCTGCACGCCCAGGTGATCGATCGGCTCGCCAAAGCGGGCGCGAAGGCGATCGCAATCGACATCCAGTTCACCGAGCCGACGACGGTGCGCGACGACAACGCGTTGATCGAAGCTGTCGGCCGCGCCGGTGGGGTCGTGCTCTCGACCACCGAGGTCGAAAAGGGAGGTCGCACGGCGGTCCTCGGCGGCGACGAAGTCCTCGCCGAGTTCAACGCTCGCGCCGCCAACGGCAACTTCGAGCTCGACCCGGGCGGCACGATTCGCAAGATGCACCACTCGGTCGACGGGCTCGTCACCTTCGCCGTCGCCAGCGCCGAAGCCGCCACCGGCGAGACGATCGAACCGAGCGAGTTCGAAGCCGGCGACGAGGCCTGGATCGACTACCGGGGACCACCGGGAACGCTCCGCAACGTCTCCTACTCGCGGGTGCTGAAAGGCAAGGTGCCCGACTCGGTCTTCCGCGGCAAGACCGTGATCGTCGGCGCCGTCGCGCCCTCGCTGCAGGACGTGCACCCGACCTCGACCACCGGCAACGAGCTGATGTCGGGCCCGGAAATCCAGGCCAGCGCGGTCTGGACCGCCGAGCACGGCTTCCCGCTCTCCTCCTCCAGCGCGCTCGTCGACTTCCTGCTGATCCTCTTGATGGCCGCGGCCCCGGCGGCGGTGACCCTGCGGCTGAAGCCGCTGACCGCGCTGCTCAGCGCGATCGCGCTGGGGATCGCCTACGCCGGGCTGACCCAGCTCGCCTTCAACGCCGGCAGCGTGCTGCCGGTCGTCTACCCGCTCTTCGCGCTGATCCTCGCCGCCGCCGGGGCCCTCTCGGTCAACTACGTGCTGAACGCCTTCGAGCGCCAGCGCGTGCGCGACACCTTCGCCCGCTTCGTCCCCGAGGCGGTCGTCGCCGACGTGCTCGAGCGCGGCGACGGCGACCTCCGCTTCGGCGGCGTGCGCAAAGAGTGCACGGTGCTGTTCAGCGACTTGCGCGGGTTCACGACCTTCTCCGAGTCGATGCGCCCGGAAGACGTGATCAACGTCCTCAACCACTACCTGGAGGAGATGAGCGACGCGATCATGGACAACGGCGGCACCCTCGTCGCCTACATGGGCGACGGGATCATGGCCGTGTTCGGGGCGCCGATCGGGCAGGAGAACCACGCCGACCGGGCGCTGGCGGCGGCGCGCGAAATGCTCAATGTGCGGCTGCCGCGCTTCAACCAGTGGATGGCGCGCGAAGGCTTCGGCGACGGCTTCGCGATGGGGATCGGGGTCAACAGCGGCACCGTGATGTCGGGCCAGGTCGGCTCCAAGCGGCGGATCGAGTACACGGCGATCGGCGACACCACCAACACCGCGGCGCGGCTGGAGGGGATGACCAAAGGCTCCGGCCACCAGCTCTTCGTCGCCGAGTCGACCCGGCTGGCGCTCGAGGTCGACCCCGGCGACCTCGAGCTGATCGGCAACCGCGACGTCCGCGGCCGCGCTCACCAGATCAAGGTCTGGACCCTGCGCGGGCCGCTGAACCCGCTAGCTGGCCAGGATCAGGGCGGCGAGGAAAAGCATGACGGCGTGGAAGGACTGGTCGACGGCGACCCGCAGCCCGGGTGAGTCCGTCGAGAGCCCCTTGACCACGGCCATGTAGAGGTCGAGCAGGCGGCCGTCGTCCTGGATCCAGTGGGGGATGCCGACGATCAGCACGGCGAGGATCGCGCGGCCGATCCCGGCTTCGGAGGCGATCCAGATCAGCGCCGGCACGAAGGCGAGCATGTAGGTGGTGACGTGGGAGAGCAGGGCGCGGCGGCGGACCGGGTCGGTGCCGAGGCCGCCGTGCTTGTGGGCGGCCTGCCAGTCGGTCTGCAGGAGGAAGTCGCCGACCAGGTGGCTGACCAGCAGGACCGCGAAGACTTCGACCCAGATCAAGAGCCGAGACTCACTGGAGGGCGAAGACGACGCCGACGATGGCGGTCACCGTCGAGGTGCCGGGCTTGGTCGGCGGAGCGGGAGCGGCGCAGCGCTTGACCGGGCCGGTGGGGACGCCGCAGGATTCGCCGCCGCCGACGTCCTTGGCGGCCGAGTCGGGGAGGACTTCCGCCTCGCCGCCCTCGGCGATGCTGAGCGCCGGGCCGAGCGTGGCGCCGGCCTGCGTGGCCAGCGTCGCCGCCTTCGCTTTCGCCTTGTCGAAGGCGGCGGCGAGCGCGGCCGAGTAGGCGGCTTCGGTGTCGCCGACGAAGAAGCGGGGGCCGCTGACGCCGCTGGCGCCGGCGCCGATCCCGGCGGCGATCAGCTCGCCGGCCCGGTCGGGCTGGTGCAGGGTGACGCCGATCCCCTCGCTTGCTCGATAGACGCGGCGCTCGCCGCGGAAGACCTTGCGGATCGAGACGCGGCCGGTCTTGACGTCGCCCTCCTCGACCCCGGGGATCGCCTGGGCGGCGGCGATGATCCCCCGCAGCCGCTTCGAGACCGCCCGCAGCGCCGCCCCCTTGCTGGGCCGTTCGACGCTGGCCGAGAAGCCGACGGTGGCGCTGTCGTTCGGCACCTTCAGCGTCGCCTTGGCGGTGACCGAGACGGTCCGTTCGACCGCGGCGGCGCTGGCCGGGACGAGCAGCGCCAGGACCAGAGCCAGCGGGATCAGCAGTCGTGGGAGTGGGTGCATGCGAGCCATCTACCCGCGATCCTATTCCTCGTATCCCGTGGTTCCTTTTTCCCCTCCTGGTTCCGAAAGGAACCACGCGATTGCCGGCGCGGGCGTTACTCGGCGGGCGGGCGCGTCATCGCCACCATCGCGGCGCCGCCGCGGGGCTCGGCGAGGGTGCGCAGCTGGTGGGCGGCGAAGATCTCGTCGAGTTCCTCGCGGCTCAGGGTCTCGCGCTCGAGCGCCTGCTCGGCGACGGCGTCGAGGCAGGGGCGGTTGGCGGCCAGCAGCGCTCGGGCGCGGCGGTGCGCCTCACGGGCGAGGGTCATCGCGGCGATGTCGACCTCGCGCCGGGTCGCGTCGGAGACGTGCCATTTGTCGACCGGCAGGGCGATCGGCGGCGGCCCGTCGTGGTCGAGCGCCACGCCCATCCCGAATTCGGTGATCATCCGCGTGCAGACGGCGTAGACGCGGGCGAAGTCGGAGGAGACCCCCGAGTAGCCCTCGCCGAAGACCTGCTCCTCGGCGGCGCGGCCGCCGAGCGAGACGACGACGTCGATCAGCAGTTCCTCGCGCGACTCCAGGTAGCTGTCCTCCTCGACCGAGTGGGCGACGAAGCCGAGCGCGCTGCCGCGGGGGACGATGCTGAGCATCTCCGGCGACTCTTCGCGCAGGAGCCGGAAGCAGAGCGCGTGGCCGGCCTCGTGGTAGGCGATGATCCGCCGCTCCTTGTCGTTGATGCGGCGCGTCTGCTGGGAGCCGACCGACTGGCGCAGCAGCGCCTCGTCGAGGTCCTCGCGGGCGATCGCCTTGCGGCCGGCGCGGCCGGCGATGATCGCCGCCTCGTTCAGCGAGTTGGCGAGCTGGGCGCCGGTCATCCCGGTCGTCTTGCGGGCGACGTCGGTGAGGTCGAGGTCGTCGGCAAGTGGCTTGCCCTTGGCGTGCGCGCGGAGGATCGCCTCGCGGCCGTCGCGGTCGGGCGGTGAGACCAGCACCTGACGGTCGAAGCGGCCCGGGCGCAGCAGCGCTTTGTCGAGCTTGTCGACGTAGTTGGAGGCGGCGATCACGATCACGGTCGCGTCGGTCTTCTCGAAGCCGTCGAGCTCGACCAGCAGCTGGTTCAGCGCCTGCTCGCGCTCGCTGGTGCCGCCGTCGCCGCCCTCGCCGGAGCGCGAGCCGCCGATCGCGTCGAGCTCGTCAATGAAGATCACGGCGCGGCCGGACTTGCGCGCTTCCTTGAAGAGGCGGCGGATGCGGGCGGCGCCGCGGCCGACGAACATCTCCACGAAACTGGAGCCGGAGGCGGCGTAGAAGTCGACGCCGGCCTGGGCGGCGACCGCGCGCGCCAGCATCGTCTTGCCGGTTCCGGGCGGTCCGTAGAGCAGGACCCCGCCCGGGGGGCGAGCGCCGAGCTGGGCGAAGCGCTTCGGCTCGCGCAGCCACTCGGCCACGTCCATCAGCTCGTCCTTGGCGGCGTCGACGCCCTGGACCTCCTCCCACAGCACCGCCTCGGTGCGGCTTGCCTTCACGGTCTCGGGCTTGGTCGAGCCCATCGTGCTGCGCAGCAGGCGCAGGAAGACGAGCAGCAGCCCGGCCATGAAGAGGACCCCGAAGACGGGGTACCAGTCGAAGAAGAATTCTTGGATTTCGGTTGCCATCAGGGAGGGAAGTCTGCTGGCCGGAGGGCGATCCACCTATCGGACATCTGTCCAGTTCGGCCCCGATCGCTAAAGATCGGCCGATTTGAGTGGCGAAGGCGTGGCTGCAAGCGGGCCGACGCGGCTCCTAGGATCAGGGCATGGACGGTTATCGCGCCGCGAGCGCCCCCGAGTTGAAGCTCCAGATCGAGGCCGAACGGGTCGGGCGCCCGTTTCTGGTCTTCCGCGACGGCGAGGGAGAGCAGGCGATCGTGGCCGTCGAGGCGGGGGCGAGCGAGCTCTGGGTGGGGCGGGCCGAGTCGGCCGACGTGCGCCTGGCCTGGGACGAGGAGGTCTCCGCCCTGCACGCCCAGATCGAGGTGGTGCGCGACGAGTGCGCGCTGGTCGACGACGGCCTCTCCCGCAACGGCTCCTACGTCAACGGCGAGCGCGTGCACGGGCGCCGGCACCTGCGCGACGGCGACGCGATCCGCTTCGGCCGCACCGAGGTGCTCTACCGGCGCCCGGGCTCCGACGCGCCGGAAGCGACGGTGATCGCCAGCGAGGCCCCGGCCGCCGCCTCGATCTCGCCCGCGCAAAAGAAAGTGCTGGTCGCCCTTTGCCGTCCATATAAGGACGGCGGCAAGTTCGCGACCCCGGCGACCAACCAGGAGATCGGCGCCGAGCTGCATCTCAGCGTCGACGCGGTCAAGACCCACATGCGGGCGCTGTTCGAGAAGCTCGGGGTCGGCGACCTGCCGCAGAACCAGAAGCGGGTGGCGCTGGTCGAGCGGGCGCTGAACGCGGGCGCGGTCACGCAGCGCGATCTCTAGTTCGGGACCTGAATCGCCCTTCCGAGTTTGAGGCCCCTATAGGGCACTCAAACTCGGAAGGGGTGAGTGGGCTCACCCCTGGGGTCCCTGGGAGCGGGGCTCGTGCCGGGCGAAGGTTGGCCCACGGCACAAGCGCCGACCAACTCGAACCAGGAGAACCTCAATGTCCCGCCCGAACCTCAGCACCAAGCTCGCCCGCCGCATCGGCATCATCGCCGCCTTCGCGCTCATTGCCGCGATGGCCGTCCCCGCCACCGGCTCGGCCGCTCGCGTCAAGTTCGGCGCGACGATCAACCCGAGCGTGCAGCCGTCCAACGGCTCACCCGGCATTCAGTGCATGACCGAGTTCTGCACCTTCGTGCAGGACGACGCGTACGGCCGCCCCGGCGCCGGCATGATCGCCCCGAAGACCGGCACGATCAAGCGGATCAAGTACATCGCCGCCGACCCCGGCCGCTTCCGGTTGCAGGTGGTCACGGTCAAGCACTCGCCTTCGACCCGCCTCGGCGCGACCCAGGCCCAGGTCACCTATACCGGCCCGCTGGAGCTCCACACCGGTCAGACCGAGTGGAACTACGAAAACGACCGCTACAACGTCGAGCGCGCCCACCTGAACATCCCGATCAAGAAGGGCCAGCAGCTGGCGCTGCGCGGTGACCTCACCTCGCTGCTCCGCTGCTCCTCGGGTGGCCACAACACCCTCGTCTTCGGACCGTCCCTCGTCAAGGGCGGCCCCTTCCAGGGCGCCACCGACGCCAGCGGCTGTTGGCTCCTGATGGAAGCGGAAATCCGCTAGGCGCCGCGTCGGCGGCTCAAAGGTCGCGAACCACCTGCGAGCCGCCGACGATCGCTTCTTCGCCGGAGTCGCCGAAGACGATCCAGGCCTTGTTGCCGCCGTCGTAGTCGGGCGCCCACAGCTTCAGCGTCGCGGGCCGGTCCCAGACCGTCACTTCCTCCTCGCTGGTGGAGTCGATCCCGCGCCAGATCCGCACGAACGGGTTCTCGGCCAGCTCGGCGCCGATCGTCGTCGACTCTTTGTGGCCGGGGTGGACGGTGGTCTCCGGCGGTAGCTCCAGCAGCCGCAGGACCGAGGCCCGGAGGTCGTCGAAGCCGCTGGCGCCGGGCGCCATGGTGCCGCCGACGGTGCCCTTGAAGAGGACGTCGGCGGTGAAGACGTCGCTGCCGTCGATCAGGAAGGCGAGGTGGCCGGCGGCGTGGCCGGGGGTGTAGATCGCCTCGACCTCGATCCCGTTGGCGTCGAGCTTCTCGCCGTCGCCGAGGATCACCTCGACCTCTTCGTCGAGCTCGGCGGCGGTCTCGGCGTGGGCGACCAGCGGCGGGTTGCCGAGCTTCGCGCGCGCCTCGGCGATGCCGGCGATGTGGTCGGGGTGGGGGTGGGTGACGAGGATGTGGCTGATCTCGATGCCCTCGCGCTCGGCCTTCTCGAGCAGCGGGTCGAGGTCGTCGTTGCCGTCGATCAGGACGCCGGTGCCGCGCTCGCGGTCGGCGACCAGATAGGCGTTCGACAGCCACATCGGGTTCTCGGTTCTCTCGACGATCAACTGCGCCTCCTCTGCATCAAGTTTCTGGTGCGAGTGACGTTACCCGGGCGCTGCCATCGAGCAACGTCCGCGCGATCAGCGCCGGGTCGTCCCACATCGGCACGTGGCCGACGCCGGGCAGGGTGAGGAAGCGGGCGCCGGCGGGGCGGCGATCCGGCTTCGGCGGCCCGACCATCGTGTCCTGCTCGCACCAGGCGATCGTCACCGGCACCTCCTCCGGGTAGCCGGCCGGGTCGAAGAGGTAGGTCCGCATCGCCGCGTTGGCGGCCTCGTAGCCGGAGGCGTCGAGCCAGTCGAGCGCCATCGCCCGTCCCGCCGCCGGCGGGATCCGGTCGGGGTGGGGGGTGAAGGTGGTCAGCGCCCGCTCGCGGACCGGCGGCAGGCGCAGGGCGAGGCCGACCAGCGGCCGCAGGCGCCGCCCCCAGCGCCGGGCCGGGCTCGGGCGCGGGCCGAGGATCTTGCGCCAGAGGCCGGCGGGGGAGATCGCGGTGACCGAGCCGGCCCAGCCGGCGCGGCCCATCTCCAGGGCGACCCAGGCGCCGAGCGAGTTGCCGGCGACGTGGGGGCGCTCGACCCCGAGCTCGAGGCAGCGCTCGCGCAGCGCCGCGGCGAGGTTGGCGGCGCTCGCCTCGACCCCGGCGGGCAGCTCGGGCGCGGCGCCGTGGCCGGG
>DATAON010000023.1:0-52413 GCA_036265715.1 Solirubrobacterales bacterium | reverse complement strand
CTGATCGGGGTCGTCGTCCTGGTTCCGTTCATCGGCAACCATCTGGTGACCGAGGGGCAGAAGGACTCGGTGGCCGGTGTCATCTCGCTCACCGGCTACAGCCTGCTGGCGGCGATCACCGTGCTGACGGTGATGATCGCTCCGCTGATGGTCTCGATCTTCAGCGACGGATTGCGCTCGGTCAAACCCGGCTGGCTCGAGGGCTCGCTGGCGCTCGGCGTCAACCGCTGGCGCACGACCTGGAAAATCGGCGTTCGCACCGCCCGCCCGGCAATCGTCGCCGGCACCGTGCTGGCCACCGCCAGGGCGATCGGCGAGGCGGTGATGCTGGCGATGATCTCCGGCTCGGTCGGTTTCTCCCCCAATCCGGCCGACGGCCTGATCTTCATCTTCGAGCCCTCGCGGCCGCTGGCGCCGACGATCGTCAAGAACATCGACCAGCTGAGCTCGCCGCCGGCCAACGCGACCCTGTTTGCGATCGCCACCGTGCTGCTCTTCTCGGCAACTCTTTTCTCGCTGACCGGCTGGCTGGCGCGCCGCTCGATGAAAAAATACGGAGCGGCGTGATGTCTTCCCCAGTCGCGCCACCGCCGGTTATGCCACCGCCGGCTACGAACCCACCCCGTCCCAACAAGGACGCGGTCGAGGGCAGCGCCACCTGGGCGCTGACCGACCGCATCGGCCTGGCGATCTGCTGGGCCCTGGGGCTGCTCTTCTGCGCGATCGCGGTGGCGGTCGTGGTCTACCTCTTCATCCAGGGGATCACCTACCTGAAGCCCTCGATGCTTGTGACGCCTGCCGCCGCCGGCTTCAGCCAGGGCGAAAGCGGCGGCTTCTCCGACGCCCTCTTCGGGACCCTGATCGTCGCCGCGATGGGGATCTCGATCGCACTGCCGGCCGGGGTGGCGATCGCCGTTTGGCTGGTGGAGTACGGGCGGCCGGCCGCGCTCGCCAGGATCACCGAATCGACGATCGAGGCGATCGCCGGCATCCCTTCGATCGTGCTGGCCCTGTTCGGAACGGTGATCTTCTCCAGTACGGCGCTCGGCTTCCTCAGCCGCAGCTCCGAAGGCGTCGTCTTCGGCCGCTCCTTCTTTGCCGCTTCGGCGATGCTCTCCCTGGTTGCCCTGCCGCTGATCGTCGCCAGCACCCGCGAGGGGCTCAACTCGATCCCCCGCCACGTGCGCGAGGCCTCCTACGCAGTCGGCAAGACCAAGGCCGCGACCGCCCGCCGGATCCTGTTGCCGGCCAGTCGTCCCCAGGTCGCCACGGGGGCGATGCTCGGCCTCGGCCGGATCATCGGCGACACCGCGATCATCGTCGTGCTGCTCGGCGCCACCCAGAACTTTGCCCCGGTCGAAGGCGCCTCCTTCCCGTTCAATTACCTGCGCGGCGCCGGCACGACCCTGACCAACTTCGTCTATGAGGCTTCCCCCACCGGGAACCTCAACCAGCCGCAGAAAGCCTACGCGGCGGCTTTCGTCCTGCTGCTGATGGTGCTGGCGCTCAACGCCGCCGTCGACGTCGTCCATCGCCGCGCAAGAAAGGTAGGGACGTGGAGTTCCTGACTTCCCCCCCGCCGCCTATCCGGCGGCTCAGGCTCGAGGACCCGGCACCCGCAACGGAGGCCCCGCCGTCCCCCCCTGGCCCGGCGGGCAATGCCCCTGGGGCCGGGTCCTCGGGCGGTTTCACCGGCGCTCGTCGGTCGATCGGGGCTCCCCAGTTCTCGATTCGCCGCATGGAGATCGACGACGTCTCGGTCGCCTACACCAACCGCCTGGCGGTCAAATCCGTGTCGCTGCCGGTCCGCCAGGGCGAGGTGCTGTCCCTGATTGGGCCCTCCGGCTGTGGCAAGACGACGCTGCTGCGCTCGCTCAACCGGCTCACCGAGCTAACCAGCACGGCGACTCTCTCCGGGCGCATCCTGCTTGACGACATCGACATCAGGCTGATCGAGCCGACGCTCTTGCGCAGGCGGGTGACGATGGTCTTCCAGCAGCCCAACCCGTTTCCGATGAGCGTCTTCGACAACATCGCCTACGTGCTGCGGGAGCAGGGCTCGCGGCGCCAGCGCAAAAAGGAGCTGGCGCCGAAAGTGCACAGCGCCCTGGAGCGGGCCGGGCTCTTCGAGGAGGTCAAAGACAACCTCGACCATCCGGCGCTGAAGCTCTCCGGCGGCCAGCAGCAGCGGCTCTGCATCGCCCGGGCGCTCGCCGCCGAGCCCGAGGTGCTGCTGCTCGACGAGCCCTGCTCGGCGCTCGACCCGAAATCCACCCAGGTGATCGAGGACCTGATCGTGAAACTGCGCGACGACGTCGCCGTCGTCATCGTCACCCACAACCTGCAGCAGGCCTACCGGATCGCCGACCACGTCGCCTTCATGTACCTGGGCGACCTGGTCGAGTACAACAGCGCCACCTCGCTGTTCAACACCCCGCGCGAGCAACGGACCAGGGAGTACGTGAGCGGTGCCTTCGGCTAGCCGCATCCTGCCCCGCCTCGCCGTCGCCGCCTGCGCCGGCTCGCTCCTGATCGGGGCGGCCGCCGGCTGCTCGACCACGCAGGAAAAGGCGGCGAAGCACCAGGCGGAATCGAAACGGATCCTCGACGCCCGGGCCGCGCGCCAAGCGAAGAAAAAGAAGGACAAGAACAAGGGCGGCAAGGACCAAAAGCCGCAGAAGAACGGGGGAAGCAAGCAGTGACCGAGAACAATCCCAGACCGCCGGCAGGCTACGAGCCCTGCGAGGAGTGCGGGGCCTCGATGGACCCGCAACAGCGCTACTGCGTCAACTGCGCCGCCCGCCGCGGCAACGGCGCCAACCCCTCCTCGCGCTACTTCGCGGCGATGAGTGGGAAAGCGCGCAAACCGCTTGTCGGAGCCAAGAAGGAGAAGGCGCCGGCGAGCAGCCGGGCGGCCGCGGTCGGCTTCTTCGCGCTGCTGCCAATCGCCGTCGCGCTCGGCGTGATCGTCGGCCGCGGCGGCTCCGACGGCGGCGACAGCGACGCCCTGCTGCAGGCGCTGCGGGCCCAGGAAGCCAACGCCGCAGTCGTCGACACCAGCTCCGGTGCGACCGCCACCACCGCCGGCAAGGGCAAAGAGAGAAAACTGAGCAAGGCGGAGGAAAAGAAGGGTGAAGGCAAGGTGACCAAAACCGACCACGGCGACGTCCACGAAGTGACCAACTTCAAGGCCTCGAAGGAGAAGGAAGCCGAGGACACCAAGCTGGTCGAAGAAAACCCCGAACAGGTCGGCGACGACTACATCAAGGCGCAGCAGAACCTGCCTGACGTGATCGTGGTCGGCGGCGACGGCGGCTCAGCCCCGGCGCCGAGCGGCGGGGGGGATTGAGCATGAGCCGTCTGACCGACATCGTGCGCCGACCGGCGAGCAAGCGCGACCGTGAGAAGCCGCCCGCGAGCGCGGCGTCGAAACCCTCGCCGATCCCCGAGGGACCCAACCACAAGGAGCTGGTCGCCCAGCGCGACCGCCTGCTGGAGAAGTTCACGGTGATGCAGGCCGACCTCGGTGGCGCCTTCTACGAGATGGCGATCCGCGACCACCTGCGGATCGACGTGCTGACCCGCAAGGCGGCCGAACTGCAGCGGGTCGACGCGGAGCTGACCGCGGCCGAGCGGACGCTTGACATCGAGCGCTCCGACGCGGCCGGGCACTGCCCCAACTGCGGCTCGCCGTTCATGCACGGGGTGCGCTTCTGCGCCCAGTGCGGCGGCTCGCTCTCGGCCTCGATCGAGGCGGCGCCGGTGGCGGCGGTCCCCTTTCCGCCTGCCTCGCTCACCGCGCCGGGCACTACTGCCGCGGCACCGACGCCGGCCCCGCCGACGCCGCCCCCCGAGGCGCCGACCCAGGAGGTCCCGAGGACGCCGAGAGCGGAGACGCCTTCGTGACCGCGCTCTCCGCCCTGTTCGCGAAAGCGGTAGCCGCGGCCGCCGCCCTGACCGGGAAGCAGTTCGCGCTGATGGTCGCCTCCTCCGTGGTCGCGACCAGCGGGATCCTCGCCGCCGGCCTGACCACGACCTCGAGCGACCTCGGGCCGATCGCGGGGCTGCTTGGGCGCGACCTCGCCTCGAGCCAGGCGCCGGCGGTCAGCGAAGCGGCCGAAGAACCCGAAGAAGAACTTGAAACGGCTAGCGGGCCTCCCCCTCCCGCCTCCGGCGGGGAAGCGAGTTCCTCCGGCTCGCTTCCCGCGCCGGCGCCGACCGAAGAAGAAGCGCCGGCGCCGGAACCCGAAGAAGAAGCAACGACGCCGGAGGAGCCACCGGTCGAACCAGGCCCGATCCAGCACGTGTTCGTCGTCAACCTGGCGAGCCCAGGCTACGAAGCCGCCTTCGGCGCGACCCCGACGATGCCCTACCTGGCAACCACCCTGCGCCCGCAGGGCAGCCTGCTGAGCAATTACTCGCTGCTCGACAGCGCCGCCAGCGCCAACACGATTGCCCAGATCAGCGGCCAGAAGCCGAACGCGGCGACCAAAGCCGACTGCCCGACCAACGACAACTTCCCGGCGAGCGCAAGCGCCGACAAAGCCGGCTTTGTCTCCGGCGACGGCTGCGTCTACCCGGTGGCGACGCTCAGCCTCGGCGACCAGATGACCAGCGCGACGGTCAAATGGCGTGCCTATATGGAGAGCATGGTCGACCCAACCACCGGCGCTCCCGCCAACTGCGTCTACCCGGAACCGGGAGCCGCGGAAGTCCCGGTTCTTGGCGGCTACGCGGTGCGGCTCAACCCCTACACCCGCTTCCACTCGCTGCTCGACCTGGGCGACTGCCAGGCCAACGACGTGCCGCTAACCGAGTTCGACAAGGACCTGAAGAAGACGGAGTCGACGCCGAACTTCTCCTACATCTCGCCCAATCTCTGCAACGCCGGCGTCGCCGGCCAGTGCCCGGCGGGCACGCCGCAGGGCGCCGCAGCGGCCGACGCCTTTCTCGCCACGCTGGTGCCGAAGATCCTCAAGTCGCCCGCCTACAAGAAGGACGGGCTGCTGATCGTCACCTTCAACCAGGTCAGCCCGCCCGACCCGGCGCTGCCGGCTCCGGCCCCCAACCCCGAACCGCTGAAAACGGGGACCCTGCTGATCTCCCGCTTCGCCAGCCCCGGCGGCGTCGACGCCGCCGCATACAACCCCTACTCGATGCTGCGCGCGGTCGAGGAAATCTTCCAGCTCGATCTCCTCGCCGGCGCCGCCCCGAAGAGCGTCAAGACCTTCGCCCCCGCCCTGCTCGGCCTCAACGGCGGCGACTGACCCGCGGGTGATCGCCATTTCGCCCCCTATAGGTGGGAAATGGCGATCACACTCCGCGGCGGAGGCGTTTCTGGCAGGCTGAGCCCGTGAGCGCGAACGAGCAGAGCGGCGAGCCGATCACCGCCGAGGGCATTGAGGAGCTGAAAGCCGAGCTGGCCGATCTCGAAGGGCCGCAGCGGCTGACGATGGCGGCGCGGATCAAGAGCGCCCGCGACGAAGGCGACCTCAAGGAGAACGCCGAGTATCACGTCGCCAAAGAGGACCAGGCGCACATGGAGACGCGGATCAAGCGGCTGCAGGAACGCCTCCACAACGCCGTCGTCGTCGAGGCCGACACTGCTCCTGCCGACACCTTCGCCTTCGGCCGCAGCGCCGAAGTGCTGGACGAGTCCAAAGGCGAGGCGAGCGTCTGGAAACTGGTCGGCTCGACCGAGGCCAACCTGGCCGAGGGCCGGCTCTCGGCCGAGTCGCCGATCGGGCGGGCGCTGATGAACTCCCAGGTCGGCGCCACCGTCGCCGTCGAGACCCCCCGCGGCACACGCTCCTTCAAGGTCCTCAAGCTCGTCTGAGGCAAGTCGTGGCTCCTTGGTCGCCCCGGCGGGCCCAAAGGAACCACGGTTGACGCCGCTGGCGCGGTGAGAATGGCCCGGTGCTGATGCTGCGCTCATCCGTGGAGGCCGAGCGGGCCCCCCACTTCGCGGCCTCGCTGCGCGGGATCGAGGGCGTGCGCCGGATCGTCCAGCAGCCCGACGAGTGCAGCGAGGGCGGCACCGTCTTCGTCGCCGACGTCGAACCGGCCGCCGCCGACAAGCTGGTCGAGACGATCGCCGAGCTCGGCATTCCGGTCGACGACTACCTGCTCTCCAAGGTCGAGGTGGTGGCGCCGCTGCGCCGCCAGCTCGGCGGCGACCGCGGGATCGAGGGCTTCGCCTGGGTCGAGGTGATGGGGCAGGCGCGGGCCAACTCGCGGCCGCTGGCCCGCTACCTGGCGCTGATCACGGTGGCCGCCGTGATCGCCGCCCTCGGCGTCATCACCAGCAGCTCGATCCTGATCGTCGGCGCGATGGCGGTCAGCCCCGACCTGCTGCCGATCTGCGCCACCTGCGTCGGCATCGTCGCCGGCCGCCGCCTGCTGACCGAGCGCGCCGCCTTCACCCTGATCCTCGGCCTCGGCCTGGTCGTGGTCGTCGCGGCCCTGCTCTCGGCGCTGCTCAAATGGGGCGACTTCCTCCCCGCCGGCTTCAAGGTCGAGGACTCGGCCCTCAGCACCCTCGCCCACACCGACTACTCGACCGTGCTGATCGCCCTTGCCGCCGGCGTCGGCGGCATGCTCGCCTTCGAGTCGCGGGCCAGCGCCGCGGTCGGGGTCGCGATCTCGGTGACGACGATCCCGGCCTCGGCCTACCTAGGCGTTTCGATCGGCTCCGCCGGCTCCGGCGAAGCTGTCGGCGCGCTGGTCGTGCTTGCCGTCAACGTCTCGCTGCTGATCGTCGCCGGCAGCACCACCCTCTACGTGCAGCGCTGGCTCGCCGGCCGGCGCAACCACGACTGAGGCCGGTCGCGACCAGGGCGCCGGGTCGGGCCGGCGCTCGTCGTAGAGGACGCCGACGCCGCAGAAGCGGTCTTCCCAGCCGCGCCGGTTCTGGCGGAAGATGATTCCGAGGAAGCCGATCCCGAAGGTGACCACCGAGAGGTAGAGGCCGAGCAGGCGTTTGAGCCCGCGCCGCAGCGGCAGGCGCCCGCCATCCAGCCGGATGCCGACGAAGCGCATGCCCGGCGTCTGCCCGGCCAGCGCCCAGAACACGACCAGGTAGAAGGAGCCCATCAGCACCCAGGTGGTCGAGCCGATCGCGATCGCGAAGCTGGAGGCACCGCCGGAGGTGCCGCCGAAGGCGTTGTCAACGAGGGTGACGAGAGCGACCAGGGCGGTGAAGCCGAGGTTGACGAAGACCCCGTCGACGACGAAGGCGAGAGCGCGACTGACGAAGCCAGCGCTGGTGGTTGGGGCCGGCCGCGGCTTACGGAAGAAGATGCGGCGGACGATCCGCTCGAAGCTGTTGTCGAGGTCGCGGGCGATCTTGCCGATCGTGCGGCCGATGTCCTCGAGCAGGCCGGCGCCCTGGGCGCTGATCGCGGCCCGCAGCTCCGGCGCGCCGGCGATCCGCTCGACCAGCTGCTGGGCCTCCTCGCTGGCCAGCAGCTTGCGCCAGACCTCGTCGACCAGCTCGCTGTCCATCGCCTCGATCAGGGCGCGCTTGACCGCCTCGCTTTCGATCGCCTTTTCGACCGCCTCTTCGACCGCCGGGCCGTTGAGGACGCGGGCGATCGCGCGCTCGACCGCGGCGCTTTCGATCGCGCCGACGATCGCCTCCTCGGTCGCGACCTCGACCGCGCGGTCCATCCCGGTCGCCTTGCCGACGCTGCGGGCGCCGCGGACGCCGACCCCGAGCAGCCGGGCGGACAGAGGCAAGTGCCCGTTTTCCGTCGGTGCGGAGCCGTTCAAGCCCGGAGTGGAGCCGTTTTCCATCCCGCGCCGAGTATAAGTCGGCTTAGTCGCTCTCGCTCAGATGCTCCAGCAGCCGGTCGATGAAGGCGGCCTGCGCCGGCAGGATCTTCGCCCGCGCCTGGCTCTCGCAGAACCACCCGGCCCGGTCGACCTCGGGGAACTCGCTCTCCTTGCCGCTGCGCGGCGGCCACTCCATCGCGAAGGCGATCGAGTCGAGCGCCTCCGGGTCGAAATCGCCTTCGGCGGCCCAGGCCTCGACCACCTTGCCGGACTTCTGGCGGATCTGACCGAGCTCGATCATCCGCTCGGGGTCGAGGTCGGGGGCCGGCCCCAGCTCCTCGCGCATCTCCCGCAGGGCGCAGGCGCGGGTCTCCTCGCCCGGCTCGATTTCCCCCTTCGGGATCGACCACGCCCCCTGGTCGCGCTTGCTCCAGTAGGGGCCGCCGGGGTGAACGAGCAGGAACTCGGGTTGGCCTCCCGCATGGCGGAAGAGCAGAACTCCGGCGCTGCGCTTAGCGGCCATCGCCTCTCAGGCCGATTCGAGCGCGTCGACGAGCGGGGCCAGGGTCGCCATCACGTCCTCGCGCGAAGTCGCGGCAAGCGTCTCCAGGGTGCCGTTGGCGCGGGTCATCGCGACCCCGACCGCCAGCGCCACCAGCAACTCGGCCCGCAACCGCGGCGCCGCGGCGCCGCGACGATCGAGCTCGGCCGCCTCGCGGCTGACCAGCAGCTCGCCGACCACGGCGCTGACCTGGCGGCGCACATCCGGGGTCAGCACCGGGCTGGCCAGAGCCCGGCTGAGCGGGTTGTGGCCGCGCTCCTCCCAGTACTCGAGGAGGAAGGCGACGAACGCCTGCGGCTCAACATCGAAGGCGGTGTCGCTCGCCTCCATCTCAGCGATCGCGGCGATGAAGAGTCCTTCTTTGGAGTCGAAGTAGCGCACGATCAGGGCCGGGTCGACGCCGGCGCGCTCGCCGATCTCGCGCGTGGTCGCGCGCTCGTAGCCGCGCTCGCGGAAGAGCTCGCGGGCGGCCTCGAGCAGCGCCGCGCGACTCGCTTTGGCGTCGTGCGGCCGTCGCGCCTTGGTAGCGTTGTCACCAGTTGATGACATCTGCTGCCGACCGTACCACCTCGCACCGGCCCCGGCAGCACCCTCGCCACTAGCCGATGGCGCTCTACCGCAACATCCTCGTCGCCATCGACGGTTCGCCCGACGCGACCGCGGCGCTGCGCCACGCGGCGGCGCTGGCCCGCGACCAGAACGCGCTGCTGACCCTGCTCAGCGTCGCCCCCAACAGCGGCGCCAGCGCCACCACGGCCGGCGCCAATCCGGACGACCCGCTGGAGTTCTACGCGCGGATGCTGCGCGAGGCGGTCGCCACGCTCCCGGCCGACGCCGGGGTCAAGACCCTGCTCGAGCGCGGCGTCCCGGCCGAGGCGATCTTGGCCACGGCGGAGCGCGATGGGAGCGACCTGATCGTGATGGGCTCACACGGCCACGGCCGCTTCGTCCGCGCCCTGGTCGGCTCGGTCTCCGAGCGCGTGCTGAAGGCGAGCCCGGTGCCGGTGCTACTGCTGCGCAGCGGCCCGTCCGTGGACGACGCCGGGGCATGAAAAAGGAGGAGGGGCGCACATCCCCTCCCCCCTTTTGCACGGTCCCTGTACCCAGTTCGGGAGCTGACTATTCGCCCCCACCCAACTTGTAGGCGACGATCTGCGGGGTCTGGCCTTCGGCCAGCGGCAGGCCGGCGGCGGCGACCAGCGTGTCGCCGCTGACCATCACCCCGGAGTTGGTCCCGGCCGGCAACGAGCCCTGCCAGACTTCGCCCCCGGTTTTCGCGTCGAAGCCGTGGATGACGCCTTCGAAGCTGGTCGCGAAGACCAGGTCGTTGACCACGAGCGGCGCCCCGTAGGCGGGCGTTTCGAGTTCGGCATTCCAGACCTCTTTGCCGCTGGCGATGTCGATCGCCACCAGTTCGCCGGTCGAGCCGAGGCCCGCTTCGCCGATTTCCGAGCCTTTCGTGACTTTGATCGGAGAGTTGACGACGGGGACGAAGACGGTCGTCTTGTTCGCCGCCATCGGCGCGATCACGCCACCCAGGTAGCCGGGCGCCACCACCCCGTCCTTGAGCTTCGAGTATTCGCCCCGCATCGCCAGCAGGCCGTCGTCGTCGCGGCCGTTGTGCTTGCCGACCGGAAGCTCCCAGACCGGCTTGCCGGTCTGGGCGTCGACGGCGGTGACGATCCCCGACTTGCCGCCGCCGATCGCCAGCTCGCGACCCTTGGCGCTGACCAGGATCGGCGGGTCCTGGAAGTCCCAGTCGTAGAGATCGTGCGGCGTGCGCTGGAAGTGCCACTGCATCTTGCCGGTCTTGGCGTCGAGCTTGACCATCGAGTTGGTGTAGAGGTTTGCTCCCGGCCGGCTTTTGCCCCAGGGGTCGGCGCTGGTGCCGGGGAACGGGGCCGGGTTGCCGGTGCCGAAGTACATGAAGCCCTTCTCGTCGAAGGAGGGCGGATACCAGAGGCCGCCGCCGGAGTTGACCTGCTTGTTGCCCCAGAGGCTCGGCGGCACCGTGTTGAAGTGCCAGGCTTTCTTGCCGGTTTTGCCGTCGAGCGCCCAGAGCACGCCAACGCCGCCGCCGGGGTACTGCGCGTCGGTCGTCACCGGCACGGTCGAGACGTAGACGAGCCCGTCCTGGTAGCCGGGCGCGATGTCGATCGCTTCTTTGCTCGGGTTCTTCAGCAGCGGCACCGACCAGAGCTCCTTGCCGGTTTCCTGGTCGAGCGCGAAGGCAGCGCTGGAGGTGGCGCCGAAGACGGTGCCATCGGCGACGACGACGCCGTTTGGCCCCAGACTGGGCTCGGCGTAGCGTTTGTTCCAGAGCACTTCGCCGCTGTCGAGGGCGATCGCCTGCACGTTGGACTCGAGGTCCTGCGAGTAGATGACGCCTTTGGCGATCACCGGCGTCGAGGCGTAGGCGCCGAAGCTGCTCTGCGCGGTCAGCGGCAGTTTCCAGGCGACGGCAAGCGAGCTCGCGTTGTCGCGTTTGATCGAGCTGCCGCTGACGCTGCGGGTGTTGGCGATGTCGACGCCGGGATAGCCGGTGCCGGTGAGCTCGGGTTCGCCGCCGCCGGAAGAAGAGCCGCTCTCGTCAGACGAGCCGCCACATCCAGCGAGCGCTCCCAGCACGAGCGCAAATAGCGCCAAAACGAAAACGACACGAGACCTCCTGCTTGCATGCGACTGCGACATCCCCTGCTCCTCCCTAATCGATTAGAACTGACTTACGTTGTTCTGCGCCGGCTTCCAGAGCCGGGCCCACGAGCGGCGCGAGGACGCGATTGGACAGCAGCCCGAGGCTGCCGAGGTTGGCGAACCCGGGCCCCTGACTGAGCCCGCCGAGGCCCGGGATGTGCAGCCGGGGGTCCATCCCGACCAGCTCCAGGGCGCGGCCGATCGGGACCTCGGTCTGCGGCGGGCGGTCCCAGAGCGGGCCGGCGAGGCGCTCGACCTCGGCTCGCAGGCCCTCGTCGAAGAGCCCGCGGACCTGCGCCAGCAGGTCGAACCCGGTGCAGTTGACGACGAAGTCGTAGGGCTCGGCGACGACGCCGTCGGCGCCCTCGTATTCGAGCGCGACGCCGCCGCCCTCGCCAGCGCCGACATGGACGGCGCGACCGGTCAGGAACGAGCATTGGCCGTCGCCGGCGATCGAGGCGAGCACGCCCATGTCGAAGACGCCACGGTCGCAGTGCTTGACGAAGTCGCGCCGGGTCTGCAGGTCGAGCCGCTCCCAGCCGACGTCGTCGGGGTCGGCGAAGACGCGGTTCTCGAGGAAGCTCTCGCCGCGGCTGAGCGGCAGGGTCGGCGTGTAGACGGTGATCCGCGCCCGCGGCCGGAAGGCGCGCAGGAAGACGAGCGCACTGAGCGCGCTCTCGCCGCCGCCGACGATCCCGATCCCGACCTCGGTGTCGACGGGGATGCGGGCGAACTCGTCGCGGCGGCTGTCGCAGTGGAAGACGCGCTCGGCGATCGCCGGGTCGTGGGCGAACTCGCGGTGGATCCCCGGCCCGGTCAGGATCAGCGAGCGGCCGCGGTGACGGACCGGGTCGGCCTCCTCGCCGCGCTCGCTCACCTCGACCTCCCAGCCGTCGCGCTCGGGGGTAAGGCTGACGCCGCTGACGTGGCCGTGGAAGTGGCTGATCCCCTCGGTCGCGCGCTCCATCACCCAGCCGAGGTAGCGGCCGTAGTCGCGGTGGCGGACCTGCGGCGATTCGCGGTTGACCCAGGCCGCGTAGATCCCCTCTTCGATCGCGTAGCGCTGCCAGCTGAACGGCAGCAGGCCGGCATCGATCGTGTCGCCAATCTCGCCGAACTGGCGGCTGCTGCGGTACGGGAAGCCGACGTCCTTGATCGGCGGGATCGCCAGCGGCTCCTCGCCCGAGGTCATTCCGTTGCGGCCGAGCCAGGAGGCGGCGGGCTCGGTCTTCTCGACGATCGTGACCGTGAACGGCCCGAAGCCGAGCTTGTTGATGACGTGGATCTTGGCCGAGATCGCCGCCGCCTTGGCGCCGGCGCCGACGATCAGCAGGTCGGACTCGGTATTGGCCGCGGGCGCGCTCATCGGCTCAGGCGGCGGCAAGGGTCGGGGCGTCGCCGGCGGCGCCGGCGGTCCGCCGTTCGGCGATCACGAGCCCGCTCTGGTCGGGGCTGAAGGAGATCGCGCTGCGGCGCGAGCGCTCCGAGTCGCTGGCCGCGGAGCGCAGCTCAAGCGTGCTGAGGATCGTCCGCAGGACCCGCTTCATCTCCATTTCCGCGTAGCTGGCGGCGAGGCAGCGGCGGACGCCGCCGCCAAACGGGATCCAGGTGTAGGTGCCGGGCGGCTGTTCGAGGAAGCGCTCGGGCCGGAACAGGCGCGGCCGCTCGTACCAGCGCTCGCTGCGGTGGATCAGGTGGATGCAGGGGGCGACCGTGGTCCCGGCCGGGAGGTCGTGGCCGCCGAGCCGCATCGGCTCCAGCAACCGGCGCACGACCACCGGCACCGGCGGGCGCAGCCGCAGCGTCTCCTTGACCACGGCGTCGAGATAGGAGCCGTCGCCGTCGAGCGCGTCGGCGCGGGCGTGCGCCAGCGCCTCGGGATTGCGCAGCAGGCGCTCGAAGGCCCAGGAGAGCGAGGTCGAGGTCGGGCCGTCGCTGAGCAGGGTGACCAGTTCGTCGCGCAGGTCGCGGTCGCTCATCGGCGAGCCGTCCTCGTAACGGGCCCCGACCAGCATCGAGACGATGTCCTCACGGCCGGGCTCGGCGCGGCGCCGGCGCACCTCGTCCATCGCCGCGGCCTCGACCGGCTCCATCGCCGCCCGGTAGCCGCGGCTGCGGGCGACGAAGTCGGGGCCGAAGAGGGAGAGCATCGCCAGGTTGCGAGGCTCGTTCAGCCAGCCGGTCAGCGTCCGCAGCCGCTCGCGCAGCGTCTCCAGGCGCGGATCGGGATCGGGGCCGAAGACCGCCCGCATGACCACGTCGAGGGTGATGTCCTGCATCCGCGGCCAGAGCGCGAACGGCTCGCCGAGCGGCCAGCCGTCGATCGCGCGCTGGGCGAGCGCAGTCATCGCCTCGGCTTCGGCGGCGACGCTGCGGCCGTGGAAGGAGGGCAGCATCAGCTTGCGCCTGGTCATGTGCTCGGGTTCTTCCAGCAGCATCACCGAGCGCGGGCCGAGGACCGGGCCGAGCAGCGGGTTGGCGATGTCGACGCCGACCGCGTCGCCAGCGGTGAAGACCTTTTTGACGTCGGCGGGGTCGGCCAGGATCACCCAGTCGCCCCAGTGGCGGATCCGCAGCGTGAAGGTGTCGCCGTAGCGGCGCTGGCAGCGCTCGAGGAACGGCAGCGGCCGCTGCGTCCAGCCGATCGCCTGCAGGGCGCGCGGCATCCGCGGCCCGGGCGGCAGCGCGCTCACGCCTCCGCCCTCCCCCGCGCCGCCAGCCGGTCCATCAGCTCGTCCTCGGCCTTGCAGGTGGCGGCGATCAGGAGGTCGAAGAGGTCGGCGGTGAAGTCCTGCGGCAGGTCGACCTCGGCGCCGCGGGCGAGGTAGCGCTCGCGGACGATCTTGACCCGGTCGGGCTGCATCATCGGGATCTCGTGCCGGCTCTTGTAGACGGCGACTTCGCGACAGATCTCGAAGCGCTCGCCGAGCAGGCGGGCGATCTGGTCGTCGATCACGTCGAGGCGATCGCGGAACGGCTCCAGCCCGCTCATCGCTCCTCGCCCCCGAGCAACCCGTTGGCGAAGGCGTGGCTGCAGGCGGCGAGCGCCGGCAGCGAGTAGCCGCCCTCCTGGATCACGCAGACCGGCAGCCCGGAGGCGGCCAGCAGCGAGCCGATCTCGGCGAAGATCTGGGGTGAGAATCCCCAGTCGCCGTGGGGATCGCCGCTGACCGTGTCGTAGCCGAGCGAGACCACCAGCGCTGCCGAATCGGCCGCCAGCGCCTCGATCGAGGCGGCGACCTCGCCGGCGTAATCCTCCTCAGCCGGGCTCTCGGCGAAGGCGACGGCGCGTTCGCCCTCGAACTGCGGCAACACCGTGCCGGGGGCGACGTTGGTGACCGGCGAGGCGTGCAGCGAGTGCAGGGTCGCCTCGCCGATCCGCCCGACCAGGGCCGCGGTCCCGTTCGGGTAGTGGAGGTCGAGGTCGAGGATCCCCACCGGCGCCAGGCCGCCGGCGCGCAGGGTCTGGGCCGCGGCGGCGGCGTTGTTGAGGTAGCAGTAGCCGCCGAGGAAGTCGGGGCCGGCGTGGTGGCCGGGTGGGCGGCAGACCGCGTAGGTGTATTGGGCGCCGGCGAGCAGGCGCTCGGCGGCGGTGATCGCCGTGCGCACACCCTCGCGGGCGGCGGCGACGAGCGCGGCGGCGACCGGGATGTCCGGCTCCAGCCCGGGCGGCGCGAACTCCGGCAGCAAGACGTGCTCGCCGTTGACCGCCGCCAGCGCCTCCAGGTAGCGCTGCTCGTGCAGGACGGCGAGCGTGCGCTCGAGAGCGGCGTCATCGGCGTCGGCGGCGACGGCGCGGACGCTGCCGTGGCGGGCCAGGCCGGCGCCGAGCTCGTCGAGGCGCTGGTTGCTGTCCTGTCCGGGCAGGCGCTGGTCGCCTTCGCGGACCCAGGGGGCGGCGTCGCCGCTGCCGCGGCGCTGCTCGATCATCAACAGCTCCGTCATTCCAGCAACCGCCGCATCCTCGGCCCCAGGTGCTCGAACCCGTTGGCGCTGTAGAAGGCCTCGGTCTTGGCGATCGCGGCGAAGTCCTCGCGCGGCAGACCCACCTCCAGGCGCAGCGCGCCCTGCTCGCGGGCGTCGGCGACGAGCGCGTCCATCAGCCCCGCCCCGACCCCGGCGCTGCGCCACTCGGGGTCGACCCAGAGGTCCTCGACGACGACGTAGCGGCCGGGCACGTGGATCGCCCGGATCCAGCTCGCCGCCAGCACGCCGACGATGCCGCCGTCGCCGTCGGCGACGAGGACGCTGCCCTCGCTCGGGTCCTCGACCAGGGCCCGCGCCTCGGCTTCCAGCGCGGGGCGGGGCGCCCGGCGCCCGCCGAGCTCGGTCAGCAGCGCCTCGACCGCCACCGCCACCGCAGCGACGTCGCCAAGCTCCGCCCCGCGCACCTGCCACTCGCGCCCATCCCCCGCCGCCTCCCGATCGCGTGGTTCCTTTCGGTCCTCTGGGGTTAAAAAGGAACCACGGGATTTCATGCCGGCACCTCGCCGCGCCGGACCGGCTCCAACTCGATGCTCCAGGCCTCGCCCTGCTCGCCGCGGCCGGTCACCGCTTCGGCGATCGCCGTCATCGGCGCCCGCGCCTTGAGGAGGATCTCGTCGAACTCCTCCTCGGGGTCGGACTGCATGACGATCGCGCCGCCGGCGCCGATCGTCGTCCGCCCGGGCCGCATCACGATCGTGCGGATGACGATGCTGAGGTCCGTGGTGCCGTCGAGGCCGAAGTAGCCGATCGCGCCGGAGTAGACGCCGCGCGCCTCGGCCTCGAGATTGTCGATGATCTCCATCGTCCGCTCCTTCGGCGCCCCGGTCATCGAGCCGCCTGGGAAGCAGTGGCGCACGCACTCGGCGGCGCTGCGGTGTGGTTCGAGGCTGCCGACGATGGTCGAGACGACCTGGTGCACGGTCGCGTAGGGCTCGACCACCATCAGGTCGGGGACGCTGACGCTGCCGACGTCGCAGACCCGCCCGAGGTCGTTGCGGAGCAGGTCGACGATCATCAGGTGCTCGGCCTTGGTCTTCTCGTCGTCGCTGAGGAACTGGCGGCGGGCGGCGTCCTCCTGCGGGTCCTCGTGGCGGGAGATCGTTCCCTTGATCGGCCGCGCCTGGACCTGGCGCTCGCGGTCGACGGAGAGGAAGCGCTCGGGCGAGGAGCTGACGATCGCGTTCTCGCCGAAGCGCAGGAAGGCCGCGAACGGGGCCGGGTTGGTGCGGCGCAGCTGCCGGTAGAGCGCGTAGGGGTCGGGGCTGGCGTCGGTCGAGATCTGGTCGGTGAGGCAGACCTCGTAGGACTCGCCGGCGGCCAGTTCGGCCTGCGAGCGGAGGATGTCGGCGAGGTAGCGCTCGCGACCACGGCCGCAGCGGAAGCTGACGTGGCCGTCGGGGTCCTCGGGCTCAGCGAGGGGCGCGAGCGGCGGCGGCTCGGCGATCGCCGCGGCGACGATCGGCTCGACCTCCTCGAGCCAGCGCTCGGCCGCGCCGTCGCCGGCCGGCCCGAGCGCGAACAGGTAGCTGCGCCCCTTCGCGTGGTCGACCGCGAGCAGGCGGTTGGCGAGCATGAAGGCGGCGTCGGGCAGGTCGGAGCTGTGCAGGTTGCGGGCGCCGGTGTCGGCCTTGCACTCGTAGCCGAGATAGCCGACGAAGCCGCCGACCAGGCCGCGGTCGACCACCGGCGGCGGCTCGATCCCGTTCAGCGCCAGCTCGCGGTCGAGAAAGTCGAAGATCGACTTGTGGACGATCGTCCGCACCCCGTCGCGCTCGACCGCGATCTCGCCGGCGTCGACGTCGTACTCGAGCAGGCAGTTACCGGGGCCGTCGCTGGTCCCCAGGTAGGAGCACTGCGCCAGCCAGGTCGGCGCGTCGGCGCTGTCGAGCCAGAAGGAGCTCTCGGCGTCGCCGAAGAGCCGTTCGTAGAGCTGCTCGGTCGGCGCCTCCCCCTCGAACTCGCGCCAGTGGATGTCCATCCGCGCCTCCGGCTCGACCTCAACCGCCGCCGATGGGCCGTTTTGTTGCCCCTGAGGCGACATTTCGGCCCGTCGGCGGGGAGGGCTGGCGGTGGCGGCATGGCGCTCGGCCAGCGCGTAAAAGTTCTTGGCGATCTGCAGGCCGTGCTCGGTGGCGACCGACTCGGGGTGGAACTGGACGCCCCACATCGGCCGGGTGCTGTGCTCGATCCCCATCACCACGCCGTCGTCGGCCCAGGCGGTCTCCTCGCCCTCGGAGCCCATCGAGCGGGTGATCGCGAGCGAGTGGTAGCGGACCACCGAGAAGTCCTGGGGCACGCCCTCGAAGAGGCCGGTGCCGCTGTGGCGGACGTGGCTGAGGCGGCCGTGCATCGCTTCCGGGGCGACGTTGACGCCGCCCTCGAGCAGGTTGCCGAGGCCCTGGTGGCCGAGGCAGATCCCGAACACCGGCACTTCGCTGTAGGTGAGGATGTCGCGGCAGACGCCGAAGTCGTGCCAGCGTTCGGGCCGGCCCGGGCCCGGCGAGAGCACGTAGGCGTCGAAGTCCGAGCGCTGCAGGACCCGCCAGGAGACGGCGTCGTTGTTGACCACGACCGGCTCCTCGCCGGAGGCGGCCGCCAGCAGGTGGAAGACGTTGTAGGTGTAGGAGTCGTGGTTGTCGACCAGCAGCGTGCGCATCAGCTGCCTCCCAACCCGAGGCCGTCGACGCCGCGGGCGATCACCGTCTGCACCACCCGCTCGACCTCCGGCGGTCGCTCGGCTTCGCAGTACCAGCGTGAGAAGTGCGAGAGGTAGCGGGCGAGCTGGATCGCGTCGAAGCTCTCGACCGCGCTGCGCAGGTGGCGCCGGTACATCTCAGCCTGCACGACCGCGAAGCGGTAGTCGGGGTCGGCGGCGGGACGCTCGCCGGCAAGGGCGGCGGCGCCGCCGCGGTGGGCCTGGGCGCGGGCGAGGTCCCAGCCGAGGCTCTCCTTGTTCTCGCGCAGCAGCTTCTCCGGCGTGAAGTCGACCTGCTTGGTGGTCGGCTGCAGGAGGAAGTAGCCGAGCGCGACCTGGGCGGGAATGCGGTCGGGCGCCGGGTGGTTGGCGCGGACCTCGGCGCCGCCGGGGTGGTTGCCGACCTCGGCCTCGACCCACTCGACCAGCTCGTCGATCAGCAGCGCGCCTTTCTTGCTGGAGCTGATCGACTGGCGGTCGCGGGCGACCATGCCGTGGAAGATGTCGTGGGTCGGCGGGCCACCGCCCTTCTTGCTGCCGTTGCCGTTGCCGTTGCTGACGCCGAGCGCGTCGATCAGCTGGCGCCGGCAGGTGACGTGGGAGACCCACTCGTTGCCGCAGACCTGCAGCGAGACGCAGTCGTCAAGCTCGGGCGCCGCCGACCAGTAGGCGAGCGCGCGCATGTGCTGGGTCGGGAGGCCGTCGGCGCGGACCAGGGGCATCTCCTCCAGCTCCTCGCGCCTGGTCTCGTACATGACCATGTCGTCGCCGTAGCGCCGAGTCAGCGTCCCCTCGCCGAGCCCGAGGTTGGTCAGTTCGGCGACCTCGGGCAGGAAGTCGGACTCGAAGATCACCTTGTCGAAGGCGACCCCGAGCCGGGCCAGGGTCTTGCGCTGGCCGGAGATCACCCAGGCGCGCGTTTTCGACCACAGTTCGATCGCCTGCTGGTCGCCCTTGAGGACCCGCATCATCAGCTCGTCGGCGCGGTCGTTGTACATCGAGGACTCGCGCGCGACCGAGTCCTCGGCGCCGTCGTCGCCCTCGCCGCCGCCGTTGCGTCCGGCCTTGACGTAGTCGGCGTAGGCGCCGCCGACGAAGTGGTCGGACTTCTCGTCGCCCTCAGGCCAGACCTGCTCGTCCCCGCCCTTGGCGACGACTCCGGCCATCGCCTCGCCCATGCTGCGGCCGACGTCGCAGATCAGGCTGCGATGCTCGACCCGGCCGCCGCCCTGAGCCAGCGAGGCGCCGATCGCGTTGCCGACCGCAAGGTTGCGCAGGTGGCCGATGTGCAGCGCCTTGGTCGTGTTGGCGCCCCAGAAGTACACCGCGAAGTTCTTGCCCGAGGCGAGGTCGCCGTTGGCCAGCGCCCCCTCCCCCGCCTCGAGCTCGGCTCCCGCCGTCTCCACCCACGCGTCGTCGAGTCGCAGCCTCACCGCGTCGCCGGTCTGAGTGACCGAGTCGACCCACGGCTCCGCTTCGATCCGCTCCAAGGCCTGGCGCGGCGCCTCGTGGTCCCACCAGTCGGGGACCCGCGGCACCAGCATCAGGTCGAAGCCGGGCTCGGGCCGGTACGGCGCCCGTGCTGCCCAGTGGACCTCGCCGTCCTCGCGGACTGCGATCCCGTCGAAACTGTCGAAAAGGTTCTGCTCCCCCATAGCCCTGCTCCCCGGTCTCCCGATTTGACGAATGCACCTGCCGGGGCTCGAACCCGGATCTCCGGCTTACAAATCCGGCCCTTTAACCGATTAAGGCACAGGTGCGGGCTATGTCAGTCGCCCTGAATCAGGTTCTCTGATTGGTCGACCGGCGGCGACCATAACACCATCGAAGCCGGCTCGTCAAATGATTTGAGTAAACAGGTGGGTTTTGCAGGGGGTGATCGCCATTTCCTCCCCTATCGGGGGGAAATGGCGATCACCCGCTTAGGCGAGGCGGCGTTCGAAGACGCAGTCGAGGCGGCGCTCGTCCTCGTCCCCGGGCACCGTTTTGTCGAGCTTCATCTGCGCCTGGCGGCCGTCGATCCGCAGCGTCGCCACCTGGTTGTCGAAGTACGGGCCGTCGGTGAGGCGCCAGCGGATGCCGGGATCCTCGGCGCCCGCGGCGCCGGCCAGAGCCTTGGTCAGAGCGGTGAACGGGCGCGAGAAGCCGGCCTTGATCACCGAGCGCTCTTTCTCGTCGAGCGGGTTGCGGTAGGGCGAGCAGACCGCCTGATAGGCGGCGCTCTCGACCTTGGCGCCGGGCTCGAACCCGATCTCCGCCAAGTAAGCGTGGTGGACGTCGCCGGAGAGGACGACTATCGAGGCCGGCGGCTTGCCGTGCGCCCCCGAGCCGACTTCCTCGATCAGCCCGCGCAGGCGCGCGAAGGTCTCGCCGAAGGAGGCCCAGTGGTCGAAGTCGACGCCGCGGCGCAGCTTCTCGGCCGCCCGCGCCGCCAGCCCTCCCCAGGCGCCGTCGCAGACCCGCTCGCTCCAGGCCTCAAGGTGATGGAAGCCGGGCGAGAGCAGGAACGGGATCGTGGTCGCGAGCAGCAGGTGGTCGAAGTCGCCGGTGGCGTGCTCGACGATCCACTCCCACTCGTCGTCGTCGACCATCGCCCGCCGCTCGGGCTCGAGCACGCGCCCGGCCCGCGAGTCGAGGAAGATCGCGCGGGTGTTGCCGAGGTCGCGACAGAAGCTCCAGCGGGTCCCGGAGCCGTCGAGGTGGGCGTGCTCGGCGAACTCGCGCAGCGGCGCGGTCGCGTCCCGGTTCCCCCGCACTTCGCGGTAGAGGTCGTTCTCGTCGAGGTGGCGCGGCGAGAGGTTGCCGAGGTGCTGGTAGACCCAGTAGCTCATCGCCCCGGCGGTGGCGCGGCGATGCCACCAGGAGCGTTCGCGCATCTCCTGCAGCCAGGAGTGCGAGATGTTCCAGTCGTCGCTGATGTCGTGGTCGTCCC
Organism: Solirubrobacterales bacterium; assembly: GCA_036265715.1. Classification (GTDB taxonomy): domain Bacteria; phylum Actinomycetota; class Thermoleophilia; order Solirubrobacterales; family 70-9; genus VAYN01. The sequence goes on along the minus strand of DATAON010000023.1, from coordinate 31,770 downwards.
AGATCATCGAGACCGAGACGGTCGAGAACAGCCAGCGGATCAGAGGGTCGCCCCACGACTCCTCGTAGAGCCACGAGTACTCGGTGTAGTCGGTGACCTCCTCTCCGGGCGGGGTCGCGGTCCCGCGGCGCTCGCGGATCTTCGCGCGCGCCTGCGGCGAGCCCTCGTCGACGTAGACCTGGTCGCCGAGCAGGAACAGCAGCTCCGGCCACTCGCTGTGCTCGCCGCGCAGCATCTCGCTCGCCAGCACCCGCAGCGCGTCGAACTCGCGGCCGTCTTCGTGGCGGTCCTTGCTGTGGACGTAGGGCTCGGTGTGCGGCAGCGCCACCCGGCAGGAGCCGAAGCAGATATCAAGCGGTGCGTCGCGCCCCAAAGTGCGAATGGCGCTCGGCGGCAGCTCGGAGTCGGGCTCGGGCCAGCGCCGCTCGCCGTCCAGCGCGACCTCGTACTCGTTGAAGCTGCCCGGCTCCAGGCTCTCGATCCGAACCAGCGCGTAGTGGTGCTCCTCAACGCTGAAGGTCGGCTCGGCGCGGCCGAGGATCTCGACCTCGCAGGGCGCGTCGGTCTCGACCCAGACGGTAGCCTCGGTTTCGCTGACGTAGCGCAGCAGCGGTCCCAATACGAGCTCGGCCATCGGTTACCCGTGCCCGGCCCGGGGACCCCTCAAACTTTCAGATCCGGCCGGCCTCCAGCAGGCGGCTGAGGAAGCGGCGGGTCTCCGGGCGCTCAGGCTCGCCCAGCACCTTCTCCGGCGGCCCCGACTCGACCAGCCTGCCCTCGTGCAGGAAGGCGACCTCGTCGGCGACCTCACGGGCGAAGCTCATCTCGTGGGTGGCGATCACCATCGTCATCCCCTCCTGCTTGAGGTCGCGCACGGCCGCCAGCACCTCGCCGACCAGCTCCGGGTCGAGGGCGCTGGTCACCTCGTCGAGCAAGAGCGCCCGCGGCTTGCCGGAGAAGGCGCGGGCGATCGCGACCCGCTGCTGCTGACCGCCGGAGAGGTTGTCGGGCCGGTCGTCCTCGCGGCCGGCGAGGCCGAAGCGGGCGAGCAGGGCGCGGCCGCGTTCCTCGGCCTCGGCGCGGGGGATGCCGTGGGCGCGGGTCTCCCCCAGGACCACGTTCTCCAGCGCGGTCAGGTGCGGGAACAGGTTGTAAGCCTGGAAGACGAGGCCGAGGCGGCGGCGCACGGCGACCGCGTCGACGGAGGGGTCGGTGATCACCTCGCCGTCGAGGAAGACGTCGCCGTCGTCGATCTCGACCAGCAGGTCGATGCAGCGCAGCAGCGTCGACTTGCCCGAGCCGGAGGCGCCGATCAGGGCGATCGCCTTGTGCTCGGCGACCGTGAGGTCGATCCCGCGCAGGACTTGCCGCTCGCCGAAGGCCTTGGTCACGCCGCGCAGCTCCAGCACCGGGGCGGCCACTATTTGACCTCCCCGTGGGCGCCGCCCATGCGGTCGACCACCCGGGCCAGCGGCACCGTGACCGCCAGGTAGAGCAGCGCCGCCGCGATCAGCGGCGTGTAGTTGAACTCCTGGCCCTGGAAGATCTGGGCGATCCGGAAGGCCTCGAGCGGGCCGAGGATCGAGACCAGGGCGACGTCCTTCTGCAGCGAGACGAAGTCGTTCAGCAGCGGCGGCGGCAGCAGCCGCACCGCCTGCGGCAGGATCACGTGGCGCATCGTCTGCGCCTCGGTCAGGCCGACCGCCAGCGCCGCGTCGCGCTGGCCGCGGTGGACCGAGTTGATGCCGGCGCGGTAGACCTCGGCGACGTAGGCGCTGTAGGAGAGGCCGAGGGCGATGCCGCCCAGCACGACCGGGTCGGTCGGGAGCCCGCTGAGCTGCAGGGCCGGGATCCCGAACCCGACCAGGTAGACGAGCAGGATCGTCGGCACGCCGCGAAACACGTCGACCCAGACCGCGGCCAGCAGCCGCAGCGGGAACAGCGCCGCGCCACGGCTGGTCCGCAGCAACGCGATCCCCAGTCCGACGATCAGCACCGCGATCTCGACGATCACGAACAGCTTCACGTCGAGCCAGAACCCTTCCAGCACTTCCGGGAACGCTTCCTTGAAGACGCCCCAGTTGAAGAACAGCTCGCGGACTTCCGGCCAACCGGGACTGGTCAGGATCCAGGTCGCGAGCCCGCCGAGGACGATGACCGTGGAGACCGCCGCGATCGCCTGCGAACGTCGCTCCTGTCGCCGCTTCGCGGCCTCACGCTGCAAGCGGCGATCGCTGATGACGGCGGAGTCGGACAATCCGAGCGCGATTCTGACCACGCCCGGGGACGGCTTCGGGGGGCGGCGGTAAGCGGGGACGGTGGGGCTCCTGGGCGAATTGAGTCGCGTCCCCTGAAGGGGACTGCTCCGCAATAGGGAGCTCGCCTATGGCGAGCTGGAATAAGGAAAGGGCCTTCGGCACATTCGCCCAGGAGCCCCACCGTCCCCGCTCATCACCCGCGCACCGGGACGCCCTGGAAATAGACAAGGGCTCCAGGACGCGTCGGAGATGGCAAGGGCTCCAAGGTGCAGTTGCTCAAAAGCGAGCGAGCGTCCCTTGCATCTTCAGATCAACGAGGGACGATTCGTGAGAGGGGCGGTGGTTGCCTCTTTGGGAATGTGCCGAAGGCCCTTCCCTTGAATCTGCGCGCCATAGGCGCGCTCCTCATTGCGGAGCAGTCCCCTTCAGGGGACGCGACTAATTCCCAAAGAGGCAACCACCGCCCCTCCCGCCAACCAGCCCCTCGGAGAGAGCGCTATTCGAGCAAGGGAGCGCCAGCCGCGGCGCTCATCCACTTGGTGTTGATCGCTTCGAGCTCGCCCAAGGCTTCGAGCGCTTCGACTGCACCGGAAACGCAATCGGTCAGCGGCGAGTCTTTTGCCAGCAGGGCGCCCCATTCGTCGCCTTCGGGATCGGCGAACTGGCCGATCACGGTCGCCTCGGGCACTTCGACCGCGGTCAGGTAGAGCGCCGTCGGCAGGTCGACGACTATCGCTTCGATCTGGCCGTTTTTGAGCGCGGTGACGACGTCGGTGGAGTTGTTGAAGACGTCCGGTTTGGAGCTGGGATCGATCACTTCTTCGGTCGCCGAGAGGCTGGTGGTGCCGATCTGGACGCCGAACTTGACGTCCGCCAGCTCTTCGATCGTGGTCGCCTTGGCCGCGTCGGAGTCCTTCAGCGCCAGCACCGCCTGGTTGGCGGTGTAGTACGGGGCCGAGAAGTCGACAGCCTTTTCGCGGGCCGGGGTGATCGAGATCTGGTTGACGTCGAAGTCGAAGTCCTTGGGGCCGGGCGCGTAGGAGGAGTTGAACGGCTCGACCGTCCACTTCACCTTCGCCGCCGGGTAGCCGAGCTGCTTGGCGATCGCGTAGGCGACCGCGCTCTCGAAGCCTTCGCCGTTGGTCGGGTCGTCGTCTTCGAAGTACGGCGGGTAGGCCGGTTTGTCGGTGGCGACGGTGAGCATCCCCGCGGTCTCGGTCGGCAGGTTGCCGGGCTCGCAGTTGGCGGCGCTGGCGCTCGTCTCGGAGCCGGTCGAGTCGTCGTCAGAGCTGCCGCAGCCGGCGACGAGCAGGGCGAGGGACAGCGCGAGGACGAGGGTGGCGTAGAGCTTGCGCAAAGGAAGCGGGCATCCTAGATCAAATCTGTACCCATGTGGGACGGGCTGACGCGGACGCTGCTGATCCTCACCTTCGTCACCGGCATCCTCGACGCGGTCAGCTTCATCGCCCTGGGCCAGGTCTTCGTGGCGATGCAGACCGGAAACGTGATCTTCCTCGGCATCGGGATCGGCGGCGCCGACGGCGCCCCGGTGACGGCGCCGCTGGTCAGCCTGCTCGCCTTCCTCCTCGGCGCCGGCGCCGCGGCCTTCTTCGTGCGTCCGGTCGACCCCGGCCACCCCGGCGCCCTCGCCGGCCCGATCGAGATCGGGCTGATCGGGCTGGCGACGGTGCTGGCCGCCGTGGCGGCGATCGAGCCGGGCGAGTTCAGCGCCTACCTGCTGATCGCAATCCTCGCCGCCGCGATGGGCCTGCGGAACACGGTCGCGCGCCGGGCCGGCGACCGCAACGTCGCCACCACCGTCCTCAACCTGACCTTGACCGCCTTCGCCTCGCACGCGCCGCTCGCCTCAGCCGACGCGCTGGAGCGGCGCGGGGCCGCGGTGGTGGCGATCCTCGCCGGCGCCCTCTGCGGAGCGCTGCTGGTCAAGGCGAGCCTGACCCTGGCGCTGGGCACGGCCGCGGCGCTGGTCGTGCTCGCCGCCGTCACTCACGCGCGCACCGTCGCCCCGGCCACCTAGCGCAGGTCGGCGAGGAAGTACTCGATCGTCTTGTTCAGCAAGTCGGCCCGCTCCCATTGGAGGAAGTGGCCGGCGCCGGTGACGACGAAGGGGCCGATTAGCTCGGTGAAGGCGACTTCGCACATCTGCGGGAACTGGCGCCAGATCACGTGGTCGTCGGGGCCGTAGAGGGCGAGGGTGGGCACGGCGCTGCGCTCGGACAGGCGGGGGCGCTCTGAGCTGGGACGCACGCCGAGGGCGCTGCCGTAGTTGCCCCAGCCCGCATAGAGGTGGTCGGGGTCGACGAAGGGCTCGGCCATGAACTCGGCCTCGCCTCGCGAGAAAGATCCCGGCGCCGCCCAGAAGCGGTGGCCGTAGAACTCGGCGACATAGCGCCGGCGCTTCTCCGGCGTGTTGAGCTCGGCCGCCAGCTCGTCGGGTTCGCGCGCCTGGCGGCGGAAGTAGTCGGCGGCCATCCGCATCGGCGCCGAGGGGCTCGACTCGATCCCGGCCGCCTCGTAGGCGGCCGGCAGCACCGGCAGCACGCAGTTGAAGAGGACTTGACGCTCGACGAAGCCCTCGAAGCGCAGCGAGAGGTCCTGGATGACGCCGCCGCCGAGGTCACCGCCGACCGCGGCGCAGCGCTCGTGGCCGAGCTCCTCGGCGACCAGCGCCTGCAGGTCGCGCGAGTGGGCGGCGAGGTCGTAGAAGCCCTCGGGGTCGAGGCCGGAGCGGCCGAAGCCGCGCAGGTCGGGGACGATCACCTCGAAGCCGGCGGCGGCCAGCGGCTCGATGTTGCGCCACCAGATCCGCATCGTCTCCGGCCAGCCGTGGACCAGCAGCAGCGGGTAGCCACCGGCGCCGGCGCGCACATAGGCAATCTCCACCCCGCGCACTTTGGCCCGCTCGACAACAAACGCGTCAGGATCCAGCGGCTCGCCCATCGGCCCAGCCTACGATGGCCATGCCGATGTTCATCGACTATCTCGACCGCGGTTTCGGGATTGATCCAAGCGCTCCCAGCGTGGTCCGCGCCGACGGCGGCCTCGCGCTCAGCCACGGCGAGCTCGCCGCGCTGACCCACCGCGTCGCCGTCGGCCTGCGCGAGCGCGGCCTCGGGAACGGCGGCAAGGTCGCGATCTTCGCCCCCAACGGGCCGCTCGGCTACGCGGCGGTGATCGGGGTGCTGCGGGCCGGCGCGGCCTGGGTGGCGCTCAACCCGAAAGCCGAGCAGGCGGAGCTGACCCAGCTGCTGGAGCTGCTCGAGTGCGACTACCTGATCTTCTCCGCCGCCTACCGCGAGCGGGCCGAGGCGCTGCTGGCCGGGACGCCGGGGATCCAGGGCTCGGTCAGCTTCGGCGACGACGAGCTCGGGGACGAGTTCGAGGCCTGGCTGGGAGCGCCGGGCGCGCTGGCGCCCAGCCTCCCCCACGACCCCGAGCGCAAGCTGATGTTCCTCGGCAGCGGCGGCACCACCGGGCTGCCGAAGGCGATCACGATCTCCGACCGCCAGTTCATGACGATGAGCCTCGGCTTCAACGCCCACATGAAGGAGGAGGGGCGGCCGGTCTACCTGATGGCGACGCCGATGACCCATGCGGCCGGCACCGTCGGCTTCCCCAGCCTCGGCGAAGGCGGCGCGATCGTGATCCACGACGGGGTCGTGCCGGCGACCGTGCTCGACTCGATCGAGCGCGACCGGGTCAGCCGCCTCTTCCTCCCTCCCACCGCGATCTACGCGCTGCTCGCCGACCCCGCCGTGCGCGAGCGCGACTACTCCTCGCTGCGCCACTTCCTCTACGCGGCGGCGCCGATGTCAGCCGACAAGCTGGTCGAGGCGATGGACGTGTTCGGGCCGGTGATGGCGCAGTGCTTCGGCCAGTCGGAGGCGCCGATGCTGGCGACCTACATGAGCCCGGCCGAGCACGTCGAGGCGCTCGCCGACCCCGGCAAGCGCGGGCGCCTGGCGAGCTGCGGGCGGGCCTCGATGATCGCCGCGGTAGCGATCATGGACGACGACGGCGCGCTCCTCGGCGACGGGGAGCGCGGCGAGATCGTGCTGCGCGGCGACCTGGTGATGAAGGAGTACTACGAGAACCCGGAGGCGAGCGCCGAGGTCCGCCGCCCCGGCGGCTGGCACGCGACCGGCGACGTCGGCTACCGCGATCCCGACGGCTACCACTACATCGTCGACCGCAAGCGCGACCTGATCATCAGCGGCGGCTTCAACGTCTTCCCGAGCGAGGTCGAGCGGGTGATCTGGGCCCACGAGGCGGTGCTCGACTGCGCGGTGATCGGCGTCCCGGACGAGAAGTGGGGCGAGGCGGTGACCGCGATCGTCGAGCGCAAGCCCGGCGCCGAGGTCCCGGCCGAGGAGCTGATCGCGCTCTGCAAAGCCCAGCTCGGCAGCGTCAAGGCTCCGAAGGGCGTGCACTTCCGCGAGCTGCCCCGCAGCACCCAGGGCAAGGTCCTGAAGCGCACCCTGCGCGACGAGTTCTGGGCTGGGCGCGAGCGCCAGGTCTGAGTACCCTCAGTCGATGGCGGACGACGAAGCGCCCCGCAAGCTCTCCAAGAAGCAGTACGAAAAGGAGCTCGGCCGGCTGCAGACCGAGCTGGTGAAGCTGCAGGAATGGGTGGTCCAGGAGGGGCTGAAAGTCGTCGTCGTCTTCGAGGGCCGCGACACCGCCGGCAAGGGTGGCGTGATCAAGCGGATCACCGAAAAGACGAACCCACGGGTGATGCGGATCGTCGCCCTCGGCACCCCGACCGAGCGCGAGAAAACGCAGTGGTACTTCCAGCGCTACGTCGCCCACCTGCCGGCCGCCGGGGAGATCGTCCTCTTCGATCGCAGCTGGTACAACCGAGCCGGGGTCGAGCACGTGATGGGCTTCTGCGCCGAAGCCGAGTACGAGGAGTTCATGCGCTCGGCGCCGCGCTTCGAGCGGATGCTGATGCGGTCCGGGATCGTCCTGGTCAAGTACTGGCTCTCGGTCTCCGACGACGAGCAGGAGCGCCGCTTCAAAGCCCGGATCGACAACCCCGCCAAGCAGTGGAAGCTGAGTGGCATGGACCTGGAGGCGCGCGCCCGCTGGGTCGACTACGCCGAGGCCAAGGACGAGATGTTCGCCTACACCGACACCAAGGAGTCGCCCTGGTGGGTGGTCGAGGCCGACGACAAGCGCACCGCCCGCCTCAACCTGATCAGCCACCTGCTCGAACAGGTTCCCTACGGCAAGGTCGCCACGGAGAAGATCAAGCTGCCGCCGCGCCAACAGCGCGCCTACGAGCGGCCGCCGGCCGACACCCAGAGCTTCGTCCCGGATCGGTTCGAGGTCGAGTAGCTACCAGGCGCGCGGCGCGGTGAAGACGCCGGCGGTGGTGAAGCCGCTGCGGCCTTTGCCCGGCAGGCGCTGGACGGTGACGTCGAAGCTGCCTTTGACCGTGCAGACGTCGTCGCGGAACACCGAGGTGGTCGCCTTGACGCCCTGCGAGCAGGGCCCGGAGACTTTGATCTTGCGGGTGACCTTCTTGCCCACCCGCAGCGATTTGAAGGGCCCGACGCCGACGCCCAGCGGCAGCACGATCGCGTCGTAGTCGGACTGCAGGGTGCCGATGTTGGCGCCGACCGGCTTCGGGCCGATCACGAAGCCGCCCTGGCAGCTGGGGTCCTGTTCGCCGCCGCCCTTGCGGCCGATCCCGATCGTGATCTTGCTCCTGCTGCCGGCGATGTCGGCGATGCCGGCGCCGCTGTGGCTGGAGCACTGCGGTTTGTCGCTCTCCTCGAACGGGATCGGTTCCTCGGGCGGGCAGAAGTTGGACTCGTGGTAGCCGCTCATCACGTTCTTGTTCTTGGCGCCGCCGGGGGTCTTGGCGTCGGTGCCCTGGACGATCCCACCCTGCTGGATCCATTCGAGCTGGATCTTGCTGGCGACGTTGACGTCGGCCCTGGCTTCGATCGTCCAGCCCTGGTTGCGCTCGCAGGGGCCGGTGAAGTCGTGGACGGTGGTGACCGTGAGGCTGCCGGCGACGCTCAGCTTGGCCGGGTAGACGCCGCTGCCGGCGGCCCCCGCCGAGGCGCTGGCGGCCAGCGCCGCGACCGCAAAGAGGGCGAGGACGGCGGCGATGCGCAGTGACCGGAACAAGACCTCGATTCAATCACTCCCGAGCCCGCGGGCGCAATCGCCAGTATGGGGGCATGGACAGAAATACATTGCGATCGATTCAGGCTCCCCTGAAGGAGCGCTACCAATCCGAGCCGGAGGCGGCGCTGGTGACGCTCTCGGCCAGAGGGACCCTCGGCGAGGGCGTCTCCTGCTCGGTCGACACCGGCCGCGCGATTGCCGCGGCGGGCCTGCACCCCGCCTCCGGCGGTGACGGCTCCCTGCTCTGCTCGGGCGACATGCTGCTGGAGGCGCTGGCGGCCTGCGCCGGCGTCACCCTGCGCGCGGTCGCGACCTCGCTGGGGATCGCGGTCGAGTCCGGCAGCGTCCACGCCGACGGCGACCTCGACTTCCGCGGCACCCTCGCGGTCGACCGCGACGCCCCGGTCGGCTTCAGCGCGATCCGCCTCCGCTTCGAGCTCGAGACCGACGCCGACGAGGAGGAACTGGCGACGCTGCTGGCGCTGACCGAGCGCTACTGCGTGGTCCTGCAGACGATCTCGACCCCGCCGCAGCTGACGGCGACGATCGCCTAGGCGCTCCGATCTCGCACTTAGCCGCCGCCCCAGGCTTCCACTTCGGCGACCTCTACGCGGTCGGGCTGCTGGCCGTCGGCGCCGCCCTCCTGATCGCGGTGGTGGCGCTCTCGCGCGACCGCGAACGCGCCTTCTCGCCGGCGATCGTCTACCTGCTGATGGGCGCCGGCTTCTCGATCGCGCTGAACGCGCTCGGCGTCAACGTGATCGAGCCGCTGCGCGACTACGAGCTGATCGAACGGGCCTCGGAGATCAGCGTCGTGATCGCCCTCTTCTCGGTCGGCATCCGGATCGACCGCCGCTTCAGCTGGCGCGGCTGGTCCTCGACCGCACGTCTGATCGGGCTGGCGATGCCGCTGACGATCGCCGCCGTCGCCTGCTTCGGGCACCTGATCATGGGCCTCGGCTGGGGCGCGGCGATCGTGCTGGGCGCGATCCTGGCGCCGACCGACCCGGTCCTGGCCGGCGAGATCCAGGTCGGGCCGCCCGGCGAGGGCGGCGAGGAGGAGCCCCGATTCGCGCTCACCTCGGAGGCCGGCCTCAACGACGGCCTCGCCTTCCCCTTCCTCTTCCTCGGGCTGCTGATCGCCGGCGACGGCGGCAGCTTCGCCAACTGGCTGGCCGCCGACGTCCTCTACGCGATCGTCGTCGGCCTGCTGGTCGGCGCGCTCGCCGGCTGGGCGCTCGGCTCGGCGACCTCGGCGCTGCGTGGGCGCGAGTGGCTGCTGGCCGAGTACGACGGCTGGCTGGCGATCGCCGGCGTGCTGGCGATCTACGGCGCGACCGAGGTCATCGGCGCCTACGGCTTCCTCGCCGCTTTCGCGGGCGGCCTCGCCTTCCGCCGCCGCGAGCGCGAGCACGAGTACCACGGCCCGGTCCACGAGGGCGCGACCGTGGTCGAGAACGTGTCCGAGCTCGCGCTCGTGCTCCTGCTCGGGAGCACGGTCACCCTGGCCGGCCTCGGCGAGCCGGGACTGAGCGGCTGGCTGCTGGCGCCGGCGCTGCTGCTGGCGATCCGGCCGGCCTCGGTCCTCGTCGCCTTCGCCGGCAGCCGCATGCCGCGGCTCGAGCAGCTCTTCGTCGGCTGGTTCGGGGTGCGCGGGATCGGCTCCTTCTACTACGTCGCCGTGGCGATCGGCGCCGGCGTGCTGACCGCGACCGAGGCGACGACGATCTACTGGACCGCGATCGTCTGCGTTGGCGCCTCGATCATCGTCCACGGCCTGACCGCGACGCCGGCCAGCCGTAAGCTCGGCTTCGACCCGCCCTGAGCGCCCTCGCGGCAAAATGTCGGCCGTGGACGTCTCCCGCCGCTCCGAGCTGCAGCCCTACCGGACCAAGGACGGGTCGGAGATCCGCGAGTGGGCCGGTCCCGGCTATCCCGCACCCGCCCGCAACCAGAGCCTGGCCGAGGCGACGGTCGCCCCCGGCGCCAGCACCACCGCCCACTTCCACCGCACCTCCGAGGAGCTCTACCTGGTCACCGCCGGCCGCGGCCTGCTGCGGATCGGCGACGAGGAGCGCGAGGTCGAGGCCGGCGACTGCGCCGTGATCGCGCCGGGCGCGGTGCACCAGCTGCACAACACCGGCACTGGCGACCTCGTCGTCGTCTGCGCCTGCTCGCCCCCGTACTCGCACGAGGACACGTTCCTGGCTTAACCGCGATCGAGTCCTGCATTTGCCACGTCATAGGGGGCAAATGCAGGACTCGATCTGCCGGGGCCCGGGCGTAGAGCGGGGTCAGGCGGCGCTGACCGGCCCCGGCCGCAACGCGTCGGGGTCGTGGCCGGGGACGACGGCGGCGCCGGCGTCGCGCAGGTCGCGGAGGCGGTCGGCCGAGCGGCCCTGGGCGGCGAGGTCGTCGCCGAAGGCGGGGAAGCGGCGGTCGTCGAGGCCGGTGGCGAAGTAGGCGACGTCGGCGCCAAGCACGAGGTCGCCGCCGATCCGCAGCGACTGGTGGCCGGGGGTGTGACCGGGAGTCGAGAGCAGCTCGATCGAGCCGTCGCCGAGCAGGTCGTGGTCGCCGTCGACCAGGATCACCTCGCGCTCGTCGTCGATGTAGTCGCGCGGGAAGAAGAAGTTGCGGGCGATCGCCTCGTCGTCGTGGCCGGCCTCCCACTCGCGGCGCTGGACGACGACGGGGATGCTCGCCGGCAGCAGGGAGAGGCCGCCGGCGTGGTCGTAGTGGAGGTGGGTGAGGACGATCATGGTGATCGTCGCCGGGTCGACCTGAGCGCTGATCGGCTCGTCCTGCTCGAAGGAGAACAGGCCCATCGCCTCCGGGCGCCCGTAGTGGGCGATCGGGTCAGCGCAGGCGCCGGGATGGAGCCCGGTGTCGACAAGGATCCGCTCGCTCTCGGTCTCGAGCAGGTAGGCGGGAACGGGCAGAGTCAACCTGTCCTCCGAGTCTTCCCCCTGGCGCCAGATCGCCGCCGAGGCGGTCATCCGGCCGACGTTCAGCATCTCGACCTTCACCGCCGCAAGCCTATCCGCCCGCCACCCGGCCGACGCTCCGCCGCCCGACAGGAGAGGATGGGCAGATGCCGCAGCCCCGCCGCTCGAAAAAAAGCTCTGAGCCCGCCCCCGACTACGGCTGGGTGATCTCGTTCGGCTGCAAAACCGCCGGCGAGCTGCGCCGGCTCAAAGTCGACACCGACCCTTCGAGCGACACGAGCCCGATCGAGGTGCCCTGCGCCTGCGGTGAGACCCACCGCGTGATCGTCTCCCCGTACCGGCGGCGGCGCGCCGCTGACGAGCCGTTTGACCTCGAGGTCAAATCGCTCGACGAGCTGCGCTGAGGCACAAGGGCGGGCGTCACGCAAATAGGATGCACCGATGAGCAAACGCGTGATCGTGCTCGGCGCGGGCTTCGGCGGTCTCGAGGTTTGCACCGTGCTCTCGGAGCGGCTCGGCGACGAGGTCGAGGTGACCCTGATCGACAAGGGCGAGGCCTTCGTCTTCGGCTTCTCCAAGCTCGACCTGATGTTCGGCAAGGCGAGCGCGGACGAGGTCCGCATGCCCTACGCCGATCTGACCAAGCCGGGGGTGCGGGTGCTGCGCGAGACGGTGACCGCGATCGACCCCGAGGCGCGCCGGGTCAGCACCGACACCGGTCAGCATGAGGCTGACCTGCTCGTCGTCGCGCTCGGCGCCGACTACGACCTCGCCGCCACCCCCGGCCTGACCGAGGCCGGCAACGAGTTCTACTCGGTGGCCGGGGCCGAACGGTTGGCCGGGCTGATCCCGAGCTTCTCCAGCGGCCGCGCCGTGATCGGCGTCTGCGGCGCCCCCTTCAAGTGCCCGCCGGCGCCGAGCGAGTGCGCGCTGCTGCTCGACGACGAGCTGCGCTCGCGCGGCGTGCGCGACGCCTGCGAGATCTCCTTCGTGATCCCGCTGCCCTCGCCGGTCCCGCCCTCACCCGAGACCTCGGCGGCATTGATGCAGGAGTTCGAGGCGCGCGGGATCGAGCTGCTGACCGGCCGGCGCGTCGACGCGCTCGACCCTGCCCGCAAGGTCGCCGTCCTCAACGACGGCAGTGAGCTGCCTTTCGACCTCTTCCTCGGCGTCCCCAAGCACCGGGCGCCGGAGGTGGTGATCGCCAGCGGCATGACCGAGGACGGTTACATCCCGGTCGACCCGGCGACCCTGCGCACGCGCTTCCCCGGCGTCTGGGCGGTCGGCGACGTCGCCACCGCCGGGGTGCCGAAGGCCGGCGTCTTCGCCGAGGGCGCCGCCCGCATCGTCGCCCAGGCGCTGATCGCCGAGCTCGGAGCGGGCGAGGCGCCCGGCCGCCACCTCGGCCAGGGCACCTGTTACATCGAGTTCGGCGAGGGCCGGGTCGGCAGCGTCGACATCGACTTCCTCTCCGGCCCCGAGCGGACCGGGACCTTCAACCCGCCCTCGGCCGCCAAGGTGGCCGAGAAGGAAGCCTTCGGCTCAACCCGCCGCGCCCGCTGGTTCGGCTGACCGCCTAGGTCAGGCGGTAGACGCGGTATTCGACCCCGTAGCCGGGGCAGCCGCGTCCTTCGGCGACGAAGGCGGTCTGGTTGACCCAGGCGTAGCGCGGGTCGCCGCTCTCCAGCCGCGGCGAGGTGCGGAAGTACTGGTCGCCGAAGCCGGTTTCCTCGCTGGTCCCGGTGATGAACCCCATCACCGCCTCGTTGAGCTCCAGCAGGCCGGCGTACTGGGCGTAGATGTGGGCGCCGTCGGCGGTCTCGATCTGGATCCGCACGTCGATGCGGCCGAAGCCGTCGGGGCCGACCAGGAACCACTCGCCGCCGCCACTGAGGATCTTGCCGGCAAGGCGCTCACCCTCCACCTCTCCCCCGGTCACCTCGAAGACCTGGCGGTGGCCGAGCGGCCCGGCGCCGACGTCGACCGGCGGTTTCAGCTGCGCCCGGTAGGTGAACTCGTGCACGAGGTCCATGCGGCGATCCTCCCACTCCCCTCGCAGAGATTGGGTGGGAATCACCTACTGGTCTGTGCGAGGCGACAAGACGGGCGCGGATGCCGCGATACATTGCCGCCGTCTTGTCCCGTCTTCATCTCGCACTCGCCAGCCTCGCCGCCTTCGCCCTGCTCGGCGCCGGCTTCGCCAGCGCCGCCGGCGGGCCGATCTACCCGAAGTCCGGTGCCTGGACGATTGGCTCTCCCCCTGGCAGCTTCACGCTGAAGAAGGGGACCGGCAAACAGAAGGACAAGATCTACGTCAGCGGCCTCACCACCGAGGTCACCGAAGTCAAAGAAGCCTGCAAAGCGACTGGCCCGGTCACGGTCCTCGGCAAGTTCCCGCTGAAGAGCTTCCGGATCAACGGCGCCGACCTCAGCGGGGTCGGCAAGCCGTCGGGGTTCGAGCTACTCGAGGTTCCCGCCAAGGTCCTGTTCGGCGGCATGACCTACAACGGCAGCTTCAACATCGCCTTCACCACCAACGGCAAGCACGGCTCGGGCAGGGTCACCTTCGACTACTGCACGACCACCTTCCGCGGCGCCAAGCACAACTAGCGCGGCCGGCCGACTAGCTCTCCAGCTTCAGCGTCACCGGCTTGGGTGCGGGTGCGCGGCTCGCCGCCGCTCGGGGTGAAGGTGACCTTCACCGTGACCTTTGCCTTGCCGGCTTCGGTCAGGATCTTGGCGGTCTTGGTCGTCGGCTTCACCGCCAGCTTCAGCTTGCCGGCGGCTTTGGCGCTCTTGGTCGCCTTCTTCACCCCCGCCACTTTGAGAACGAGCTTGCCGGCACCGGGAAGCTTCGCGGTGAGGGTGGCGGTGCCGGCTTTAGCGTTCAGCTTCGGCTTGCCGACGAACGTGAAGTTGTTGGAGGGCTTGACCGGCGGCGCCGGTGGGCCCAGGGGCGGAGTCGGCAGCGGTGGCGCCAGCGAGTCGACCGCGAGGCCGATCGGCCTATTGGCGCCGGAGATGAAGGTCTGGTTGGCGGCGCTGCCGTCGAGGTTCGCGCGGCCGACCCGTTTCGGTTCCTTCGTTCCCCCCGGTAGACGTAGGCGGAGGCGCCGGCCGGCAGCGCCAGAGCGAGGATTGCGAGAACGGCGGCCGCGAGCGCCAATGGTCCTTTGCGACTGCTCCGATTAGCGAGCGAAACCACAGCCAGGCCAGTCTGACACCCGAGCTTGGGTGTCAAGGCGAGGTCCGCATCCGCAGCAGACGTCCGATTCCGGCCAGTCCTCCGACGACGACCCGCTCGCGTGCACGGCCGGGCTGGATCGTGTCCGCGTATTCGAGCATCAGCATCGAGAGGTAAACCGGGACCCGCGGATCCTTGGCCGACGTGATCCCGCGCGCTCTCAGCAGCGTGTTGATGTGTTCGATGTAGTCCTCGAAGCGGGCGGCTGGACGGTGGACGTTGCGGACCCGGACGGTGCGGCCGCAGCGGTTGCGGAAGGTGTGCACGACACCGGGCTCGACCGCTGCCGACTCTCCGGGTTGGAGGGTCCGCCACTCACCGTCGACCATCAGGTCGAACTCACCCTCGATCACCTCGAACTCCTCGGCCGGCGTCGGGTGCACGTGCGGGGGCGGCGCCACCGACCCGACGGGCAGAGTGAACTCCATGCCGACAAATCCCCCGCCGCTGTCGGCCGCCGCGGCGGTCACCGCGTAGACGCTGCCGTCGGGCATCTCGAAGCGATCGCCGGTCCGGGCCATGCCGGGATTATGGTCGCGAGCTCAGTCGCTCAGACTTTGTAGCCGCCGTCGACGCTGATCACCTGGCCGGTGATCCCGGCGCCGTCGGGGCTGGCGAGCAGGGTCGCCATCGGCGCCAGCTCGGCCGGCGCCAGGACCCGGCCCTGGACCGTGTGGGCTTCGGTCTTGGCGGTGGCGGAGGCGAGGCCGTCGCGGGCGCCGCCCCAGTCGAGCAGGGCGGTGTCGGTCCAGCCGGGGCAGAGGCAGTTGACCGTGATCTCAGAGGGCACCTGGTAGGCGAGGGCGCGGGTGAAGCCGACCAGGCCGTGCTTGGCGGCGCTGTAGGAGATCATGCCGCCGCCGTGCTTGGCGTAACCGGAGCCGATGCTGACCACGCGGCCGTAGCCGCCGGCGACCATGTGCGGCAGGGCGGCGCGGGTGGCGTAGTAGGCGCTGGTCAGGTTGAGGAAGACGTTGCGCTCGAAGAGCTCGTCGTCGTGCTCGAGGGCGGTCAGCTTCCCGGCCTCGCCGACCAGGCCGCCGACGTTGTTGAAGAGGATGTCGAGGCGGCCGAGACGCTCGTGGGCCTCCCCCACCGCCCGTTTCAGCGCCTGGCCGTCCATGCAGTCGACGACCAGCGCCAGGCCGCCGCCGCCCAGCTCCTCGGCCTCGGCGACGACCGCGTTCAACTCGTCCTCGCTGCGCGAGATCACGACCACGCTCGCGCCCTCGGCGGCGAGCCCGAGGGCGATCGCGCGGCCGATCCCGCGGCCGCCGCCGGTGACGATCGCGACCCGGTCGCGCAGCCGGCCCCCCTCGGGGCGGGCGAAGCTGGACGCTGGCGCCTCGGCGGCCATCAGCGTTCGAACCAGGCGCGGCGCCGCTCCAGCGGCTGCGAGAGGTAGTCCTGCAGCGCCGGCGCCGCTTCCGGCGACTGCTTCGCCCGGTAGGAGCTGTCGACCTCGTAGTCGAGCGCGACCGAGAGCGGCACGCCCTGGCTCTGGTAGACGATCCGCTTCGCCATCGCGACCGCCACCCGCGGCAGCGTCGCCATCCGCTCGGCGATCGCGACCGCGCTCGCCAGCGCGTCGTCCTCGAGCAGCTCGACCAGACCCGCCTCGTGAGCCTGCTCCGGGGTCAGCGCGACCGCCCCGGCGCCGAGCAGCATCGCCTTGCCGGGGCCGATCATCCGCGCCATCCGGGTCAGCCCGGTGCCACCGGGGACGATCCCGAGCCGGGTCTCGATCAGCCCGTAGCGGTAGTCGCCGCGCTCGCCGACGCGGATGTCGGAGGAGAGCGCCAACTCGAACCCGATCCCCATCGCGTCGCCGTTCATCGCGGCGACGATCGGCATCGGCGCCTTGTTCATGCTCTGGGTGATCACGTGGATGCGCCGGGTCCGCCGCGGCGACTCGATCGGCCCCTCCGGGCGCACCTGCTTGACGAGAATGCCGTCGACTTCGAAGTGGGTGATGAACTTGCCCGGCTGACCGCCGGCGAGGACCACCGCCGGGACCTGGCGCGTCGTCCATTCCGCGACCAGCTCCTCGAGCTGGTCGATGTCCTCGTCGGTGTAGTAGTTCATCGGCGGCCGGTCGAACCGCGCGACGACGACGCCGCTGTCCGCCTCGTCGATCTTCCACATGAGACGAGGCTAGTGCGAACGGAGCGGCCCACCACCAGCGTCGGCGCCGACGCTTGGGGGATCTACACCCCCCTGCCGCTCTCGCCCTTCCGACTTTGGTGTCCCTATAGAGACACCAAAGTCGGAAGGGCGCCTAGCCCGGGTTCGTCGCCGCGACGTGCCAGACGGCGCCGCGGCCGACGACCGAGCCGTCGGGTTGCTGCCAGGCCGCGTAGTGCTCGGCGAGCGCCGCCGCGATCTGCGGCCGCAGGCTCTCGCCGTGCTCGCCGTTGAGGCGGACCAGCTCGGCGCCGGGGCCGATCGCGAGCAGGGCGTCGACCGCCTCGTCGGCGTCCTTGCCCATGAAGTAATCGAAGTCGCGCGGGGTCAGCTCGATCTCGGCGAAGCCGGCGGCCTCGAGGATCCCGGTCAGCGTCTCCGGGTTGCCAAGCGAGAACGGCCCGGGGCCACAGGTGTCGGCCTCGTACTCCTCCGGGCGCGAGAGAAAGCGCTGCACGACCTGCTCGGTCTGCGCGAAGAAGGGGCTCTCGTCCTTGCGCCGCCAGCAGATCTTGCGCAGGGCGCCGCCGGGCACGAGCGAGGCACGAATCGCCCGCATCGCGACCACCGGCGCCGCGAAGAACTGCGTCCCCATGCGTGAGAAGGCGTAGTCGTGGACCGGCTCCCAGGCCGCCGTCTGCGCGTCGGCGGCTTCGAAGCCGATGTTCTCGATCCCGGCCTCCCGCGCCTCCAGACGGGCCTCCTCGATGAAGCGCGGCGAGGAATCGGTGCCGAGCGCGAAGCCATCCGGCCCGACCAGCGCGGCGAGCCGCCGGGTGGTGTCGCCGAAGCCGCAACCGACGTCGATGCAGCGCCCGCCCGACGGCGGCGGATAGCGCTCGAAGAGCTCCTCGGTGACCGCGTCGAGGGCGCCGACGAAGACCTCGCGGTTCTGCTTCCAGCGATCGAAGAGGACCGTGTCCCAAGCGCGCACCGCCTCGTCGTTGCCAAGCGCAACCGAACCCGGAGCCCGCGAATCAGCCATGGCAAAACCTTACTCCGCCTTCGGCGCAGCGGTGACGCTCAGGCCGAGATCACGTCGGTGTCACCTTCGAGCCCGTCATGGACGTTGGCGTCGAGCTTTTCGACCAGCTCGCCGTCGGCGAGGTCGAAGCAGAGGCGGGCGAAGATCTGCGGTTCGTCGGAGAACTGCCAGTAGCTGCAGACCACCTCTTCGGAGTGCGGCGGGAAGAGGACGAGGACGTAGTCCTCGGTCAGGCGTTCGGGCCGGCCGCTCTTGCCGAGGCGCTCGAGCACGTCGGCCTGGCCTTCGCCCGCGCCGATCGCGTCGTACTCGGCCGCGGTCATCGTCTCGCCGTAGGGGACGGTGAAGCTCTCGCGTTCCCGCTCGCCCCCACCGAGGGCCGCGGCGAGGGCGACGAAGGCCACCGCCAAGAGGACGCCTCCCCAGGCGATCAGGGCACGGCGGCGCTGCTGGCGCCGGTAGCGGTCCGGGTCGGTGGGTGGGATCGCCGTCATCGCCACTCCACGCTAGGCGGCGAGGGCGCCGTAGCGCTCGCCGGCGACCGCCCGCGCCGCTGGGTGGAGGCGGAAGGAATCGGGCCAGAGGCGACTGCCGAAGCGCAACTGCAGCAGCGCCGAGCGCAGCAGGGCCTCGCGCGCCGGGTCCCAGGAGAACCCGAAGAGCCGGCGGATCTCCGCCGGCAGCAGGCCGGTCGAGGTCAGCCTGATCGCCTCGGTGACGGGAGTGACAGCGGCGCGCTGCCAGCCCGAGTACGGCGGCTCGAGGATCATCGCCACGGCCTGCTCGCGGCGCTCGTCGGAGATCCAGAGGCTGCCGTCGCGCATGCGTCCCTCGACGTAGCGCTTCAGCCCCTCGTGCGTGGCGGGCATCGAGTCCGGCGGCAGGCCGAGCAGCTCCCCGACCTGGCGGTATTCGCTCCAGTAGCGCTCGCGCTCCTCGCCGCTGAGGGCGCCGAAGACGCGCTGGTAGTAGACGAGCGCAGAGTCGGCCAGGGTCGCGAGGACCCAGAGCCCGAGCTTGGGATCGGAAGCGTCGTAGGGAGTCCCCTTGGCGATCGGGCCGTACCTGGCCGGGGTCTTGCCCCGCACCCGGCGGTGCATCGCGCGGACGACGCGGCCGGTCTCCTCGGCCTCCTCCACGGTCCCGAAGTAGATCCGGGACATGCGCTCGTCGGTCCGCAGCAGGCGGGTCTGGGGGTCGTCGAAGATGATCGAGTGGCGCTGGAAGCCGACGACCGCGAGCGGGTCGCAGGCCTGCATCAGCAGCGCCCGAACCCCGGAGAAGAGGACCAGCCGCTCGCGGTGCAGGCGGCGGACCATCGAGTCGGGCCCGAAGAACCCGTCCACCTCCCCCGCCTGCGGCGCCCGCCCCGGTGCCAGCCCGGGGATCAGCGACAGCATGTCGGCGGGTCGAAGCACACCGCCAACGGTAGCTGCCGCCGCCCGCGGGCCCGCCGGCTTCAGGCCGCCGGGAGCGCGACCAGCTCGTGCACGAGCCGGATCGCCACCGAGCCCTCGCCGACCGCCGAGGCGACGCGGTTCATCGAGCCGTGGCGGACGTCGCCGGCGGCGAAGACGCCGGGCATGCTGGTCTCCAGCGCCAGCGGGCCGCGCTCCAGCGGCCAGGCGCCGTCGCCCTCCAGGTCCGCCCCGGTGCGCACGAAGCCGCCCTCTCCCAGGGCCAGCTCGGCCGGCAGCCAGTCCGTGTTCGGGCGCGCGCCGATCATCAGGAAGAGCGCGTCGGCCGCCACCTCTTCGGTCGTCCCCTCGGCACGATCGCGCAGGGTCAGGCTCTGCAGCCGGCCCTCGCCGCCGCCGTCGACGACCTCCGTCCCCAGCCGCACCTCGATGTTGGCCGCGCCTTCGACCTGGCTCACCAGGTAGTGCGACATCCCCGCGGCGAGCGACTCGCCGCGCACCACCAGCGTCACCCGCTTGGCGTATTCGGCCAGATGCAGCGCCGCCTGGCCGGCCGAGTTGGCGCCGCCGACCACGTGGACCTCGGCGCCGGTGAGCGCCGGCGCCTCGGAGGCGGGGCCGCCGTAGAAGACCCCGGCCCCGACCAGCTCCTCGATCGGCTCGACCCCGAGCCGGCGGTAGGTGGCACCGGTGGCGAGGATCGCGGCCCGAGCGCTGACCTCGCCGCCGTCGGAGAGGGCGAGGTGGATGCGCTCGCCCTCGCGGCGGATCGCGGTGGCGGCGTGCATGAAGGCGAACTTGGCCCCGAACACCCACCCCTGCTCGTAGGCGCTCTCGGCGAGCCGGCGGCCGCTGACCCCGCGCGGGAAGCCGAGGTAGTTGCGGATCAGCGAGCTGGAGGTCGCCTGGCCGCCGATCCCGCCGTCGTCGACGACCAGCGTGCGGAAGCCCTCCGAGGCGCCATAGACCGCGGCCGAGAGGCCGGCCGGCCCGGCGCCGACGATGATCACGTCGAACTGGCGCCGCTTCGGGTCGATGGTGGCGCCGGCGGCGCTCGCCAGCTCGAGGTCGGTCGGGTCCTCCAGCACGGTGCCGTTCGGGAACACGACCAGGGGCAGGTCGGTCGCATCGCCCGCCTCGGTGGCCACGGCCTGTCCCTCCGGCGAGTCGGCGAGCATGAACTTGTGCGGCACCGCGCAGCGACCCAGCACCTCCCGCAGCTCGTAGGCGCGGCCCGTCCACGACTCGCCGACGACGCTGACCGTGTGCGGAGAGATCTTGCGCGCGTGCGCCCACTCCAGCAGGAAGGTCGAGATCGACTGATGGAAGAGCTCGTCCGGGGTGCGCGAGGGCCGGATCACGTAGTACTCGATCTGGCGCCGCGCCATCGCCTGGAAGATCGCCTCGCCGGTGCGGCCGTCGCCCCAGCTGCCCCAGTCGATCAGCAGCCCGCGCTGGGCGTGCGGGTGCAGCGTGCGCACCCTGCTCAGCAGCTCGCTCCCGGTCGTCTCCCAGAGCCACTGCGCGGATAGGACCAGCGCGACGTCCTCCTCCGCGGCCGCGAGCGCCTCCAGCTCGGCGAGCGCCTCCTCCGCCGAGGCCACGCAGACGACCCGGTAGCTGCGCGAGTAGCGGTCGGCGAGCTCGCGCTCGACCTCTCGGAGCGAGCGCTCGTCTTCGTCGACGGCGAAAAGGACGGGGAGAGACACGACCGGAAAAAAATACCGCTCCGGCGGCGATCCGTTGGCGCCTGGGCTCGGCAAACCTAAACTTGATCGACTCCAGAAACTGCCATACTGCCGCGCGTGCCGGCGAGCGTCGAATCAGAGCAACTGCTGCGAGGGGCTGATCTGCGGGTCACCCGTCCGCGGCTGGCGGTTCTGAAAGCGGTCCACGCCAAGCCACATGCCGACACCAACTCGATCGTCGACGCCACCCGCGCCGAGCTCGGCGAGGTCTCCCTGCAGGCCGTCTATGACGTGCTGCGTGCCCTCACCGACGCCGGCCTGGTGCGGCGGATCCAGCCTCCGGGCTCGGTCGCCCGCTACGAGGCGCGGGTCGGCGACAACCATCACCACGTCGTCTGCCGCTCCTGCGGGGCGATCGCCGACGTCGACTGCGCGGCCGGTGCGACCCCCTGCCTGACCGCGTCCGAGAGCCACGGCTTCGCGATCGACGAGGCCGAGGTCGTCTACTGGGGCCGGTGCCCCGACTGCCTCGCCGCACAAGCAACTGAACACACCCCTGAACCTGGAAGGAACGCCCGTGTCCGATAAGCCCGATTCCGTTGACGCCGTAGTTGGAGAGATGAACCTGCCCGAAGAGAACGGCGGTGGTGGTTGCCCGGTCGCGCACGAGCCGGCCCCGCACCCGACCCAGGGCGGCGGCAACCGCGGCTGGTGGCCGGACCGCCTCAACCTGAGGATCCTCGCCAAGAACCCGGCCGAGGCCAACCCGCTGGGCGAGGAGTTCGACTACGCGGCGGCCTTCGAAGCGCTCGACCTCGACGCGGTCAAGGCGGACATCGAGGCGGTGCTGACCAGCTCGCAGGACTGGTGGCCGGCCGACTACGGCAACTACGGCCCGCTGATGATCCGCATGGCCTGGCACAGCGCCGGCACCTACCGGATCAGCGACGGCCGCGGCGGCGCCGGGGCTGGGCAGCAGCGCTTCGCCCCGCTCAACAGCTGGCCCGACAACGCCAACCTCGACAAGGCGCGCCGGCTGCTGTGGCCGGTCAAGAGCAAGTACGGCCAGGCGCTCTCCTGGGCCGACCTGATGGTGCTGACCGGCAACGTCGCCCTGGAGTCGATGGGCTTCAAGACCTTCGGCTTCGCCGGCGGCCGCGAGGACGTCTGGGAGCCCGACGAGGACGTCTACTGGGGCCCGGAGACCACCTGGCTCGGCGACGAGCGCTACAGCGGCGACCGCGACCTCGAGAACCCGCTGGCGGCGGTCCAGATGGGCTTGATCTACGTCAACCCGGAGGGCCCCAACGGCAACCCGGACCCGCTCGCCTCCGCCAAGGACATCCGCGAGACCTTCGCGCGGATGGCGATGAACGACGAGGAGACGGTGGCGCTGATCGTCGGCGGCCACACCTTCGGCAAGACCCATGGCGCCGCCGATCCGGAAGCGCACGTCGGCCCTGAGCCCGAGGGCGCAACGCTCGCCGAGCAGGGCCTCGGCTGGGAGAACAACTACAAGAGCGGCAACGGCTCCGCGACGATCACCAGCGGCCTCGAGGGCGCCTGGACCAACACCCCGGTGCGCTGGGACAACCGCTTCCTCGAAATCCTCTTCGGCAACGAGTGGGAGCTGAGCAAGAGCCCGGCCGGCGCCAACCAGTGGAAGCCGGTGGGCGGCGAGGCCGACGTGCCGGACGCCCAAGACCCGGCGGTCAAGCACACGGCGACGATGCTGACCACCGACCTGGCGCTGCGGACCGACCCGGTCTACGAGCAGATCTCGCGCCGCTTCCTCGAAAACCCCGAGCAGTTGGAAGACGCCTTCGCCCGCGCCTGGTTCAAGCTGACCCACCGCGACATGGGGCCCCTCCCCCGCTACCTCGGCCCGGAGGTCCCGAGCGAGGAGCTGATCTGGCAGGACCCGGTGCCGGCGGTCGACCACGACTTGGTCGGTCCCGAGGACGTCGCGGCGCTGAAGGAGCAGATCCTCGCTTCCGGGCTCTCGGTCTCCGAGCTGGTCTCGGCGGCCTGGGCCTCGGCCTCGACCTTCCGCGGCGGTGACAAACGCGGCGGCGCCAACGGGGCGCGGGTCCGGCTCGAGCCGCAGAGCGGCTGGGAGGTCAACGACCCCGAGCAGCTCGGCCGCGTGCTGGGCAAGCTGGAGGAGATCCAGACCTCGTTCAACGGCTCAAACGGCGGCGGCAAGCGGGTATCGCTCGCCGACCTGATCGTGCTCGGCGGCTGCGCGGCGGTCGAGCAGGCCGCCAAGGACGGTGGCCACGAGGTCGCGGTCCCGTTCACCCCGGGCCGCACCGACGCCACGGCGGAGCAGACCGACGCGGAGTCGTTCGAGCCGCTGGAGCCGACCGCGGACGGGTTCCGCAACTACCTCCGCGACGGCCACCGGCTGCCGGCCGAGTTCCTGCTGGTCGACCGGGCCAACCTGCTGACCCTGACCGCGCCCGAGATGACCGTCCTGGTTGGCGGCCTGCGCGTGCTCGGGGCCAACGCCCAGGGCTCGTCGGTCGGCGTCCTCACCGAGCGTCCGGGATCGTTGACGAACGACTTCTTCGTCAACCTGCTCGACCTCGGCACCGCCTGGAAGTCGACCTCCGAGGACGAATCGTCCTTCGAGGCCCGCGACCTCGCCAGCGGCGAGGTCAAGTGGACCGGCAGCCGCGCCGACCTCGTCTTCGGCTCCAACTCGGAGCTGCGGGCGCTGGCCGAGGTCTACGCGAGCGCCGACGCCGGCGAGAGGTTCGTCGCCGACTTCGTCGCCGCCTGGGACAAGGTGATGAGCCTCGACCGCTTCGACCTCGACTGATCGCCACTACGTAGTTTCCGCCCAGAGCGGCTGAGAACGGCTGAATGGGAGAGCCGGCGTCGGGTAATCTCGCGCCCGTGCGCCGGCTCCTCATCGCCTTCCTCGCCCTCGCGTTCCTCGCCACGACGGCCCCGCTGGCCAGCGGCAGTGACGCCACGAGCGGCGGGCCGACCCCGTTCGTCGGCAAGGGCAAGAAGTGCAAAAAGGGGTACGTCCGCAAGAAGAACGGCAAGTGCGTCAAACGGAAGACGCCGACCAAGGTCACGCCCCACCCCGGCCTCGACATCTTCGCCAATCCGGGGACCTACCCCGGCACCAACGGAGTCACCGCGACCACCTCGATCGACGCCGCCGGCGGCCATTTCATCTCGCTGAAGATCGTCTTCCCGAGCGGCAACGTCTCCTGCCAGGGCCTGCCGCCCTACCCCAGCGTGACGATCTCGATCGCCGACATGGGGGTCAGCGACTTCGGCAACTTCGCCGGCACCAGCTCCGCGAACGGGGCCTACGCCTCGATCCAGGGCCACTACACCGGCCCCAACTCGCTGGTCCTCGACTCGGCCGGCGCCAGCAACGTCAAGGTCAAGGGCGAACGCTGCGCCGCCCAGTACTCAAGCGCCACCGTCGTCTTCTAGAAGAGCCCGCCCAGGATCGCGTCCGCCTGGAACCAGACCGTCTGCTTGGCGACCTTCGCCTTCTTGGTCAGCGCCTTGGAGTAGGCGCGGGCGCAGGCTTTGGGGGTTTTGGGGATCGAGAAGGAGACCGAGAACGACTTGGCGGAGCGAACTTTGCCGGCGTCCTCGTCGGAGAGGGAGACCGGGAGCTTGAAGATGCCCTCGACTTTGAACGTCTTCTTGACGGAGCCGAGCTGAAGCGTTTTTCCGTTGGCGAGCTTGGCCTTGTAGGTGGTGGTGACCTTGGCCGGGGCGCGGGTCTTGTATTTGACGACGAGGCGGGCCTTGGGCTTGGTCTTGTAGACGAAGACGCGGGAGCGGGCTACGCGCAGGGTGCAGCTGTCCGGGATCGTGGGGTCCTCGTCGCAGGCGTCGGAGGTCCCGTCGCGGTCAGAGTCTTTGGCGGGAGGCAGGCATTCGTCCGGCACCAGGACCGGCGGGACCGGCCCCGGCGCCGCCGCAAGACGCTGCAGCTCGGTCGCCGTCAGCGCCCGGTTGTAGACGCGGACCTCGTCGATCAGCCCTGGGAAGTCGGACTGATCGAGGCATGACGCCTGCGGCGGGTAGCCGTCGACGTAGAAGGCAGGGTCGTTGATCGGGGCTGCGTAGCCGATCCCCGAAGCCGGCTTCGGCGTGCCCACCTCGACGCCGTCGACGTAGAGGTGGATGTTGGCGCCGTCGAAGGTGCCGGCGACGAGGTGCCAGTTGCCGTCGAAGACCGCGGAGTCCGGCGGCGAGTCGGAGAGCACCCCGGTAGCGGCAGCGTCCGGCTGGCGGACGTAGAAATGAAGCCCGGCGACCGCGCTGTAACCGGTGTAGAGCGCGTAGGAGGAGCCGCTGCAGGTGGGCCCGTCGTTGCCGCGGCCGGCGATGTAGCGCAGCAGACCCGGGTAGCCGCTTTGTTTTATCCAGGCCAGCAGGGTCAACTGTGGAGGGGCCAGCAGCGGTGAGGTGACCTGCATCGGCGTCGCGCTGGTCGGCGCCAGGTAGCCGCCGAACTTGCCGGCGTCGGTCCCAAAATGCATCGTGCCCGCCGCGCTCGAGAGCGACAGTCCGTTGCCGGAAGAGTCGGGCGTGGATTCGGTGGGGGCAGAAGGGACAGCGGCTTCGAGTGGCCAGTCGCCGATCAACGGATTCGCCGGCAGCGCCTGGGCGGTGGCGGCGAACGCTCCGCAGAGGCAGAGCGCGAGGACTGCAAGCGAGGCTGAGATGGACGAGCGGCGCGCGATCGGGCGATCCTAGACTCCCGCGACCTTCAGCGCAACGGCCCGCTTCCCGGGCGGGCTTAGAGGCCGCGTCCCCGAACTGGCTCTCGATTATCGGGTAACTGGACGGCATTTTGAACCGAGTTGACCTGTGGTCGTTGGTGACAAGCACCGGCGCTAGGCTTGACCTAACGTGAAGCAACGCGAGACGAATACCCCCTCCCCCGCCGACACCGCCGAGGCGATGCGGCTTCGGCGGCTGCGCGAAGACGCACGGCGGCCGATCAGCGTGAACCTGGCAGAGGGCATCGCCCTCAGCCACAAGCTGATGCGGTTCACGGGAGCGGCGCGCAGCAATTGACCGAACCGGCCTTCGATGAGCTGCTCCGGCGCCTCGCAGAGGCCGAAGCCGAGTTCGTCATCGTCGGCGGGCTGGCGGTAAATGCTTGGGGAGTGGTCCGCGGCACCAAGGACTTAGACGTTGTTGTCGCTTCCGAGAGCGACAACCTCAAACGGGTTGCCGAGGTCGCGGTCGCAGCGGGAGGACGCGTTCAGAAAGGCGAAGCGCTGCTTGGAAGTGCGATCTCGATTGCGTCAGCACTGGCAAGCGGTGAACAGGTCGCGATCGAGACCGACCTCGGTCGGCTCGACGTGGTCCAAGGCCTCGAGGGCGTACCCAGCTACGCCGACCTACGTGCGCGGGCAAGCGAGGCCGAGATCCTCGGGGTTGCAGTTGCCGTGTGTTCGATCGAGGATCTGAAGGAGATGAAGCGAGCCGCAGGGCGCACCCGGGACCTCGCGGATCTTGAGGATCTGAATGCCGCAGGCAGTTGATCTTTGAGGTCGCGATTTGCGACCTCAAACCTGTGATCTCAAGATGACGGCGCACCGATCAGGACCGCCGAGGAGCGTCAAGCTCGCCAGAGACCCTGGATATCGGGGAGACAGGATTTGAACCTGCGACCGCTCGGCCCCCAGCCGAGTGCGCTACCAGACTGCGCCACTCCCCGAGGAGTGCAGGTGCATTCTGCCGGATCGGCGAGAAGGCGGCTACCCTCCCCTTTCGCGCGGCGGTAGCTCAACGGTAGAGCCTCAGCCTTCCAAGCTGATGACGCGGGTTCGATTCCCGTCCGCCGCTCTCCCGAGAGATGCGCATTTACCCTCGCCCTACGCTGTCTTTCGCCTGCGCCAGCCTGGTGCTGGCGGTCCTGGCGCTGGGCCTGGGCGGGTGCGGCGGGTCCGATGACGACGGGCCGGACGGCGGCAAGAGCGCGGCCGCGTCGCAGGCGCCGAACCTCGACTGGCCCTTCTTCGGCCGCGTCCCCCAGCGCACCCACTACCTGCCCTCGAAGGAGCGCATCCTCGACCCGCCGCTGAAGCAGGCGTGGTCGATCAACACGCACGCGCTGATCGAGTTTCCGCCGGCGATCTCTGGCGGGGTCGCCTACGTCGTCAACAAGTACGGCAACGGCAAAGCGATCCGGCTGATCGACCGCAAGATCCTCTGGGAAGTGAATCTGCGGCCGAGCGACAAGGGCCACCAGCTCGACGTGACCGCTCCGGTCTACCACCAGGGGCTGGTCTTCGGCACCCTCCTCGACGGCTACGTGGCCGCCGGCGACGCCCGGGACGGGAGCAGAGTCTGGGTGCGGAAGCTGGGGACGCCCCTGGAATCCTCGCCGCTGCCGGTCGGCGAGACGCTCTACTTCGGCACCAACACGAAGGGGGTGCTGGCGCTGGCGACGAGCGACGGCAGCACCCGCTGGCGCTTCGACGCGCCCGCCGCGGTGAAAGCGAGCCCGAGCTACGACAACGGCCGCATCTTCGTCGCCGATTACCAGAGCACGATGTTCGCGCTCGACGCCGGGACGGGCAAGGTCGCCTGGCGCACGAACACGAGCAAGGTGGCGCCGTTCGGTCGCGGCGGCTTCTTCTCCTCGCCGGCGATCGGGTTCGGCAACGTCTACGCCGCCCGCGACGACGGCATTGTCTACGCCTTCGACGAGCAGAGCGGCAAGGTCGTCTGGTCGTTCCCGACCGGCGGCCAGGTCTACGGCTCGCCGGCGATCGCCGAAGTGCCGGGCACGCCCGCGACCGTCTACATCGGCTCCGAAAACGGGACCTTCTACGCACTCGACGCGACCAGCGGCAAGCTGCGCTGGAAGCACGACGTCGGCGGCCCGATCCCGGGCACCGCGACGGTGATCGGCCACACCGCCTACACCTCCAGCTTCAAGACCGGCAAGACGATCGGCCTCGACGTCCGCACCCACAAGAAGACCTTCGAGATCAAGCAGGCCGGCTACACCCCGGTGATCTCCGACGGCCGCCGCCTCTTCCTGATCGGCTATTTCGACCTGATCGGGCTGGAACCGACCGGGCGCTGAGGGGCCTATCGAGTTTGTTCAGACAGGTCGAACAAACTCGATAGTCAGCGGACGGGGGTGGGGAGCGGCTCGCCTGCGGCGGCGGCTAGCGCGTTGCGGGCGGCGAGCTCGGCCATCGCCGTGCGCGTCTCCACCGTTGCCGAGCCGAGGTGCGGGACCAGGACCACGTTCTCCAGCTCGAGCAGGCCGGGATGCACCTCCGGCTCGCGCTCGAAGACGTCGAGGCCGGCGGCGGCGATCTCGCCGTCGCGCAGCGCCGCGACCAGGGCTCCCTCGTCGACCACCGGGCCGCGGGCGGTGTTGACCAGGGTCGCGGTCGGCTTCATCGCCGCCAGCTCGGCGGCGCCGATTAGGTGGCGGGTCTCGGCGGTCAGCGGGCAGTGCAGGGTGAGGACGTCGGCGCTGGCAAGCAGCTCGCCGAGCTGCAGCCGCTCGGCCTGCAGCGGTCCCGTCACCGCGGCCGGCGCCTCGCTGCGGTTGGTGTAGGCGACGGTCATCCCGAAGGCGCGGACGCGCTCGGCGACGCGGGAGCCGATCGCGCCCAGCCCGATCACGCCGAGCCGCTTGCCGCGGAGGCCGCGGCCGAGCATGAAGTCCATCCCCCAAGCCCAGGGCTGACCGGAGCGGATCAGCCGCTCCCCCTCCCCCAGCCTCCTGGTCGCGGCGAGGATCAGCCCGAGGGCGAGGTCGGCGGTGGCGTCGTCGAGGACGCCGGGGGTGTTGGAGACGGCGACGCCACGGGCGGCGGCCGCCTCGAGGTCGATGTTGTCGACGCCGACGGCGACGTTGGCGACGCAGCGCAACTGCGGCCCGGCGGCGTCGAGCAGCTCGGCGTCGACGCGGTCGCCGAGCTGGGTGAGGACGACGTCGGCGCCAGCGACGTGGGCCAGCAGCTCCGCGCGCTCCAGCTTCCCCGCCTCGGTGGCGCGCAGCTCGCCGGCCGCGGCGAGCAGGTCGAGGGCCGGGCGCGGCAGGCGAGTGGTGACGGCGAAGGTCGGCATCGGCATGCTTCTAGCACGATGGCCGCCGACCGACCGACGATCCTGGTCGCCCCCGACTCCTTCAAGGGCACGCTGAGCGCGGTCGAGGTCGCGGCGGCGCTGGCGGCCGGGATCGAGGCGGGTGGAGCCGCGGCCGACCTCTGCCCGCTGGCCGACGGCGGCGAAGGGACGATGGACGCCTTCCTCGTCGCCCGCGGCGGCGAGGCGTTCCAGGTCGAGGCCCACGATCCGCTCGGCCGCCCGATCGGCGCCCGCTTCGCGCTGCTCGACGGCGGCACCGAAGCGGTGGTGGACACCGCCGCCGCCTCCGGCTTCGCGCTGCTGGCGCCGGACGAGCGCGACCCGCTGCGGGCGACCACGGCCGGCACCGGTGAGCTGATCGCCGCCGCGATCGCCGCCGGCGCCCGCCGCGTCCTCGTCGCGGCCGGCGGCAGCGCCACCGTCGACGGCGGCCGCGGCGCGATCGAGGCCCTCGGCGACGTGGACACGAACGGTGTCGAGCTGGTGGCGCTGTGCGACGTTCGCACCTTCTACGAGGACGCGGCGCGGGTGTTCGGGCCGCAGAAGGGGGCTGACGCGGCGGCGGTGCGGGCCCTCAGCGCGCGGCTCGACGCCTACGCGACATCGCTCCCGCGCGACCCGCGCGGGATCCCGATGACCGGCGCGGCGGGCGGTCTCAGCGGCGGGCTCTGGGCGACTTTCGGAGCCGAGTTGGTACCCGGGACCGAGCGGATCTTCGAGCTGCTCGAGCTCGACCGCCGGCTCGCCGCCGCCGACCTCGTCGTCACCGGCGAGGGGCGGCTGGACGAGCAGAGCCTCGAAGGCAAGGTCGTCGGCGAGCTGCTCAGGCGCTGCGCCGATCACGACCGCGAGCTGGCGATCGTGGTCGGCGAGAACGCACTGGAGCGGCGGCGCCTGCCCGCGCCGCCACTGCGCTCGGTCGAGGAGGCCGGCGACCCGGCGGCGCTCGCCGCAGCGGGCCGCCGGATCGCAGCAACCTTTACCCGCTAGGAAGAATGTCGCCGTGGGCGAGATCCAGATCTTCATCGCGGCGCTGCTGGTCTCCGTCGCGCTGCTGAACGGGATCGCCAACTGGGCGCAGATCCCCTACCCGATCGTGCTCGTGCTCGGCGGGCTCGGGCTGGGCCTGATCCCGGGCATCCCCGAGGTCGAGCTGGACCCGGACCTGGTGCTGCTGATCTTCCTGCCGCCGCTGCTCTACTCGGGCGCCTTCTTCGCCGACCTGCCGGCGCTGCGCCGGGACGTGCGGGTGATCTCGCTGCTCTCGATCGGGCTGGTGCTGGCGACGACGCTGGCGGTCGAGCTGCTCGCGCACAACGTCTTCGACCTGCCGCTGGCGATGAGCTTCGTGCTGGGCGCGATCGTCGCCCCCACCGACCCGGTCGCCGCCACCTCGATCATGCGCCGGCTGGGGGCGCCGCGGCGGATGGTCAACGTGATCGAGGGCGAGAGCCTGGTCAACGACGCCACCGCCCTCGTCGCCTACAAGGTGGCCCTCGCCGCCGCGGTCGGCGGCAGCTTCTCGCTGCTCGACGCCAGCGTCGAGTTCGTCCTCGTCGCCGCCGGCGGGGTCGCGGTCGGGCTCCTCGTCGGCTACCTGGTCGCCGAGATCCGCCGCCGCATCGAGGACCCGACCACCGAGGTGACGATCTCGCTGTTCACCGGCTACGCCGCCTTCCTCGCCGCCGACGAGATCGGCACCTCCGGCGTCCTCGCCGTGGTCACCGCCGGCATCTACCTCGGCTGGCGGGCGCCGGAACTGGTCTCACCGGAAACCCGCCTGCGCTCGTTCTCGCTCTGGGAGCTGCTCGTCTTCCTGCTCAACGCGACCCTGTTCATCCTCATCGGCCTGCAGTTGCCGGTGATCGTCGACGGGATCGACAGCAGCGGAATCTCGACCGCGACCGCGCTCGGCTACGGGGCGCTCGCCTGCGCCGCCGTGGTCGGCATGCGCTTCGCCTGGATCTTCGGGACCACGGTCCTGATCCGCACCTTCGACCGCCGCCAGGTCCAGCGCGAGCGCCGCGCCGACGTCCCCTCCCGGATCATCGGCTCCTGGGCGGGCATGCGCGGGGCCGTCTCGCTGGCGGCGGCGCTGGCGCTGCCGCTGCAGACCGACGCCGGCGACCCCTTGCCGGGCCGCGACCTGATCCTCTTCGTCACCTTCGTCGTCATCCTCTTCACCCTGGTCGGGCAGGGGCTGACGCTGCCGCTACTGATCCGCAAGCTCGGCGTCCAGGAGGGTCCCGACGACGAGGAACGCGAGGAGGCGACTGCCCGCTACCGCGCCGTCGCCGCGGCGCTGGAGCGGCTCGACGAGCTGGGGCGCGAGGACTGGACCAACGACGACACCGTCGACCGCGTCCGCGGCATGCTCGAATTCCGCCGCCGCCGGGTCAAGATCAAAGCCGGCAAGATCGCCGACGAGGACGGGATCGAGGACCGCTCGCTCGCCTACCAGCGGCTGATGCATGAGGTCTACACCGCCCAGCGCGCCGCCCTGGTCGGGATCCGCGACCGCGGCGAGGCCTCGGCAGACGTGCTGCGCCGGATCGAGCGCGAGCTCGACCTGGAGGAGTCGCGGCTGGAGGTTTGAGGCTCGGCGCTACGCCGCTTCTTTGCGGCGCCGCCGGCCGCTGAGGTCCCAGATCACGTCCGCCTCGGAGATGTTCTGGCGGCGGGCGATCTCTTGGACTTCCTCCCAGGGGAGCTCCGCCTCGGGGAGCTCATCCCAGCGGGCCAGATCCAGCCCTTCGAGTGCCCCCTGCAGGGCC
>DATAON010000022.1:0-2023 GCA_036265715.1 Solirubrobacterales bacterium | reverse complement strand
GGCGGAGGCGACCGAGCAGCTCTACGAGACGGCGCGCGAGCTGCGGGCGCTGGAGCCCGACTTCGTCTCGGTCACCTATGGCGCCGGCGGCTCGACCCGCGACGGGACCGTCGAGATCACGACCGCGCTGAAGGACGAGATCGGGTTCGAGACCATGGCCCATCTCAGTTGCGTCGGCGAGACCACCGAGGGGCTGGCGACGACGCTCGACCGCATCAAGGCGGCGGGGATCGAGAACGTCTTCGCCCTGCGCGGCGACCCGCCGCGGGGGGAGGAGGACTTCGAGCAGCCGCAGGGCGGGCTCGGCAGCGCCGCCGAGCTGGCGGCCTTCATCGCCGAGGGCTGGGACTTCGGCATCGGCGGCGCCTGCTTCCCAGAGGTGCACCCAGAGGCTCCCGATCTCGACACCGACCTCCGCTACCTGAAGACCAAGGTCGACTCCGGCGCCAGCTTCCTGATCACCCAGCTCTACTTCGACAACCAGGTCTACTTCGACTTCGTGCGGGCGGCGCGCGAGCGCGGGATCGACGTTCCGATCCTGGCCGGGGTGATCCCGGTCGCCAGCTTCGCGCAGACGAAGCGGATCTGCGAGCTCTGCGACGCCAGCATCCCGGCGCCGCTGGAAGCCGCCTTCGAGGCGGTCGGCGGTGACCCCGAGCGCGAGTTCGAGCTGGGGATCGCCTACGCGACCCAGCAGTGCGCGGAGCTGCTGATCGCCGGCGCTCCCGGCATCCACTTCTACGCCCTCAACCGGGCTCCAGCCACCCGCGCGATCCTCGGAGCGCTGCGTGCTTCACGTCCCTGGGAGCGGGTGCGGGGGAACGTCGGGACCTTGAGCGCCCGGGGCGATTAATCTTTATCGAGCATGGGCAAGGGGGATAGAGAACGCGAGCAGTTGCGCCAGGAGCGACTCGAAGCCGAAGCGGCGGACAAAAGCTCGGGTCGTAACCGGCTGATCATCGGCTATGCGGTCGCCTCGACCGCGGTCCTGGCGATCGCCGTGGTGATCTTCCTAATCGCCAGCGGCGGCAGCGACGACGAGAGCGGCGACGCCCACATCAACCTCAACGCCTCGATCGGCTCGACCAACGGGGTCAAGCCCGACAACCGGCTCGGCACCGTGCCGGCGGCAGCGAAGACCACCGACCTCGAGGCCGCCGCCAAAGCGGCCGGCTGTCAGCTGCGGCTGCGGCTCAGAGACGAGGGCAACGAACACATCCCCGTCGGCTCGGCCACGCCTGAGTACAAAACCGACCCGCCAACCTCGGGCGCCCATGTCGAACCGCCCTACCAGCAGGCTGACGGCGCCTACGCGGAGATGCCAGAGGAAATCGACATCGTCCACTCGCTCGAGCATGGGCGGCTGGAGATCCAGTACTCGCCTGACCTGCCCGAGGCTGCGCAGCTGGAACTGAAGGGCCTCTTCGACACGATGTACGGGGCCACCCTGTTGTTCCCGAACGACAAGATGACCTACGAGGTCGCCGCCACCACCTGGACCAACCTGCTCGGCTGCCC
Source organism: Solirubrobacterales bacterium (assembly GCA_036265715.1). Lineage (GTDB taxonomy): Bacteria > Actinomycetota > Thermoleophilia > Solirubrobacterales > 70-9 > VAYN01. Next base: position 505 of record DATAON010000022.1, on the reverse strand, counting down.
GACCTACAAAGGCCAGGCCACGCTCGACGCGATCCGCGCCTTCGGCAAGCAGACCTGGGGCAAATTCGGCGGCGAGCCCGCCGAAGCATTCCCCTTCACCGGCCCCACCCCGGCCGACCCAGCCAGCTAGCCGCTTAGCTCCGAGCCCGGGGCGGCCGCTCCTCCCCACCCTCCCTCAAAGGCCCGGGATCGTCTCGAAGCTGACGACCAAGGCCCGAAGTCTCTGAAGAGATAAGGCCAAGGGACGGACCCTTTCCGTGAGGTCGCAGTTAACCGCGGTATGCGCGGCTTATTGCGACCTCACGAAGCAAGGCTCCTCACGCTCTCCGCGAAGCGTTCGAGGAACGGGATCTCTGCGAGAGATGGAGCGGGCCTTGCACCTGCGGAATCATTCGAGAGGCTCGACGGGAGGGGTTGGGGTGCCCCTGAAGCGTCTTGCACTTTTTTGCTTCAGCCCCCCAAGGCGTAAAGCCGCAATGCGACCCACAAAAAAGTTAAGCGAAAG
>DATAON010000021.1:0-22033 GCA_036265715.1 Solirubrobacterales bacterium | reverse complement strand
CTGCTCGAGCGCGGCGAAATGAACGAGGTCGACTTCCTCGAGCTGCTGAGCGACCACCTCGAGCCGATGGTCGGCCACCGCCCCCACCTGCACCGCTTCCGCGAGGTCTACTTCGACGCCCTCGACCCCAACGAGCAGATGATCGAGCTGATGCGCGAGCTGAAGTCGCGGGGGCTGACGATGGCAATGCTGACCAACAACGTCCGCGAGTGGGAGCCGCTCTGGCGCACGATGCTGCCGGTCGACGAGATCTTCGAGGAGATCGTCGACTCCGCCTTCGTCGGCTGCCGCAAGCCGGAAGCGCGGATCTACGAGCTGACCCTGGAGCGGATCGGGATGAAGGCGGAGGAGTGCGTCTTCATCGACGACATGCTCCCCAACATCGAGGCCGCGCGGGAGCTCGGCTTCGTCGCCGTCCACTTCGAGGACAACCAGCAGGCGATCGCCGAGATCCGCGCCGCGCTGGCGCCCGCGGCCAGTCCCTCCTAACTGCGCCAGCGGCGCGCGAACGGCAGGCGCCAGCTGTTGGGCGCGATCAGGCTGCCGATGTCGGTCGGGCCCCAGGAGCGAGGTCGCCGGCGGCGCCGAAGAGCAGGATCACATGCGGGTCGACCGGCGGCGCGCCGCTGCCGAGTGCCTCGACCGGATCGACGTGATCGATGCCGGCGGGCGGAGCGGGAGCGTTATCGCCGTCGGCCAAGCCGGGAGCTTAGCCAGCGCGTCAAGAGGTGTCGTGGGGAGGCGCCACATCCGTCGCGGCGTTCCTGTGATCCCCAGTCGCCGGAATCAGCAGGCGCAGCGTGAAGACGCCGCCGACGGAGAGCAGCGCACCGATGATCGAGCCACCGTTGTACAGCGGTTCACCGCGCAGGGCACCGAGATAGGCGAGACCGATCGTCGCCAGCACGCTGATCGCGGTAAGGAACATGAATAGGTGCCTCATCCGGGATGTGTCGCGAGATTGCAGCTCCCGCTCGCCGATCTCGAGGGCAAGCTGGATGCTCGTGCGAGCATCGTCGTTCTCCAGCAGCATCTCGTCGAGATCCCGCCGCCGCCTGCCATCTTCTGCGACCACGATCTGCCGCTGCTCCAGCTCTTCCTCTTCCGCGTCGAGGAGCTTGTCGATGCGGGCGAAGATGGTGACGGCGCGGTCGTTGGTGGCGCGGAACTCCTGCAGCGCGGAGAGCTTCTTCTGGCGGTCGCTGTAGTTGGTCCCGCTCGGGTGCTCGGACTCGGGCAGAAGCACGTCGATGAATCGCTCGGCACGCTTCGCCGGCGCTTCTCCCCGCTTGGACTGCGTGTGAGCTCCGCCCATGGCGTGATGCCTCAGGCCCGCGGTTCGAACCGTCCCGCGAACTGGCCCATTCCCAAAACTGTGTCCGGGATCCGCCTCGCCATCCCACTTCGGCCGCACGTGCTAGAGCCATGCTGCAGCATCTTGCCTCGCCCCCATTCGATCATCGAACGCGAAAAGCGGACCGCAAGAGCGGTCCACATACCCTGGTCGCACCTGATTCTGGCCTCCTCGCCCCCGAGCGAGTCGGTGGATCCTATGGGAACGCACCGTGACCTGTCAAGGAACTTAGGACCATATTGATTAAACAAAACGGCTCGTGCGCGGGGGCGCCCACCCGCCGAACCACCGCGATGCCGGTCGGGGCCTGCCTGCCTAGTTGTCGGAGCCGGCGCGGTCCCAGATGTACAACTCGACGGCCTCGACCGCGAGCTGCATCAGGCGCGGGGCGGCGAGCAGGCTGAGGACGAGCTCGAGCGCGTCCTCCTCGGTGACGCCGGCGTCGACCGCCTCCTCGCCGCGGAAGCCGGCGGCGAGCTTGAGTGCCTCGCGGCGGTTTTCGCCGAGGGAGCCGAAGGCGCCCATGAGGAAGTCGCGGTTGGGGATCGGCTGGCCGACTTCGAGCGAGCCGTGCCAGGCGGCAAGCATCGAGAGGTCGTGCTCGTCGAGCTCGGAGATCGCCTTCGCGTAGTGGACCTCCAGCTCGGCGTCGGGGATCTCGTCAACCCAGGCGCGGACGGCCTCGCCGAGCAGCTGACGACGGGCCTCGCGCCCGATCGAGTCGGAGATCGCGCGGATCGCGTCAGCTGGGTCTACAAAGCAGAGGGACATCGGCTGAGGAGGAATTTAGAGGGGGCGGTAGACGGGAAAACGGGGGTTGGGCTGCCGCAGTTTGCGGGGTGATGCGCCGGGCTCGAACGTAGTCTGGAAGCGTGCCCGCGCATCTCATCCACGGGCCGCCCAACTCCGGACGGGCGGGCCTGATCCGCCGCGGCTTCGCCGCCGCCCTCGACCGCGACCCGGTCCTGGTCGTGCCGACCGTCGACGACGTCTTCGCCTTCGAGCGCGAGCTCTGCCGCGAGGGCGGGCTGCTTGGGGGCTCGGCGATGACCTTCGGGGCGCTCTTCCGCACCGTCGCCACCGCCGCCGGCGCCCCGCCCGGGGCCGAGCTCTCCCCCGCCCAGCGACTGCGGGCGATTGCGGTGGCGGTCGAGTCACGGCTGGGCCGGCTGGGGCCGCTGCGCCGCTCCGCCACCCGCCCCGGCTTCGCCCGCGCCTTCGAGCGCCTGCTCGACGAGCTGCAGGGCGCCGGGGTCGAGCCGGAGGCGGTCGAGGCCAGCGCCGCGACCCTGGAGGGGTCCGCCTACCTGAGCGACATCTCCGCCCTCTACAGCGGCTACAGCGAGGCCAGGCAGGCGTCTGGGCGGGTCGACTCCCATGGCATCGCCCGCGCCGCGATCGAGGCCCTGCGCCGCGACCCCGGCTTCTGGGGCGGCCGGCCGGTCTTCCTCTACGGCTTCGACGACCTCACCGCCGACCAGCTGGAGCTGGTCGCGGGCCTGGCGGCGGTGACCGAGGTGACGGTGGCGGTCCCGTTCGAGCCCGGCAACACGGCGCTGGCGGCGCGGGCGAAGCTGCTGGGGGAGCTGCGCGAGCAGGTCGGGGTCGGCGAGGAAACCGTCACCGCGGCAGATCCGGCCAACACCGAGAGCGCGCTGCTCTTCCACCTCGCCCACGGCTTCGGCGCCGCGCAACCGCAGCCGCACCAGCCCGGCGCGGGCCTGACCCTGCTGCGCTCGGCCGGGACCCGAGCCGAGGCGGAGGCGATCGCGCTCGAGGTCTCGCGCCTGGTCCACGCCGGCACCGACCCGGCCGAGATCGCGATCGCCCTGCGCGACCCCGGCCGCCGCGGTGGTGAGATCGCCGCGGCGCTGGAGGCGAACGGGATCGCCACCGCGTTGGAGGCGGAGCTGCCGGTCGCCAACACCGCCGTCGGCGGCGCCCTGGTGGCGCTGCTGGAGGCCGAGTTCGGGCAGCGGCGAGCGAGCGACCTGCTGCGCTACCTGCGCGGCCCCTCGGGCTTCTCCCCGGGCCGGGTCGACTGGCTGGAGCGGGGGCTGCGGCGCGGCCGGGTCGAGGACGCGGAGACGGCGCTGGAGAGCTGGCGCGGCTCCGACGGCGAGGACCCGCGCGACTTGCTGCGCCTGCGCGAGGCGGCCCGGCGCTCGCCGGCAGCGCTGGCCGAGGAGGTCGGCCGGATCGCGGCGACGATGGCCGCGCGGCCGCTGCGCGACGCCGGCGACGGGCCGGCGCTGGGGCCGGGCGACGGCTTCGAGCTGCGCGCCGCCGGGGCGATCGCGGCGGCGCTCGCCGACCTCTCGGAGCTGGGCCCGATGGCGCCGCGGGCCGAGGAGCTTGCGGCCACCGTGGCGGGGATCGAGTTCCGGGTCTGGTCGGGGCCGGTCGAGGGCCGGGTGCGGATCGCCAGCCCCTACCGGTTGCGCGCCGGCCGCTTCGACCACGTCATCGTCGGCTCACTGCAGGACGGCGAGTTCCCGCGCCGCGACCGCGGCGGCGATCCCTTCCTCTCCGAGGCCCAGCGCACCACCCTCGGGCTCGATCCCCGCCGCGACACCGAAGCCGAGGAGCGCTACCTCTTCCAGGCCTGCCTGGCGCTGCCACGGGTGCGGCTCGTCCTCTCCTACCGCGACAGCGACGAGAACGGCGGCGCCGAGGCGCGCTCGCCGCTACTCGACGAGGTGCGGGCGCTGCTGGCGCCGGCGCCCGACGGCACCCTCCCGGACCCGGTCGAGGCGGCCCTGACCCGCGGCCGCGACCTCGGCGAGGTGGTGGCGCCGCTGGCCGAGGCCCCGTCCGAGAACGAGCTGGCACGGGCGCTCGCCGCCCACGGGCCGGGAGCCGACCCGGAGGCGCTGCTGGCGAGCGCCGGGGTCGAGGGACCACTGGCGGAGCGACTGCGGGAACGGGTCGCCTCCGCCCGCCGGGCCGAGGCCGCGGCGCGCGCCCCGGGGCCGCTGACCAACCCGGCGGCGATCGAGTCGCTGGCGGCGGTGCGCGCCTACGGCGGCACCACCCTGGAGCTGTTCGACGTCTGCTCCTACCGCTGGTTCGTCGGCCACGAGCTCGACCCGCAGCCGCTGGAGCCACCGCCCGACCCGCTGGTCCAGGGCGGGCTGATGCACGAGGCGCTCGACCGCCTCTACAAGGAGCGCCCCGGTGGCGACCCGCTGCCGCGCCCGGCCTCGCTCGCCGCCTGGAGCGCTCGCGGCCGCGAATTGGTCACCGCGGTCGCGGCCGAGCGCGAGCTTGGCTCCCACCCGGCCGAGCGGGCGATGGTGCGACGGGTGCAGCGGCTGCTGGAGCGGTTCCTCGCCGAGGAGGCCGAGCGCGATACCGGCGGCTTCGAGCCCTGGCTGCTGGAGGCCGCCTTCGGCGACCACGAGGACAGCGAGCGGCCGGCGCTCGACCTCGGCGGCTGGGGCCTGCACGGGGCGATCGACCGCGTAGACCGCGCCGCTGACGGTCGCGCCGTCGTCCTCGACTACAAGCTCTCCGGCTCGGTCACCCCGCGCGAGAAGTTCACCGAGCAGGCGAAGCTACAGCTGCCGCTCTACCTGCTCGCGGTCGCCCAGCACTGGGGCGCGCGACCGGTCGGCGGCCTCTACCACCCGTTGCGGGGGACCTCCTCGCGCCGCCCCCGCGGCGTCGTCAGCGCCGAGGCCGCCGCCGACCTCCACGGCTACAACCTCTACAAGGGCGACGTCGTCGAGGAGGAGGGCTTCGAGGAGCTGCTGGAGGACTCGCGTGCCCGCGCCGGCGAGATCGTCGCCCGCATGCGCGCGGGCGACATCCGCCGCGACCCCGGCCCGAAGGAAGGTCGCTACCACGACGTCTGCCCCACCTTCTGCACCTTCGCCCCGATCTGCCGCCGCGACCGCGCCCCCCAGTACGAGGAGGACGTCGCGGTGGAGGAGCGATGAGCGCGCGCGAGCCGACGCCCGAGCAAGCGGCGGCGATCGAGGTCAGCGGCCGCGACGTCCTGCTCGAGGCCGGCGCCGGCACCGGCAAGACCGGGGTGATGGTCGACCGCTACTGCCGCCTCGCCTGCGACGAGGGCGTCTCCCCCGACGCGATCCTCGCCTTCACCTTCACCGACAAGGCGGCGGCGGAGCTGCGGGCGCGGATCCGGGCCGAGCTGGCGCGGCGGGCCGACGAGGGGTCCGAGCGCGCGGCCGAGCTGCTGGGGGCGATCGGCGGCGCCTGGGTGACGACGATCCACGGCTTCTGCAACCGCGTCCTCGCTGCCCACCCGGTGGCGGCCGGGATCGACCCCGGCTTCCGCGTGCTGGACGCGCCGGAGACGGCGCGGGCCGCCCGCGAGGCCTTCGACGAGGCCCTGGCCGAGTTCCTCGCCGACGGCGAGGAAGAGCGCGAGGAGACCGTCGCCACCTTCGAGATCGACGGGCTGCGGGCGGTCGTCGCCGGCGTCCACGCCGAGCTGCGCAGCCGCGGCGAGGCCGAGCCGAAGCTGCCGCAGCAGCGGCCGGGGGACCCGGTCGAGGCGATCGCGCAGGCGATCGAAGCGGCCGGCGCGGCACTGGAGGAGCTGAAGGAGACCGACCCCAAGCGCGAGCAGCTGGAGGCGGCGCTGGAGCGGCTCTCGCGCCCGGGCCCGCCGCCGGGCCTGGAAGAGCTGGCGGCGCTGCGCCCAGGCAGCAAAGCGAAAGCGATCCTCCCCTACCGCGAGGCGATCGAAGCGGCGATCTCGGCCAGCGCCGAGGCCGGCGAGGGCGGCCGCGCGTACGCCCACATCGGCGAGCTGCTGCGCCTCTTCTCCTCCCGCTTCGAGCAAGCCAAGGAGCGCCGCGCCGGGATCGACTTCGAGGACCTGCAGATCCTCGCCGCCCGCCTGCTGGAGCGGGCTGAGATCGGCGAGGCCTACCGGGCCCGTTTCCGCCACCTGCTGGTCGACGAGTTCCAGGACACCAACCGGCTGCAGCTGCGGTTGATCGAGTCTCTGCGAGGCCCGCGCAGCGAGCTGGTCGTGGTCGGCGACGAGTTCCAGTCGATCTACGGCTTTCGCCACGCCGACCTCGACGTCTTCCGCGAGCAGCGGCGGCGGATCGACGAGCGCGCCGACGCCGAGCTGATGGCGCTGAGCGGCAACTTCCGCTCGCGCCCGCCGGTGGTCGCCGCCGTCAACGCCTTCGGCGCCGCCCTGCTCGGCCCCGGCTACCGGCCGCTGCGGGTCGGGGCCGTGACCCAGGACGAACTCCCCTTCGAGGCCGGCCCCGCGGTCGAGCTGCTGCTGACCGCCCGCGACGGCTGGGACGCCGAGGGGATCGAGCTGGAGCCGGCGATCGACGGGCGCACCCCGCTCAACTGCCTGGCCGAGGCGCGGGCGGTGGCGGCGCGCCTGCGCGAGCTGGCCGACGCCGGCGTCGACCGCGGCGAGATGGTGGTGCTGCTGCGCGCCTTCACCCACCTCGACGCCTACGAGGACTCGCTGGAGCGGGCCGGCCTGCGCCCCTATGTGGTGGGCGGCCGCGGTTACTGGTCCCAGCAGCAGGTCGCCGACGTCTGCGCGCTGCTGGCGAGCGTCGCCAACCCGCTCGACGACCAGGCCCTCTTCGGCGCCCTCGCCTCCCCCGCCTGCGGCGCCGCCCCGGACACGCTCTGGCTGCTGCGGGCGGCGGCCGGGAAGCGGCGCCACGTCTGGGGCGCGGTCCAGCAGGCGGCCGGCGCGCGCGAGGACGAGCTGGCCGAGCCGGAGCGCCTGGCGGGGATCCCGGAGTCCGAGCTGGAGCTGCTGCGCGAGTTCGTGGCCCGGATCGAGTCGCTGCGCGAGCGCGGCTCGCGGCTGGCGCTGGCGGCGCTGGTCGAGGCGGCGGTGAGCGAAACTGGCTACGACCTGGCCGTGCTGATGCGCCCCGCCGGCGAGGCCCGCTACGCGAACGTGCGCAAGCTGGCGCGGCTGGCGGCCGAGTTCGAAGCGCGCGAGGGGCGCGACCTGCGCGGCCTCCTCGACTTCCTCGGCGCCCGCGCCGAGAGCGACGCCGAGGCGCAGGCGGCGACCGCCGCCGAGGGCCACGACGGGGTGCGGATCATGACCGTCCACAACGCCAAGGGGCTGGAGTTCCGCGTCGTCGCCGTGCCCGACCTCTCGCGCAGCCTGCTGGCTGGGGCGCGGCCGCCGCTGCTGCTGCTCGGCCGCGAGCCGGAGCCGCGGGTGGGGATGCAGCTGCGCCGGCTCGGCAGCGGCTCGATCAACATCTTCGGCTACGCCGAGCTGCTGGAGCAAGCGCGCGAGCGCGACTCCGAGGAGGGCCTGCGGCTCTTCCACGTCGCCGCCACCCGCGCCCGTGAGCATCTGATCCTCAGCGGCGTCGTCAAGCCCGAAGGCGGCGGCGAGGGCAAGCCGGGCACGCCGGTGGTCGAGCGCCTGGTCGAGGCGCTGGCGATCGAGCGCGACGCCGACGCGGTCCTGACCGTGCCGGCGCCGGAGCCGCGTCCCGGGCTGGAGGCGAGCTTCTCCCCGGCCGAGATCGCCGTCAGCGCCAACCTCCCCTCGCCCGAGCGCGCCGCCGAGCTGACCGCCAGCCACCGCGACGCCGCCGGCGCCCGCCCGCTCGGCTCCGGGCCGCCGCCGCTGGTCGAGCGCAAGCCGCCGATCGTCCCCAGCCGCCCCCTCTCCTACACCGCAATCGCCGCCTACGAGGAATGCGCTTACCGCTTCCGCATGGAGCGCGTCCTCGGCCTCCCCTCGCGAGTTGCCGGCTCCTCTCGCATGGAGGCAGTGACCGGCAACTCGGCGAGGGAGTGGAGTGAGGACGTTGCCTCGCCGTCGGCGCGGGAGGAGCGCAGCGCGCGGGGGGCGGCGGTGCACGCGCTGCTGGAGTGGAGCCAGGCGAATCGGTGGGAGGAGCCCTCGGCGGAGTTGGTGCGGCGCCACGCGGTGGCGGCGGGGCTCGGCGAGGCGGTTGAGACCGAGAGCCTGCTGGAGCCACTGCGGGCGTGGACCGGCTCGACGTTGCTGCGGGAGGAGATCGCCGGCGCCAGCCGGGTCCGGGCCGAGGTGCCGATCCTGCTCGGGGTCGGCGAGACGGTCCTGCGCGGCTCGATCGACCTCCTGGTCGAGCGCGAGGGGGCGCCGCCGCTGGTCGTCGACTACAAGACCGACCGGCTCGGTGGCGCCGACCCGCAGGAGCGGGCAGGAAAGTACGAGATCCAGCGCTCGATCTACGCCCTCGCCACCGCCCAGGCGCTCGGCGCCGAGGAGGTCGAGGTCGCCTACGTCTTCCTCGAGCGCGCCGAGGACCCGGCGATATCGCTCGTCGGCCCGCCCGAGATGGACGCCGGCCGCGAGCGACTGTCAGCCGCCATCGACCGCATCAGCGCCGGAGACTTCCCCGTCGCCCCCGAAGACCAGCGCAGCTGGGACCTCTGCCGCGGCTGCCCCGCCCTGGGCAGACTTTGCTCCGGGCCCGAGTCCGACTAGCTCAGGCGCTCAGCTCGGGCGGGGAGTCCAGTTTGGCGGCGAGCTCGTCCAATTTCAGCTCCTTCAGCCCTTCGCCGACCGCGTCAAGCTCGGCGGCGCAGTAGCCGACCAGCTCGCGCCCCTCGGTGCAGAGGTCGAGCGTCTCGCGCAGCCCCGCCTGTCCGGAGTCGAGCCGGTCGATGATCTCCTCCAGCCGCTCGACCGCGACCTCGTAGCTGGCTGGTTTCTCGCTCATCCCTCTCCCTCGATCTTCGCTTTCACTCCGCCGTCGGCGAACCGCAGTCTTACGTCCGCGGCGGCGACAGCGGCGGCGGCACTGGTCACCGGCTCGCCATCGGCGGTCTCGGCGAGGGCGTAGCCGCGCTCCAGCGTGCGCTCGGGTTCGTGCGCGCGCAGGGTCACGGTCGCTTTGCGCAGTGCCTCGCGGCGGCGCTGCAGCGAGCGGCTCGCCGAGCGCTCGATCGCGGCACCGCGCTGGCGCTCGGCCGCGGCCGCGGCCCGGGCGCCCTCGAGCCCGCGCTGGCGGGCGCGCCCCAACACCACGGTCGCGATCCGCCGCTGGAAGCCGAGCCGATCGCCGAGCCCGCGTTCGGAGGCGGCGCGGATCTCGCGGATCTTCTGGTTGAGGGCGCCGCGCTCGCGCTGCAGCGCCCGCGCCGGCCCGCGCGCGAGGGCGCCGAGGTGCCGGGCGCGGACGCCGATCGCGCCCTCCCCCGCCCGCCGCAGCCGACCGGCGCTGCGCCGCAGGCCCTCGCGGGCGGCGACGCAGTCGAGCCGCACCGCCGCCTCGGCGGCGTGGGTCGGGGTCGAGCAGGCGACCGCGGCGACGTCGTCGATAAGGGTCGTGTCGCGCTCGTGGCCGACGGCGCTGACCACCGGCACCCGCAGCATCGCCACCGTGCGGCAGAGCGTCTCGTCGCAGAAGGCCCAGAGGTCGGCAAGGCTGCCACCGCCCCTGGTGACGACGATCGCCTCGATCTCCGGGCGCGCCGCCAGCTCCTGGATCGCCGCCGTGATCGCCGGCGCCGCCCGCCGGTCCTGGACCGGCGCGAAGGCCCAGACCAACGTCCCCGCCCAGCCGCGCCGCTGCAGCCCGGCGACGAGGTCACGCCGCGCCGCGCCGGTCTCAGCCGTGACCACGCCGATCGCCTTCGGCAGCAGCGGCCGCCGCAGCTGCTTCTGCAGCTCGAAGAGACCCTCGCCCTCGAGCTGCTTGCGCAGCGCTGCCAGACGCGCCAGAAGGTCCCCTTCGCCGGCGAGGCGCATGTGGATGACCCGGAAGGAGAAGCTGGGCGAGGACGCGGCGCTGCCGGGGAAGTAGTCGGGGCCGCCCGCGATCACGACCTCCGCCCCGTCGCGGAGTCCGCCGTCGGGGAGGTTCAGCTTCGCCAGCTCGTTAGCCCAGATCGTGCAGGGCACCGCGCCCTCGGCGTCACGCACCTCGAAGTAGGTCTGTTTCGGCGTGTGCCGGAGGCCGGTCACCTCGCCGATCAGGAGGACGCGGGCGCGCTTGCGCAGCTCATCGCGCAGCACCTTCGCGTAACGGCCCACCGCGAAGGGGCCAGGCAGTGCCGGTCCAGGAGGTGCCGCCTCGGAGGCGATCTCAGCTTGATCCACGCGTCGAGGCTAGAAGGTCAGCCGGCGCACTTCCAGCGCTTGGCCCAAGCCTTCAACTCGAAGATCGCGGGGCCGAGGTCATCGCCGACCGCGGTCAACGAGTAGGTGACCCGCACCGGCGACCCCGCTTCGACCTCGCGCTGGACCAGCCCTTCCTCCTCCAGCTCCCGCAGGCGCTGGGAGAGCAGGCGGTCGGAGAGGCCGGGGATCGCCTTGCGCAACTCGCCGAAGCGCATCGGCCGCTCGGTCAGGGCGCTGACGATCGCGCCCGTCCAGCGTTTGCCGATCAGCTCGATCGCGGCGTGGAAGTCAGGGCAGACGCACTCCGGCGGCGGGCCGGTTTGAACCTGGGTCGAAGCGGCAGGCTCCATCGCACGAGCTTACTGAACGTAAGTGGTCGGCTTCGCCGATCTCAGAGCGTGCAGGGACCCGTGTCGACCGACTCGCGCGTCTGCCGCAGCGCCTCCCGAACCAGCTCGGCCGGGATCGCGAAGCCGCCGGGGGTGCCGTTGGTGGTCGCGGCGAAGACGGTGCCGACGACCTCGCCGCGGGCGTTGACGAGCGGGCCGCCGGAGTTGCCACTGCGGACGACGCCGCCGAGGGCGACGATTTCGCGCTCGACCGGGCCGCGGCCGTAGGAGTCCTCGCTGATCGTCGTCCGGGTCTCCCCGATCCGGGCCGGGGCGAGCGCGTAGGGGCCGTTCTCCGGATAGCCAAGCACCGCCGCCGAGCCGCCCTCGGGCCGCTGCGAGGAGATCTCCAGGCTCGGCACTTCCGAGCCGACCCGCAGCAGCGCCAGGTCGTTGGCGGGCGAGTAGTAGACCGGCGTCGCGTCCAGCTCCACCCCCTGGTGGGTGGTGACGGTGGTGTCGTCGGTGCCGGCAAGCACGTGAGCGTTGGTGACGATCAGCCCCGGCGCCGCGGCCCAGCCGGAGCCCTCGATCCCGAGCCCGCAGGCGGTGCTAAGCACGCGGACCACCGAGTCGCCGGCGCCGAGGACGTCCGGGTCGCCGCCGATCCGGCGGTCGGGCGGCTGCGTCGGCGTCGCCGGCCCGGCGATCACCGGCGCCGGGTCGACGCGGTCGAGCGCGTTGAGGACGGGGCCGGATGGGGGCAGGACCTGGTTGAGGCTGCGGAGGATGATCGAGCCCTGCACGTCGGCGCGCAGCCGTTCGGTCGCCGGCGCCTGCAGGGCCACGGCGCCGAAGACCCAGACCAGGCCCAGCGCGACGGCGGCGATCAGCGCCGCGCCGCCGGCGCCGTCGGCGAGGTGCAGCGTGTGGTGGCGCACCACCCGTTCGCGCAGCCCCAGCGCGAAGCTCTCGACCGCGACCGCCGCCAGCGCCCCGACCAGCAGCGCTCCGAGCGCGGCGCAGAGCGGCGCGTAGGGCGATTCCGAGCCCTCCGAGAGCAGCAGCGGGGCCAGCCGGCTGCCGGCGAAGGCGCCGGCGGTGAAGCCGACGAGGGTCAGCGCGCCGACGATCAGGCCCTGCCGGTACCCCCACAGCGCGAGGGCGATGGTGAAGGCGACGATTGCCCAATCGAGGACGGTCACAGGTGAATAGAAGCACGCCGGGGATCGCTCTATTACCTTTCCGTTGGTGAGTAGGTTGTCACCCGAGGTGGAGCGGCGGCGTCGCCTGCTCACCCGCACGGCTCCGCTGGCCCTCATCGCATTCGTCGCCTTCGTCGTCGGCGCGGCCGTCGGCGCCCCCGGCTCGCCCAAGGTGGAAGCCACCAGCCGCTTCTCCGAGGCCTGGGCGGTTGGCAACTACGGGGGCATGTACAAGGAGCTGAACGACGCCTCCAAAGCCAAGTACAGCGTCGAAGACTTCAAAGCCGCCTACGTGGAAGCGGCCGAGGTCTCGACCATGCGGGACCTCGAGCCGGGCAGTCCCCACGACGAACAGAGCCAGGGTGGGATGACCGTGGTGCCGATGCCGCTGACGATCACGACGGTCGCCTTCGGCCGCCTCGAAGACCAGCTGATCCTCCCCTTCGACGAAGGCGGCGTCGCCTGGGACCCGAGCCTCGTCTTCCCCGGCCTGCGCAGCGGCGAGCACCTCGGCAGTCAGATCGAGCTGGCGCCGCGGGCGCCGATCCTCGCCGCTGACGGCACGGAGCTGGCCGCAGGCCCGGCCGACGAACGCGAACACCCGCTCGGCAGCGCTGCGATCGACGTCACCGGCGAAGTCGGCGAACCGACCGAAGAGGATGTCGCGCGACTCGCCAAGCAGGGCTTCACGGCGGAAACCCCGGTCGGGGTCAGCGGCCTCGAGCGCGCCTTCAACGTCCGCCTCGCCGGCAAGCCGGGCGGCTCGCTGTTGGCGCTCGACGAAAGCGGTGCCTCGATCCGGGTGATCGCCCAGTCCGAGCCGCAGGAGGGCGCGCCCGTGAAGACGACCATCGACCCCGACCTGCAGGAAGCCGCGGTCACCGCGCTGGCCGGGCGCTTCGGCGGCGTCGCCGTGCTGGACTCCCGCAACGGCGACGTCCGCGCGCTCGCTGGCCAGGCCTTCTCCGCCCTCCAGCCCCCCGGCTCGACCTTCAAGATCGTCACCACCACCGCCGCCCTGCAGAAGGGCATCGTCGAGCTCGACGACGAATTCGAAATCAGCGACGGGATCAACGTCGGCGGCCGCTTCATCTACAACGCCAACGGCGAGTTCTGCGGCGGCACCTTCACCCACGCCTTCGCCGAGTCCTGCAATGCGGTCTTCGCCCCGCTCGGACCGAAGATCGGCAACGACGACTTCGTCGCCACCGCCGAGCGCTTCGGCTTCAACGAACCCCCCAGCCTCTACGCGGCCAAGTACCAGCGGGAAGCCGATCTGACCGAGCCGACGCTCCCGACCGAAATCCCGACCGAAATCGAGCTTGGCGTCTCGGCGATCGGCCAGGGGCTGGTGCAGGCGACGCCACTGGAGATGGCGAGCGTCGCCCAGACCGTCGCCAACGGCGGCGTCCGCATGCCGACCTCGATCGTCAACAACAAGAAACTGCGCCCCGAAGCCGAGCCGGTGCGGGTGATGTCGAAGAAGATCGCCGACGAACTGACCGAGCTGATGGTCGGCGTCGTCGTCGAAGGCACCGGCACCGCCGGCGCGATCGCCGAGGCCCAGGTCGCCGGCAAGACCGGCACCGCCGAGCTGGGGCCGAAAGAGGGCCAGGAGAACGAGGAGAACCCGATCCAGATCAAGGACGCCTGGTTCGCGGCCTTCGCGCCGGCCGAGAAGTCGAAGCTGGCGGTAGGGGTGATGCTGATCGAAGCCGAAGCCTCGGGCGGTGAAGTGGCGGCGCCGATCGCCGCCGAAGTTCTCTCGGCCGGCCTCTGAGCCGAGCCGCGAAGCGAGATCCCTAGAGGTCTAGGGTGACCTCGCCTTTCTCGCCGTCGGCGCCGTGGATGTGGAGGATCAGCGGCCGGTTCTCGGAAACCTCGGCCGGCAGCAGGAAGATCGCCACCGAGCCCTCGATCGGGCCCATGTCGGGGGTCGAGTCGAGGACCGGGATCTGTTCCTGCGGTTCGACTTCGCCGCCCAGCGGCAGCGCGTAGAGGCTTTCGCTGGGGAGGACGTCGTAGGTCTGCTCGCTGGCGTCGGTGATCGAGAGCGTCGAGGGCAGCGTCTGCGGCTCTTCGCTTTCGTTCTGGACTTCGAAGAAGATGCCGAAGTAGGCGGAGCCGTCGGGCGGCGGGTCCTGGCCGACCAGGTAGGCCGAGTCCTCGTTGTCGGCGATGTTCAGGTAGCGCGAGAAGGTGACGTTGAACGAGAGCTCGCCCAGCTCGACCGGCTCACCCTCGACCACGTCCTTCTCGTGGCTCTCGTAGCCGCAGGCGGAGACGCCCACGGCGAGCAGGCCGAGCGCGAGGGCGGCGAGGAGCGGCGCGAGGAATCTACGGTGCTGAAACATCGGCGGGCGAGAGTCTATTAAGAGGTGCGGCTTAAAGGATGCCGGTCGCGTGTCGGTTGCCCCCGGCGACGGCGATCCGCTCCGGATCGAACCGCTCGGCCTCGAGGTTGTCGCGCAGTCGCCGCAGCGCCTGGCGCCAGCGCCGCTCCTGCCAGACCGAGCCGGCGGAGAGCAGCTCGAGGCCGCGGTCGAGGTGCTTGGGCTCGGTCCAGTGCGCGACCCGAACCAGGGTGAGGCCGCCGCTGCCGGCGGTCAACTCCCAGACCGTGTGGTTGGGAATGCGGTTGACGCGGCCGCCCTGGCCGCGCTCGACGATCCGGTGTGGCGGGTCGGTTTCGACGATCGTCGTGTCCTCCCAGGGCGAGCGCAGCGGCGCCTTGACCCGGAAGCGCGCGCCGGCCCCAATCCCGCTCGGATCTAGCCGGGTGAGGTGAAAATCGGTGAGGAAGTGATCGGTGAACGACGGGCGGGCGGAGAGATCGGTGAGCAACTCGAAGATCCGCTCGCGCGGAACGTCGACCTCGATTTCGGCACTGATCGGACCCATCGCGGCGCGATTCTAGTCGTCCGCCTCCCGGTGATCGCCATTTCCCACCCATACGGGGTGAAATGGCGATCACCCCGCCACCGGATGGAGATCTTTGAGTGACAGCGCGGCCGGCCGGGAGTAGTCTCGAAGCGACCTCGGGAAGGAGGGTCCTCATCTTCGACAGCGTCGGCAGCAGCCCGCTCGATGACCGCCTCGGAGCCGGTTTCACCCCCGGCTGCGGCACCTATTTCTGCCTCTCATGCGGCGCCAAGCTGTCCCTGCGGGAGACCGACGAGATGCCCGCCTGCGCCAGCTGCGGCGGCACTCGCTTCCGCCGCGACTCGATCTTCACCGCCCACCAGCAGCACGAGGGCTCGACCGCCGAACACCCGGTCCCGGCCGCAGCAAGCCCCCCGGCCTGGCTCGAGGAGACGCGACGCTCACTGCCGCTCCCGGGTGAGCACATCGCCTACCAGGACGACAAAGGCGAGCTACAGGTGCGGCGGATCGCCCGCGGCTGGACCAGGATCGGCCGCAGCGAGCACGCCGACGTCTGCCTCGACGACCCGACCGTCTCGCGCCGCCACGCGCTGCTGATCGACGAACCGGGCCGGCAGCTGCGGGTCCTCGACGACCGCAGCCTCAACGGCGTCTTCGTCAACGGCCGCGAAGTTGAGCTGGCTGGGCTGAAAGACGGCGACGAGTTGACGATCGGCCGCTTCCGGCTCTACCTGCTGCGTTCCTGAGCCCCGCCGGGTTCCAGCCACCCCCGTCCCTAGGATCACCCCCGTGAACGCCGCACCGAGTCCGGTAGATCCCCCCACGGGACCGCAGGGCGTGCCCGCGATCAGCGCCGCCGCCGACCGCGCCCGCGCCGAGCTGCACGCCGAGATCGAGCGCGTCCGCATCGGCGTCGAAGAGGTCCTGGCCGAGCAAGGCGGCCCCACCGACCCCGACCTAGAGCGCGAGCTCGCCAACCTGCGCGAGGACACCCGCCTCTACGTCAAGAAGCGGATCCGCCGCAGCGAGAAGAAGCTCGGCCGCTCGGTCGCGAAGGTCGAGCAGTCGGTCGAGAAGATCGACGAGCGCACCCGCCGCCTCGAGACCCGGATCGACCAGGTGGAGGCCGATCGAGCCGCCGCCGAGGTCCGCATCCACAGCGACACCGAGCGCATGCTCGACGGGTTGTTGTCCGAGGTGCGGGCGATCGCGGATCTGTTGACCAGAGACTCGTAGCGTCAGGCGGGGTGGGGGTGGTCCCTTCGCTTAACTTTTTTGGGGATCGTTGCCCGCCCGTCCGAGCTTCGTTGCACTAAAAAAGTGCAAGACGCTCCGGGACCACCCCCACCCCGCCTCGCGGCTTCGGGCAGGTCAACAGATCCGCGAAAGGGACCTCGGCAGCAACCCGCTCGCCTGTAGATGGCCGATCCTCGGGCCTTCCCCTTTGACGAGTCTGCTCTAGGCGGCCATATAGACGGCCTACAGCAGACTCGTGAACCCTGGCCGCTTTTCATCTAACAGGCGGCGAGCCCTCCGACGGATGCGAGCGCTTCGTGGGAGGGGCCGGGGGGTCCCTGAAGCGTCTTGCACTTTTTTGCTTCAGCGCCCCAAGGCGTAAAGCCGCACCCCGTCCCACAAAAAAGTTAAGCGAAAGGGACCCCCCGGCCCCTCTCGCCAAACCCTCACTCCGTCGAAATGCTCGGATCCGCCTGCACCTTCTGCGGAATCACCATCAAGAAGTTGCTCGTAGCATCCGCACTGAGGTCCAGCACGCGCTCGGCCTCTTCGTCCTGGCCGGTCGCGCGCAGTTCGCGGGCGTAGTTGCTGAGCAGGTCGTCGAGGTCGATCAGGCCCTCGGAGTCGAGGTCCTTGAGTTCGACTTTGGCGCCCTCGCCGAGCCGCCGCTGGATCGCCGCGCGGTCGATGCCGAAGGCGTTGTGGCGGATGTAGACGCGGCCTCCGGTCATGCCGGCGCAGGCCCAGGGGCCGATGTCCCCAAGGACGACGGCGCGGCCCGAGGTCATGTACTCGAAGGCGAAGCCCTTGGCGTTGGCGCGGTCGACGATGCAGCCGCGGCTGTCGTCGATCGGCTGCTCGGGCTCGCCGCCGAGGATCACGTCGGCGCCGGAGAGGCGGATGCAGAAGCGCGAGTCGGCCGAGCCCTGGACGTAGAGGCGGCCGCGCTGGGCGCCGTAGGCGAAGGACTTGCCAACCGAGCCGTTCAGCCGCTTGCCGCGCGCGCCCTTGCCCTTGAGGATCGCTATCGAGCCACCCAGCATCGCCTTGCCGACGCCGTCCTGCGCCCCGCCCTCGATCCGGATCGAGACGCCGTAGGCGTTGAAGGCGCCGAGGCCCTGCCCGGCGACGGAGCCGCCGTTGAACTGCAGGTCGGCCAGCACCTCGTCGCTTGACTCCGGCCCGTCGCCGAAGATCCGCGAGCGCGCGATCGCCCCCGCCAACTCAGTGCCAAGCACGCGGTCGTTGGCGTCGGTGGCGCGCGGGAACTGGCTGTGGACGGTGTGGCCCGAGCAGACTTCCGGCGCCAGGGCGCCGATCTGGGCGGAGGCCTGCTTCGCCTCCATGCGGATCGGCCGGGCGACGACGAGGCCCGCTTCGGCCCGCGCCTCGACCAGCTCCTCGGCGACCGGGAGGTCGATCGGCTCGAGGTCGAGGAACTCCTCCAGCGGCGTGATCAGCGGCGCCAGGTCGATCGTGTCCTTGGCCGCCACCTGTTCCAGCAGGTCGTAGCGGCCGACCAGGTCCTGGGCGCGTTCGTAGCCGAGCGAGGCGACCACCTGCTTGACCTCCTCGCCCATCGAGGAGAAGAAGCGGGCGCAGCTCTCGGCGGCGCGGTCGACCTCCTGCGGGGTGAACTTCTTGAGGCCGTGCTCCTGCGCTTCCTCGGTCGTCTCGATCTGGGTGGCGATGCCGACGTGGCAGGTGTCGAGCTGGCAGCCGCGGCAGATCGTGCAGCCGATCGAGACCATCGCCAGGGTCCCGAAGCCGACCCGGTTGGCGCCGAGGCAGTGCAATTTGACGATGTCGTGGCCGGTCCGGTAACCGCCGTCGGCCCAGATCTCGACCCGGTTGCGCAGGCCGGCCTCCATCAGCGCCCGGTGCACGGCACGGGTGCCGATGTCCGAGGGCAGGCCGACGTGGCGCAGCGCGTGCTGGCGGGCGGCGCCGGTGCCGCCCTCGAAGCCGGAGAGGGTGATGATGTCCGCCCCCGCCTTGGCGATCCCGAGCCCGATCGTGCCGATGTTCGGCACCACCGGAACCTTGACCGAGACCCGCACGTCCGGGTTAACGGTCTTCAGCTCGTCGATCAGCTCCGCCAGGTCCTCGATCGAGTAGAGGTCGTGGTTGTTGGAGGGCGAGATCAGGTCGGTGCCGGGCGCCGCGTTACGGGCGGCGGCGACCTTCTCGGAGACCTTCTTGCCGGGCAGGTGGCCGCCCTCCCCGGGCTTGGCGCCCTGGCCGATCTTGATCTCGGCGACGTAGGAGGAGTTGATCATCTCGGCGGAGACGCCGAAGCGCCCGGAGGCGATCTGCTGGCCGCGCCACTTGCGGTACTGCCCGTACATGTCGCGGATCTCGCCACCCTCGCCGTTCATGCAGAGGATGTTGGTCGCCTTGGCCGCATCAGCGTAGGCGCGGAAAGCGGGCTCCGACTGCGAGCCGAAGCTCATCGAGGAGATCACGATCGGGTAGTCGTGGTGTCCCACGCCGGCGTCGACGGTCGATGGGTCGACCGGGTCGCGGTCGCCCTTCAGGGCCATGATGTGGCGCATCGAGATCGGGCTCTGCTTCTCCAGGTCGCGAACTTTCTCGGAGTACTCCTCGTAGGTCCCGGTCCCGTTCGCGGTCGCGATCGCGGCCTTGTAGACCTTCGGGTAGAAGCGGAACGTCTTCGCCGGTTTGGCCGCCGCGTCGTCGCCGCTGAGGGCGCGGGCGCGCTCGTTGGTGTCCTCGTCGAGCTCGGCGAACCCGGTCCCGGCCTTGGCCGAGGCGGCGAAGGCCTTGGTCTGGAAGATCTCCGCCAGCTCCGGCTTGACCCCGATCGAGGAGAACTGGCGGGCGTAGCCGCGGACCTCGTGGATGCCGATCGTCGAGATCACTTTCTCGATGCCTTTGCGCAGCGCCGCGCAGAGGTTGGAGACGTCGTTCTCGTAGTCCTCGACGCAGATCACCTCGACCATCGTGTACGGGCAGACGCCGTTGGCACCGAGGCCGAGCGCGAGCATCACGTCGTGGACGTTGCGGATCGCCGCCGAGCGCAGGACCAGGCCGCAGCGGCGGCGCAGGTTCTCTTCGCCGCGCTCGACCTTGAACTGCTTCAGCGCCTGGTCGACCGCCGAAGTCGCGAGGTGCGGATCGAGGTAGCGGCGCTCGCCGTCGTAGACGGTGCGGTCGGTGAGGATCAGCAGCTCGGAGCCGTTGCGGACCTTCTTCACCGCTTCCTGCTTGATCCGCTCGATCGCGCCGGCGGTCGTCTCCGACTCCAGCAGCGAGATGTCGACCGCGGCGGCGCGGCCACGGAACTCCTCCCAGAGGTCCTCGAGCAGGTAGGTGTGGTGGTCGCGAGCGATCTTGCGGTAGGTCTTGTCCGAGAGCGGCGCCAGGCCGTGGTGGCCGCCGAGCAGGACCGGGAACTCGGTTTCGACCGTGCCGGTGTCCTCGCCGGCGGCGTCGAGCGAGGGCCGGCGCCCGAACAGGGCGCGGGTCGAGAAGTGCTCAAGCTCGCGTTCGCGGTCGAGGGCCGGGTTGGTGACGACCGCGACCGTCTCCTTGAAGTAGTCGGCGAGGTTCTGGCGCTCGGGCGAGAGCGCCGCCAGCGGCCCGTCATAGCCGAGCGAGCCGACCGGCTCAGCCCCGTTGGAGGCCATCTGCTGGACCAGTTTGACGTCGTCGCGCTGCCAGCCAAAGCCGGCAAGGACGCGGTCTTCGACCTTGACCGGCTCCTCGGGGCCAGCGTCGGAGTAGCCCGGGACGTCGTCGCCCTCGAGCGGGCCGCCGGTCTCCAGGGCGCGGTCGTAGCCGGCAACGGCGTCAACGCCGTTGCGCTCGAGCCAGCTGTCGCGGACGATCCGCAGCATCTCGTCGTGCGGGTGCAGGGTCGACTCGCGGGCGTCGCGGTCGATCAGGACCAGCACCTTCTCGCCCGGGGCGAGTGGCTTTGGCTCGGAGACCATCGCGTGGACCGAGACCACGCCGGGCTCGGAGCTGAAGATGTAGTCGTCCTCGGTCTCGACTTCCCAGAGCGGGCGCAGGCCCATCGCGTCGGCCGAGAACACGCACTCGTCGGCGTGGCGGGCAATCAGCGCGACCGGGCCCTGGGCGAACGGCCCCATCGCCTGGTGCAGGTACATGTAGAAGCTGTGCAGGTCCTCGGGCAGGTGCTTGATCTCCTCGACGATCGGCGGCACCAGCATCTCCATCGCCTCCGCCAGGGTCAGCCCCTCGCGGCTGACCATCGCCTCGATCGTGCGGTTGAGGTCCTGCGAGTCGGAGGCGCCGGGGCGGATCGGCACCGCCAGCATCTTCGCCTCCTGGCGCAGCTGTTCGATCGTGTTGATCTCTCCGTTGTGGCCGATCGCCGAGAACGGCTGCACCCGCTTGAAGGAGGGCCAGGTGTTGGTCGAGTAGCGGTTGTGGCCGAAGCAGCCGACGGTCTCGAAGCGCTCGTCGGTGAGGTCCGGGTAGTAGGCGCCAAGCACGTTCGGGGCGCCCATCACCTTGTAGACGCAGGTGGTCGCCGAGAACGACGGCACGTGCACGTCGAGCGTCTGCTCGAGGCCGTGCAGAAGCTCGAAGAGGATCGGGTCGCGACGGTCGGAGTCGGGGACGAGGCCGGCGAGCTGCCAGAAGATCGGCTCCTCCTCGCGCGCGGTCGGGCCCAGCGCCGGCGAGTTCACCTTGCCCTCGCGCTCGGCGAGGATGCGGAAGCCGCCCTGGGCGAGCAGCTCGCGGGCGTCGTGCTGGAGCTTCTCGCGGTCCTGCGAGCGCTCGATGAAGATGTGGGCGACGGCGAAGTGGTCGTCGAGGGTCAGCGAGGGGTCGTGGCCGCCGCTGCGGACCTCCTCGGCCCAGATCTTGCGCGGGATGTCCAGCATGAGGCCACAGCCGTCGCCCTCGCCATCGACGTTGCCCGCACGGTGCAGCATCTTCTGGAGTGCCGGCAGCGCGAGCGCGATCGGCTCGTGGCTCGCCGTCGCGTCTTTGCGCACCGATGCGTAGATCCCGCAGGCGTCGTTGTCTTCAACGCTCGGCGGTGAGACCAAAGGCTTGTAAGGCAGCTCCGGCGAGTAACGCTCGACGTCAGCGCCACGGCGTGACTGGGACTTCGACATATGACCTCCCGGTTTCCACGCCTTCTTCGAGCGGGCGCGCGACGGGTTTGCGGGTCGCAGAATTATATGCGCAGAACGACTTTGCGCCATTCGAGTTGACGTTTTATGCCCCTATGCGGGAATAAATGGCAACTCGGCAAGGCGGTGGGCGGCGCGAGGCCTCAGCCCCAGGACATCGGCTCGTAGTTGCCGCTGGGGTCGACGCCGATCAGCAGGGCCGTCACGGGAGCCTCGGAGCGGTTGTGAATCGTCCGCGTCGACCCCGGTTCGACCGAGGCGAAGGTCCCCGCCGGAGCCAGCACCTCCTCCCCGTCGAGGACGAAGACAGCCTCCCCCTCGAGGATCACGTAGAGCTCGACCTGACCGCTGCCCGACTCGTCGTGCTCAGGAAGCTTCCCGCCCGGCCCGATCTCGACCAGGTTGTAGCCGAAGCAGTCGGTCCCCAGCGCCTTCCGCGCCAGCATCCAGGTCGACTCCCCCGACCCCTCCATCCGCTCGAACTCGTCGCGGTGCTTGACGGTGTAGCCAGTAATCATTCCGGTGAAGATACCTTCACCGACCTCGGGCCGCCAAGGGAGGGGACCCTTTCCGTGAGGTCGCAGTTAACCGCGGTATGCGCGGCTAATTGCGACCTCACGAAGCAAGGCTCCTCACGCTCTCCGCGAAGCGATCGAGGACCGGGATCTCTGCGAGAGATGGAGCGGCCCGAGCAGCCACGGAATTATTCGAGAGGTCTATCGGGAGGGGTTGGGGTGCCCCTGAAGCGTCTTGCACTTTTTTGCTTCAGCCCCCCAAGGCGTTTAGCCGCATCCGGC
>DATAON010000020.1:0-59462 GCA_036265715.1 Solirubrobacterales bacterium | reverse complement strand
CGGGGAGCCCCACGGCAGACACTCAACATCGAGCCATAGGCGAGATGTGTCTGCAGTGGGGCTCCCCGCCCCCCGTCCCTACCGCAGTTCGCTTGAACTCTTGCCGAGCAACTGCCGAGCAACAATCAGCAGCTGGATCTGCTGCGTCCCCTCGAAGATGTCGAGGATCTTGGCGTCGCGCGCCCACTTCTCCAGCAGCTCGTTCTCGCCGTAGCCGACGGCGCCGCAGAGCTCGACGCAGCCGAGGGTGACGTCGACGCAGGTGCGCCCCGCCTTCGCCTTCGCCATCGAGGCCTGCAGCGAGTTCGGCTTGCTGTTGTCGGCCATCCAGGCCGCCTGCAGGGTCAGCAGCCAGGACGCCT
Source organism: Solirubrobacterales bacterium (assembly GCA_036265715.1). Taxonomy (GTDB): domain Bacteria; phylum Actinomycetota; class Thermoleophilia; order Solirubrobacterales; family 70-9; genus VAYN01. The sequence goes on along the minus strand of DATAON010000020.1, from coordinate 59,100 downwards.
CGTAGTCGGCCTCCATCTCCAGGAAGCGCGCCGCGGCGGCGTGCTGAGAGAGGGCGGGGACGTCGTAGTCGACCTCGACCCCGGCCTCGGCGAGGCGGGTGCGAGTCTCTTCCAGCGCCGCCCGGGCGACGCCGACGGCCATCGCCGCGACCAGCGGCCGCGTGTTGTCGAAGGTCTGCATCGCTCCCGCGAAGCCCTTCTCGACGTTGACGTCGGCGCTGCCGAGCAGCGCCTCCTTCGGCACCCGGCAGTCCTGCAGGGTGAAGTTGGCGGTGTCGGAGGCGCGGATCCCGAGCTTGTGCTCGAGCCGGTCGAGCTTCAGGCCGGGGTTGTCGCGCTCGACGATGAACGACTTGATCGCGGCCCGGCCCTTGGAGCGGTCGAGCGTCGCCCAGACGACGATCAGGTCGGCGCGGTCGCCGGAGGTGACGAAGATCTTCTCGCCGTTAAGCACGTACTCGTCGCCGTCGAGCTCGGCGGTGGTGCGGATCGCGGCCGAGTCCGAGCCCGCTTCGGGCTCGGTGATCGCCATCGCCGCCCACTGGCCGCCGTAGTAGTCGAGCTGCTCCGGCGTCGCCACCGAGGCGATCGCCGAGTTGCCGAGCCCCTGGCGCGGCATCGAGAGCAGCAGGCCGACGTCGCCCCAGCAGAGCTCGATGATCCCAAGCACGGTCGAGAGGTTGGAGCCGTTGCGGTTCTCGGCATCGCCGACGCTCTCCTCGCGGCGCACTCCGGCGGCACCGGCGCCGCCGATGTCGGAGCCCTCGTTCATGCCGTCGATCAGCGAGGCCAGCATGTCGAGCTCTTTCGGATAGCTGTGCTCGGCCTCGTCGTACTTGCGGGAGATCGGCCGGAAGACCTCGGTGGCCACCTGGTTGGCCTGGCTCGCCAGCGGCTTGAACTTCTTTGGAATCTCAAGGTTGATCATGGTTGCCTTTCGCTTCGATCGCGGGTGGCCGCTAGACGAGCAGGGCGCCCTCCATCACGCCCGCTGCTCGGAGGTCTCGGTACCAGCGCTCGACCGGGTGCTCCTTGACGAAGCCGTGGCCGCCGAGCAGCTGCACGCCGTCGGAGCCGATCTGCATGCCCTTGGTGGAGCAGAGGCGGCGGGCGATCGCGGCCTCGCGGCCGAACTCGTCGCCGCGGTCGGCGCGGGAGGCGGCGCGGTAGGTGGTCAGCCGCATGCCGTCGGTCTCGATCCCGATGTCGGAGACCGCGAAGGCGACGCCCTGGCGGTTGGAGATCGGTTCGCCGAAGGCCTGGCGGTCGTTGACGTAGGGGATCACGTAGTCGAGAACCGCTTGCGAGGTGCCGACCGCGAGCCCGCACCAGGCGACGCGGGCGCGGTTGACGCACTCGACGTAGTCCTCGGGGCGACCCTCGCCGAGCAGGGCGCCGGCCGGCAGCCGCACGCCCTCGATCAGCAGGCGGCCGGTGGCGGCGGGGCGCAGCCCCATCGCCGGCTCGGCCTCGACCGCGAGGCCCTTGGTGCCTGACTCGACCACGAACAGGGTCGGGCCGATGCCCTCGGCCTCGGCAGCGATCACGAACAGCTCACACTCTTTGGCCCGTGCCAGCAGCGACTTGGCGCCGTCCAGCACCCACTCCTCGCCGTCCTTGCGCGCCTTCGTCTCCAGCTTCAGCGGGTCGAACAGCGGTCGCGGCTCGAGGATCGCCAGCGCCGCGGCGGGGACGTTCTCGCCGGTGAAGGCGGGCAGGTAGGTGGCCTCCTGCTCGGCGCTCCCCCAGAGCCCGATCGCGGTGGCGACGGCGCCAGGGGCGAGCGCCGCGTAGGCGATCCCCATGTCGCCGTGGGCGAGCGCCTCGCCGATCAGGACGCTGGTCACCGCCGACTGCTCGTGCATGACGCCGCCCAGCTCCTCGGGGACGCCGAGCATGTTGACGCCGAGCTCCGCCACCGCCTCGAGCAGCTCCGGCGGGGTCTTGCAGGCGGCGTCGGCGTCGAGCGCGGCGGGGCGGATCTCGGCCTCGGCGAAGGCGCGGCCTCCCTCCTGGAACATCTGCTGCTCGTCATCGGGAGCGAGGTCGAAGAGCCCTTTGGATTTGCTGCGCTTCTGGCGCGCCGGTTTGCCCAGCTGCTGGGCGGCCTTGAAGGTGCGGCCGGCGGCGGTGGCGGAGCGGAAGCCGTTCTTGGTCCCCTGGAAGAGCGCCTTCTCAACCTGCTTGCGGAGGCGGATGCGGTCGAGCAGGTCGGAGCCGGCGAGGCGGTTGAGCGCCCGTAGGCCGAAGCCCATGCCGCGCTCGGCCATGCCCTTGTCGGTCTCGGTGGTGGTGGTCATCGGATCCTCCCGTCGAGGTGCGTGGTCTTGCGCTTTGCGTCGCGCACGGTGAAGGCGATTTCGTCATTTGCGGGGCCGTCGCCGACTAGCTCGCTGGCGAACTCGACCCGCGCCGGCAGCAGCACCGGCTTGCGGAAGCGGACGTCGACGGCGAAGGCGCCCGGCAGCCGGCTCTCCAGTGCCGCCAGGCAGCGCGCCTTGGTCCACATCCCGTGCGCGATCGCGGCCGGGAAGCCGAGTGGCTTCGCGGCCAGGGCGTGCATGTGGATCGGGTTGCGGTCGCCGGAGACGCTCGCGTAGCGGCGCCCGAGGCCGCCGTCGAGGCGCCACTCGGCGCTGGCGGGGGTGTCGGTGGGAACCGTGGCGAAGTTGTCGGCCTGCGGGCGCGGCTGGCTCCGTTTGCTCGGAGCAGCCGCGCCCTTGCCGTCGCCACCGCGTCGCAACATCGTGCTGACGCTTTCCCAGGCGAGCTCGTTGCCGGTGCGGACCTCGGTCACCAGCGTGAAGGTGCGCCCCTTCGGGTGGGGCAGAAGCTTGGTCGGGCGCACGCGCAGGGTCAGCTCCTCGCCGATCCCGAGCGGCCGCCGCTGGACTATCCGGTTCTCCAGGTGGACGAGGCCGACGGCGCCAAACGGGAAGCTGCCGTTCGCCATCACCGCCATCTGCAGCGGGAAGGCGAGCACGTGCGGGTAGGTGGGGGGCAGGTGGTCGCGCAGGGCGAAGCCGCAGACCTTGGCGTAGGCGGAGACGTCGGCGGCGTCGGCGCTGACCCCAGCCAGTTCCAGCTCCAGCTCGGGAATCTCGCCGCCGCCGCCGGGGATGAACGGCAGCAGTGAGGCGCCGGGGATCAGCGGCGCCGCGGCGCGCGCGTAGAGAAGGGGGATGCTGGGGGCGCTGTCGAGCAGGAGGGCGCCCACGATCAGGCCCCCAGCAAGTTCTGTCCGCAGACGCGGACGACGTTTCCGTTGACCCCGGTCGAGGCGGGGCTGGCAAACCAGGCGATCGTCTCGGCGACGTCGACCGGCAGGCCGCCCTGGGAGAGGCTGCTGAGCCGGCGACCGGCTTCGCGCGGCCCGATCGGCATCGCCGCGGTCATCTTCGTCTCGATGAAGCCGGGGGCGACGGCGTTGATGGTGGCGCCGCGCTCGGCGAGCTCGGGGGCGAGCGCTTCGACCATCCCGATCACGCCCGCCTTCGAGGCGGCGTAGTTGGTCTGGCCGGAGTTGCCGGCGATCCCCGACATCGAAGAGACGCAGACGATGCGGCCGTTGGCGTTGAGGCGGCCGGCCTCGAGCAGGGCGTCGTCGATCCGCTCCTCGCTGGAGAGGTTGATCTCCATCAGCTGCGTCCAGCGCTCCTCCGGCATCTTCGCGATCGTGCGGTCTTTGGTCACGCCGGCGTTGTGGACGACGACGTCGACGCCGCCGTCGGCGAAGTGGTCGGCGATCCGCTCCGGGGCGTCGTCGGCGGTGATGTCGAGGCCGAGCGCTTCGCCGCCGATCTCGTCGGTCACGGTGCGCAGCTCGTCGGCCATCGGCGGGATGTCGAGGCCGACCACCTTGGCGCCGTCGCGAGCGAGGGTGCGGGCGATCGCGGCGCCGATCCCGCGCGAGGCGCCGGTCACCAGCGCGACCTTGCCGTCGAGCGGGCGCGCCCAGTCGATCGCCGGCGCCGAGGCGACGCCGGCGCCGACGTGGACCACCTGGCCGGAGACGTAGGCCGAGCGCGGCGAGAGCAGGAAGCGCAGGGTCGAGCCGAGTTGGTCCTCGGCGCCGGGGTCGACGAGGACGAGCTGCGCGGTGGCGCCCCGGCCGCCGATCTCCTTGCCGAGCGAGCGCACGAAGCCCTCCAGCGCCCGCTGCGCGGTGTGGGCGCGAGGTGAGCCGGCGGCGGCCGGCGGGGTGCCGAGGACGACCACGCGGCCGCTGCGCCGCAGTCGCGGGACCGCCGGATAGAAGAAGCGCTGCAGCTCGACCAGCTCGGTCGAGTCGGCGATCCCGGTGGCGTCGAAGACCAGCGCCTTGGCCGGACCCTCGGTGCCGGCCCGTTCGGCCTTGATCTCGTCGAGCAGGGCGGCGACCGCCTTGCCGAGCCGGCCGCCGGGGGCGGCACCGCTCAGCACCGGGCCGGAGACGACTGGGTCGCCGGCGCGGTAGCGGTCGAGCGCGGTCGGCTGTGGCAGCCCCAGCTGCTTGGCGACGGTGGAGACGAGGGGGGCGTTGACGAGCTGCGAGTAACGATCGCTCATGACTTCGCCCCCTGCGGGCCCTCGAGGATGGCGACGACGCCCTGGCCGCCGGCGGCGCAGACGCTGATCGCTCCCCGCCCTTTGCCGTCTTCGTGCAGCTGTTTGGCGAGGCTGGCGACGATCCGCCCACCGGTGGCGGCGAACGGGTGCGCGGCCGCCAGCGAGCCGCCGTTGACGTTGAGCTTGGAGCGCTCGATCGCGCCGAGCGGTTTTTTGCGGCCGAGCTTGTCCTTGCAGAAAGCCGCGTCCTCCCAGGCCGCCAGCGTGCACAGCACCTGGGCGGCGAAGGCCTCGTGGATCTCGTAGTAGTCGAAGTCCTGCAGCGTGATCCCGGCCCGGTCGAGCATGGTCGGCATCGCGTAGGCGGGCGCCATCAGCAGCCCTTCGCGCTTGTGCACGTGGTCGACGGCGGCGGTCTGGGCCTCGGTCAGGTAGGCGAGGATCGGCAGGTCGCGCGCTTTCGCCCACTCCTCGGAGGCGAGCAGGACGGCGGAGGCGCCGTCGGAGAGCGGCGTCGAGTTGGCCGCCGTCATCGTCCCCTCGGGGCCGCCGAAGACCGGCTTCAGCTTCGCCAGCTTCTCGGTGCTGGAGTCCGGGCGCAGGTTCTGGTCGCGCTCGAGCCCGAGGTAGGGAGTGACCAGGTCATCGAAGAAGCCGCGCTCGTAGGCGGCGGCGAGGTTGTGGTGGCTGGCGGCGGCGAGCTCGTCCTGCTCGGCCCGGCCGATCTCCCACTCGCTGGCCATGATCGCGCAGTGCTCCCCCATCGAGAGGCCGGTGCGCGGCTCCTCGTTGCGGGGGATGTTGGGGATCACGTGCTGGGGCCGGAAACCGGTCAGCGCCTTCAGCTTGCCGGTCGTCGAGCGCTGGCGGTTGGCCTCCAGCAGGGTCGAGCGCAGCTGCTCGTTGAGCGCGATCGGCGCGTCGGAGGTGGTGTCGGCGCCGCAGGCGATGCCGGCGTCGATCTGGCCGAGGGCGATCTTGTTGGCGACCAGGATCGTCGTCTCCAGGCCGGTCCCGCAGGCCTGCTGGACGTCGTAGGCGGGGGTCTCCGCCGCCAGTCGCGTGCTCAGCACGCTCTCACGGGCGAGGTCGCGGTCGTGGGAGTGCTTGAGGACGGCGCCGCCGGCGACCTCGCCGAGGGTCTCGCCCTCGAGGCCGAAGCGGTCGACGAGGCCGTCGAGCGCCGCGGTCAGCATGTCCTGGTTGGAGGCGTGGGCGTAGGCGCTGTCGGAGCGCGCGAAGGGGATGCGGTTGCCACCGATGATCGCGACGCGGCGGGTTTTCGAGTTCATGCGGACGTATTTCCTTTTCGTGGGGACGGGGAAGAGGGGCGCTGCGAGCGCGAGCGCAGGCCGGGGTCGATCGTGGCGATCAGCAGCTCGGCGACCTCGTCGGCGCTCAGCGCCTCGGTCCGTAGCCACCAGCGCGCCAGCGCCTCGGCCGAGCCGAGCAGGGCGGTGGATAGCGCCTCGACCTCGATCGCGGCGCCGTCGCGCTCCTCGCGCGGCAGCTGGGCCAGCATCGAGGCGGAGACGAAGTCAAGGATGCGGCCGCGGTACTCGGCCACCCGTTCGGCGACTTCGCCGCGGTGGGGGAGGGTGTCGTCGAAGAGGACGGCCCAGGCGGCGCGGTCGGCGTCGAGGAAGGCGAAGAAGGCGTGGACACCGGCTCCGAGGGCGTCGCGGGGGCGATCCGCCGCCGTCACCGCCTCGGTCACCGCGGCCGTCAGCGCGTCGCCGGCCCGCTCCATGCAGGCGATATAGAGCCGCTCCTTGTTGCCGAAGTAGTTGTAGAGCAGCGGCTTGGTGACCCCGATCGCCGCCGCGATCTCGTCCATCTTCACGTCGGCGTAGCCGCGCTCGGCAAACAGCCCGTGCGCCGCCACAAGCGTTTGCTCCATGCGGTCGTCCCGCGAAAGCCTGCTTCGTCCAACCGATGCATCCATCGGTGCACACGTTACCCGGCTATAAATTAAATGCAAGTCAAGTGACGCACCTCACGTCGGCGCAGGCGAGGCCTTTGAAATAGCTGACGGGTGCAGGCGGTCGATCTGGTGAGGGCTACTCACCGGCCGCGTGACTGGGCGACCTCGCCGCGATTTGGACCCGCCAGCAAATCGTGAGGAGGACGGGGGACTCGAACCCCATCCGAAGAGCTACTCCGGACTCCCGATTGTCGGTCGGTTGCGGCACCTCGCCGCTTCATCCTCCATATCGTTAAGGCTCGGGGTCGGGTGAAATCGCCCCCTGTTGACACGGGAAGTTTCGAGAAGTACCTTCGTCTCGGTTGTCGGTCGGTTCGGGGGTAGCTCCCCCGCATGAGAAGACCCGCCTCGGCGGGTCTTTTGTGTTTCAGGCTTCGAGCCAATTGCCCCGCCTGAGCCCTGGCGATATCTCACCGACGCCTGAGCCCACCTACTGCGAGCGGGGGCCGGGCAGGGGCCGAAGCGTCTTGCACTTTTTCGGCGCAGCGAAACTCGGACGGCCGGCGGGCGCCGTCAAAAAAGTTAAGCGAAGGCCCCTGCCCGGCTCCCGCTGGGACTAGCTGAGCTCAGACCCGTCGTACAGCTTGTGCACGTGCACGGTGCCGGCGGGCGCGGCTTCGAGGCAGAGCTTGCAGAGGACGCACTCGTCGCAGTTCTCGTCCACTACCTCGACGCCTGCGTCGGTGCCCTTGAAGATGCTGACGGGGCAGACTTCCTCCAGCTTCGCCCCCAGCGCGGGGTCCGAGGCGGTGGGCTCGTCGACCTTGACGTCGATGAAGACCTTGTTCAGCTTCTCGGGCATCAGGCTGCCAGCTTCTCCTTGACGACGGTCGGAATCTCGTCGATCCGCTCGACCACGCGGATGCCGGCGGCTTCGAGGCGGGCGATCTTCTCCGTCGCCGTGTCCTCTTTGCCCTCGACGATGGTGCCGGCATGGCCGAAGCTCATGCCTTTCATCTCCTCGTCGTCCATGAATTTGCCGGCCATGAAGGCGACGATTGGGAGGCGGCTGTCGTTGTCGGCGACCCACTGCGCGAGCTGGGCCTCCATGCGGCCACCGGGCTCGGTGTAGATGACGATCGCCTTGGTCTCCTCGTCGGCCTCGAAGTAGGGCATCAGCTCGGCGTAGGCGGAGCCGATGATCGCGTCGCCGCCGATCGAGACGGCGGTGGAGACGCCGAGGCCGGCCTGGGTCAGCGAGGAGGAGATCTCGGTCGTCATCCCGCCGGAGCGGCTCATCACGCCGACCGGGCCGGGGGCGTAGGCCTTGGCGGCGTCGCGGGCGGGGCCGCCGATGCCACCCATCTTGCAGACGTCGGGGACGATCAGGCCGAGGCAGTTGGGGCCGATGATGCGGGCGCCCTCGATGTTGGCCAGCTCGACCATCTGGGCGACGTCGCGGCGCGGGATCCGCTCGGTGACGACGACGATCAGCTTGATCCCGTTGAGGATCGCCTCGAAGACGGCGTCCTTGGTGAAGGCGGGGGGGACGGTGACGACGGAGCCGTCGATCGGGGCGCCGTGGTGCTCGACGGCCTGGGCGACGGTGTCGAAGACCGGCACGCCGTGGACCTCGCGGCCCTTGCGGCCGGGGGTGACGCCGCCGACGACCTTGGAGCCGTAGTCGAGGCACTCGCGGGTCAGGTTGACCGCCTCGCGGCCGGTGATCCCCTGCACGATGAAGGTGGTCTCGCGGTTCAGCAGGATGCTCATGCGGACGCCCCCTGGACCTTGGCGACGGCGCGCCCGGCGGCTTCCCAGAGGGAGACGGAGCGGTCGCAGGACTCGACCCCGTAGCGCTCGAGGATCTTGAAGCCCTCCTCCTCCCAGGCGCCAGGGATGCGGAAGATCGCGATCGTCTCGCCGGGGTCCTTGCCCAGCTCCAGGCAGGCCTTGATGACGCCGCGGGCGACGATGTCGACCCGGGTGTTGGAGACGATCGACATCATCACCGCGATCTTCTCGACGCCGTCCTTTTCCAAGACCTCCTTGGCCAGGCCGCAGGCCTTGGCGACCGACGGGTTGCCGCCGATCTCGGAGTAGTTGGCCGGCTTGCCGTCCTGGCTGCGGACCGCGTCGGTGAGCGTCAGCGAGCCGCCGCCGGCGCCGATCACGAGGCCGAGGTTGCCGGTGAAGCCGTGGTCCTTGCCCTGGATCACGCCGCGGTGGTCGGCGGCGTCGATGGCGGCGACGTTGCGCTCGAACTCGGAAGGCTCGTAGGTGTCGCGGGTGTCGTCCTCGGCGATCCCGAGCTGCTTGCGCAGCAGGCCCTTCTGGCGGCCGACCGCCTCGTTCTCCATCTCCATGTGGGCGTCGAGGGCGACGAAGCTGCCGTCGGTCAGCTCGGCCAGCGGGTTGATCTCGGCCAGGGTCATGTCGTTGTCGCGGAACAGGCGCGCCAGCTTGGCGAGGATCGGGGTCGCCCGGTTCAGCTGCGAGCCGGTGACGCCGGTGGCGGCGACGACCTGCTTGGCCTCGAAGTCGGGGATCGGGAAGAGGTTGGAGACGTGGCCTTTGCCGACGTGGTCGGGGTGGGTCTCGGCGACCTCCTCGATGTCGATCCCGCCCATGTCGCTGAACAGCATCAGCGGTTTCTTCGCGGTGCCGTCCCAGACCACGCTCGCGTAGTACTCCTGCTTGACCTCGGCTTTGGGGTCGACGAGGACGCCGCGCGGCATGTGGCCGTTGATTTCGAGCTTGAGGATGTCCTCGGCGTGGGCCGCGGCTTCCTCGGGGGTGTCGGCGAACTTGACGCCGCCGGCCTTCATCCGACCGCCGCTCAGGACCTGCGACTTGATCACGACCGGGCCACCGATCTCCTCGGCGGCCTGGCGGGCCTCGTCGGCCGTTTTGCAGAAGCCGTACTTGGTGACGGGAATCCCCGCCAGCTCAACGATCTGCCTTGCCTCGAACTCGTAGAACCTCATCAGCGGCGCGGAACCCTATCCGACGTGGCGGACTGGCAGACTCCCCGACGATCTTTCCCTTGACAGCCCTGCGATCGAAATCAACTCGGTTTTCCGCTTTCGCGCTTGTGATTGCGCTAGCGTTCGCCGCCGTCGGCTGTGGAGACACGGTTATCGACAGCAGCAAGGCCGAGGACACCATCCAGGCGAGTCTCGAAAAATCACTTGGCGGAACGATCAAGTCCGTCGACTGCCCCGCCGATCAGAAGGTCGAAGCCGGAGCAACCTTCGAGTGCGCGGTCGCCTTCCCCAACGGAGACCAAGAAGAAGTGACCCTGAAGATCAGAAACAGCGATGCCGATATCTCGATTGTCGGCCTTGAGAAAAACGAATAGAGAGAGGCGAATGAGCGACCTGACCACCGCCCCCGCGTTGACGACCCACACAAAACTTCAGCAGTGGGTAGGTGAGATTGCCGCCCTGACCCAGCCCGACTCCGTCTACTGGTGCGACGGCTCCGCCGAGGAGTACGACCGCCTCGCCCAGACCCTGATCGACGCCGGCACCTTCGAGAAGCTCTCCGACGCGAAGCGGCCGAACTCGTACCTCGCCCTCTCCGACCCCGCCGACGTGGCCCGGGTCGAAGACCGGACCTTCATCTGCTCCGAGCGCGAGGAGGACGCGGGCCCGACCAACAACTGGCGCGCTCCCGCCGAGATGCGCGAGGAGCTGAACGGCTTCTTCAAGGGCAGCATGGTGGGGCGCACGATGTACGTGGTGCCGTTCTCGATGGGCCCGCTCGGCTCGGAGATCTCCGAAATCGGGATCCAGCTGACCGACTCCGCCTACGTCGCCGTCTCGATGCGGATCATGACCCGGATGGGCAAGGCCGCTCTCGACGTGCTCGGCGACGACGGCGAGTTCGTCCCCTGCGTGCACTCGGTCGGGATGCCGCTGAGCGAGGGCGTCGAGGACGTCTCCTGGCCCTGCAACGGCGACAACAAGTACATCGTCCACTATCCGGAGACGCGGGAGATCTGGTCCTACGGCTCCGGCTACGGCGGCAATGCCCTGCTCGGCAAGAAGTGCTTTGCGCTGCGGATCGCCTCGGCGATGGCCCGCGACGAGGGCTGGATGGCCGAGCACATGCTGATCCTCAAACTGACCTCGCCCGAGGGCGCCTCCAAGTTCATCGGCGGCGCCTTCCCCTCGGCCTGCGGCAAGACCAACCTGGCGATGCTGGTCCCGACCCTGCCCGGTTGGAAGGTCGAGACGGTCGGCGACGACATCGCCTGGATGAAGTTCGGCTCCGACGGCAAGCTCTACGCGGTCAACCCCGAGTACGGCTTCTTCGGCGTCGCGCCGAACACCAGCCACAAGACCAACCCGAACGCGATGGACACGATCGAGAGCAACTCGATCTTCACCAACTGCGCTAAGACCGACGACGGCGACATCTGGTGGGAGGGGATGACCGGGGCGCCGCCTGACCACGTCACCGACTGGCACGGCAACGACTGGACCCCCGAGTCCGACAGCCCCGCCGCGCACCCGAACGCTCGCTTCACGACGCCGGCGGGCCAGTGCCCCTCGATCGCGCCCGAGTGGGAGGACCCGGCCGGAGTGCCGATCGACGCCTTCCTCTTCGGCGGCCGCCGCGCCACCGTGGTGCCGCTGGTCCAGGAAGCCTTCGACTGGGAGCACGCCGTCTTCATGGGCTCGACGATGTCCTCGGAGACGACCGCAGCCGCCGCCGGCGCCGTCGGCCAGCTGCGCTTCGACCCGATGGCGATGCTGCCCTTCTGCGGCTACAACATGGGCGACTACTTCACCCACTGGCTGAAGATGGGCAAGGTCGAGGGTGCCGAGCTGCCGCGCGTCTTCTATGTCAACTGGTTCCGCAAAGACGCCGACGGCAAGTTCCTCTGGCCCGGCTTCGGCGAGAACAGCCGCGTGCTTGAGTGGGTCTTCCGCCGCTGCGAAGGCAAGGCCGAGGCGGTCGAGACCCCGATCGGCCTGCTGCCCCCGGTCGACGCGATCGACACCAGCGGGCTGGAGATCTCCGACGAGGCGATGACCGAGCTGCTCTCGGTCGACACCGACCTCGTCAAGCAGCAGCTGCCGCAGCTGCGTGAGCACCTCGAGAAGTTCGGCGACAAGCTGCCGGCGGAGATCTCCGCCCAGCTCGACGCCCTCGAGCAGCGCCTCGGCTGAGGCGCTGCTCGGCGCCGCCTCCTACAGCTCGTAGGAGGCGGCCAGCTCCGGGTCCTTCTCGGCCAGCATTTCGGCCAGCTCGACCATCACCTTGCACTGCTTCCAGGTGGCGTCGTCCTGCATCTTGCCGTCGATCATGTGGACGCCGCGGCCGTCGGGGATCGCCTCGATCACCTTCTTGGCGAACTTGACCTCGTCCGGCGGCGGGCTGAAGACCTGCTTCGCGATCCCGATCTGGACCGGGTGCAGCGACCAGGCGCCGACGCAGCCCATCAGGAAGGCGGCGCGGAACTGGGTCTCGCACCCGGCCGTGTCCTTGATGTCGCCAAAAGGCCCGTAGAAGGGCAGGATGCCGGCGGAGGTGCAGGCGTCGACCATGCGGGCGATCGAGTAGTGCCAGAGGTCCTGCTGGGCGCTGACGCGGTCGGCCTCGGGGTTCTCCGGGTCGGCCGGGTCCTCCATCACCCGGTAGCCGGGGTGGCCGCCGCCGACGCGGGTCGTCTTCATGCGGCGGGCGGCGGCGAGGTCGGCAGGGCCGAAGCTCATGCCCTGCATGCGCGGGCTGGCGTTGGCGATCTCCTCGAGGTTGACGACGCCCTGCGGCGTCTCCAGGATCGCGTGGACGAGGATCGGGCGGTCGAGCCCGGCCTTGGCCTCGAGCTGGGCCAGCAGGCGGTCCACGTAGTGGATGTCCCAGGCGCCCTCGACCTTCGGCACCATCACGGTCTCCAGCTTGTCGCCGACCTCGCCGACGATCTGGGTCAGGTCGTCGAGGACCCAGGGGCTCTCCAGGGAGTTGACCCGGGTCCACAGCGCGGTGCCGCCGAGGTCGGTCTCCTTGGCGGCTTTGATCAGGCCGGCGCGGGCGGCCTCCTTGCGGTCGACCGGCACGGCGTCCTCGAGGTTGCCGAGCAGGATGTCGGTCTGCTGGGCGATGGCGCCGGCCTTGGCGACCATCTTCTCGTTGGAGAAGTCGAGGAAGTGGATCATCCGCGACGGCTTGACCGGGATCTCGGTCAGCGGCGTCGGGGCGCCGATCGCCTGCGGCAGGAAGAAGTCTCTGGGGTGTCTCAAGCTGCTCCTCGGTTCGTTTCCTGGGACAGGGGAGAAATCTAGTCAAAACGCGAGGAAAGACCTGACTGTCAGGGATTTCCCGGGCATTGCGGGGTTTCCCGCCTGCAACGGCCCTAGATTTGGGCGCCATGGGCGACGGCGAGCGCGACAGCACTGACGACTGGGCACTGCCCGCCGAGGCGCGGCCGCCGACGCTTGCCCAGCTCGAGCAGCGGATCGACCACGCGCTGGCGGTGGCCCGCTCCTCGGAAGCGGCAGCGCTGGAGATCGGCGCGGCGGCACTCGAGGCGGCCGAGCAGGCGCGGCGGGCGGCGGAGCTGGCCGAACGGGCGAGCGGGAGCGGCGCGCCGGCTGGTGGCAGCGAAGTCGAGGCGACGCTGGCGATCGAGGTGGAACCCGCGCCGGATACGGGGTTCGACAGCCTGCGGCACTTCACCGAGCGCGCCGACCGCGTGGCGGCGCGGCTGCGGGCGATGGCGCCGGTTCCCTAGGCCGGCCGGGGCCGGAGCTCGCCATGTGGGACATCCGGCTCTACGCGTTGCTCTGCTGCACCGGGGCGCTCGCGCGCTGGTCCTACCGATCCGCGATCGAGGGCCTCGATCCCGAAGTCTCGGGGTCAGTGGGCTTCGTGCTGTTCTGGGTGCCGTTGGTTGGGGTCGTGGTGATCGCGGGGTCTTATCTGTGGCCGGCGGCGCGGCGGAGGTGGGGACGGCGATAGGGCAGTCCTAGGCGCGGCTGACCCGCGCCCCACTTCGGCAGGTAGGGGTGCGGGTCAGCCGCGCGGGTTCAGGCGGGACGCCGTGGACGCGAGGATGAGGCGGACGTGCTCGGGCCGGTGCTTGACCTGGTGGTGGGTGAAGCGCAACGGGGTGAGGCCGGAGGCGGTGTGGGTCTGGTCGCGTTCGAGGTCGCGGGCCTGGGCTAACGGGGTGCGGTGGTAGCGGCGGCCGTCGGTCTCGACGACCAGCTTCAGCTCAGGCCAGTAGAAGTCGACCTCGAACCCGTTGACGATCTCTTTGGTCATGGGGAGGGGGAGCCCGACAGCCAGAGCAAGAGGGAGGAAGAGGCGTTCGAGCTCCTCGCCGGAGAGGACGAAGGTCTCGCGGTCGAGGAGGGTGCGAAGGGGGCGAACCCCCTGCTCGCCTGCGCGCTCGTCCAGCGCCTCCCGCAGGACCTCGGCGTCGATCACCTCGAGCTTGTCGGCCTCATTGACGGCTCGCTCCAAGCGGGGTCGCGGCAGCTCGGTCGCCAGGTCGATCATGGTCTGAACCGGCGAGGTGATCGGGATCCCGAACAGGGTGCCGATCTCCCGCATGGGTAGAGCGGGCCTGGTTCTGACCCTCAGGCCGTTGCGTCTGGGTTCTGACCTGCCCCGCAGGCTGGCCTCGATCACCCCGTTGCGCTCCTCGCAGATGCCGTAGAGGGCTCCGGCGCTGCGGTGGCTGAGGACGGCATCGTCACCACAGGCTAGGACCGCCGCCATCCACCTGCCTTTGGGGGACAGCTCCGGGCGCCCGACGGCATATACGCCCCGGGTTACGAGATGCAGGCGACCCGATCTGACCCGATGCCTGACCGCTTTCGGGCTGAAGCCAAGCGCCAGCAATTGTCGTCGTGCGATCACCCCGTGCTGCGAACGCACCAATCTCCAGGCCAGGGCGCTTCGGGCTTCGGACTTTGGTGTCCCCATAGGGGCACCAAAGTCGGGAGGGCGGTTGGGGTCTCCCCCTTAGGTGGGCGGGGCTTCGCAGTGGGTGCCGAAGTGCTGGGTCCAGACTCGGGTGCCGGAGAAGCCTTCGAGGGTGCCGCTGGTGAGGTCGATGCCGGTCTGGGTGTAGGCGCCGAGGACGTTCTCGCGGTGCTCGGGGGAGCGCAGCCAGGCGCGGAAGATCGAGCGGACGCTGCCGAGGCTGCCGTTTCCGAAGGCGAGGTTCTCGCCCGCGCGCCAGCATGCGGCGGAGAGGTAGCCGCTGGCGCGGATCCAGTAGGTGAACTCGCGCCCGCAGGCGAAGTGGCTGAAGCTGTCGCAGCGGAGGATGTCACCGGCCTTCTCCCGCGCGGATTCTTCGAGCGAGGGGGTGGTTTCGAGCGGGGCCGCGCCGACCTGGGCGCGGGCGTAGTTGGCCATGCAGAGCATCGTCCGCTCCTGGCTGGCGACCGCGGCGTCGAGCTTGGTCTGGCCGGGGCAGGCGCTGAGCGGTGCGACCAGGCTGCCGCCGACAGCTGAGGCACCGCTGGCGAGCGCGCCCAGCAGGACGAGGGCGGTCAGGGATGCGAGGGCGATGCGGCGCGTCACTGACGCTGTATCGCCGGGCAAGGTCATTCACCCGCGCCTGTTGGCCCTCGAATGGACGTACGTAGGAGGAGCCTCCGCCACCCACTTTGGGCGCGGTTGCGGCGATCAACTGGAATCCCCATTCCAAGGCCCTTTCCGGGCCAATCCAACGCGCGCATTCTGGCCTCCCGAACCTTTAGCGCTGCAACTCCCTTTAGCCGCATGTTCTATCGCGGGCCTCGGTCGCCTGTCCTAACTTCGCGCCGGTCGGAGGCCGCCCGGAATGCGGCGCCCCCGCTTTCCGTGGCTCAAGAAACCGAAGGAGATTCCCCGAAATGACTGCACCGATCTCGTCCCGCCTCAACCGGCCCGCGTGGCTGGCGCTGGCGCTCGCGGCCTGTGTCGCGTTGGCCGTGATGGCCTTCGCCGCGCCTGCCGAGGCGGCAAAGAAGAAGACCCTGCAGACCCTCAACCTCTGCGTAGTGAAGAGCGGCCCCGAAAAGGGCGTCGTCCACTTCGCCGGCAAGGCCAAGTGCAAGCAGGGCGAGCAGCTGATCCAGGTCGTGGCGGGAACGGGTCAGGGCGTCCTCGGCGTTTCCGAAGGCAGCGGCGAAGCCGGTGCGCCGGGCGCGACGGGCACGGCTGGCACTAACGGCGCCAATGGCACCAACGGTGTCGATGGTGAGCCGGGCGCCAAGGGTGAGACCGGCCTGACCGGGCCGCAGGGGCCCAAGGGGGACACCGGATTGACCGGGCCGCAGGGGCCCAAGGGGGACACCGGATTGACCGGGCCGCAGGGCCCGAAGGGCGACACCGGCGACACCGGATTGACCGGGCCGCAGGGCCCGAAGGGCGACACCGGTGACACTGGCCCCAAGGGGGATCCCGGCGATGTCGGCCCCAAGGGCGACCAGGGTGACCAGGGAGAGCCGGGGCAGGACGGCACCAACGGCGTCGATGGCGAAGACGGCGTTGACGGCGAGAACGGTGCTCCGGGCGCCGACGGTCAAGACGGCGCCGACGGCCGCACGATCCTCAACGGCGCCGGCGCTCCCGACAACGAGGTCGGCAAGAACGGCGACTTCTACATCAACGTCATCGCCAGCACGATCTACGGCCCCAAGGTCGACGACGAGTGGCCCGCCGAGGGCGTCTCCCTTGTCGGTCCCGCCGGGCAGGACGGCACCAACGGCGTCGATGGCGAAGATGGCGTCGACGGTGAAGACGGCGCTCCGGGCGCTGACGGTGAAGACGGCGTTGACGGAGTCGATGGCGAAAACGGGACCGACGGCACCAACGGCGTCGACGGCACCAATGGCACCGACGGCAAAGACGGAGCCGACGGCCGCACGATCCTCAGCGGCGTAGACGCCCCCGACAACGGCATCGGCCAGAACGGGGACTTCTACCTCGACACGGCCGCCATCAAGCTCTACGGCCCCAAGGTCGACGACGAGTGGCCCGCCGAGGGCGTCTCGCTGATCGGTCCCGCCGGGCAGGACGGCACCAACGGCGTCGACGGCGAAGATGGCGTCGACGGTGAAGACGGCGCTCCGGGCGTCGACGGCGCTGACGGTGAAGACGGCGCTCCGGGCGTCGACGGCACCGACGGTGAAGATGGTGAAGATGGCCAGGACGGCCGCACCGTCCTCAGCGGCCTCGGCGATCCGACCCCGGGCCTCGGCCTGAGCGGCGACTTCTACATCGACACCGCCGTGTACAAGATCTACGCCAACGAAGGCGGCGACTGGAGCACCGGTACCTCGCTGGTCGGTCCGGAAGGCCCCCAGGGCGACGAAGGCAAAGAAGGCCCGCAGGGCTTGCCCGGTGAGGATGGCGAAGACGGTGAAGACGGGGCCGAAGGACCGCAGGGCAAAGAAGGCAAAGAAGGCAAACAGGGCCTGACCGGACCCGAAGGCCCGCAGGGCAAAGAAGGCAAACAGGGCCTGACCGGGCCTGAAGGCCCGCAGGGCAAAGAAGGAAAAGCGGGAACCAACGGCACCAATGGCACGAACGGCACCAACGGCACGAATGGCGCCAGTCGCATGTTCGTCGGTGGTTTCACCACCACCAACGCCGTGTCCAACAAAACCGCGAGCTACCTGGGGCCGTTCCTGACCAGCGCCTCGACGGCGACGGAGACGAGCGTCCAGCAGATCATGCCCGCAGCCGGCACGATCTCGAACCTGGCCGTGAAAATCGGCGCCAGCCCTGGATTCGGCAGCAACAGCTGGACGTTCACGATTCGCAAGAACGCCAGCACGCCGTCTCCGGCCGTGACCTGCTCGATCAGCTCCGGCGAAACGTCGTGCGCCAGTAGCGCCTCGGTGTCGTTTGCCGCCGGCGACCTGCTGACGCTGCAGGTGAGCCCGACCAGTGACCCGGAAAACTGGAGCTCCATGCGCTGGTCGGCGACCCTGAGCCAGCCCTAGTCGGGGAGGGAGTCAGGTCGAAAGGGCCGCCTCGGGATTTCGATCCCCGGGCGGCCCTTCGTCGTTCTGCCCCGCGACCGCCTCCGCGATGCGACCGTGGGCGGCCAGATAACCTAGGAAGACCTCGTAAATAGACCTGACCAGGTAGGGAGCAATGGCCGTAGACACCGCCTCATACAGCGAAAAGACCGACCTCCAGCGCGACATCACGGAGATGGTCCGTCAGTTCGCCGACGAGAAGATCATTCCCAACGCCGAGCACTTCGACCACGAGGACACCTTCCCGGAGTCGATAGTCGAGGAAATGAAAGAGCTGGGGCTGTTCGGGGTGACGATCCCCGAGGAGTACGGCGGCATGGGCCTGGACCTGACCACCTACGCGATGATCGTCGAGGAGCTCTCGCGCGGCTGGATCTCGATCTCCGGCGTCGTCAACACCCACTTCATCGGCTCCTACCTGCTGATGAAGTTCGGCACCGACGAGCAGAAAGAATATTTCCTGCCGAAAATGGCGACCGGTGAGATCCGCGCCGCCTTCTCGCTCTCCGAGCCCGAGGTCGGCTCCGACGTGCAGGGCATCAAGGGGGGCGCCAAGAAGGACGAGGACGGCAACTGGGAGCTCAACGGCCAGAAGATGTGGGTCACCAACGGGCTCGGCTCCGCCGTCGTCTTCGTGCTGATGAAGAACGACCCCAAGGCCGATCCTCCCTACAAGGGGATGACCTGCTTCATCACCGAGAAGGAGCCCTGGAAGGAAGTCAACGAGGGCGCCTTCAAGGGCCTCAACGTCCCGCCCAAAATCAAGAAGATGGGCTACAAGGGCGTCGAGTCGACCGAGCTCGTCTACGACGGCTACAAGTGCCCGCCCGAGCGCGTGCTCGGCGGCGAGGAGGCTGGCGTCGGCGAGGGCTTCAAGCAGATGATGGACGCGCTCGAGGTCGGCCGGGTCAACGTCGCCGCCCGCGGCGTCGGGATCGGCCAGCGGGCGCTGGAGCTGGCGCTGCGCTACAGCCAGGAACGGAAGACCTTCGGCAAGACGATCTCCGAGCACCAGGCGATCCAGTTCAAGCTCGCCGACATGGCGACGCAACTGGAGGCGGCCCGCCTCGTCACCCGCAAGGCGGCGCAGATGAAGGACGCCGGCATCCGCTCCGACCTCGAGGCCGGGATGGCCAAGCTCCTGGCTTCGGAGACCGGCAAGTTCTGCGTCGAAGAAAGCTTCCGCATCCACGGCGGCTATGGCTACTCGAAGGAGTACGAGATCGAGCGCCTCTACCGCGACGCGCCGCTGCTGCTGATCGGCGAGGGAACCTCGGAGATCCAGCGCATGGTGATCGGCAAGAAGCTCCTGCAACGACACAAGATCTAGAGAGAGGGAAAAGATGGCCTCGACCCCCGACCTGATTCGCACCGCCGTCGAGCGGTTCGTGGCCGAAGTCCCCGCCCTGGCGAACCTGAAGCTGGTCTTCGGGCTCGAGCTCAAAGCCAAACACGACGTCCAGCTTTATCGCGTCGAGCTGCCGGGCCCGAAGATCACCAAGGACTTCAACCAGGACGAGCGCGTGCTGGTTGAAGTCGACCGCCCCCAGTTCAACGAGCTGGCCGAGAAAGGCACGGTCAAGAGCTACCGCCGCGCGGCTGAGACCGGCCACATCAAGGCCGCCGGCGACTCCAACGTGGTCAAGCTGATCGTCCAGGTCGTCGAACGCCACGAGGAACGGGCGAAGCTGAAAAAAGTGCACTAGCGCCCCGAGTCGTGGTTCCTTTTCGATCCTATGGGTCGTTAAGGAACCACGCGATTGGGCGGCAGGGCGCGGCGGCCGAGCCAGCGCTCGCGCAGCTCGGCGGCGAGGCGCTCGACCACTGTGCTGCGACGGGAGAGCTCGACGCCGTCGAGCCAGCGCACCGGGCGCAGTCCCCGCACCGAGGAGGTGAGGAAGACCTCGTCGGCCGTCCCCAGCTCACTCAACGGCACGGGCCGCTCGCTCGCCTCGATTCCCAGGTCGGCCGCGATCTCCAAGGTCGCGGCCCGGGCTGTGCCGGGGAGGATGCGGCCGTCGACGGGCGGCGTCGCCAGTGCCCCGTCAACGACGACGAAGAAGTTGGCGCGGCCCGCCTCGAGCGCGAAGCCGTCGGCGTCGACCAGCAGCGGCACCTCCTCGCCGAGCTCCTGCTCGGCGTTCTCCAGCCAGCGCCGGTCCGACCACTTGTGGGCGCCCGACCAGCCCTCGGCGCCGACGCTGCGCAGGCGCTCGCCGCGCTCCCAGTCGGGGAAGAAGGCGCTGGGCTCGATCGCGGTGGCGACGATCTCGTGGCGCAGGCCGCCCTCGCCGTCGGGGACGACGTCGACCCGCACCCGGCCCAGCTCGATCCCGGCGCTGGCGCGGACCAGGTCGCCGGGCAGCTGCTCGGGCAGCTCGGCGCCGAACAGCTCGCGGGCGCTGCCGGTGAGGCGGCCGAGGTGGGCGACCAGCTCGACCGGACGACCGCCGGCGATCAGCAGCGTCTCGAAGAGGCCGCGGCTTGGGTCTGGTGGCGCCGGTGGGCTCACCCCGTAAGTATCCGTTCTCGGCGATGAAGACGCTGTTGATCGACAACCACGACTCCTTCACCTACAACCTCTTCCACCTGCTGGCGGAGGTCAACGGCGCCGAGCCGGTGGTGGTCCGCAACGACGAGGCGGAGTGGGAGGCGCTGGCGGCGCTGGGCTGCGACAACGTCGTCCTCTCGCCGGGCCCGGGCCGGCCCGAGCGCGGCGAGGACTTCGGCGTCTGCGCCGAGGCGATCCGCCGCGCCGAGGTGCCGCTGCTCGGCGTCTGCCTCGGCCACCAGGGGCTGGGCTGGGTCGGCGGCGCCGCCGTCGTCCACGCGCCGGCGCCGGTGCACGGCGAAGTCGTCGGCGTCCGCCACCGCGGCGCCTCGCTGTTCGCCGGCATCCCGGCCGAGTTCCACGCGGTCCGCTACCACTCGCTCTGCCTGGCCGAGCCGCTGCCGGCGGCGCTGGAGCCGATCGCCTGGGCCGAGGACGGGGTGTTGATGGCGATCGCCCACCGCCGGCTGCCGCAATGGGGTGTGCAGTTCCACCCCGAGTCGGTCGCCTCCGAGCACGGCCGCCGCCTGCTCGCCAACTTCCGCGACCTCACATTGGGGTGCGCGCGGTGGAACTGAGGGTTCGGCGACTGGACGGCGACCGCGATCCTGAGATCGCCTTCGAGCGCCTCTACGGCGAGTGCGGGCAGGCCTTCTGGCTCGACAGCAGCCGGGTCGGCGAGGGCGCCCGCTTCTCCTTCCTCGGCGCCCCCGGGCCGCTTGGGGCGATGGTCAGCTACGACGTCGGCGAGGGCGCGGTGCGGCTGGAGCGCGGGGGGGAGGTGCAAACGCGGGAGGAATCGATCTTCGAGTGCCTCGCGGCCGAGCTGGAGCGGCTGCGGCTGCCCGCCAACGACCTTCCGTTCGGCTTCGACTGCGGCTTCGTCGGCTACTTCGGCTACGAGCTCAAGGCCGAGTGCGGCGGGCGCGCAGCCCACGCGGCGGCCAGCCCCGACGCCGCCTTCCTCTTCGTCGACCGCCTCGTCGCCTGCGACCACGAGGACGGGCGCACCTACCTGCTCTGCCTGGCCGAGGCCGGGGGAGAGGACGAGGCCGAGCGCTGGCTGGACGAGACCGCCGCCCGGCTCGACGACCTCCCGGCCAGTCGCGGTGAGCCCGAGCCGGCGCAAGCGGGCGGCGAGCCGGTCGCGTTCGCGCTCGCGCGCCCGCGCGAGCAGTATCTGGACGACATCGCCGCCTGCCAGCGCGCTCTATATGAGGGCGAGTCCTACGAGATTTGCCTGACCAACAAGATCCGCGCCGCCGGGGCGCCTGCGCCGCTTGACCTCTACCGCGCCCTACGCCGGGTCAACCCGGCCCCCTACGCGGCGCTGCTGCGCTTCGGCCCCGGGCTCGCCGTGCTTAGCTCCTCGCCCGAGCGCTTCCTGCGGATCGGCGCCGACGGCGCCGTCGAGGCAAAGCCGATCAAGGGGACCAGCCGCCGCGACAAGGACCCCGAGGTCGATGCCCGCCTCGCCGCTGAGCTGCGCGCCGACGCCAAGAGCCGGGCCGAGAACCTGATGATCGTCGACCTCCTGCGCAACGACCTCGGCCGCGTCTGCGCGGTCGGCAGCGTCGAGGTGCCGCGGCTGATGGAGGTCGAGAGCTTCGAGACCGTGCACCAGCTGGTCTCGACGATCAGCGGCCGCCTGCGCGAGGGCGTCGGCCCGCTGGAGTGCGTGCGCGCCTGCTTCCCGCCCGGCTCGATGACCGGCGCCCCGAAGGAGCGGACGATGGAGATCATCGACGAGCTCGAGGGCGAGGCGCGCGGCGTCTACTCGGGTGCGATCGGCTACCTCGGGCTCGGCGGCGAGTGCGACCTCAGCGTCGCGATCCGGGCGATCGTCCTCGACGGCGCCGGCAACGCCGAGATCGGGGTCGGGGGAGCGATCGTGATCGGCTCCGACCCGGAGGCCGAGTTCGAGGAGACGCTGCTCAAGGGCCGCGCCCCGATGCGGGCGCTGGACCCCGCCGAGGGGCCGATTTCGGGCCTATATCTCCCGAAATAGGCCCATCGGCCGCCTGGCTACAGCCGGATCAGGTTCTCGGCGTCGAGCCCGCGGGTGACGCCGCGGAAGTCGATCACAAGCGCCGCCGCCTCGACCAAGGCCGGGTAATCGACCTCGGGGTGGGCGGTGACGATCGCGACCAGGTCGGCGGCGGCGACCGCCGGCCCGAACTCGACCGAGCGCAGCTCCAGGTCGGGCAGCTCGGCGACGTGGGGGTCGTGGTAGGAGACCTCGCCGCCGCGCTCGCGCAGGAGGCGGGCGATCTTCAGCGCCGGCGACTCGCGGATGTCGCCGATCCCGCCCTTGTAGCTGGCGCCGAGCAGGAGGATCTTGGAGCCGCGCACGGGCTTGCCGACGTCGTTCAGCGCCCGCTCGATCCGCTCCACGCAGAAGACCGGCTGAGTCTGGTTGACCTTGCCGGCGAGCTCGACGAACTCCGGGTAGAAGTCGGCCTCGCGCGCCTTGAAGGCGAGGTAGAAGGGGTCGACGGGGAGGCAGTGGCCGCCCATCCCCGGCCCCGGGTCGAAGCGCATGAAGCCGAAGGGCTTGGTCGAAGCGGCCTCGACCACCTCCCAGACGTCGATCCCGAGCCGGTCGCAGAGCTGCGAGAGCTCGTTCACGAGGGCGATGTTGACCGAGCGGAAGATGTTCTCCAGCAGCTTCGCCAGCTCCGCGGCCTCCGGGGTGGAGACGACGACGACCTCGTCGCAGATCCGCCGGTAGAGCTCGGCGGCACGCTCGCTGGAGGCGGCGTCGACGCCGCCGACGATCTTCGGCGTGGTGCGGACCGTGTAGTCGGTGCGGCCGGGGTCGATCCGCTCCGGCGAGAAGGCGACGTGGAAGTCGGTGCCGGCGCTCATCCCGGTGGACTCGAGGATCGGGACCAGGCGCTCGCGGGTGGTGCCGGGGTAGGTGGTCGACTCCAGCACGACCAGCTGGCCGGGCACCAGCACCGCGGCGATCGCCTCGGCGGCGCCGAGCAGGTAGGAGAGGTCCGGTTCGCGCGAGTTGGTCAGCGGCGTCGGCACGCAGACGATCACCGCCTCGCACTCGGCCAGGTCGGCGTGGTCGGCGCTCGGGTGCAGGCGCTCGCGCAGCGGCTCCAGGGTCGCGGCCGGGATGTCCTCGATGTAGCTGCGCCCGGCCGCCAGCGCCTCCAGCTTGGAGGGGTCGGAGTCGACGCAGACGACGTCGGCGCCCTGCTCGGCGAAGGCGACGGCGAGCGGCAGCCCGACGTAGCCGAT
Source organism: Solirubrobacterales bacterium (assembly GCA_036265715.1). Taxonomy (GTDB): domain Bacteria; phylum Actinomycetota; class Thermoleophilia; order Solirubrobacterales; family 70-9; genus VAYN01. The sequence continues at coordinate 35,825 of DATAON010000020.1, read as the reverse complement.
GCCGACGACCCCGATCTTTCCCGGCTCGTTCACGGCCGAGAGTCTAGATGCGGCCTCCGCGGCGACTCGGCAGATAGCATCCCGCGCCGCTAAACGACCAGGAGGCAATCGATCCAGTGAGCGATCAGAGCAACGAGTTCACCACCGACCAGGCGCAGCGTGAGGCGTCCGGCGCCCACAGCTACGGGCGCTACATGGAGGAGTTCGAGGTAGGCGCCGTCTACAAGCACTGGCCGGCCAAGACCGTGACCGAGGCCGACGACCACCTCTTCTGCCTGATCACGATGAACCACCACCCGCTGCACATCAACGACGTCTACGCCGGCAACTCCCAGCAGGGCCGCAACGTCGTCGTCGGGCCGCTGGTCTACTCGCTGGCGCTCGGGATGTCGGTCTCCGACGTCTCCGGCAAGGCGATCGCCAACCTCGCGACCGAGGAACTGAGCCACCCGAACCCGGTCTTCCACGGCGACACCCTCTTCTGCGAGACCGAGGTGCTCGACGTGAAGCCGTCGAAATCGAAGCTCGACCGCGGCGTCGTCAAGGTCCACACCCGCGTCCTCAACCAGGACGGCGTCCTGGTCGCCGAGTTCAAGCGGCTGGTCCTGGTCCCGCGCAAAGAGCCGGGCACGGAGTAGCGGTGGCGGGGCGCCGGGAGCGAATCGCGGTTCGCGCCCGGCAGCTCTCGCGGCCGACGACGCTGGCGGCGCTGGCCCGCTCGGCCGCCTGGAACCGGCGGGCCGACTGCGTCCCGGCTGGCGTCCCCGAGCCGGCGGCGGCGCCGACGATCGAGTGGCCGACCGCCTATGGCAGCCCGATCGCCGAGTGGTTCATGCGGCCGCTGGTGCGCGGCTTCGGGCGCTGGGCGACGGTCGTCCCGGCGCAGATCGAGCAGCGCGGCGAAGGCATGGTCCTCTGCCGGGCCAGCCACGGTGGCCGCACGATCAAGGTCGCCATCGACTACCTCGACCTGCCGACGATCGAAGCCGAGATCGCCGACGAGGTCGACCTCTACTTCAAGCTCCAGCACGCGAGCGAGGGCTACGGGCGCGCCAACGTCGTCCCCGGCGGCTACGTGCAGCCCCGCAACGAGGCCTACGACCACTACTGCCGGCTGCGCGCTTGGGGCGCGAAGCGGGAGGGGGCGCCGGTCTACGGCCGCTTCGGCACCACCTTCGGGGCACCGGTGCGCGAACAGGCGGTCGGCCTGCTGCAGGGCCGGGCGGGGCTCGGCTACGACGGCGGCCTCGCCACCGTGCCGCTGGTCGAGTCCCTGCAGGAGGCCGCCGCCGCCTCAGTCTGCGTCGACCTCCCCGGCAAGGGCCCCTTCTGTTACCGCCTGGTCGACTACCTCGCGGTCGGCGCCTGCGTCGTCGCCGCCCCGCACGGCGCCCGCCTGCAGGCGGGGCTGGTCGACCGCGAGCACATCGTCTACACCAAGCCCGACCTCTCCGACCTGCCCGACCTCTGCGAATGGCTGCTCGAGGACGGCGAGGCGCGGCGGCGGATCGGCGCCGCCGGGGGCGCCTTCTTCGAGCGCTACCTGCACTACCTGCCGCTCACCTCCTACTACGTCACGACGATCCTGGAGACGCTGGAGGCGAGCTAACTAGGTCCGAGCATCGCGTGGTTCCTTTTTAACCCAGAGGGTGAAAAAGGAACCACGACTTCTGCGGGCGGCCCTGGGGAGGGCTCAGCTGTAGCGGGCCAGCCAGGCGGCCAGCTCGGGATCGCGGTCGAGCGCGTCCTGGCCGATGCCGGCGCCGGCGCGCCGGGCGCGCCAGTGGGCTAGCGCCCGGCGCGCCGTCCGCCGCTTGTCGGGGCTGGGGCCGAGGCAGGTGCGCAGGGCTGTCAGCGCCGTGGCTGGCCGGCGGGCGCGCAGGGCGGGGGCGAGGGTCTCGCAGAGCTGGACCCCGAGCCGGTCCGGCAGCGCCGCGGCCAGGCGCGGGTCGGCGGCGGCGAGGGCGGTGAAGTGACTGAGGTCGGCGGCCGCGAGGGCGGGGTCGTGGCGGCCGCCGCCGTGCGCCCGGTAGACGGAGGTGATCGCGGGGACGAAGACCGGGTCGCCGCCGCGGGCCAGCTCGATCCAGAAGTAGTGGTCCTCGGCGAAGGTCGCGGCGGTCGGGTAGCCGCCGATCGCGCGGACCCGCTCGCTGCGGGCGACGGTCCCGACCGAGGGGACGTAGTTGCGTGCGAACAGGGACGGCAGCGGCGCCGCCAGCTCCGCCGCGCTCGGCGCGATCAGGCCCTCGGGGTGCCAGCCGGCGGGGTCGTGGCGGGCGACCAGGGAGCGGCCGAAGGCGAAGCTCGCGGCCGGGGTGCCGGCGAGCGCGGCGGCGAGCTGCTCGAGCGCGGTCGGCAGCAGCAGGTCGTCGGAGTCGAGGAAGCAGACGAGATCGGTCGCTACCCGGTTGAACCCTTCGTCGCGGCCGCGGGCGGGCCCCCAGCCACCGCCGGGGTTGGCGACGACGGTGACGTCCTCGCCCTGCAGGTACTCGGCGCTGCCGTCGTCGGAGCCGTCGTCGACGACGATCACCTCGGCGGCGGGCTCGGTCTGCTCGAAAACGCTGGCCAGGGTCTGTCGCAGGAGGTCGAGCCGGTTGTAGGTGGGGATGACGATGGTGACGGCGGGGGCGGGCATCGCCTGAACACTTTGAGCCAAGCCGCCGATGTCCTGCGGCGCGCGCCCGCGGCACGGGATAATGCGCCGCGTGAGCGGCCCCTCCAGCGACCTCGACCTGACGGTCGTGATCCCTGTCCACGAACGGGCCGACGAGCTCGACTCCTGCCTGGCGGCGCTGGGCCAGGCGGCCTCGGTGCTGGTCGTCGACGACGGCTCCGCCGACCGCGACGGGATCGCCGCCGTCTGCGCCCGCCACGGCGCCCGCGTCCTGCGCCGCGAGCAGGCGGGCGGCCCGGCCGAGGCCCGCAACGCCGGCCTCGCCGCCGCCGAGACCGAGCTGATCGCCTTCATCGACAGCGACGTCGTCCCCTCGGCCGGCTGGCTGGCGCCGCTGGTCGCCGAGTTCGCCGACCCGGACGTGGCCGCGGCAGCGCCGCGGGTGCTGCCGCTGGAGCGGCCAGAGGCCGAGACCGGCTTCCGCGAGCGCTTCGTCGCCTCGCGCTCGCCGCTCGACATGGGCCCGCGCAGCGGCGACGTCGTCCCCGGCGAGCTGATCTCCTACGTGCCGACCGCCGCGCTCGTGGTCCGCCGCAGTGCCTTGCGCGAGCCCTTCGACGCCGACCTCCGCTACGGCGAGGACATCGACTTCATCTGGCGCCTCTACGACGAGGGCCGCCGCGTCACCTACAACGCCTCGGTCCTGGTCCGCCACGACGAACCGCGCAGCTGGGGCAAGCTGCTCGGGCGGCGGCGCAGCTACGGCACCGCGGCGGCGCCGCTGGCGCGTCGCTACGGGCGCCGGATGGCGCCCTTCACCGTGCGCCCCTGGTCGACCTCGACGGCGTTGCTGCTGCTGGCACAGCTCTTTGCGCCGGCCGCGGTCCTGGGCGCGGCCGGGATCGCTCTGCAGGCTGGGCGCGACGCCGGCGCCGGCGGATCGCCGCTCGGCTCGGCCAAGGACGCGGCCCGCGCGGTGGCCGTCGACCTGGTCGGCCTCGGGCGGATGGCAACCCGGCTCTGGTGGCCGCTGCTCGCGCTCGGCGTCCTCTTCGGCTCCAATCGCTGGCGCCGCGCCGCCCTGGTCCTGCTGGTGGCGCCGCCGCTGCTGGAGTGGCACCGGCGCCGGCCCGAGGTCGACCCGCTGCGCTGGACGCTTGTCTCCGTCGTCGAGGACGCGGTCTTCGGCAGCGGCGTCTGGGCGGCCTGCGTGAGCGAAAGAAACCTGATTGCGCTCCTGCCCGTCTTCGGCGAGGAGGGGGAGGAGGGGCGGAGCGCCGCGGTCGGCAACCGGAACAACGACGGATAGGCATAGGAACTTCACAGTTTCGGGATCGCCTTGAGGTGGTATGTGTACCCTCGAACATTCGTCCATGCGATCCCGACTCTCGAAACTCGCCTCCTTTGCTCTGATCAGCGCCTGTCTGGCGGTGGGTGTCGCTCAGGCCGCCGATCTCGACCCGGTCGGGCACGTCTTCCAGGCGACCGACAGCGCCGCGACGATCCCCAGCGCCCAGCGAACCGCCGCCCGCAACGAGTACGTGATCCTGCAGGCCTGGGAAACCGGCAAGCTGAAATCGCTGAAGGCGGCTGACCCCAAAGTCAAGGTCCTCGTCTACAAGAACCTCGGCTTCAGCGCTCAGCTGCCGTCGAACCACGTCGGCCCCTCGCCGAGCGGCGTCGACTACGCCTCCGCGCCGGCCTCCTGGTTCCTCGAGGACCGCAGCAGCGGCCAGCCGTTCACCTCCTGGGGCTACGAATGGCTGTGGGCGATGGACATCGGCAACGCCGACTACCAGCGCGCCTGGGCCGACAACGTGATCGCCGAGATGAATCGCGAAGGCTGGGACGGGGTCTTCCTCGATGACGCCAACGCGACGATGAAGTACCACCACGCGGTCGACCAGGTTGCCGAGTACCCCAGCGACGCCACCTACAGCGCCGCGATGGGCTCGGCCCTCGCTTACATCGGCCCGAAGATCCGCGCCGCCGGCAAACTGGCGATCCCGAACTTCGCCGCCTGGGTCGAGGAGCCGGTCGTCTACAACAGCTGGCTCCAGTACGTGGACGGCGCGGTCGACGAGATGTTCGTCAAGTGGAGCCGCGAAGCTGGCGTCGGCTACCGCGACGAGGCGCAGTGGAACCTGCAGCTGACCGAGGCCAAGTTCGCGGCCGACCAGGACAAGGTCTTCATCGCCTACACGCAGGGGGCGCCGGGGGAGACCCAGGCGGCCCGGCTCGGCTTCGCGACGGTGCTGCTGGCCAGCGAGGGCAAGGCCTCCTACGCCTTCACCCCCGAGTACGCGAACGAAACCTGGCTGGCCGAATACGACTACGACCTCGGCGAACCGCTGAGCGAGGAGAGCGCCGATGCCAACGGGGTGCACTCGCGCCCCTTCCAGCGCGGGCTCGTCCTCGTCAACCCGACCGGCGAAAGCCAGCAGGTCAGCTTCGGCGGGGTCTACTCGGGATCCGGCCTCACCAACGCGACCGGGACGACGATGGCGCCGCGGACCGGCCTGGTGCTGCTCGACCCGAACGCGCCGCCGCCGCCGACCCCGCAGCCCGAGCCCGAACCCGAGCCCGAGCCCGAACCGGGTCCCGAGCCGGCGCCGACGCCGCCGCCCGAGCAGCTTCCGTCGAACCCGCAGCGCCCGGCGACGCCGGCCGCCCCGGGCGTGCAGCCGCCGGCGATCGCCGGCGTGGTCGCGGCCCCCGCCGCCAGCCCGGTCCGCTGTGGCACCCGGCCCGACGGCAAGCCGGTGCGCGGGCGCGGGATCGGCCACTCCCGCCTCGGCCTCGCCGACGCGATCGCGGCCCCGCGGGTCCTCAGACTTGCCGACCTCAGCACCAGCATCGGCGCCACGACTGCCTCGCGGGCGGTTGCCGGCGAGCAGCAGGTGGCGGCGGCCCCGGTCGAGTCACGCGCCGGCCTGGCAAGCGGTTCCGGCTCCTGCCGCTAACCGGTTTGGACACCTGATGTAAGACACACGTCCAAGCGGTGAGGGTTCTCTGACGGGTTTAGGCGGCCGGCCCGATGAGGGGGCATGCGCTTCCCACGGATCTCCCTCATCGGTGTCATCGTCGCGACCTGCCTGCTCAGCAGCGGCGTCGCGCAGGCAAGCAGCCTCGGTCACGTCTTCCCGGCGATCGATAGCGCCGCCTCGATTCCCAACTACTCGCAGGCCGCCTCGCGCAACGACTACGTGATCCTGCAGGCGTGGGAAACCGGGAAGCTCAAGTCCCTCAAGGCCGCCAACCCGAACGTGAAGGTGTTGGTCTACAAGAACCTCGGCTTCAGCACCCAGCTTCCCTCCAGCCACAACGGCCCCTCGCCGAGTGGCGTCCTCTACAGCGAGGCGCCCGACTCCTGGTTCCTCAAGTCCAAGTCGACCGGCCAGCGCTTCGCCTCCTGGGGCTTCGAGTGGCTCTGGGCGATGGACGTCGGCAACGTCGAATACCAGAAGAAGTGGGCCGACAACGTGATCGCCGAGTGCAAGTCGGCCGGCTGGGACGGGGTCTTCCTCGACGACGCCAACGCGACCATGAAGTACCACCACACGGTCGAGGACGTCGCCAAGTACCCGAGCGACTCCACCTACAGCGCCGCGATGGGCTCGGCCCTCGCCTACATCGGCCCGAAGATCCGCGCCGCCGGCAAGCTGGCGGTCCCGAACTTCGCCGCCTGGGTCGAGGCCCCGAACGTCTACAACAGCTGGCTGCAGTACGTCGACGGCGCCCTCGACGAGATGTTCCTCAAGTGGGGCGGCGGCGAAGGCGAAGGCTACCGCGGCGAAGCACAGTGGAACCTGCAGCTGCAGGAGATCAAGTACGCCGCCTCGCAGGGCAAAGACTTCCTCGCCTTCACCCACGGCGCCGTCGGTGAGACCAAGGCCGCCCGCTACGGCTACGGCACCGTCCTGCTCGGCAGCGAGGGCAACGCCTCCTACGCTTTCACCCCCCAGTACGCAACTGAAACCTGGCTGCCGGAATACGACTACAAGATCGGCTCCGCCCAGGGCTCGGAGAGCCGTGACTCCAACGGTGTGCACCGCCGCGTCTTCGCCAACGGCCTCGTGCTGGTCAACCCGACCACCTCCTCGCAGACCGTCTCCTTCAACGGCACCTACTCGGGCTCGGGTCTGACCAACGCGACCAAAGCGACGATGCCGGCCCAGTCGGCGCTGATCCTCACCGGCAACCAGCCGACCACGCCAACTCCGACTCCGACTCCCACGCCGACGCCGGAACCGACCCCGACTCCGACGCCCACTCCCACGCCGGAACCGACTCCGACCCCCACGCCGACGCCGACGCCGACCCCGACCCCGACCCCGGAACCGACTCCTACGCCTACCCCGACTCCCACGCCCGAGCCCGCCCCTACCCCGGAGCCGCTGCCGACCGAACCGCAGCTGCCGCCGACCACCAGCACCCCGACCAAGCCCAGCAAGACCACCACGCCCAGTCGCACTAAGACCAAGAGCGGCAGGCACTCGATCTCCGTCTCCTTCGCGGTCAACTCCCGCGGCGTCAAGCTGCGCTGGGGCCGGGTCGCCACGACCGTCTCCGCCTACCGCGTGATCCGCGACGGCGAGCTGCTGGCGACCACCAGCAGCCGCTCACAGGCCGACACGGACCTGGCTGACGGTCGCGTGCATCGCTACAAGGTGCAGGCCGTGGACGCCTCCGGCGCCGTCCTCGCGAGCTCTTCGACGCTGCGCGTCCCGCTCTCCTGAGCGTCGCTATCGAACGAACGTCCAGGCTCCTGGACACCTTCTCCAAGCCGGTGCCGGTGCGGTCGATGGCAGGGCATGCGATTCACCCGAATCCCCGTCCTGGTAGCCACCGTCGCCGCGCTGATGCTGAGCTGCGGGGTGGCCCGCGCCGACACCGTTGGTCACGTCTTCCCGGCGATGGACACGGCCGCCTCGATCCCCAGCTTCTCGCAGACCGCGAACCGCAACGACTACGTGATCCTGCAGGCCTGGGAAACGCAGAAACTGCACTCGCTCAAGGCCGCCAACCCGAACGTGAAGGTGTTGGTCTACAAGAACCTCGCCTTCAGCGCCGAACTGCCTGACTCACATAACGGCGGCTCGCCCAGCGGTGTCCTCTACAGCGAGGCGCCCGACTCCTGGTTCCTCAAGAACGGCAGCGGCCAGCGCTTCACCTCGGAGGGGTTCGGTTGGCTGTGGGCGATGGACATCGGCAACGCCGACTACCAGCGCGCCTGGGCCGACAACGTGATCGCCGAAATGAACAGTGAAGGCTGGGACGGCGTCTTTCTCGACGACTCCAATGCGACGATGAAGTACCACTACCCGGTTGCCGAGGTGGCGAAGTACCCGAGCGATGCCACCTACAGCGCCGCGATGGGCTCGGCCCTCGCCTACATCGGCCCGAAGATCCGCGCCGCCGGCAAGCTGGCGGTCCCGAACTTCGCCGCCTGGGTCGAGGCCCCCACCGTCTACAACAGCTGGTTGCAGTACGTCGACGGCGCCCTCGACGAGATGTTCTGCAAGTGGGGCCGCGGCGACGGCGAAGGCTACCGCCGCGAGCCGGAATGGAACCTGCAGCTGAAGGAGGCGAAGTTCGCCGCCGCCCAGGGCAAGGACTTCATCGCCTACACCCAGGGCGCCCCCGGCGAGACCCAGGCCGCCCGCTTCGGCTACGCCACCGTGTTGCTGGCCAGCAACGGCAATGCCTCCTACGCCTTCACCCCCGAGTACGCGACCGAAAACTGGATGCCCGAATACGAATACGCCCTCGGCGCGCCGCTGGCGGCCGAGAGCCGTGACTCCAACGGGGTGCACCGCCGCGCCTTCGCCAACGGCCTCGTGCTGGTCAACCCGACCAGCTCGATCCAGAGCGCCGACTTCGAAGGCACCTACTCCGGCTCGGGCCTGACCAACGCGACCGCGGCGACGCTGGCACCGCACTCGGCCTTGGTCCTTACCGGCACCGCCGCTCCGCAGGAGAAGGTCTCGACGATCAAGCTGTTCACCAGTGCCCAGTCGGGCAAGGTGAGCCTGCGCTGGACCGTCGACAAGCGCGTGCGCCAGTACAAGATCTTCCGCAACGGCAAGCCGGTCGAGACGACCAGCGGCCGCCGCAGCGTCGAAGCCGGCCTGCGCAACGGCCGCCTCTACCGCTACAAGGTCGTCGGCCTCGACCGCAGGGGCCGAGTCGTCGCCCGCTCGATGCCCAAGCAGGTGCGCCCGGGCGCGAGCGCGGTAGCGCTCGCTCAGCGCAGCAAGGTCTCGTAGCGCTCGCGGTAGGCGGCGGCCATCTGCGCCGTCGAGAAGCGCTCCGCGTGCAGGGCGCGGCCGGCCGCGCCCATCTCCTGGCGCCGGGCCGGATCGCCAAGCAGGTGGGTGATCGCGGTCGCGAGCTCCTCGTCGTCGTGGGGGACGACGAGGCCGGCGCCGGTGGCGAGCAGCTCGCGGGTGCCGGCGACGTCAGTGGAGACCAGCGGGACGCCAGCCGCCAGCGCCTCCAGGGCGACGATCGAGAGCCCCTCCCAGATCGAGGAGAAGACGACCAGGTCGGTGCGGCCGATCAGCTCCGGGACGTCGTCGCGGATGCCGGTGAAGCGGACCTGCTCGGTCAGGCCGAGCTCGGCGACCATCGCCTCCAGCTCGGCCCGCAGCTCGCCGTCGCCGACGACCAGGAAGCGCGCCCCCGGCAGCGTTTGTTTGACCAGGGCGGCGGCGCGGAAGAAGCGGTCGTGGGCCTTCTGGGGGGCGAGGCGGCCGATCACGGCGACGACGGGCGCCCCCGGCTCGAGCCCCAGTTCGGCGTCGATCTCGGCCCGGCGGGCGTCGCTCAGCGCCGGCGCGTCGGGGACGCCGTTGGGGATCACCGAGAGCCGCTCGGCGGGGACGCCACGCGCGGCCAGCTGCTCGAGCAGGCCGGCGGAGACGCAGACGACCGCGTCGGCGTGGCGGAGGACGCGGGCGGCGCCGTCGATCTCCTCCAGCGGCACCCCGTGGTAGGTGGCGAGGACGGGCGGGCGCGAGAGCGGCTTCGCTAGCTGCGAGCCGACCCGGGCGAGCCCGGCGACGCGGACGTTGTGGGCGTGCAGGATGTCCGGCTTGAAGTTGCGGGTGAAGCGGCGCGCGGCCGCGGCGGCGCGCACTAGGTCCGGCGCCTTGCGCGCGGTCGGCAGCGCCACCCGCTCGATCGGCAGGGTGGCGACCTCGGCGTCGAGGCGGCCGGGGTTGGCGAGCAGGCCGAGGGCGTCGCCGCGCTCGGCCCCGTCACGCAGCAGCTCGACGACGACGCGCTCGGCGCCGCCGACGCCCATCTCCGAGATCACCTGGCCGAGCCTCATCGTTCGCTCTGCAGTCTCTCGTAAAGCGCGAGCAGGGAGCTGGCGTTGCGCTCGGCGCTGAACTCGCTCAGCACCCGCTGGCGGGCGCGGCCAGCGGCGGCGGCGGCCGCGGCGGGGTCCTCGAGCGTCGCCAGGATCGCGCCGGCCAGCGCCGCCTCGTCGCCGGGCGCGAGCAGCGGCACCGTGTCGGCGGCGATCTCCGGCACGCCGCCGACCCCGGTCGCTACCGCGGGCACGCCCGCGGACATCGCCTCGAGCAGCGAGATCGGCGCGTTCTCAAGCCACGAGCAGAGGACGTAGAGGCCGAGCCGCGAGAGCGCCTGCGGCGCCGGCACGTGGCCGGGGAACTCGATCGCCGCGGCCAGGCCCTGCTCGCGCGCCAGCGCTTCCAGGCCGGGGCGGGAGCTGCCCTCGCCGAAGATCGCGAAGCGGGTGCCCGGCCGCTGGGCGACGACCGCGGCGGCGGCGCGGACGAAGGTGTCGAGGCCCTTGACCGGCTCCAGCACCGAGATCGTCCCGACCAGCGCGCCCGGCTCCTGCGCCGGCAGCGGCTCGACCCCGTTCGGGATCACGGTGAGCCGCTCGGCCGGGAAGCCGAGGCGGCCGACCAGCTCGTCGCGGAGGAAGCGGGAGGGGACGACGACGGCGTCGCTGCGGCGGGCGAGGGCGGCGTCGAGGCCGCGGTAGGCGAGGCGGTCGCGCAGCCCCGGCTCGCCGCTGCCACCGGCCTGCACGGGCAGGTAGGGGTTCGGGAGCCCGTGCACGGTGTAGACGCGCAGAGGGCCGCCGCGGCGCGGCCAGACGCGGGTCCAGAGGCCGCTGCGGCGGTCCTGGCCGTGGACCACGTCGAAGCGGCGCGCCAGACGCTCGAGGCGGGCGCCGCCGACCGCGTCGGCGAGGTGGCGCAGCGCCAGCACGTGGGCGCGGGCGCCGGCCGCCTCGAAGCGCGCCGCCGTCGCCTCGGCGGCGCAGACCGCCTCGACCTCGGCCCCGGCCGCGCCCAGGGCCCGGGCGAGGATCAGCGAGTGCTCGAGCGGCCCGCCGGCGGGCAGCGAGGTGACGAGGAGGATCTTCATGCCTGGGCCAGGACGGTGCTGGTCCCGGTGCGGCGCGGGCGCACGGCCGGGACCAGCGCCAGGGCGCCGCTGCCGGCCAGCCCGCAGGCGAGCCAGATCGGCGGTGCCACCTGCTCGCTGAGGAAGAGGCCGGAGACCGTGGCGACGATCAGCATCGCCTTCACCGTCGCCGCCAGGCGAGCAATCTGCGGATCACCGCGGTTGCGCGCCTGGCGCTCGGCCGCCGCCGCCGCCATCCAGGCGGAGATGATCATCAGCAGGAACAGCGCCAGCGCCAGCGGCCCGCTCTCGACCAGGACCTCGAGATACATGTTGTGCACCACCGGGTCCTGCAGCGCGATCGGGTTGTTGCGGACGTAGTTGGGCGCTTCCACGCCGAAGCGGCCCGGCCCGATGCCGAGCAGCGGGTGGTCGTAGGTCATCTGCTCGGCGGCCGACCAGAACGAGGTCCGCGAAGAGACGTTCTCGGAGCCGATCCGGTCCTTTTCTTCGAGCCGTTCGTTGATCAGCGGCGCCCAGATCGCGAAGGCGATGACGGTCAGCCCGACCACCGTGATGCCGGTCCAGAACAGGCGCGTGGCGCCGATCCGGCGGCTCAGCACCGCCCACAGCAGCAGCGCCCCGAGGCCGACCAGGGCGCCGCGCGAGAGGGTCAGCGCGGTGGCGGCGAGGAGGACGAAGAGGGCAAAGCCCCAGAGCGGCTTCGACTGCTTGGTTTCGCCGTAGAGGTAGGCGGCTACCGGCAGCACGGTGGCGGTCATGTAGGCGAAGTCGTTGGGGTCTTCGATCGGGCCGGAGGCGCGCTCGACGGCGCCGGTGATGAAGAGGAAGATCCCGTAGAGGCCCGCCGCCACCGTCGCCAGGCAGAGCACCCGCAGCATCCCCTTCGCGATCTCGCGGTCGCCGACCATCTGCACGATCAGGAAAAGGAAGCCGATGAAGAAGGCGTAGCGGATGCCCTTGGTCAGGCCCAGCGAGAGTTCGGGCGAGACCAGCAGGGAGACGCCGACGACCATGCCCAGCAGCAGCGCCAGGACCAGGGTGGGGGGGAAGCGCATCTCGGCCCCGCGCCGGGTCGCCTGCAGGAAGTAGGCGGCCGCAAGCGCCAGCCCGAGCAGCTTGACCACCGAGAGCGATTCGGTCGGGAAGTTGAGCATCGCCTCCCAGGGCATCGCCGCGACCAGCACGAAGAGGACCAGCTCGGGCCGGGAGACGACCCAGGAGGCGAGGACGATGCAGGCGATCAGGGCGAAGCCCAGCAGCGGCGCCGTGGCGGCGCAGTAGGCGGCGAGGAGGGAGACGACCAGGGCCGCCGCGACGACGTCGCGCCCGCCCCAGGGCCGCGCGCTCATTTGAAAGCCGAGGTCCCTGCCGGCTCGCCCGCCGCCTGGCGGAGGTCGCGCCGGGAGTACCCGTAGTTCGGGCCGGCGAACTGCTCGGAGGCGCGGTTGAGGACGATGCCGAGGATCGGCGCGCCGGCGAACTGGAGGGTGTCGAGGGCGCTGCGCAGGGCCGAGGGCTTCTCGGTCCCGGCCGCGACCGTGAGCAGGACGCCGTCGACTTTGGCGGCGAGGATGCGGGCGTCGGAGACCGGCAGCAGCGGCGGCGTGTCGACCAGGACCAGCTCTTCGCTCTCGTGCAGGGCCTCGATCAGCTGCGCCGAGCGCACGTGCAGCATCTCGGTCGAGCTGTGCGGGATCGGGCCGCTGGGCAGCACCGAGAGCCGGGAGATGCCGGTCGGCTGCGGGCGCAGTTGCGGGCGCGAGCGGCTGCCGAGGAAGCTCGAGAGGCCGGCGTCGTTGGGGACGTTGAAGATCTCGTGCTGGGAGGGCCGGCGCAGGTCGGCGTCGACGATCAGGGTCTTGATCCCGACCTGGGCCAGGGCGACGCCGAGGTTGGCGACGATCGTCGACTTGCCCTCGCCGGCGACCGGGCTGGTCACCTGGACTATCGCGTTGCGTTTGCCGACCAGGACCTCGATGTTGGTGCGCAGAGCGCGCAGCGACTCCTGCAGAGCTTCCAGGTCGGGGTTGTCCCAGATCAGGCGCGAGGGGCTGCGGGCGAGGCGGCGCTGGTAGGGCAGGGTGCCGACGATCGGCAGCGGCGTGATCTCGGCGATGTCGCCGCTGCCGTCGATCCGCCTGCGCACCTGCTCCAGCACGTAGGCGAGCATGATCCCGGCCAGGGCGCCAAGCACGATCCCGATCGCGATGATCAGCGGCGGCCGCGGCTGCACCGGTTCGCCGGCCGGCTCCGCCGGGTCGACGATCTGGGTCTCGAAGAGGTCGTTGGTTTCGAGTTCTTCGAGGAAGGCGGCGGAGACGGCCTGGGCGGTTGCCGCCGCGCCCTCGGGCGTTTCCGCTTTGCCGATGATCTGCAGGATGCCGGTCCCCGGCTGGGTGGCGGTGTCGACCGTCCCCGGCAACGGTTCGCCCAGCTCTTTGCTGGCCTTTTGGCGCATCACGTCCGACTTCGCGGTCTGGGCGTAGGTGCCGACCAGGGCGTCGAGCGCATCGGGGCTGAGGAAGGCGCCGTTCGATTGGCTCGGGGTCAGCGCGACGACAGCGGTCGATTCGTACTGCTCGGCCCGGCTGAAGGCGAACAGGGCGCTCAGCAGGGTGGTCGCGGCGATCACCGAGATGACCAGGTATTTCCGCTTCCAGAGCGCGCTGAGGAGGTCTTTGAATTCCATCTGTTGGTCTCCGATTCTAGGGCCGGGCGTCCCCGTCTACCCGTCTGTAAAGCTCTTGCCACGCGTCTGCCATCCGCTGCGCTCCATAGGCGGAACGGCGCTGGCGCTGGGATTCGATCAGCGCCTGCCGCAGCTCCGGCTCGGTCAGTATTCGTCTCATCAGCGCGATCGCCTCCTGCTCGCTGCGGCAGACCTGGCGCTCGCCGACGATCTCGCGGGTCGGCTCGATGTCGCGGGCGACGACGACGACGTCGTTGGCCATCGCCTCCAGCAGCGAGAGCGGCTGCCCGTCCCAGGCGGTCCAGTGCAGGCAGATCGCTGCCTCGCGCAGCCGCGCCTGCGCCTCGGGGCGCGGCACCCAGCCGGTCACCGGCACGCCCTGGTCGGTGACGACGGTGGGGGGGATGTCGCCGCGGCCGCCGCCGCCGACCCAGGCGACCTCGGCGAGGTCGGAGACGGCGGCGAGGATGCCCGCCGTTTGCTGCGGCAGCCGGGCGCCGTCGATGCGGCCGAGCGCGATCGCCTTCGGCGGCTCGCCCAGCGGCGGCAGTGGCCCCGCCTCTGGCAGGTCGTCAAGCTCGGGAACGCCGTTGTGGACGACCACGACCTTGCTGGCCGGGGCCACCGTGCGGGCGGTCCGGGCCTCGGCCTCGGAGACCGCCCCGATCAGGGTGGCGCCACGCGCGGTAAGCCGCTCGAGGCCGCCGTAGGCGAGGCGGCGGGCGCGGCTCTGGTCGGCCATCGTGAACGAGTAGCCGTGCGGGGTGTAGATCTTTGGCAGCCGCCGCGGCAGCACCGTGGTGCCGACGACGCCGGCGAAGGAGGAGTGCAGGTGGACGAGGTCGGGCTTCCAATCGGCGACCAGCCGCCGCAGCGCTCGCGCCGCCCCGACCTGCTCGAGGGGCGAGCGGCGCTTGCCCCAGGGCAGCGCCGTCAGCGCCACGGCGGGGTCGACCTGCTCACGCACCTCGGCCGGGGTCTCCGGCCGGCGCCCGTAGGCGATCGCGACGCTGTCGCCGCCGGCGGCCAGCCGCTCGGCCAGGGTCTTGACGATCTCGAACACGCCGCCGCCGAAGGCCTCGGAGACGTGGAGGATGCGAAGCGGCCGCGGCGCGGCCGGCTCCATCAATACGCGCCCCGGCCGGACAGGACGGCGGGGATGGTCGCGAACAGCAGCTCGACGTCACGGGCCAGGGACCAGCCGGCGACGTACTGGTAATCGAAGCGGACCATCTCCTGGAAGGGGCTCTGCGAGCGGCCGTAGACCTGCCAGGGGCCGGTCAGCCCGGGGCGCAGCTCGAGCCGGCGCAGGTGCCAGTTCTCCTCCAGCGCCGCCGTCTCCGGGAAGATCAGCGGGCGCGGGCCGACCAGGCTCATCTGGCCGGTCAGCACGTTGAACAGCTGCGGCAGCTCGTCCAGCGAGAAGCGGCGGATGAAGTGGCCGACGCGGGTGACCCGGGGGTCGTCGCGGATCTTGAACATGACGCCGTCTTCGGCTTCGTTCAGTTCGTCGAGCTCCTGCTTGCGCTGCTCGGCGTCGACGTACATCGAGCGGAACTTGATCAGCCGGAAGCTGGTGTTGTTGCGGCCCGAGCGCGGCTGGCGGAAGAAGACGGGGCCCTTCGACTCGAGCTTGATCGCGATCGCGATCGCGATCATCACCGGCGAGAAGAAGGCGATCAGGAAGAGCGAGCCGCAGACGTCGAGGACGCGCTTGGCGGCGACCGAGGCGGAGCTGAGGACCGGGGCGCCGATCGAGAGCAGCGGCAGGCCGCCGACCTGGTCGAGGGCGCGGACGCCGTCGAGGAACTCGAACAGGCGCGGGACGACGTCGATGGCGACGCCGGCGTCGCGACAGGCGCGGATCGACTCCAGCAGCTGTTCGTGGCTGGCGCGGGAGAAGGCGATGATGACGCGGTCGATTTCCTGCGTCTCGATCACCTCTTTGAGGTGCGAGAAGCTGCCCAGCAGCGGCAGGTCGGGGGTGCCGATGTGGTGGACGTCGTCATCGACGATGCCGACCGGGACGATCCCGAACTGGTGGTTGTTGCGGAGCTTTTTGACCAGCTCGCCGGCGACCACGCCGGAGCCGAGGATCAGGGTCCGCTGCTGTAGGCCGGGGCGGCGGTGCAGGCTGGCGCGGACGAAGGTGCGGGAGGCGCCGCTGCAGACGGCGGTGCCACCGATCGTGACGAAGGTGAGGGCGACGACCGGGCCGAGGTCGAGCAGGGCGGCGACCGCGAACAGGGGCCAGGTCAGCAGCATGATCGCGACGAAGCCGCGCGGGATCTCGGTCACGGCGGAGGCCCAGGTCGAGAGCTGGTCGCTGCGGTAGAGGCCGATGCTGAACGCGGTCAGCGGCCAGAGCATGGCGGCGATGACGACGAAGGCGGCGCCGGTGGGGGTGACGTCGCCAAGCACGACGACGGCGATCGCGGCGGCGATCGCGGCGGCGATCAGGTCGCCGATCATCAGCATCCGCGCCAGGACCATGCCGCGGCGGCGGGCCGGACGCGCTGCCTGGGCGGCGGCGGGGCCGGTCTCGGCGGCCGCTACGCGGCGCGCTGACTGGGTTGCGGTGGAGCTCTCCATGGGATTTTTGTCAGTTCAGGGGAAAATCGACTCGGATTTTGGGCCAGGCGTGCCCAGGCGAGGTTGTCCGGTTGCTATTGAGCTATCGGCCGCCGGGGAAGCGGCCCCTATGGTTACGGACGCATGTACACCGAAACCCAGGTTTGGGCGCGTGGTTGTGACGCCTAAACCCAGAACATAGAGCGGATATCCGAAAATCTCCATTGCCCTTCCATTTTCGATGCGAAGCAACCAAAGCATGAGATCAGCAACTTCGCCTGCATGGGGGGGTTCAATCGCGCCTGCGGACGTATATTGGACCCGGTCCGTGTTGGGTACGTTCGCGGTTGTTGCGGCGATCATCTCACTGGCCATGCCGGCGACGGCGGGGGCGCAGCTGCCGAACTGGCCGCCGCAGGCGTTCCCGCTCGCCTCGCCGGCCGGCGACGACTGCGTGGAGCCGCCGGCGGAACCGTTCGAGGGCTGCCCGAACACGATCGTCGCGGGGCCCGACGGGGCGATGTGGATGCTCGAATTCTGGGGCAGCAGCGTCGCCAGGGTCGACGCGAACGGCGTCGCCACCGCCTCCTACCCGACGCCGACGCCGGTGGCGGGCCCGGAGAAAATAATTCTCGGCCCCGAAGGCGACCTCTGGTTCAGCGAGTACATCGCCGACAAGATCGGCCGCGTCGTCTTCGAGAACGGCGCCTTCAAGGAAATCGTCGAGTACCCCGTGGTGACGCCCGACGGTGGCCCTGTGGGCCTCGCCGCCGGCCCCGACGGGAAAATCTGGTTCGTCACCCAGGACACGAGCATGGTCGGGCGCCTCGACCCGGCGGTGCCCGCTGGCGACATCGAAGAATTCAAAATCCCCGGCGCCGATCCGTTCCCGTTCGGGATCGCCGCCGGCCCCGACGGCGCGATGTGGTTCACGCAGCAGAAAGACAACGAGATCGGCCGCATCCCGGTCGACGCCGATAGCGCCGCCGAGATCGAAGAGTTCCCGATCCGCGACATCGAGCCCGGCTTCCCCCTGCACGCCGCCGACATCGTCCAGGGCCCGGAGGGCTACCTCTGGTTCGTCGAGGCGGTGGGCGAGCACCTGGGCCGGGTCAACCCCGCCAACGGCGAGGTGACCGAGTTCGTGATGCCGGCCTGCGAACCGCTAGGCGTCCACTGTGGCTCCTTCTGGCTCGCCTCCGGCCCGGACGAGAACATCTGGTTCACCGCCTTCGACAGCGGCCTGCCCGAAGGCAACTGGCTCGGCCGCGCGACTCCGGCCGGGCAGGTGGAGATGGAACAGCTGGGCGTTCCCAACAGCCAGCCGTACGGGATCGCGCCGGGCCTCGGCTGCGACATCTGGTTCACCGAGTTCCTCGTCAACGCGCTCGCCCGCCTGCAGACCGGCTGCGCCGCGCCCGCGTTCGCGGTGGCCCCCGCCAGCTTCGACTTCGGCTCGCGCCAACTCGGCAGCGGCGCCGGCGCCGCGCAGGCCTTCACGGTCACCAACCAGGGCGACGCCGGGATGACGATCGGCACCGTCGCCCTCAGCGGCTCCGGCGCCGGCTCCTTCGCGCTCACCCCGGGCAACAACTGCTCCGGCCAGACCCTGGCCCCGGCCGCCACCTGCACCGTCAGCGTCGCCTTCGCGCCCACCAGCGCGGGCGCGAAGGCCGCGAGCCTCGACTTCCCCGGCGAGGACCCGGGCGCGGTGGCGCTCACCGGCACCGGCACCGAAGCGACGGTTGATCCGCCGTCCCCGTCGCCGCCCCCGCCGCCCCCGCCCCCCACCGCGGAAGCGACAGCGCTGAAGGTGACGCCGCAGCGCCTGCTCCCGGGCGCAGCGACCAAAATCAGGTTCAAGCTGACCTCGGCGAGCCGGGTCGAGATCACCGTCCGCCGCTGGCGCCAGGGCAAGTTGCGCCACGTGACCCGCTTCCGGCGCGCCGCGATCAGCGGCCACAACGCGATCGCCTACCGCGCCCACAAGCTCCGCGACGGGCGGCGGGAGCCGCTCGCAGCGGGCAGTTACCGGGTCTCGCTGCGGGTCGTTTCCGGTGGCGATCTTTCAGCGCCGCTGCACGCACGATTCACGGTCGTGCGCCGGTAGCCTTTCGACCCTCAAGTTCCCGCCCAGCGTGCCGACAAGCTTCGGGTGGCGAAACTACGGAAGGCGCAATAAATGAAGGTCGGAATACTCGCCGGCGGCCTCGGTAGCCGAATTCAGGAGGAGACCGAGGTAAAGCCGAAGCCGATGGTCGAGATCGGGGATAAACCGATTCTCTGGCACATCATGAAGCACTATGCCCATTACGGGCTCGACGATTTCGTCGTCGCGCTCGGCTACAAGGGCGAGTACATAAAACGCTGGGCGACCGAGCTTGCCTCGCTCGACTCCGACCTCAAAGTCGACCTCGGCAGCGGCGACGTCGAGCAGCTCGGCGGCGAGCGCGAGGACTGGCGCCTGACCCTGATCGACACCGGCCAGGGCACCGCCACCGGTGGCCGCATCAAGCGCCTGCAGCCCTACCTCGGCGACGAAGGAACCTTCATGCTGACCTGGGGCGACGGCGTCTCCGACATCGACTTCGACAAGCTGCTCGAGTTCCATCGCTCGCACGGCAAGCTGGCGACGCTGACCGCGGCGCGGCCACCGGCCCGCTTCGGCGCGCTCGAGCTGAACGGCGACCAGATCAGCGAGTTCTCCGAGAAGCCGCAGATCGGCGAAGGCTGGATCAACGGCGCCTTCTTCGTGCTGGAGCCGGAGATCTTCGACTACATCCCCGGCGACTCCACGCAGTGGGAGCGCGAGCCGCTGGAGCGGCTGGCCGCCGACGGCGAGCTGATGGCCTACCGACACCACTCTTACTGGCAGTGCATGGACACGATTCGAGACAGGCGGCTCCTGGAGGAGCTGTGGAACACCGGTCGAGCCCCCTGGGCGACCTGGGAGGAGAACTAATGAAGATTCTGGTCACCGGGCAGCAGGGGTACATCGGGCTGGTCCTGGTTCCGATGCTGCAGGAGGCCGGCCACGAGGTGGTCGGCATGGACAGCGGCCTGTTCGAAGATTGCGTCGCCGGCGAGGAGCCGCCGCGCCCGCCCGCGATCGCCAAGGACGTGCGCGACGTCGAGGCCGCGGACCTGGAGGGCTTCGACGCCGTCCTGCACCTGGCCGGGCTCAGCAACGACCCGCTCGGCGACTTCGACCCCGAGGTCACCTACGAGATCAATTACCGCGCCTCGGTGAAGCTGGCCGAGCTGGCCAAGGCGGCCGGGGTCGAGCGCTTCGTCTTCTCCTCGTCCTGCAGCCTCTACGGGGCCTCCGGCGACGACATGATCGACGAGACCGGCAGCTTCTCCCCGGTCACCCCCTACGGCGAGTCGAAGATCCTCTCCGAGCAGGGGATCTCGCCGCTGGCTGACGACAACTTCAGCCCGACCTTCCTCCGCAACGCGACCGCCTACGGGTTCTCGCCGCGCCTGCGCGGCGACCTCGTCGTCAACAACATCACCGCCTTCGCCTACACCACCGGCGAGGCGCTGATCAAGAGCGACGGCACCCCCTGGCGGCCGCTGGTCCACATCGAGGACATCTCGCGGGCCTTCGTCGCCGTCGTCAACGCCGATCGCGACAAGATCCACAACGAAGCGTTCAACGTCGGCGCGACGAAGGAGAACTACCAGATCTCCGACGTCGCGGACATCGTCCAGGAAGAGATTCCCGGCTCGAAGATCGTCTACGCCGAGGGCGGCGGTCCCGACCTCCGCTGCTACAAAGTCGACTGCGAGAAGCTGCCGGCGACGCTGCCCGAGTTCCGCTGCGAGTGGGACGTGCGGCGCGGCGTCCAGCAGCTGCGCGACGCCTACCAGGAGCTCGGGCTGACGCTCGACGACTTCCTCGGCACCCGCTACATGCGGATCCGCCACATCAAAGAGGGCCAGGAGCAGGGCGCTATCGACTCGACCCTGCGGCCGGCCGCGCTCGCGAGGTCCGATTCGTGAGCGAGACCGCCTGTCGATCCTGCGGCCACGCGCCGATCCGCCAGTTCCTCTCGCTGGGGGAGACGCCCCTGGCCGACGCCCTCCTGCGCGAGGAGGGGCTGGGGGCGCCGGAGGCGCGCTTCCCGCTCGAGGTCGCCTTCTGCCCCGAGTGCGCGCTGGTCCAGATCCTCGAGGAGGTGCCGCCGCAGCAGCTCTTCGTCGACAACTACCTCTACTTCTCCTCGTTCTCCGACGAGCTGCTGCGCCACACCAAGGAGAACGCCGACCGCCTGATCGCCGAGCGCGGGCTCGACGAGAGCTCGCTGGTGATCGAGGTCGGCTCCAACGACGGTTACATGCTGCGCAACTTCGCCGAGCGCGGGATCCCGGTGCTGGGAATCGACCCGGCGCCCGACCAGGCGAAGGCGGCCGAGGAGGCCGGGGTCCCGACCCTGGCCGAGTTCTTCGACGCCGACCTCGCCCGCCGGCTCGTCGCCGAAGGCAAGAAGGCCGACGTCTTCATCGCCAACAACGTGATGGCGCACACGCCGACGCTGAACTCGTTCGTCGAGGGGATCTCGATCCTGCTCGCCGACGACGGCGTCACCTCGATCGAGAACCCCTCGGTCCGCGACCTGATCGAACACGGCGAGTTCGACACGATCTACCACGAGCACTTCTGTTACTTCTCCTGCACGGCGATCGACAACCTGATGCGCCGTCACGGCCTCAGCCTCAACGCCGTCGACCACTTCCCGCTGCACGGCGGCAGCCTGCGCTGGACCTGCGGCCAGAGCGAGCGGGTCGAGGACTCCGCCCGCCAGCACCTCGCCGCCGAGCGCGAGGCGGGGATGACCGAGTTCGGCTTCTACGCCGAGTTCGGCCAGCGGGTCGAGCAGATCAAGAGCGAGCTGCTGGAGCTGCTGCGCGGCCTCCGCGCCGACGGCAAGCGGATCGCCGCCTACGGCGCCGCGGCCAAGGGCAGCACCCTGGTCAACTACGTCGGCATCGACGGCGAGCTGATCGACTTCGTGGTCGACCGCAACACCCACAAGCAGGGCCTCTACATGCCCGGCGTGCACCTGCCGATCCGTGATCCGGGGGCGCTGCTGGAGGAGGACGTCGACTACCTGTTGCTGCTGGCCTGGAACTTCCGCGACGAGATCGTCGCCCAGCAGGACGCCTTCCGCGAGCGGGGGGGTCGCTTCATCGTCCCGGTCCCGCGGCCGGAGGTGATCGCGTGACCGGAACGGCCCGTGCCGCTGCCGTCGCCGGCAGCTTCGAGATCACCAGCGCCTGCCCCAGCTGCGGCGCCGCCGCGATGCGCGGCTTCTACCGCCAGGCCGGCGTGCCCTCGCACTCCTGCCTGCTGATGGACGACGTCGAGAGCGCCCGCACCTTTCCCCGCGGCGACATCGAGCTCGGCGCCTGCGAGCGCTGCGGCTTCGTCGCCAACGTCGCCGTCGACACCTCGTTGCAGGCCTACTCGGAGAGCTACGAGGAGACCCAGGGCTTCTCGCCCCGCTTCCAGGAGTTCGCCCACGGCCTCGCGGTCGACCTGGTCGCCAAGCACGACCTGCACGGCAAGGACATCCTCGAGATCGGCTGCGGCAAGGCCGAGTTCTTGGTCGACCTCTGCGAGATCGGCGACAACCGCGGCGTCGGCATCGACCCCTCGGTGATCCCCGACCGCATCGACAGCCCCGCCGCCGAGCGGATCGAGCTGATCGCCGACTACTACGGCGAGCGCTACGCCCACCTGACCGGCGACTTCGTCGTCTGCCGCCACACGCTCGAGCACATCGCTCCGGTCGGCGAGTTCATGCGGCTGCTGCGGCGGACCCTGGAGGGGCGCCCGGAGGCGGTCGTCTTCTTCGAGCTGCCGGAGGTCGTGCGCGAGCTGCGCGAGGTCGCCTTCTGGGACATCTACTACGAGCACTGCTCCTACTTCAGCCCCGGCTCGCTGGCGCGGCTGTTCCGCGACACCGGCTTCGAGGTGACCGACCTCGCGCTCGCCTACGACGACCAGTACATCCTGATCGAGGCCCGCGCCGCCGACCCGGCGGGAACGCCGCCGCTGGAGCTGGAGGAGACGCCGGAGGAACTTCTCGCCGACGTCGCCGCCTTCGAAGCCAACGCCGAGTCGGTCTTCTCGCACTGGGCCTCGGAGCTGGAGCGGATGAGCGCCGACGGCGGCCGCGTCGTCGTCTGGGGCTCGGGCTCGAAGGGGGTCGCCTTCCTCAACGCGATCGCCGGCGCCGAGCGGGTCGAGTACGTGGTCGACATCAACCCCTTCAAGCACGGCAAGTTCATGGCCGGGACCGGGCAGGAGATCATCGCCCCCGAGCGCCTGCGCGACTACCGGCCCGACCACGTGATCGCGATGAACCCGATCTACCTGGAGGAGATCCAGCGCTCGCTCGACGAGCTCGGGGTGCAGGCGGAGCTGACCGCGGTCTGATGGCAACCGGCGCCCCGCAAAGCCCGCCCCGGGTGAGCCTCGGCGTCCCGGTCTACGAAGCGGAGCGGTTCCTCGAGGAGACGATGGACTCGCTGCTGGCGCAGACGCTGACCGAGTTCGAGCTGATCATCTCCGACAACGCCTCGACCGACCGCACCGAGGAGATCTGCCGCCGCTACGCGGCCGCCGACCCGCGGGTCCGCTACGTCCGCCACGAGGAGAATCAAGGCGCCTCCTGGAACCACACCTTCCTGGCCCTGGAGGCCCGGGCGCCGTACTTCAAATGGGCGGCCGCCGACGACGTCTGCGAGCCGACCTACCTGGAGCGTTGCGTCGAGGTCCTCGACAACGACCCCAGCGCCGTGCTCTGCCAGCCGAAGACGATCGAGATCGACGAGCAGGGCGGCGTGATCGGCCCCTATGACCACCGCCTGCGGGTCACCTCCGACGAGCTGGTCGAGCGCTGGGCGGACCTGCTCAACATCGGCTACGCCTGCTACCACGTCTACGGCGTGATCCGCACCCCGGCGCTGCTGGAGACCGGGCTGATGGGGACCTTCATCGAGTCCGACATGGTCCTGCTCGCCGAGCTGGCACTGCGCGGCCGCTTCGCCGAGATCGACGAGCGCCTGTTCCGCCACCGGATCCACCCCGGCCAGTCGACGATGGTCCACGAGAACCTCTACGACCGTGGCGCCTGGTTCGACGCCAGCAAGCAGTGGAAGCCGTCCTTCCCGACTTGGCGCTTCGCCTGGGAGTACTTTCGGGCTGTGCACCGAGCCGATCTGACCTCCGCCCAGCGCCGTGCCTGCTACCGCGTCGAGGCGCAGTGGGCGATGACCATCAAGCGCCGCTTCCTGCGCGACTTCAAGCACGCCGGGCGGATCACCCGGCGCAACTTGAAGCGCAAGCTGGCGCAGCCGTGAGCGAGCCAAAGCCCGAGTTCCCCGGGGGGGTTCCCAGCGGCGACGACGTGATGACCGCCGCCGGCGAGACGACCGGCGCCTCGACCCTCACCGGCGGCGCCTGGACCTCGCTCTCCTACGCGCTGCCGCAGGTCTACACGCTGGTTCTCTCGGTGGTGGCGGCGCGCTACCTCGGCGCCGACGGGATGGGCGAGCAGAGCTTCATCGCCTGGACCGCGCTCTCGATGACGACCCTGGTCACCGCCGGCCTCGCCGGCACCCTGCAGCGCTACGTCGCCGAGATGCGCGGCTCCGGCCGCGACGACCAGGCGATGTCGCTGCTGCACGGGATCCTCAAGATCGTCTTCGTCTGCGCGATCGTCGGCGGCAGCGCCCTGATCGCGATCGGGCTCGGCCGCGGTGAGCTGGAGTCGGCCTGGATCTTCGCCGGGATCGCCTGCGCGGCCGCGGTCTTGCACTCGGTCCCGCACGCGCTCCTGCTCGGCTACCAGCGCTTCCGCCAGGCGACGATCGCCGGCCTCGTCACCGGCGGCTTCGGCGTCGTCGCGACGATCATCGTGCTGGCGATGGGCGGCGGCATCGCCGGCATCTTCGCGGTCGAGATGGTGGGCGCGATCGCGGCCCTGGCCTGGTTCGCCTACCTTGGCCGCGGCATCGTCGAGAAGGCGCCGCCGGCGGCTCCGCTGGGCAGCGCCAAGGGCGCGATCGTCCGCTACGCCGCCTACGCCAGCCTCACCGGCCTGCTCGTCCTCGCGGTCGAGCGGCGCTCGGAGTTCCTCGCCCTCGAGGTCTGGTCCAACGCCGACCAGATCGCCTTCTACTCGATCGCCTTCGGCGGCATCACCGCGCTGGTGCGGCTGGTCGAAGGGGCCACCGCGCCGATCGTCCCCGTGGTCGCGACCCTGCTCGGGGCCGGCGACCGCAAACGGATCGTCTCCGGCCTCTCGCGCGGGCTGCGGCTGCTGCTGATGCTGGCGCTGCCGGCAACCGCCGCCGGCCTGGCGCTCGGCGGGCCGGCGATCGAGCTCGTCTACGGCAAGGAATACGCCGACGCCGAGCCGGTGCTGCTGGTCCTCGCCGCCGCCTTCCCGCTGCTGGTCATGCTCAACCTCAGCGGCGCCGCCCTCGACGGGCTCGGCAAGGTCCGCCTGACCCTGATCGGGATGCTCGCCGCCACCGTCGTCGACGCCACCCTGGCGATCACCCTGGTCCCCGAGCTCGACGCGGTCGGGGCGGCGATCGCCAACGCCGGCGCCCAGGTGACGGCGGCGCTGATCCTGCTCTTCTTCCTGCGCCGCTCGCTGGGGCCGATGCACCTGCGGCTGCCGATGCTGGCGCCGATGCTGGCCGTCAGCGTGCTCGCCGGGCTCGCCGGCTGGCTCGCCGCCGGCACCCTGCCCGACCACTTCTCGGTGCTGGCTGCGGCCCCCGCCTTCTTCGTCGTCCTCACCGTCTCCTCGCTGCTGCTGCGGCCGCTGCCGCGCGAGGACGCCGACTGGATCGGCGGCGCCGTCGGCGGTATGGCGGGCGGCCGCGTTGGCCGGGTCTGCGAGCGCCTGGGGTCGAAGTGAGGATCGCCTACGTGAGTCAGCCCTGGGCGCGCGCGCAGCCGCCCTCGGAGTCGATTGCCATCTACAACTGGGAGGTCGGCCGCCGGCTCGCCGCCGCCGGCGAGGAGGTCGAGATCGTCGGCCCGCTGCTCGGCGACGCCGCCGACGGCGAGGTCGAGGGCGTCAGCCTGCGCTACCTCGGGATCGACGGCGACTGGCGCCTGCGCCGGCTGCTGGAGCCGGTCGAACGGCGGCTCGGCTCCCGCCTGCCGCTGTTCGCGACCAGGGCCTTCTTCCCGCTCTACGTGCGCCGTGTCGCTGCCCTGCTGGCCGAGCGACCGCCCGACGTCGTCCATGTCCACAACCTGCTCGGCGCCGTGCCGGTGCTGCGGCGGGCGCTGCCGCGGGCGCGGATCGTCCTCCACCTGCACGCCGAGTGGCTGGGGTTGCTGCCGCGGCGGCTCAGCCTCGGCCCGGCCCGGGCCGCCGACGCGATCGTCGGCCCCAGCCGCTACGTCGTCGACGCTGCCGCCCGTGCCCTGCCGGAGCTGGCCGGGCGGATCGCCGTGGCGCCCAACGGCGTCGACACGGCGCTGTTCACGCCGGCCGCTGAGGGCGAGCGGGAGTCGGCCCGGATCATCGCCGTCGGCCGGATCTCGCCCGAGAAGGGCATCCACGTCCTCCTCGACGCCTTCGGGCGGCTGCTGGAGCGACTGCCGCAGGCGCGCCTGGCGCTGGTCGGCAAGGAAGCGCTGACGCCGCCGGAGCTCCTGGTCGGGCTCTCAGACGAGCCCGCGGTGCAGGCGTTGAGCCGCTTCTACCCGGGGCCCTACCTGGAGCCGCTGCTGCAGCGTGCCGGGCCGGCGGTGGGCGCCGCCGTCGACCTGGTCGGCGAGGTCGGCCACACCGCCACCGCGGCCGAGTACCGGCGCTCGGCCCTGGTCGTCAACTCCTCGCTCAGCGAGTCGTTCGGGCTCTCGGCGATCGAGGGAATGGCCAGCGGCCTGCCCGTCGTCGCCACCCGCGCCGGCGGGCTGCCGGAGACGGTCGAGGACGGG
Organism: Solirubrobacterales bacterium; assembly: GCA_036265715.1. GTDB lineage: Bacteria > Actinomycetota > Thermoleophilia > Solirubrobacterales > 70-9 > VAYN01. The sequence continues at coordinate 9,551 of DATAON010000020.1, read as the reverse complement.
GTCACCGGCCTCCTGGTCGAGCCCGGCGACGCGGTGGCCCTGGCGGCGGCGATGGAGCGAGCGCTGGGCGAGCCCGAGCTGGCCGCCGGCTTCGGCGCCGCCGGGCGCGAGCGCGCGCTCGCGCGCTACGACTGGAGCGCCGCCGCAACCGCGGCGCGCGAGATCTACGCCGGCACGGCGGTGGCGGCGTGATCCGCGACGACTTTCAGCACGACCGCAGCCCGGGGACGGTGGTCGGCTCGGCCGCCGCCGATGGCAGCGTGCGCGGCGGCGTCGACGCCGAGGGCAGCCTCGCCGTCGACAACGGCGCCCTGCGGATCGGCTTCCTCGAGCAGCCGGGCTGGGGCCGCGAGGCGGTCTCCTACGGGCCGCTGCCGGTGCGCTCGGGCCTGGCGATGAGCGCCCTCGTCCTCAACGGCCACAACGCCTCCGAGCTGCACGACCCGCCCGTCTACGGCCTCTTCGCCGGCCGCTGGCACCGGCTGAAGCGACGGCTGCTGGCCTCGCAGCGGCCGCCGCAGCTGCCGGAGAACCTCGCGGTCGGCTGGAGCGAGGGCCCCGGCAACCGCGCCGAGCGCCCGCGCGGCCCGCTCTTCTTCGTCCGCCAGCAGCACGACGGCGAGAACGCCACCCTCTGCGCCCGGGTCGGCGACGCGCTTGCGCCGGTGCTGCCGCGGTTGCGCGACCTGCCCTACCTCTACGTGGTCGTGCTGCGCCCCGAGGGCGCCGTCTACTACGCGGCGGCGGGGATCGAGGGGACGCCGGGGCTGCCGATGCTGCCGTCGATGCGGCCGCTGGCGGTCGACCCGACGCCGCCACCGGCGGAGCTGGCGGCCAGCGTCGAGCAGTCGGTGATCGCCGAGTCCGGCTGGCGGATCGACAGCCGCGTGCAGGCGGTCCGGGTCGACGAGGCTCCCGAGCTGGTGGCCGCCGCAGCGGGCCCCGGCCCGGCGGGGCTCGTCTGCGGCCGGCTCGCCGCCGTCGGCAGCGGCCTGCGCTGGCGCGGCGGCGAGGACGGCGACGGCTTCGCGCTGGCCCTCGGCGCCGAGGGGGTGACGCTCACCGCCACGGTCGACGGTGCCGCCTCCGAGCTCGCCCGCGAGCATGGCGTCGGCCCCGGCGTCTTCGCGCAGGTCCGCGACGACGGCGAGGAGCTCGGGGTCCTGCTCGACGGGGCACAGGCCTTTGGCGGGCCGCTGCTCGACCGTCGCCTCGGCGACCGCGCCGGCGCCGCCGCGCTCGGCGCCGTCAGCGCCTTCGAGGCGCACCCGCGTGAGCTGCCGGTTCCCGCGGGCCTGCTGGCGCCGGCGCCCTGGGACCAGCGCGGCACCGAGCTGCTCTTCTGTGACCGCTTCGAGGGCCCGGCCGGCGAGCTCGGCGAGCCCTGGGTCAAGCGCGAGGGCAAAGGCCGGGTCCTGCTCGACGGGGCCGGCGGCGCCCGCGTCGACGCCACCCGCGAGAGCCCCAACCCCGGCCGCCTGATCTACACCCGTCCCTGGGAGCGGCCCGAGTTCGCCGAGATCGCCGTCGACCAGACGCCGGCAGGCGAGGCCGAGGGCGAAGGGGAGGGCGGCCGCGTCGGCCTCGTCTTCATGCAGGACCCCGGCAACTACCTGATCGTCAACGTCTGGGTCGACGACGCCTACCCGGGCACCTCGATCTCCTCCTTCCTCATGCTCGACGGCGAGGAAGACCATTACCGGGCGGTCTGGTGCAACGTCGGCCGCACGATCCGCTGGGGAGTCCGCTCGCGTCTGGCGATAGCGTTCGACGGCATGCGATGGACCGCGCGCGTCGACGGAGTCCCGGTCCTGCACCGCTCGATCCGCGACGTCTACCCGCGGACGCCGCGGCTGGCGCTGACCGAGGTGGGATTCACCGCCAACTGGGAGTGGGGCGACGACACCGGCTCGCTCCTGCACGAATTCAACGGCTGGGGGAGGGACCGATGAACGCCTGTCCGGTTTGCGAGGGGAAGCTGCGCCCGTTCCTGGGCCCGCTGGAGGTGCCCGTCTTCTGCAACGTCCTGCACGCCGACGTCGAGGCGGCGCGGGCAGCGGCGCGGGGCCGGCTGGAACTGGCGATCTGCGAGCGCTGCGCGATGGTCGTCAACGCTGCCTTCGAGGAGGAGCTGGTCGCCTACGGCGGCGGCTATGAGAACGCGCTGCAGTTCTCGGCGGTCTTCCGCGAGTTCGCCGAGGCGGTGGCGGCGCGGCTGGTCGAGCGCTACGACCTCCACGGCGCCCGCGTGGTCGAGGCCGGCTGCGGCGACGGCTTCTTCCTCGACCTGCTCTGCGCCGCCGGCGGCAACCGCGGCCTCGGCTTCGACCCCAGCGCCGAAGCGGCCGTGCGCGAGACCGCGAACGGGGGCGGCTACGAGATCGTCGAGCAGCACTACGGCCCCGGCACCGCCAGCGGCGAGGCGCAGCTGGTCTGCGCCCGCCACGTGCTGGAGCACATCGCCGACCCGCGCCCGTTCGTCGCCTCGATGCGCGAGGCCAGCGGCGACGCGGTCCTCTACCTGGAGGTCCCCGACGCCGAGTACATGCTGCGCGAGCACGCCTTCTGGGACGTGATCTACGAGCACTGCTGCTACTTCTCGGCGACCTCGATGCGGGCGCTGTTGGAAGCCGAGTCCTACGAGGTGCTGGCCTCCGAGCACGGCTTCGGCGGTCAGTACCTCGGGGTCGAGGCACGGCCGGCCGCGATCGCCAGCCCGCGCCAGCCCGAGGGTGTCGCTGAGCTGCTGGACCTTGCCGCCGGCTTCGAGGCCGCGCGCGCGGCCGAGTTGGCGCGCTGGAACGAGCTGCTGGCCGGGCTCGATGGGCGGGTGGCGATCTGGGGCGCCGGCTCCAAGGGCGTCACCCTCGCCGCCCAGCTCGACGACGGCGCCGGGAAGCTGGCGGCGGCGGTCGACGTCAACCCGCGCAAGCGCGGCCTGCACCTGCCGGTCAGCGGGATCGAGGTCCTCGCCCCCGAGGATCTGGCCGCTTCACCGCCCGATCACGTCCTCGTCACCAACCGCAACTACCTTGCCGAGATCGAGGCAACTTTGCGCTCTTTAGGGATCGACGCCAAGATATGGGCACCGTGAGCACCCACACCCTGGCACCCAGTCGCACAGGCTTCAGCCTCGAACCGCTCGCCGGCTTCGAGGTCGCGCGCGAGGAGTGGACCGAGCTCGCGGCCGCCTCCGGCAACGTCTTCCTCACCCCGGAGTGGCTCGGCGCCTGGTGGCAGACCTTCGGCGAGGGCCACGAACTAGCGCTGCAGCTGGTTCGCCGCGGCGACGGCTCGGCGGCGGCGATCCTGCCGCTCTACCGCGACCGGCGCCCGCCGAGCGCGCTGCGGATGATTGGCCACACCCAGAGCGACCTGCTCGGCCCCGTCTGCGCCCCCGAGGACGCCGCGCTGGCGACCGAGGCGCTGCGGGCGGTGATCGCGAGCGAGGACGCCGACCTCTTCGTCGGCAACTCGGTCGAGCAGGGCGAGGGCTGGGACACCGCGCTCGGCGGCACCGTGCTCGACTCGATGACGAGTCCGGTGCTGGAGCTCGCCGGCCGCGACTGGGAGCAGATCCTGGCCGGCCGCAGCTCGAACTTTCGCAGCCAGATGCGCCGGGTCGAGCGTCGGCTCGAGCGTGACCACGACGTCGCCTGGCGGCTCGCCGACGAGCACAGCGCCGCCGACGACCTGGAGCTGCTGATCGAACTTCACGAGCGCCGCTGGGGCGCGGAGTCGGGCGCCTTCAAGGGTCCCTGGGGCGCCCTGCACCGCCGCTTCGTCCCCCTCGCCGCCGACCGCGGCTGGCTGCGGATGCTGGTCCTCGAACTCGACGGCGAGCCGGTCGCGGTCAACTACAACCTCCGCTTCGGTGACGCCGAGTCCTTCTACCAGTCCGGCCGCGACCCCGAGCGCGAGAAGCTGAAGCTGGGGCTGGCGCTCCAGGTCAAGTCGATCCGCCTCGCCGCCGCCGCCGGCCTCTCCGAGTACCGCTTCCTGCGTGGCGACGAGGTCTATAAGAGCCGCTTCGCCGACCTCGACCGCCCGGTCCAGACCGTGGTCGTGCCGATGCGCCTGCGGGCGCGGCCACTGCCGGCCCTGCTGCGGATGGCGCCGCGGCTGCCGAACGCGCTGCGGCGGCGGCTGCTGCGGGTGGTGACGGCGATGACGCCGGCGACCGTCAGCGTCTCCGAGTTCGCCACCGAGGGCGCTGGCGCCTACGCGCTGGTCCTCGTCTAGTCCCGCTCAGCGCGGCTTGCAGAGGTAGTGCAGCCAGAGGTCGGGGCCGGGGTCGGCAGCGTCCCTGACCACGCCCTCGAGGTCCATGATCTCGATCAGCTCGAAGCCGGCCTCGTCGAGCTGGCGGCGCTGCTCGGCCGGGTCGACGTAGTAGCTGGTCAGGTCGCGGTCCTCGTCACGCAGGATCGTCCAGCCCTGGCGCCGCGCCGCTCCGAGGTCGATCTCGGCGTTGATCTCGCGCAGCAGCTTCGCCCGCCGCCGGGTCGCGAGGAACTCCGAGCTGGAGCTGAGCGGGCGCATCGGGGAGGGCCGGCGCGCGTGCGGGACCTCCAAGGGCAGCGCCGCCAGCGAGTGACTGGAGAAGGAGCAGTAGCCGTCGGCGGCGGTGTGCTGACGCATCTGCGCCAGCACCCCCAGGCGCTCCTCGTGGTCGACGTAGTCGATCCCGTTGAAGGAGAAGAGGACGAGGTCGAAGCGGCGCTCGCCGAGGGCGGAGAGGTCGCGGGCGTCGCCGAGCAGCAGCTCGATCGCGTCGCCCTGAGGCACCACGGCGCGAGCCCGCTCCAGCATCCGCGGCGCGATCTCGATGCCGACGTAGCTGCCGGCGATCGCCGCGAAGGTGCGGCTGGTGCGACCGGCGCCGATCCCGATGTCGAGCACCGAGAGGCCGTCCCAGCGGCCGCGGAAGCGCGGCAGCAGCGCCAGCTCCGGGAGCTGCAGCTCGACCACCCCGAGGTAGTCGTTGGCGCGGCCGTCGAAGGTCGCGACGTTGCGGTCGGCCATGCTCATCTGGCCGACAGGCTAACTTCCCCGCCCGGTGAGCGGACTCGGCGAGAACAGCGGCGGCCGGTCCCCGCTGGCGCTGCGCTTTGCGCGCCGGCTGGCGGCGCCGCTGGCGCTGGGCGAGGACCTGCTGGTCCTGGCCCCGCACCCCGACGACGAGACGCTCGGCTGCGGCGGCACGATCCACCTGGCCCGCCAGGCCGGCGCCCGGGTGACCATCGCCTTCCTCACCGACGGCGCCGACTCGCACGCGCACCTGCTCGATCGCGGCGAGCTGGTCGCGCTGCGCCGCGCTGAGGCGGCCGCGGCGGCGGCGGTGCTGGGCGTGGGGGAGGAGGATCTGCGCTTCCTGGCGCTGCCCGACGGGCGCCTCGGCGGGGCCGAGCCGCAGGCGCGTGAGCAGCTGGCGGCGCTGGTCGCCGAGCGCGGTCCCGGCGCCCTGCTGGCGCCCTGCGCCTGGGACGTCTCCGACGACCACCTGGCCGCGGCCCGGATTGCCGCCGCCGTCGCGGCTGCCGCCGGCCTGCCCGTCCACGGCTACGCGACCTGGTTCTGGGACCGCTGGCCCTGGACCGCGACCCGCGCCGGCTCCTGGCCCCGCACCCTGGCCCGCGCCGCCCGCGGCGACCTGCGCCTGGCGACCCGCTTCCGCACCGCGGTCGAGCTCGGTCCCGCCCTGGCCGTCAAGCGCCGCGCCCTTGCCCAGCACCGCACCCAAGTCGAGCGCCGCGAGGGCAACCCGGACTGGCCGATCCTCGCTGACGCCAGCGCCGGCCGCTGGCTAGGCCTCAACCTCGCCCCCGTCGAGCTCTTCGCCTCCCAAGTTGTGGTTCCTTAATTACCTGACAGGTGAAAAAGGAACCACGAGTTGGCCGCCTCAAATCCCGCGGTTCCTTAGTTACCTGAGAGGTGAAAAAGGAACCACGGGATGCGAAGGCGGCGCGATCAGGCGGGGCGGCGGAGCTGGACCCAGGCGTATGAGGTGAGGGCCGGGATCGGGTGGCGCTGGAGGGTGTCGGCGAGGTGCCACTCGAGCCGCGCCAGCGCCTTGAATTTGTCGAAGTAGCCGTGGCCGAAGACGCCTACGTAGGACTCGACTTCGTAGCCGCAGGCCTCGAGCCGCCGCAGCTGTTTCGGCGTCGGGCCCCGGCACCAGCGGTAGAGGGCGGGGAACTTGCCGTGGTCGCCCTCCTTCTCGCGCTGGTCCTGGAGGCGGCCGAGGATCGACTCGCCGAGCCCCTCCGGGATCACCCGGTTGGCGAGGAAGACCGGCTCGTAGAAGGTCGGGAAGAAGTGCATGGCGCTGCCGCCGGGGGCCAGCATCGCCTGGCAGGAGCGGTGCAGGCGCTCGGCGTCCTTGACGTGCTCGGCCACCGTGTGGCTGACGATCAGGTCGAACGGGCCGAGGTCCAGGCGCGGCCCGGCGGTGACGTCAGCGACCACCTTCTCGAAGCCGGCTGGCGCCTTCTCCAGCTCGGCCGCGGAGATATCGGTCAGCACGTAGTCCTCGATCCCGGCGGCCCGCGCCTCCTCGCGGTCGAGCAGCGGGTTGGCGCCGGCGCCGATGTCGCAGAGGCGCTTGGCGCCGGTCCGCTTCGCCACCGCCAGCACGTCGCGGCAGAAGCGCTCGGAGGGGATGCCCTCGCCGCCCGTCCAGGTCTCGTAGCGGACCTGGGTCAACTCAGGCTGCCGCCGCGGCGCCGGCGCGTTCGCCGACCAGGGCGACGATCTCGCCCATGATCTTGTTCACGTCGAAGTCCTTCGGGGTGTAGACGCCGGCGACCCCGGCCGCGCGCAGGCGCTCGGCGTCGGCGACGGGAATGATCCCGCCAACCACCACCGGCACGTCGACGTCCTCGGCCCGCAGCAGGCGCACGACCTCCGGGATCAGCTCCAGGTGGGAGCCGGAGAGGATCGAGAGGCCGACCACGTCGACGTCCTCCTGCAGCGCCGACTCGGCGATCTCCTCGGGGGTCAGGCGGATGCCCTGGTAGATGACCTCCATGCCGACGTCGCGGGCGCGCAGGGCGACCTGCTCGGCGCCGTTGGAGTGGCCGTCGAGGCCGGGCTTGCCGACCAGGATCTTGATCCGGTGGCCGATCTTCTCCGAGGTCTCGTCGACCGCCTGGCGGATCTGCTCCAGCTGCTCGGGGTCGTTGGAAGGGGCCGCCCCGTCGACCCCGGTCGGCGCCCGGTAGGCGCCGAAGGACTCGCGCAGGACCGCTGCCCACTCGCCCGTGGTCGCGCCCGCTTTGGCGGCCTCGATCGTCGCCGGCATGATGTTCTGGCTCTCGTCGGCGGCGACCCGGCCCAGCTCCTCCAGGGCGGCCTGCACGGCGCTCTCCTCGCGCTCGGCCTTCCACTCCTCCAGCGCCGCGATCCGCTCGCGCTCGACCTCGGGGTCGGGGGTGAGGATGCCGCCGTCGGCGCCCGCCGTCAGCGGCGAGTCCTCGGTCTCTTTGAAGCTGTTCTGGCCGACCACTTTCTGCTCGCCGCGCTCGATCCGGCCGACCCGCTCGCGGTGGGACTCGACCAGGCGGGCCTTCATGTAGGGGACGGCCTGGACGGCGCCGCCGTGCTCTTCGACCACGGCCATCTCGGCCCGGGCGCCGGCGGTCAGCTCCTCGACCAGCCCGTCCATCACCACCGAGCCCTCGAAGATGTCGGGGTACTCGAGCAGGTCGGTCTCGTTCGCCAGCACCTGCTGGATCCGCAGGCTCCACTGCTGGTCCCAGGGGCGCGGCAGGCCCATCGCCTCGTTCCAGGCGGGCAGCTGCAGGGCGCGGGCGCGGGCGTCGCGGCTGAGGGTCACGGCCAGCGCCTCCAGCACGATCCGCTGGATGTTGTTCTCCGGCTGGGCCTCGGTCAGGCCGAGGCTGTTGACCTGGACGCCGCAGCGGAAGCGCAGCATCTTCTCGTCGGTGACGCCGTAGCGCTCGCGGCCGATCTGGTTCCAGAGCGCGCCCATCGTGCGCAGCTTGGCGATCTCCTCGATCAGCCTGATCCCGGCGTTGACGAAGAAGGAGATGCGGCCGAAGACCTTGGGGAAGTCCGCCTCGGCGACCTGGCCGCGGGCTTTGACCTCGTCGAGCACGGCGATCCCGGTCGAGAGCGCGTAGGCGATCTCCTGGACCGGCGTCGCCCCGGCCTCCTGCAGGTGGTAGCTGCAGATGTTGGTCGGGTTCCACTGCGGCACCTCGTTGACGCTGAAGGCGACCATGTCGGCGATCAGCCGCATCGAGGGCTCGGGCGGGAAGGCGTAGGTGCCGCGTGAGAGGTACTCCTTGATGATGTCGTTCTGCGTGGTCCCGGTCAGCGCCTCGCGGCTGACGCCGTTCTCCTCGGCGACGGTGACGTAGAGGCCGAGCAGCCAGGCCGCGGTCGCGTTGATCGTCATCGAGGTGTTCATCTCCCCGAGCGGGATCTGGTCGAAGAGCTGGTGCATGTCGCCCTTGTGGGCGACCGAGACGCCGACCTTGCCGACCTCGCCGCGCGCGAGCACGTGGTCGGGGTCGTAGCCGGTTTGGGTCGGCAGGTCGAAGGCGACCGAGAGGCCGGTCTGGCCCTTGGCGAGATTGCCGCGGTAAAGCTCGTTGGAGCGCTTGGCGTCGGAGTGGCCGGCGTAGGTGCGCATCACCCAGGGGCGGTCGCGCTCGGGAAGTCGGTGGTTGCTCATGCGACTAATGATATTTGCACCGACCCGAAATCCGCCGTTCAGGGGCCCTCGGCCCGCATCTTTCGGTGGAGGCTGTGTTTAGGCTGCGAAGCGTCTGATGAAGAAGATCGTTGCCATCTGCGCCCTCTGCGGGCTCCTCGCGTCGCTGGCGCTCGCCTCCCTGGCGAGCGGGGCGATGGTCGGGATCTACCGCAACAGCCTCGACTCGCTGACCCAGCGCAGCCAGCTGATCAAGGTCACCGGGCGCAGCTGCGTGCGCTCCGGCACCGACGAAGCGCTGCGGGTCACGGTCGGCAAGCGGACCGAAGCCTGCTCGCTGCGGACGCCGGTGCTGGGCACCGACCTCGAGATCGCGGCGACGATGCGGCTGCTCAGCGGCACCCCGGTGGCGCAGCAGCGCAAGGCCTTCATCGGCGTCGAGCTTCGCGCCGGCGGCGGCGCCAAGTACCAGCTCTTGGTCTTCCCGCTGCAGAAAAAGGCGCAGCTGATCAAGGTCACCGCCGACGGCCCCGAGTACTTCCAGGTCGCCAAGGACCTGGCCGGCGTGATGGGCCTCAACAAAGCCAACGCGATCCGCCTGCAGGCGCTGAAGATCCGCACCGAGGGCCCCGACCGCGGCCGCGTGCGCCTGGTCGGCTTCCTCGGCCGCGAGCGCATCGTCGAAGGCATCGACGCGCTCCCGAGCGAGGTCCCCGGCGAGAACTCCACCGTCATCGTCGGTGCCCCCAAGAACGGCAACGGCGTCATCGCCAGCGTCGACGACTTGGTCGTTCGAGTTCCCAGCCCCTACTAGGGATTGGCGAAATCCCCAGCCGGGCCAGCCCGCCCACCGCCAAGGGCAGGTAGGTGT
>DATAON010000019.1:0-57136 GCA_036265715.1 Solirubrobacterales bacterium | reverse complement strand
AGGAGCTGCTCGAGGGTGACGACCTCGCCGCCCTGCGCGGTGGCGAAGGCGCGGGCGTCCGCCTCGGCGCGGAAGGCGACGACGCCGTGGCCCATCGGGGTCTCGATGCGCTCGCCGCGCACGAAGCGCGCCTTTAGGAGGGGCGTGAGGCCGCCGCCGGCGTGGTCCTCCACCCAGGCGCCCAGAAGGGCGAGGCGCTGGGGCCGTCGATCAAGCGAGCCGCGAAGGTGATCGCGGCCGCGCTGAAAGACTCCGATAGCTGCCACCTCCTGCTTGAGCAGACCGCCGGCCACAAGGGCTTGCTTGGCCGTGATTTCGACCAGACGGCCGAGCTGATCGAGCTGGCTGGTTCAGGCAAGCGCCTCGGCCTCTGCCTCGACTCCTGTCACCTCTTCGTCCAGGGCTACGACATCACCGACGAGGAGCACCTCGGCGCCGTCCTCGACGAAGCCGATGAGAAGGTCGGGGTCGAGCGCCTCGGCGCCATCCACGTCAACGACGCCGCCGCCCCGCTCGGCTCCTGCCGCGACCGCCACGCCAACATCGGCAAAGGCGAGATGGGCAAGCGCGGCCTGATGGCGTTCCTCTCCGAGCCCCGCTTCGAGGGCCTGCCGGCGACCCTGGAGACGCCAGGGCCGGAAAAGAAAGGGTCGGACAAAAAGGAAGTGACCGCGGCGAAGCGGCTGCGCCGCGAAGGGCTGAAGCGGCGCAACCGCTAGCGAGCCGGCAGGGGCCTACCGGGCTCTCGCCCCGCAAACCCCTCCTAGGTAGGCGACAAGGACCGGCCCCCCAGCCGGCCCTCGCTCTCCCGCCGTAAGTCTTTATTTGACGTGGACGCCTGAGATCGCGCGGGAGATGACCAGGCGCTGGATCTCGGAGGTGCCCTCGAAGATCGTGTAGATCTTCGAGTCGCGGTGCATCCGCTCGACCGGGAACTCGCGGGTGTAGCCGTTGCCGCCGAGGATCTGAATCGCCCGCTCGGTCGCCCAGACGGCGACCTCGCCGGCCTTCAGCTTCGACATCGAGCCCTCGGCGTTTTCGAAGCGCTGGCCGGTGCGGCCCATCCAAGCGGCGCGCCAGACGAGCAGCCGGGCCGCATCGATCTCCAGCTTCATGTCGGCCAGGGTGAAGGCGATCGACTGGTTTTCGATGATCGCCTTGCCGAACTGCTGGCGCTCTTTGGCGTAGTCGAGCGCGTACTCATAGGCGGCGCGGGCGATGCCGAGCGCCTGGGCGCCGACCGTGGGCCGGCTCGCCTCGAAGGTCTGCATCGCCGCCTGCGATTTCGCCTTTTTGCCCTCGCGGACGCGGGCCAGGCGTTCGTCGAGCTTGTCTTTGCCGCCGAGCAGACAGGCGCCCGGGACGCGGCAGTCGTCGAGGTGGACGTCGGCGGTGTGCGAGGCGCGCAGGCCGTGCTTCTTGACCTTGACGCCCTGCGAGCAGCCCGGGGTGCCGGGCGGGATGACAAAGGCGGCGTGGCCGCGCGAGCCCAGGTCGCGGTCGACCGAGGCGATCACGACGTGGACGTTGGCGATGCCGCCGTTGGTGGCCCAGGCCTTCTGACCGTTGATCACCCATTCGTCTTTGGCCTCGTCGTACTTGGCGGTCGTGCGGATCGCCGAGACGTCCGAGCCGGCGTCGGGCTCGGAGGCGCAGAACGCACCGAGCTTGACGTCGTCCGGCGTGCCAAAGCACTGGGGGATCCACTCCCCCATCTGCTCGGGGGTTCCCTGCCCGAAGATTGCGGCTACTGCCAGCGAGGTGCCCATGATCGCCATGCCGATGCCGGCGTCGCCCCAGAACAGCTCCTCGTTGGCGATCGGCAGCGTCAGGCCGGTCTCGTCGGCCCAGAACTGGCCCATCGCTTCAAAGCTGTAGAGCCCGATCTCGGCCGCCTCCTGAATCACCGGCCAGGGCGTCTCCTCGCGCTCGTCCCATTCCTCGGCGGCGGGCCTGACAACGTTCGCGGCGAAGCCGTGCACCCACTCGCGAATGTCCTTCTGATCTTGGTTGAGCTCGAGCGTGAACTTGGGACCGGTCTGCTCGGAGTCGGCGTCGTTGCCAGCCATCCCCGTCAGCACCTGGTCAGAGTTCACATCGGCGATAGCAGCCTCTGACATGGCGCCATTCTACACCAAACCGTGTCGTCATTCAGAAAAACGTGACGACGGCTAGACGTCGCGGAGATCGAAGGCGCGCAAACCCTCCGAGCCGCCGTCGGTGCAGTCGAAGAAGCGACGGTTCACGCATCCGTAGGACTCGCCCGAGCCCTCGTAGGCCCGCTCGACCGAGAACTGGCAGTGCGGCAGCGGCTCACCGGTCATCTTGACGCCGCCGAACCCACCCGGCTCCAGCACCGCCCGCAGATCGATCTCGGCCGCGAACACCTCCTGCATGCAGCCGACGTACTGCTGGCCGGTGAGCCGGTCCATGTAGCTGTAAAGGAAGCGGCAACCGAGTTCGACGCAACCGCGCGGCTCGACCATCTTGTCGCAGAAGGAGCGGCACTGCCGGCACTCGCCGACATCGGTGCGCGTAGCGGTCATGGATGAAGTCTAGGGATGCGAGACCGCGGAACCAAGCGGTTTGCGCCGATCAAGCGGCGAGCGCATCCGGGCCCAGCAGCTGACCGATCTCATAACGCAACCCGGTCGAGGGCTCGACCCGGTAGTCCTCGCCGATCCGCAGCTTTTTCGGCCCCTCGCTGGTCTGCACCACGAGGCGCACGTCGGACTCGCCTTTGTGGTCCTCCAGCAGCGACTTCAACTCGTCCATGAGGCCGGGCACGCCGAGCTTTTCGACGTCGATCGAGAGCTCGAAAGGCCCGCTCGGGATCGCCCTCACCTTGGTCGCGGCGCTGGCGATCTCGGCGCTGTCGGGTTCGAAGCGCTGCGCCTCCTGCACGACCAGCTTGGTCTCGCCGCGGTCCTTGTGGTCGAGGCGGCCGCGGACGAGGACTATCGCGTCGGGCGCGATCACGGCGGCGCTCTCGGCCTGGTCGGCCTTGAAGACCAGCATCTCGACCTGGCCCTCGACGTCGTCGAGGGTCGCGAACATCATCTGACTGCCGCTCTTGGTGCGGATTTTCTTGCAGTCGACGACGATGCCGCCGACCGTGACCCAGGCGCCGTCGGGCTTGCCGGCGAGCTGGGCCAGGCTGCAGTCGACCTTGGCCCGCAGCGCCGGCCCGACTTCGGCCAGCGGGTGCGAGGAGAGGTAGGTCCCGAGCGTCTCCTTCTCCATCGCCAGCATTTCCGCCCGCTCGAACTCGACCGCGGAGATCGGCGGCCGGTGGTGGGCCTGGGACTGCGCCTGCCCTCCCCCGCCTTCGTCGCCAAAGTCGAAGATCGAGCCCTGGCCCATCTGGGCGTCCTCCTGCGCCTTCTGGCCGGCCGACTGCGCCGCCGGCAGCGCCTCCAGCATCCCTTTGCGGGTGGCGCCGGTCGAGTCGAGGGCGCCGCACTTGATCAGGCATTCGATCGCGCGTTTGTTGACGGCGCGGGAGTCGACCCGCTCGCAGAAGTCCCAGATCGAGGCGATCTCGGAGTCCTCGCGGGCGCGCAGGATCGCCTCCACCGCCGAGTGGCCGACGTTCTTGACCGCGTCGAGACCGAAGCGGATCTTGTTCTCGAAGACGACGAAGCTGTGGTCGGAGGTGTTGACGTCCGGCGGCAGCACGTCGATCCCCATCTCCGCGCAGCGGTTGACGAAGAACGGGACCTTGTCTTTGGTGCTCATCACCGAGGAGATCACCGCCGCCATGTACTCGGCCGGGAAGTTGGCCTTGAGGTAGGCGGTGCGGTAGGAGATCAACCCGTAACAGGCGGCGTGGGACTTGTTGAAGGAGTAGTCGGCCGCGGCTTCGTTCAGCTTCCAGAGGTCCTTGGCGACGTTCGGGGCGGTGTTCGATTCGGCCAGCCCCTGCATGAATTTGTCTTTCATCGTCGCCATCAGCTCGCGCTTCTTCTTGCCGATCGCCTTGCGCAGATCGTCCGCCTCGGCTCCGGTGAAGCCGGCCATCGAGCGCGAGATCTCCATCAACTGCTCCTGGTAGATCACGCAGCCGTGGGTCTCCTCGGTGATCGCGCGCAGCCGCGGGTCCGGGTAGCGCACGGTCGAGGGGTCTTTCTTGCCTTTGGCGTAGGTGGGGATGTAGGCCATCGCGCCGGGCCGGTAGAGGGCGCCGAGCGCGACCAGGTCGGCGAACTCGGTCGGGCCGACCTTGCGCAGGGCGTCGCGCATCCCCTCCGACTCGAACTGGAAGACGCCGGTCGAGTCGCCGCCGGCCAACATCTTGTAGGTCTTGGCGTCGTCGATCGGGATCTGCTCCATGTCGATCCGCTCGCCGCGCGAGCGCTCGATGATGTCGATCGCGTCCTCGATCACGTCGAGGTTGCGGAGGCCGAGGAAGTCCATCTTCAGCAGGCCGATCTCCTCGATCGGCCCCATCGAGTACTGGGTCACGATCTTGTACTGGCGCTCGGCTTTGCCGGTCCCGTTGCCGCTGCCGTTGGTGACCGCCGGAGCGGTCTTGTCCTCGGCCAGCTGCAGCGGCACGATCTCCTGCAGCGGCCGGTCGGCGATCACCACCGCGGCGGCGTGGATCGAGTTGTTGCGGATGATGCCCTCGAGGCCCTGGGCGACGTCGATCACTTTTTTCGCGTCCGGCTCGGAGTCGTAGGTCCGTTTCAGCTCCTGCCCGCTCTTCAGGCATTCGGCGAAGGAGGGGCTGCGGCCCATGATCGGCTCCGGGATCTGCTTCGCGAGGCGATCGCCGGTGGCGTAGTCGTAGCCGAGGACGCGGGCGGCGTCGCGGGTCGCCGCGCGCGGCGCCATCTTGCCGAAGGTGATGATCTGGGCGACCGATTCGCGGCCGTACTTCTCGGCCACGTAGCGGATCATCCGCTCGCGCCCGCGGACCGAGAAGTCGATGTCGATATCCGGCATCGATTTACGCCCGGGGTTGAGAAAGCGCTCGAAGATCAGGCCCTCGGCGAGCGGGTCGAGGTCGGTGATGCGGAGGATGTAGGAGACGATCGAGCCGGCCGCCGAGCCGCGGCCCGGGCCGACGGCGACGCCGTTTTCCTTCGCGTAGCGGACGAAGTCCCAGACGATCAGGAAGTAGGAGGAGAAGCCCATCTCCTCGATCACCCCGAGCTCGAACTCCATCCGCTCGACCGCCTCGGCCGGCGGCGGGTCGCCGTAGCGGGCGCGCAGGCCCTCGTCGGCGATCCGGCGCAGCATTGCCTCCGGCGACTCCTCGGTTTCGGTCGGGTACTGAGGCAGCAGCAGGCTGCCAAGCTCAATGTCGAGCGAGCAGCGCTCGGCGATCTCCAGCGAGGTCGGCACCGCGTCCGGCCACTCGGCGAACGCCTCGTGCATTTCGTCGCTGCTTTTTATGTAGAACTCGTTCGTGTCGAAGCTCATCTTCGGCGCTTCCAGGGTTGACTTCGTCTGCACGCAGAGCAGCGCCGCGTGGTTGTCGAAGTCCTCGCGCCGCAGGTAGTGGACGTCGGCGGTGGCGACCAGCGGGCGGCCGAGCTCACGGGCGTAGCGGACGATCCCCTCGTTGGCCCGGTCCTGGTCGTCGATCCCGTTCTTCTGCACCTCGAAATAGACCTGGTCGGCGCCGAAGGCCTGGATCAGGTCGTCGAGGTGGCCGCGGGCATCGTCCTGGCGCTCTTCGATCAGGCGCCGGCAGAAGCGCGACTGCAGGCAGCCGGTCAGCACGATCACGCCCTCGGCGTGATCGGCCAGCAACTCCATGTCGACGTTGGCCTTGCCGCGCGAGAAGCCCTCGAGGAAGCCGGCCGAGGTCAATTTGACGAGGTTGGCGAAGCCCTTGTCGCTCGAGGCCAGCAGGGTCAGGTGGTTGCGCTCGTACCGGGTCTGTTCTTTGATCGTGCGGCGATCGTCGACCAGGTAGGCCTCGAGCCCGACGATCGGTTTGATCCCGTGCTTCTTGCAGGCCTTGTAGAGGTCAACCGCCCCGTTCATCACCCCGTGGTCGGTCAGCCCCAGCGCCGGCTGGTCCAACTCCGCCGCCCGCGCCGCCATCGCATCGATCTTGCAAGCCCCATCCAGGAGCGAGTACTCGCTGTGGGCATGCAAATGGACGGCGGCAGGAGAGCTCACGGGATGAGGACGACTATGCCAACCGGGGCAGATGGACCCGATGCTCATTTGCGCTAAATCCGGGGTCAATGCGCGCGGGATGTGACGGCAAAGGGGCGGGGATTGGGGAAGGGGTTCCGCTTAACTTTTTTGTGGCTCGCGCTCCGCCCGTCCGAGTTTGCGGGAAGCAAAAAAGTGCAAGACGCTTCACCCCTTCCCCAATCCCCGCCTCGAAGCCGTCCCATCTCACGAGGATCGGGCTGTTTATCTCAAGGGAAAGGGGATGCTCCGCTCCGGAAGACCCGGACGCCCAGGTCCCGCGTGCTCTCCTCGGGCGTGAGCAGCACGCCCGACCTCGTTTCGAGAGATATTCCGCGGCCTGAAGCGTGGCCAGGGGATCCCGGTAGGGGTGAAGCGTCTTGCACTTTTTTGCTTCAGCGCTGCGGGCGTCAGCCGCAGGCAATCCCCAAAAAAGTTAAGCGGAACCCCTACCGGGATCCCCTGGCCCTCTCCAGGGCCAGTTCGGGATTTCTTTCAAGCACCTGTCGATCTCAGCTCCTCCCGTTCGACGTAGTGTTGAAGGCGGCCTTCGGAGCCGCCACGACAGAGGAGGCATTCCATGCATTACATGCTGCTGCTGATGGGAGAGGAAGTCGATTGGGAGGGGATCACGCCGGAGGAGGCGCAGGCGACGCTCGATGAGATGGGGGCGTTCAACAAGGAAATCGAAGACGCTGGCGCGATGGTCACCGGCGGTGGGCTCGAGAGCCGGGCGACGGCGACCGTCGTCCACTTCGACGAGAGCCGCGAGACGACCGTCACCGACGGGCCGTTCATCGAGACCAAGGAGCAGCTGATGGGCTTCTGGATCATCGAAGCCGGCAACCTCGACGAGGCGCTCGCCTGGACGAAGAAGGCACCGCTGGAGAACGCCTCGGTGGAAGTGCGGCCGCTGATCGGCACCGCCGGCGAAGAGCTCGACGGCGAGGAGCTGATCAAGCGCGGCTCCGGCGGCCAAGTCTCCTGACCTCTGGCCCAGAGGGCCCGGTGGCCCAGACCGACCGCGACAGCGTCGTCGACCGCACCTTCCGGCAGGAGTCCGGGCGGGCGGTGGCGACGCTGATCCGCGTTCTGCGCGACTTCGACGCGGCCGAAGAGGCGGTCCAGGACGCCTTCATCGCTGCGCTCGAGCGCTGGCCGCGGGCCGGCGTGCCGGACAACCCGGGCGCCTGGATCACCCAGGTCGCCCGCAACAAGGCGATCGACCGGGTGCGGCGCGAGCGCAACCTGCGCGACAAGGCGGCGATCCTCGAGCGCCTTGAGCAGCTGCGCCCGCCGGCCGTGCAACCGGCCGAGGTGGTGGCGGCGCAGGGTGAGATCGAGGACGACCGCCTGCGGCTGATCTTCACCTGCTGCCACCCGGCGCTGGCGATCGAGGCGCGGGTGGCGCTGACCCTGCGCACGCTGGGCGGGCTCTCGACGGCGGAGATCGCCCGCGCCTTCCTGGTCGGCGAGAGCACGATGGCGCAGCGGCTGGTGCGAGCGAAAGCGAAGATTGCCAAGGCTGGCATCCCCTACGCGGTGCCCGAAGCCGAGCAGATGCCCGAGCGCCTGCATGGCGTGCTGGCGACCCTCTACCTCGTCTTCAACGAGGGCTACCTGGCCTCCAGTGCCGAGGGCCTGATCCGGGCCGACCTCTGCGCGGAAGCGATCCGGCTGACCCGGCTGGTGGTCGGAATGCTGCCGGGCGAAGACGAAGCGCGCGGCTTGCTGGCGCTGATGATCCTCAACGACGCCCGGCGTGCCGCTCGGATCGACGAGAACGGCGCGGCGGTGCCGCTCGAAGAGCAGGACCGCTCACTCTGGGACGCCGAGCGGATCGCCGAGGGCCTGGGGCTCTCCGAGCAGGCCGCCGCCAACGGGCCGACCGGCCCTTATGTCGTGCAAGCGCGGATCGCCGCCGCCCACGCAGCCGCGCGGCGACCCGAGGAGACCGACTGGCCGCGAATCGTGCGGCTCTACGCTTGGCTGGAAGCGCTCGTCCCGAGCCCGGTAGTGGCGCTCAACCGCGCGGCGGCAGTGGCGATGAGCGAGGGACCGGAGCGCGGCCTCGAGCTGATCGCCGAGATCGAGGGCCTCGACGACTACCCGCCCCTCGAAGCCGCCCGCGCCGACCTCCTCCGCCGCCTCGGCCGCGACGCCGAAGCCGCCGCCGCCTACGAGCGCTCACTCGAGCTCAGCGCCAACCCAGCCGAGCGCCGTTACATCGAAGCCCGGATCTCCGGGTCCCGGCCTAGCTGAGGACGGCGGCGAGAACCGTCGCGACCGCCGTGGCGAGCACGCCGGCTCCGACGCTGGCAAAACCGACGACCATCGTTCGCTGCATCGCTCCAAGCTCGGTGCGGATCTCGCGCATATCGGCCTCGACGCGGTCGAAGCCCCGGCGCATCTCGCCCTGCATGTCATCCAGGCGGTCGTCGGTCCAGGCTTTCCTCATGGCCTCCATGGTAGGGACCTTAGGAGATGTTTTGTCTGCTGTGGCGCGCAGCGTGTGAAATCAGTGACGCGCCTGTCGCACGGCTTACGCGCAGACCCAGGCGCCGCCGCCGGAGTCGGCCCAGATTTCGGCGGCGATCCGGTCCTGTTCGGCCTTCGGAGCGTTCTGCGGTTCGCCCTTGCCGCCGTACAGCTCCCAGGTCGAGGGGAGGATCTGGTAGGCGCCGCCGGCGCCGCTGGAGGGGTTGACGGCGCCGTAGTCGCCGCCGGACTCGCACATCACGATGTAGGTGGGGATCGAGTACGGGCCGCCGAGCCAGCGGCCGACCTCGGCTTCGGCTTCCGCTTCGCTCGCCTCCGCTGCGGCTACCTCTTCAACCCAGCCGTCGATCCGCTGGCGCAGATTCGAGAGCGAGGCTTCTCGCGCGGTGCTGAGCGACTGCTGCTCGGCCGCCAGCGCCTGCGCCGATTCGCGCACGGCGCCGATTTCGGACTGCGCCGCGGCCAGCGCTTCTTCGTGCTCGACCGCTTCGGCCTGGAGCGCGACGACCTCGCCGACCTGCTCCTTGACGCCGTCGCGGACTTCGGCGACGCGGTCGGCGAGCTGACTGTCGGAGTCGCTGATCAGGCTGAGGTAAAGAGTGCGAGTGGCGATTTCGTCGTAGCTGCCGGCGCCGAGGATGACGCTGGCGGTGTCCGGGGTGCCGCTCTCGTAAATCGCAACCAGGCGCGCGGCGAGGGCGGCTCGGGCGCGCTGCAGGCGCGCCTTCTCGGCGGCGAGGCGGGCGCGGGTGCGCTCGACCTGGTCGCTCAGTTCCGCGGTCCGCTCCTGGCCTTCGGCGAGCAGGCCGGATAGTTCGTCCTCACGCGCGGCGGCGTCCGCGGCTTCGGCTTCGGCCGCGGCCAGCGCAGCCCGGCTCTGCTGCAGCTCCGAGGCGAGCGAGCCGGCTTCGTCGCGGGCGTCGGCGAGCTTGCCTTCCAGCGCCTCGGCGTCGGCGGCCCCGGCCGGCGAGGCGAGCGTCAGAACCCCGACCAGCAGCGCCAGCAGGACCGCGGCGGCAGCCGCGATCGCGAGAGAACCGCTTCTGAGCTGAGCCGGCGCCACGACGGCGCCCGAGGCTAGCGGAGTTTGTTAGCGCTTCCTAACAAGTTGACGATAAGCCGCAACGGAACTTGCGGCCCTCGCCCCACCGGACTCAGCCCTCGCGGACGTTGCGGCTGGCCAGGAACGCGGCGACCGCGACGGCTGCGGCGGTGACGCCGATCCCGATCCGAATCTCCCGCTTGTAGCGAAAGCGCAGGTAGCGGTAGGCGAACTTGACCGCGGTCTTGCCGACTTTGTCGTACATCACGAAGCCCCATCCTCCCCGCTCTGTCTTTCCCGGATCTGGTGCGCCATCCGCGACTGCAAGGACCAAAGCTCGATGAACCCGGGGGACGCCGTCTGCGAGAACAGCCCGCCCGACTCCGAGAAGCCGGCGAGGTCGGCGTCGTAGACGGCGTTGGGCGAGGAGCGGGTGACGACGCGGACGCTGCCTTTGTAGAGGCGCAGCCCGATCTCCCCCGTCACCTGCGCGTTGACGGCCTCCATGTAGGCGTCGAGGTCGCTGCGCAGCGGCTCCCACCAGAGCCCGGCGTAGACCAGGTAGCCCCACTTCTGGTCGAGCCCCGGCTTGAACTGGTTCTGGTGGATGGTCCCGACCAGCCGCTCCAGCTCCTCGTGGGCGGTGAGGATCAGCGCCGCCGCCGGCGCCTCGTAGATGTCGCGGACCTTGAGCCCGACGATGCGGTCCTCGATGTGGTCGAGAATGCCGACCCCGTGGCGGCAGCCGATCTCGGCCGCCTTTTCGAGCAGGTCGACCAGGCCGAGGCGCTCGCCGTTGAGCGCCACCGGCAGGCCCCGCTCGAAGCCGACGGTGACCACCTCCGCCTCGTCGGGAGCCAGCTCCGGGCGGGTGACCAGCTGGAAGACGTCGTCCTCGGGCGCGTGGTCGAGGTCCTCGATCCAGCGACCCTCCGAGGAGCGCCCCCAGAGGTTGTCGTCGATCGAGTACGGGGCCGCCTCGGTCCCGCCCTTGACCGGGATCCCGTGCTCCCGCGCGTAGGCGATCTCCTCGTCGCGGCCCATCTGCCAGGAGCGCACCGGCGCGATCGTGCGCAGCTCCGGCGCCAGCGTCGCCACCGTCGCCTCGATCCGGACCTGGTCGTTGCCCTTGCCGGTGCAGCCGTGGGCGATCGTGTCGCAGTTGGCCTGCCGCGCGTACTCGACGGCGAGCTGGGCGATCAGCGGCCGCCCGAGCGCGGTGAAGAGCGGGTAGCCGTTGCCGTAGACGGCATTGGCGCGGATCGCCGGCGCCAGGAACTCGCTGGCGAAGCGCTCGCGCGCGTCGACCACGTGGCACTCGGCGGCGCCCAGGTCGAGCGCCTTGCGCTCGATCACCCCATAGTCCTCGCCGGGCTGGCCGAGGTTGACCGTGAGGCAGACGACTTCGGCCTCGTAGGAGTCCTGGATCCACTTCAGCATCACGCTGGTGTCGAGGCCGCCCGAGTAGAGCAGCAGCACGCGATCGACCTGCGCGGGGTCCGCCTCGTAGCTGGCGGTCGGCTGTGGGTGTTGGGGCTGGGCGCTCAAGGGGAGCGCAAGACTACCCAGCGACCCGCTCAGGGAGCTTCGATGCCGCCGCCGCCCGCTTCCCCTTCGGGCGAGACGCCGCCTTCGCCGCCTTCTTCGGGGGGTTCCACGGGTTCTTCGCTCGTCGTCGGTTCTTCGCTCGTCGTCGGTTCGGTCGCGGTGGTGTCTTCGGTCGTCGCGGTGGTGTCGGTGGTCGGCGTCGTCTCGGTCGTTTCGGTCGAGATCGATTCCGAGCTGGAGGCGGTCGTGCTGTCGCCGCTGTCGTTGCCGGCGATCACGACGACGGCGATCACGAGGCCAACGATGACCGCGATCAGGCAGGCGACCAGAAGCCGCATGTTGCCGTGCGGGCGGTGCTCCGGGTCCTCGCCGGGCGTCCTCATCATGCGGGTCGGGTCCTCGTGCACGGGCTCAGTCCTCCGGTCCCAGGATCGCGTCGAGGATCGCGTCGGTGTCCTCGATCTCGAAACCGTTTCGCAGTTTCGCCTCGATCTCCTCTCGGCTGCTGCCGGAGACCGCCATCTGGGTCGCCAGCAGGCGGGCGCCGGCGGCGCTGCCGAGCGCCGGGCCGGAACGATCGGGCACGGCGGGCTCGAGCGGCGCGCCGGCTGGCCGGGCCGGTTGCGGCTCGTCGAGCGGGACCGCGCTCAGGTGGTTGCCACGGCTGGGCGGCGCCGGCGCTGCCGGGTCGACGCCAAGCTCGTGCGCGAGCCGCTCGACCACGTCGAGCAGCTCGCCGCGGACCCGGGCCGACTCGGCCTCGGCCTCGGCGAGCAGCGCCCGCGCTTGCTTTTCGGCGTCGTCGATCACCTGTTCGGCGGCGCGCTCGGCGGCGGCGACGATCGTCGCCAGGCGCTCGGCGGCGTCGTCGACGAGCGCGCTCCGTGCCGGCGGCGGCGTCTCGTTCTGGCGGTCCTTGGGGCGCTTCACTGCCGCCACTCTAAAGCGCGGCGGAGATCGTGCCCAGCGCCCGCTCGATCTGAGCGGGCTCGACCACCAGCGGCGGCAGCAGCCGCAACGTCGAGGGCGCCGGCACGTTGACGACCAGGCCGCGCCGCAAGAGGTCGGCGCCGAGGGCGGCGGCGTCGATCCCGTCCTCCAGCTCGACCCCGACCATCAGCCCGCGTCCGCGGGTGCCGCGGACGCCGTCGAGCGCCTCCAGGCCCTCGCGCAGTTCGGTGCCGCGCTCGCGCACCGCCCGCAGCAGTGCCGGGTCGTCGACGACGTCGAGGACCGCCAGCGCCGCCGCGGTCGCGACCGGGCCGGCGGCGAAGGTCGAGCCGTGGTCGCCGGGCTCGAGCACGTCGGCGGCGACCGGGGCGGTGATGCAGGCGCCGATCGGCATGCCGCCGCCGAGCGCCTTGGCGGAAGTGATCACGTCCGGGCGGATCGGCGACTGCTGGTAGGCCCAGAGCGAGCCGGTCCGCCCCACCCCGGTCTGGATCTCGTCGAGGATCAGCAGCGCGCCGCTCTCGTCGCAGGCCTCGCGGGCGGCCAGCAGCGCCTCCTCGCTGGTCGGGTAGACGCCGGCCTCGCCCTGGATCGGCTCGATCAGGACCGCGGCGGTGTTCTCGCCGACCACCGCGCGCAGGGCCTCGACGTCGTTGCGGGGGACCGAGCGGAAGCCGGGCAGCATCGGGCCCAGCGCCTCGTTCTTGGCCAGACCGGGAGTCGCCGAGAGCGAGCCGTAGCTGCGGCCGTGGAACTCGCCCTCGAAGCTGACGATCTCCGGTGCGGTGACGCCGCGGCCGTGGGCGTGCTTGCGGGCGATCTTGATCGCGCACTCGTTCGCCTCGGTGCCGGAGTTGGCGAAGAAGACGCGGCCACCGAGGCTCGACTCCGAGAGCCGCTGGGCCAGCTGCGCCATCGGCTCGGTGTAGAAGAGGTTGGAGACGTGCATCAGGCGCTCGACCTGGTCGGAGACGGCAGCGACCACGGCCGGGTGGCAGTGGCCGAGCGAGCAGACCGAGATCCCGGTCAGGAAGTCGAGGTACTCATTGCCCTCGGCGTCCCACAGCAGCGCCCCTTCACCGCGCACGAAGTCGACGGCGCCGCGCTTGTAGGTGCGCATCAGGTAGCGCTCCTCCAGCGCCCGGGTCCGCTCGAGGCCAAGGCTCACGGCAGGGACCTCACGGCGTCACCATCGTGCCGATTCCCGCATCGGTGAACAGCTCCAGCAGCAGGCTGTGCGGGACCCGGCCGTCGATGATGTGGGCCGACTGCGAGCCGCCGCGGATCGCGTCGACGCAGGCCTGCAGCTTCGGCCGCATGCCGCCGTCGATCCCCTCCAGGGCTTCCTCGACCTCGCGGGTGGTCGCCCGTGAGATCAGCGAGGCCTCGTCGTCGGCGTCGGCGCGCCAGCCCTCGACGTCGGTGAGGAAGATCGCCTTGTGGGCGCCGAGCGCGGCCGCCACCTTGCCCGCCGCCTCGTCGGCGTTGACGTTGTAGGACTGGCCGTCGCGGTCGCTGGCCGAGGAGGCGATCACCGGGATGTAGTCGGCAGCGATATGGTTGAGGACGTCGACGTCGACCCGCTGCACGGTGCCGACGAAGCCGACCTGGTCGGCGTTGGCGACCGGCGTCACCTCGAACAGCGAGCCGTCCTCGCCGGCGAGCCCGACCGCGGGCTGGCCGCGCCGGTTCAGCCGCTGCACGATTTCCGAGTTGAGCTTGCCGACCAGGACCATCTTCGCGACCTCGACGGTCTCCGCGTCGGAGACCCGCAGGCCCTCGTGGAACTTGATCTCCAGACCCATCCGGTCCATGTAACGGCTGATCTCGGGTCCGCCGCCGTGGACGATCACCGGGTTCAGCCCGACGTACTTGAGGAGGACGACGTCGGTCGCGAATTCGTCGCGCAACTGCTCGTCGATCATCGCCGCGCCGCCGTACTTGATCACCACCGTGCGGCCGTGGAACTCGCGGATGTAGGGCAGCGCCTCGAGCAGCGTCTCGACGCTGGCCCCAGCGGCCCGTGACTGCGGTGCCTGCTCGGTCATCCCTGGCTCCTCATCAGGTCGTGTACTCCGCGTTGATCCGGATGTACTCGTAGCCGAGGTCGCTGAACCAGACCGCGGCCGAGTGCCCACCGCGGCCGAGCCGCAGGCCGATCTCCGCCTCCTCGGTCTCGGCTCCGAGCTCGGCGGCGTCGATCGAGTCGGCGCCGATCTCCTCCAGGTCCTCGCCGGCCAGGGCGGCGCCGGCGGCCTGGGCGATCCGGCCCCAGTTGGGGTCGCGCCCGAACAGTGCCGTCTTCACCAGCGGCGAGTTGGCGATCGCCCGCGCCACCCGCTCGGCCTCGGCGGCGGAGGCGGCCTCGCTGACCGTGATCCGGGCGACCCGGACCGCGCCCTCGCCGTCGCGGACGATCTCGATCGCGAGCTGGGTCAGCACCGCCTCCAGCAGGCCCGCGGGCAGCGGCTTGCCGCTGGCCCCGGTCGCTTGCAGGAGGACGCAGTCGTTGGTGCTCATCTGCCCGTCGACGGTGATCCGGTTGAAGGAGGCCTCGGTGGCGGCGGCCAGCGCCGCGGCGGGGTCGGCGACGACGGCGTCGGTCTGGACGAAGCAGAGCATCGTCGCCATCTTCGGCTCGATCATGCCCGCCCCCTTCGCCTGGGCCGAAAGGGTCACCCCGTCCAGCGTCAGGGTGCAGGACTTGGGCCAACGGTCGGTGGTGCAGATCGCGTTGGAGAAAACCTCGCCGCCGTCGGTGGAGAGCCCGGCGGCCGCCTCCTCGATCCCGAGCAGGACGGCGCTGATCGGCAGCGGCACGCCGATCGTGCCGGTCTCGGCGACGGCAACCCGGGGAGTCTCGAGGCCGAGCGCGTCGGCGGCGCGGGCGCACATCTCGAGCGCGTCGGAGTAGCCCTTCTCCCCCGTCTCGGCGTTGGCGTTGCCGGAGTTGACGACGGCGGCGCGGACGTGGCCGAGGTCGGTGACCTTGCGACAGACGCGAATCGGCGCCGCCGCGGAGGCGTTGGCGGTGAGGACCATCGCCGAGCTGACGCCCTCCTCGTCGCAGACCAGCAGCCCGACGTCGGTGCCGCCGCCCTTCTTCAGCCCGCAGTGGGCGCCGCCGGCGCGGAAGCCGGGGGCGAGCTGGGCGGGGTCGAGCTCCTCGACGCCGGCGGGGGCGTCGACCCACCTGGACCGAAAGAACGAATCACCAGGAATGCTCCGCTTCGCGTCCGCTTCCTGGGTCACAGAAGACCGTCCGTCTCGTTCAATCCCAGCATCAGATTCAGGTTCTGCACGCCCTGGCTGGAGGCGCCCTTCCAGATGTTGTCGATCGCCGAGAAGGCCATCACCTTGCCGTGCTCCTCGACGGTGACGTAGACGTGGCACTCGTTGGTGTCGCGCAGCGCCCGCAGGTTGGGCGGGCCGTCGAGCACGTGGACGAAGGGCTCGTCCGCGTAGCGCTCGCGGTAGAGCGCCTCGACCGCCGCTTTGGAAGTCGGCTCGGCCAGGGTCGCGAAACAGGTCGCAAGCTCGCCCTGGTCGAGCGGCAGCAGGTGCGGGACGAAGGCGACGGTCGCGGTGCTGCCGAGCGCCTCCAGCTCCTGTTCGATCTCCGGCCGGTGGCGGTGGCCCTCGGTCTTGTACGGGAAGGCGTTCTCGGTCATCGCGCTGAAGTGGACGAGGTCGTCGCTGCTGCGGCCGTAGCCGGAGGTGCCCTGCATGGCGGCGATGCTGACGTCGGTGATCAGTCCCTTTTCGGCCAGCGGCGCCAGCCCCAGCACGCTCGCGGTCGGGTAACAGCCGGGGGTGGCGACCAGGGTCGCCTCGCGCAGCTCGTCCCGGTACAGCTCGGTGAGGCCGTAGACGCCCGTCCCGAAC
Organism: Solirubrobacterales bacterium; assembly: GCA_036265715.1. Taxonomy (GTDB): domain Bacteria; phylum Actinomycetota; class Thermoleophilia; order Solirubrobacterales; family 70-9; genus VAYN01. The sequence goes on along the minus strand of DATAON010000019.1, from coordinate 41,058 downwards.
AGGGCCGGGGCGCCGTGTTCGCCGTACCAGCGCTCGTAGGTGGCGAGATCGCGCAGGCGGAAGTCGGCCGAGAGGTCGACGACGAGGACGCCGGCCGCCCGCAGCGCCGCCACCGTCGGCGCCGCCGCCCCGTGCGGGTAGGCGACGATCGCGGCGTCGATTCCCTCAAGCCGGTCGAGGTCGAGCTCGGTCAGCGTCACCGGCACCCGGTAGCGAGGGTAGATCGACTCGATCGTCTTGCCGGCGTCGCTGCGCGAGGTCGCCGCGACCAGCTGCAGCCGCGGATGCTCCCAGACGATCTTCGCCGCGAGGGCGCCGGTGAAGCCGTTGGCGCCGGCGACGAGGACGCGCGCGGCGGGGTCGCCGGCGAGGGGCTGTGCGCCGAGCTCATTCACGCAGCGACCCCCCGACCTTCTCCAGGCCCTGCTTGATCGCCGCCCGGACCTCGTTCACCTCGGCGTCGGTGAGGGTGCGGTCGGGGGCGCGGAACTCGAGCGTCAGCGTGAGGCTGACCTTGTCGGCGCCGATCTGCTCGCCTTCGAAGGAGTCGATCAGACGGGTCGAGCGCAGCAGCTCGCCGCCGGACGCGACCACCGCGGCGCTGAGGTCGGCGAAGGCGACCTCCCTGGGGACGACGACCGAGATGTCCTGCAGCACCGGCGGGAACTCGGCGATGTCGGCGAAGGCCTCGGCCCCAGTCGTGGCCGCCGCCAGCAGCGGCGCCGCGTCGATTTCGAAGCCGACGGCGGCATCGAGGTCCCACTCGCGGCAGACCAGCGGGTGGACCTCGCCGAGCCAGCCGGCCGGGACACCGGCCAGCGAGACCGCGGCGCTGCGACCGGGATGCAGGAATGGCTGCTCACCGGGGGCGAACTCCAGCTCCGTGCCGAGCTGCGCGGCCAGCGACTCCAGCACGCCCTTCAGCGCAAAGAAGTCCACCGGCTCCCCCCCGCCCCGCCAGGAACGCGGGACCAGCGGCCCGAGCGCGAGCGCCGCGTAGCGATGGGGCTCCGTCACGGGCGCGGAGCGTACGCCGCGGAAGGCGCCGGCCAGGGCACCCGCGCCCTCCCCGGGCGGGTCGCCGGGCAGGTAGACGCTGCCGGCCTCGAACAGGGCCAGGCGGTTGGCACCGCGGGCGACGTTGCGGGCGGCGACGTCAAGCAGCGAGCCGAGGACCGTCGTGCGCATCACCGACTGCTCCTCGGAGAGCGGGTTGGAGAGCAGCACCGGTTTGGCGCGGGGATCATCGGCGGCGATTCGCAGGCGCCCGGACTCGCCGGGGTCGGTGAAGCTCCAGCCGACCACCTGGTCGAAGCCCAAGTCGCGCAGCCCGTCCTCGGCGCGGCGGCGCAACCGCTGCTCGCGGCTGAGGCCGCCGACCCGGCCGGCGACCGCCGGCAGCGTCGTCGGCAGGTGCGCGTCGATCCCGTGCACCCGGGCGACCTCCTCGATCAGGTCGACCTCGCGGGTGACGTCGTAGTGGCGGTCGGGCGGGACGGTGACGGCGAGGTCCTCGCCGTCGACCTCGACCCCGAAGCCCAGACGCTCCAAATAGGTCGTCTGCTCGGCCTGGGTGATCGCCATCCCCAGCAGGCCCTCGACCCGGGCGGCGCGCAGGGTCAGCTGCCGCGGCGCCGGAGCCTCGGCGGCGACGTCGATAGTGCCCGGCACAAGCTTGGCGCCGCAAAGCTCGACCAGCAGCTGCGAGGCGAGCGCCTGGGCGCGCAGGCAGAGGTCCGGGTGCAGCTGCTTCTCAAAGCGCGAGGAGGCCTCCGAGCGCAGGCCGAGCAGGCGGGAGGTGCGGAGGATGTTGGTCCCGTTCCAGTTCGCGACCTCGAGCAAGACCTTGGTCGTCGCCGCGGAGACCTCGGACACCTGGCCCCCCATGATCCCGGCGATCCCGGTCGGGCCCTCGCGGTCGCAGACCAGCACCGTCTCGGAGTCGAGCTCACGCTCGACGTCGTCAAGCGTGGTCATCTTCTCTCCGGCCGACGCGGTGCGCACGTAGAGCGCCCCGTTCGGCACCTTGTCGAGGTCGAAGGCGTGCAGCGGCTGCGCGGTCGCCAGCATCACGTAGTTGGTGATGTCGACGACGTTGTTGATCGGCCGCTGGCCGGCGGCCGAGAGCCGCGCCGCCAGCCACAGCGGCGAGGGGCCGACGGTGACGTCGGTGAAGACGCGGGCGGTGAAGCGGGGGCAGAGCCCAGGCACGTCGACCGCGACCGAGGCGTAGTCGGAGACCGTGCCCTCGCCCTCGGCGGGCACCTCGACCGCCCAGGGGTCGGGGGCGAGCGGGGCGCCGCTGATCGCGTGGACCTCGCGGGCGACGCCGTGGACGCCGAAGCAGTCGACCCGGTTCGGGGTCACCTCGATCTCCAGCACCGGCTCGGCCAGCGGCAGCACCTCGGCCAGCGGCGTGCCGGCGGCGAGCGCCTCGTCGAGGACCATGATCCCGTCGTGGTCCTCGCCGACCTCGAGCTCGTCGGCGGCAAGGATCATCCCTTCCGAGGCGACCCCGCGCAGCTTTGCCTTGCGCAGCTTCTCGCCGCCGGGCATCCGCGCCCCGGGCAGGGCGAGCGCGACGGTCTGGCCGGCGGCGACGTTGGGGGCGCCGCAGACGATCGTGCGCTGCTCGCCGGAGCCGTCGTCGACCTTGCAGACCCGCAGCCGGTCGGCGTCGGGGTGCTGCTCGGCAGACAGCACCTTGCCGACGATGAAGTTGTCGGGCGCCGGTGGGCCGGTGACGTCGATCCGCTCGACCTCGGTCCCGGTCATCACCAGGCGGTCGGCCAACGCCTCGGGGGCGACGTCGGGGTCGCAGTACTCGCGCAGCCAGCTGTACGGGACCCTCATCGGTCGGCCCTCATGAGAACTGCTCCAGCATCCGCACGTCGTTGTCGAAGAAGCGGCGCAGGTCGGGGACGCCGTGGCGCAGCATCGCCACCCGCTCGACCCCGAGCCCGAAGGCGAAGCCCTGGACCCGCTCGGCGTCGTAGCCATGCTCGGCGACGAAGCCGAGCACGTTGGGGTCGACCATGCCGGCGCCGAGGATCTCGATCCAGCCCTGGCCCTTGCAGAGGTTGCAGCGCTCGCCGCCCTCGAGCGCGCCGGTGCCGCCGCACTGGAAGCAGGAGACGTCGACCTCGACGCTGGGCTCGGTGAAGGGGAAGAAGTGCGGGCGCAGCCGCAGCTCGCGGTCTGGTCCGAAGATCGCCCGGCAGAGCTCCAGCAGCGTGCCCTTGAGGTCGGCGAGGGTGATGCCTTCGCCGATCGCCAGGCCCTCGACCTGGTGGAACATCGGGCTGTGGGTGGCGTCGGAGTCGCGCCGGTAGACCTTGCCGGGGACGATCACGAAGATCGGCGGCGGCTGCGTCTCCATCGCCCGGATCTGCATCGGCGAGGTGTGGGTGCGCAGCAGCACCTCCGGGTGCGAGCGCACGTAGAAGGTGTCCTGGAGCATCCGCGCCGGGTGCCCCTCTGGGTGGTTCAGCGCCGTGAAGTTGTAGTAGTCGTGCTCGATCTCCGGGCCTTCGGCGACCGTGTAGCCGAGCCCGACCATGATGTCCTCGATCTGCCGCGTGGTGCGGGCGATCAGGTGGGCGTGGCCGACCGGCCGCGGCGGCGCCCCCGGCAGGGTGACGTCAACCCGGTCGGCGAGCAGCTTGGCGTCGAGCTCGCTGGCGTCGAGCCGGGCCGCGCTCTCCTCCAGCGACGCCTCCAGTTCCTTGCGCGCCTTGTTGGCGGCGCCACCGACCTTTCCGCGTTCCTCTGGCGGCAGCTCGGCGATCCCGCGCAGGATCGTCGTCAGCTCGGCTTTGCGGCCGAGATAGTGGACCCGCAGCTCCTCCAGCTCGGCGCTGGAGCCGGCCGCGTCGATCGCGGCGGCGGCCTCGACCCTGATCTCCTCGATCCGCTCGAGCATCGCAGCCATTAGGGCCGTTCCTCCTGCATGGCGGGCGACGATATCCGCTGCGCGGCGATTGCCGCCGCGGCGGCGACGTTGAGCGACTCGGCGGCGGCGGCGCGCAGCGGGATCGTCACCTGCGAGGCGCAGGCGCTAAGCACCTCGTCGGGCAGCCCCTCGCGCTCGGCCCCGAGGCAGATCGTCGCCGCGCCCCGCAGCGCCTCCAGGCCGGCGCCGCCGTGGGCGACCAGCGCCGCCCGCGGCTCCCGGGTCGCCTCGATCCCGGCCCGCGTCGGCGGCTGCGCGAAGACTGAGCCCATGCTGGCCCGCACCGCCTTCGGCGAGTACGGGTCGGCGCAATCGGGCCCCAGCACGACCGAGGTGCCGATCAGGGCGTCGGCGCTGCGGATGATCGTGCCGACGTTGCCAGGGTCGCCGACCCCGTGCAGGTATAGGCAGGGCGCGTCCGGCTGCTCGGCCCAGGCGAGCGGCCAGACGGCGATCGCGCGGGTGCCCGAGCCGAGCGTCGAGATCGCGTCCAGCAGCTCCGGCTCGACCTCCTCGGCGGCCCAGTCGCTCGGCGGCTCCGCGCCCGCCGCGGTCAGCACGAAGCGCGGCTGCGCGCCGGCCGCGATCCCGGCCTCCAGCAGGTCCTCGCCCTCGGTCGCGAACAGCCCCTCGCGCTCGCGCTGCTTGCGCTCGCGCAGCTTGCGGACCAGCTTCAGCTTCTCGTTTTGGGGGCTGGTGATCATCATCGAATCCGGGCGCTGAGTTCTTTCTTGCTCTCTCGTTTCTCTCCTGGAACGCAAAACGGGCCGCAATCTTGCGGCCCGCCCGGGAAAGTGGAGTGTCGGTGTGCCGCTAGGCGGCCGCACCCTCCCGGGCTAGCTCCACAAATCGGCGGAAGGCATCGCGGTCGTGGACGGCGATGTCGGCCAGCATCTTGCGGTTGACGGTGACTTCGGCCTTGTTGAGGCCGTTGATCAGTTCGGAGTAGCTCATGCCCTCCATCCGCGCCGCGGCGTTGATGCGGGTGATCCAGAGCCGGCGGAAGGTCCGCTTCTTGTTGCGGCGATCGCGGTAGGCGTACATGCCCGAGCGCTGCACCTGCTCTTTGGCGAAACGGTACGAAGAGTGCTTGCGGCCGAAGTAGCCCTTCGCTTCCTTGAGGACCTTGCGGCGCTTCTTGCGCGCGTGGACGGAGCGCTTGACGCGGGCCATCTACTTGCCCCCCAGCAGCTTCCGCACCTTCGGCGCGTCGCTCGGAGCGATGTCAACCGGTTTCGCCATCTTCCGCTTCCGCTTCGGCGACTTTTTCTCCAGAATGTGGCTGGAGTAGGCGCGACGGCCCCGGAGCTTGCCCGTGGCGGTCTTGCGGAAGCGCTTCTTGGCGCCGGAATGCGTTTTCATCTTCGGCATCGGGTTCGCTATTGAAGCAGACCGCGACGAGCGGAGCCCGGCCCATGTTTCCCCTGCACCCTCTGGCGCCCACCGGCGCGGGTACGCTGCGCCGCGATGCGCATTGTCTACGTGGTCGGAACCCGGCCGAACTTCGTCAAGACGGCACCGGTGATTGGCGCCATGCGCGCCCGCCTGCCCGCAGGGCGCCACGCGATCGTCCACACCGGCCAGCACTACGACCGGCTGATGTCGGAGGTCGTCCTTGAGGAGCTGGGCGTGCCGGCGCCCGACCACATGCTCGAGGTCGGCTCCGGCAGCCACGCGGTGCAGACGGCGCGGACGATGGAGCGACTGGAGCCGGTGCTGCTGGAGGAGCGCCCCGACCTGGTGGTCGTCCCCGGCGACGTCAACTCGACCCTGGCCGCGACCCTGACCGCGGTCAAGCTGGGGATCCCGATCGCCCACGTCGAGTCGGGGCTGCGCAGCTTCGACATGACGATGCCCGAGGAGGCAAACCGGATCGTCGCCGACCGCTTCTCCGAGTTCCTCTTCCTGCACAGCGAGGAGGCGATCCACAACCTCCGCGCCGAAGGCATTCCCGACGAGCGCATGCACTTCGTCGGCAACACGATGATCGACACCCTGGTCGCGCTCGAAGACCGCTTCCGGGCGGCCGGGACGGCGGCCGGGCTCGGCCTCACCCCCGGCGAGTACGCGCTGGTCACCCTGCACCGGCCAGCCTTGGTCGACGGACCGCTGCTGGGCGAGACGGTGGCGCAACTGGGGGCGCTGGCGCGGACGCTGCCGGTCGTCTTCCCGGTCCACCCGCGCACGCGCAAGATGATGGAGGCCGCCGGTGCCGGCGCGAGCCCCGGCCTGACCTTGATCGAGCCGCTCGGTTACCTCGACTTCCTCTCGCTGCTGGCCGACGCCGGCGCCGTCCTCACCGACTCCGGCGGGATCCAGGAGGAGACGACCTACCTCGGCATCCCCTGCTTCACCCTGCGCGACAACACCGAGCGCCCGGTCACGATCAGCACCGGCACCAACACCCTGCTCGGCCTCGACCCCGCCGCGATCGCCACCATCCCCGAGGCCCTTGCCAACCGTCCCAAAGCCCCAAGCGAGCCCCCGCCCCTCTGGGACGGCAAAGCCTCCGACCGCATCGCCGACGTCCTCACCGCCGACGCCTGAGAGACTTCCCGGCAGGGCTGAAGCGTCTTGCACTTTTTCGCGACCCCCAAACTCGGACGGCCGCGATCGACCTCGAAAAAGTTAAGCGAAAGCCCTGCCGGGAAGGCTCTCAGCCCTCGGCAGGAGCCTCGGTCGACCCATCGCCCTCAGGCGCATCCCCGTCCACCTTGTCGACCTCTTTGCTCGGCGCCAGCAACATGCTCATGTTGCGCCCTTCCTGCAGCGGCGCCGACTCGATCACGGCGAGGCCGCCGAGGTCCTCGAAGAGTTTCTGCAGCAGCGCCCGGCCGCGCTCGGGGTGAGCCTGCTCGCGACCGCGGAACATGATCGTGATCTTGACCTTGTCGTGGTGCTTGAGGAAGCGCTCGACGTGACCCTTCTTGGTCTCGTAGTCGTGCGCGGCGATCTTCGGCCGCAGCTTGATTTCGCGGATGTTGACCTGCTGCTGGTGCTTGCGCGCCTGCTTCTGCTTCTGCTCCTGCTCGTACTTGTACTTCGAGTAGTCGAGCAGGCGGGTGACCGGCGGCTTCGAGCCGGGCGCAACCTCGACCAGGTCGAGGTCGGCGTCCTGGGCGCGCTTGAGCGCCTCGTTGATCTCGACGATGCCGAGCTGCTCGCCGTCGGCGCCGATCAGGCGCACCTGGGGGACGCGGATCCGCTCGTTGATCCTCGTCGTGTCGCGCTCTGGTGGGCGCCGATCGAACCTACGCGGGACCGGCACTATCGAAAGGGGCGCTGAAGCTTCAAGAGGACGAGAGAATCGAAAACTGGCACGGGGCGCTCAGCGGCGGCGGTTGATTGGCGTGCCTGCGATCAAGTTGGTCGGAGTATAGAGGGCGGCGGCGGCTTGGCAAGGCCGGGGTCAGGAGGCGCCGGTCTCGGCGGCGACGCGGGCGGCGAACTCGGTCAGGGACATCTCCCCCAGTTCGCCCTCCTCGTGCGAGCGCACGGAGACGGCGCCGGCCTCCTGCTCGCGGTCGCCGACCACGAGCATGTAGGGGTAGCGGCCGATCGCGGCGTCGCGGATCTTGCGACCGACCGACTCCGAGCGGTCGTCGAGGGCGACCCGCACGCCGGCTTCGCGCAGCTGCTCCAGCGCCTTGGCGCCGAACTCGTTGTGGCGGTCGGAGATCGGCAGCACGATCGCCTGCACCGGCGCCAGCCAAACCGGGAAGCGGCCGGCGTAGTGCTCGATCAGGATCCCGGCGAAGCGCTCCATCGAGCCGAGCAGGGCGCGGTGGATCATCACCGGCCGCTGCTGGCGGTCCTCGTTGTCGGTGAAGTAGAGCTCGAAGCGCTCGGGCATCTGGAAGTCGAGCTGGCAGGTGCCGCACTGCCAGGAGCGGCCGAGCGCGTCGGTGATGTGGAAGTCGATCTTGGGGCCGTAGAAGGCGCCGTCGCCGGGGTTCAGCTCGTACTCGCGGCCCTGGCTCTCCAGCGCCGCGGCCAGCGCCGCCTCGGCTTTCTGCCACTGCTCCTCGCTGCCCATCGACTTCTCCGGCCGGGTCGAGAGCTCGACTTTGACGTCGGTGAAGCCGAAGCGGCCGTAGAGCTCGTCGATCGCCTCGCAGATGCTGGCGACCTCGGCGGTGATCTGGTCCTCGGTGCAGTAGACGTGGGCGTCGTCCTGGGTGAAGGCGCGGACGCGGAGCAGGCCGTGCAGCACCCCCTCGCGCTCGTTGCGGGAGACGCGGCCGAACTCGGCCAGGCGCAGCGGCAGCTCGCGGTAGGAGTGGCGGTCGGCGGCGTAGACGAGGCAGGCGCCCGGGCAGTTCATCGGCCGCAGCGCGTAGCGGCGGTCGCCGTCGTCCATGAAGTACATGTCGTCCTTGTAGTTATCCCAGTGCCCGGAGCGGTGCCAAAGCCCCTCGTCGAGGACCTGCGGGGTGGCGATCTCCTTGTAGTCGCGCTTGCGCAGCTGCTCGCGCACCTCGCGTTCGATAAGCCGCAGCAGGGTCGTCCCGTTGGGCAGCCAGAACGGCATCCCCGGCGCCTCGTCGCGCAGCATGAAGATGCCGAGCTGGGGGCCGAGGCGGCGGTGGTCGCGGGCCTTCGCTTCCTCGATCAGCTCCAGGTGGGCGGCCAGTTCCTTGGCCGAGAAGAAGGCGGTGCCGTAGATCCGGGTCAGGCGCTCGCGGTTCTCGTCACCGCGCCAGTAGGCGCCGGCGACCGAGTTCAGCTTGATCGCCTTGATGCGGCCGGTCGAGGGCGCGTGCGGGCCACGGCAGAGGTCCTCGAAGGGGCCGTTGCGGTAGAGCGAGACCGTCTCCACGCCTTCGTTGGCGACCAGGTCCTCGATCAGCTCTACCTTGAAGTCCTGGCCCTGGGCGCGGAAGAGCTCGATCGCCTCGGCGACCGGGATGTCGCGGCGGCCGAACTCCTCGTCGGCCTCGATGTGGGCGAGCATCGCCTGCTCGATCTTCGGCAGCTCGTCCTCGGTGATCTTTGTGTCGGCCGGGAACTCGAAGTCGTAGTAGAAGCCGTTGTCGATCGGCGGGCCGATCGTCACCTTGGTGCCGGGGTATAGCTCCATCACCGCCTCCGCCATCACGTGGGCGGCGTCGTGGCGGATCAGCTCCAGGGCCTCCGGATCGCGGTCGGTGAGGATGCCGATCTCGGCGCCGGCCGCGGGCAGCGGCGCCGAGAGGTCGCGCAGCTCGCCGTCGACCCGGATCGCCAGCGCCGCCTTGGCCAGCCCGGGCCCGATCGCCGCGGCGGCATCGGCGCCGGTCGCGCCAGCCGGCAGCTCCAGCGGTTTGCCGTCAGGCAGGGTGACGATCAGCTTGTCCGTGGCGGCCTCCATGGCTGGCCATGGTACGCGGCGACAGGCTCAGCGCGCCGGCCCCTGGCGAGCCTGGCGGACGGCGATCAGGGGACAGGGGCTCTCGTTCTTGATCGGTCTCGTCACTTCCCAGAGGACGTAGGGGCGGGCGACGCGGCGCACGCGCAGGCCTGGGAACGGCGCCCTGCCGGGGTCGCCTTCGGCGACGACGAAGCGGACGCCGGGCGGCGGCGCCCCGCCGGCTTCGGCGGCAGTCTCGATACAGACGCGGCCGCCGCGCAGCTCCCAGGCGACGTACGGCGTGCCCTGTTCGTCGGCGAGCAGGTGCTTGGAAGCGACGTAGACAGTCGAATCGGCGGCGAGGAGCGGCCGCAGGCCGGTCAGCGCCGGCGAATAGGAGGTCGGCCCGACCGGGGCGTTGGCGAGCGCCAGCAGCGAGCAGACCCCCGCCGCCGCGATGAACAGCACCGCGGCCACGGGCTCCCACGCCCCCCTCCCCAATCGCGTGGTTCCTTTTTCACCTGTGGGGTGCATAAGGAACCACGAGTTGGCGGTCAGGGGCAGGAGGATGGTCAGGGCGCAGATCGGGGCGGCGATCTCGATCGCCTTCGCGGTTGCGTAGGCGGTGCCGCCGGTGCGGCCGGCGATGTAGACGAGGGCGACGGTGGCGAGGCCGGCGAGGATCGCGACCTCACGGCGCTGCCAGCAGCGCCAGGCGCCGTGGGCGAGCAGGACGAGGGCGAAGGCGGCGCCCAGGTAGTAGCCGATTGCCGGCACGGCGCCGTCCCCCGGGGCGAGGCGGAAGTCGCCCGAGGGCCAGATCCCCAGCGCCTCGAGGGGCGAGACCTGACCGAAGAGGTTGCCGAGGCCAGGGCCGTTGGGGTCGAAGGTCTCGAAGTTGTGGAAGTCGATCATCCGCCCGACCTCGGGCGCGATCAGGACCGCGAACGGCGCCGCCGCCAGCAGCAACGGCCGCCAGGGCGGCAGGCTGCGGCTCACGACCGCTTCGGCCGCCAGCCAGACGACGAAGGCGCCGCCGAGCCAGATCAGGCCGGGGAAGCTGTAGGCGTACACGGCGCCGACCGCGATCAGCGCCGCCGGCACAAAGCGCAGCAAGAGCCCCTCCCACTCCCGGCCCGCCGCCCGCAGCGCCAGCACGAAGCCGAGCAGGAACAGCGCCTCCATCGTCTCCTTGAAGGCTCCCTGGGCGAAGTAGGAGGCGACCACATAGGCGAGCCCGACGACCAGCGCCGCCGCGGTGCGCGGCAGCGCCCGCAGCCGCTCGAAGGCGGCCAGCGCGGTCAGCGGGGCCAGCACCGCGACCGCCACGGTGAGGCCGCTGAAGCCCTGGACCAGGCCGATCCCCAGGCCCTTGTTCAGGGCGACGACCACAGAGTGCGGGCCGAGCGGATAGCCCTGGCGCAGCAGCTGCGAGGTCTGGCCGTCGGCCAGCCGATCGGCGCTCAGCAGGTGCTGGGACATGTCGGGGTTGAAACTGGTGCCGAGGATTCCGAAGTGGCCTTCGGCGACGAACGGCAGCGAGGCAGCGACCAGGGCGCCCAGCGCCACCGGCCAGCCCGCCCGCAGCGCCCCCCCGCCGCCCTCGACCCGCCCCCAGAGATAGATGATCGCGGCCAGGACCAAGAGCGGCACGGCGATCGCCGCGACGACGCCGTCGCCCGGCAACCGCACCGTCGCCCAGCAGATCGCCAGCAGCAGCGCCAGCCCGACCGCAGGCGCCAGCCAGGACCAGCGGCGCCCGCCGCAGAGCCCGATCGCCGCCTGCCCGAGCGCCAGCGAAGCGCCGCCGACCGCCAACACCGCTGCATAGGTCCCGATCACGTGGCGGCGAGCCTAGAGGACGCCCCCGGACCCGAACCGGCTCCGCCAGCCACCGACATCCGGGTTTGCAGTAACTCCCTAGATTGCTCGACACACTTTCGTGACGAAGGAGAGCGGGGATGCGGAGCAGGAAGGCGTTGCTTGGACTGGGGCTGATGACCGCGCTGGCGGTGCTGGCCGCACCCGGCGTCGCCTCGGCGCGCGACTACGACTGCGCTGACTTCGCCACCCAGGAGGAAGCGCAGGAATACCTGCTGCCGGGCGACCCCTACAACCTCGACGGAGACAACGACGGGGTCGCCTGCGAGGACCTCCCGCATCGCGGCGGAGAAACGACCACCAACCCGGAACCGCCGCCCCCGCCGCCCTACCGCCTCAGCCAGCCCGCAGCACGCTCGCTCTCCAAGTCGATGGTCCGCAGCTTCGTCAGCGGCAGCCCGCGGCTGGATTCGATGGCCTTCCAGGGCTGCCGGCGCCTGGGCGAGACCCGCATCGACTGTCGCCTCACCGCCCGCGGCCGCACGGCTACGACGAAGACCGGCTGCCACTTCAAGGTCGCGGTCGGCGCCGAAGACCGGCATCCAGTCGGCCACTTCGCGGTGCACCAGTGCCGCACGGTCGCGATCTGAGCGGGAGCCTCGCCGCCTCCTAGACTGCCGGGATGGCGTTTGTGCCGCCAGCCCGACACCTGCTGCGCGCCCGGGACCTCGCCGACGCTCGCTTCGCGGAGCCGCTCGACGTCGACGACCTCGCCGGTGCCGCCGGGCTCTCGCGCGCCCACTTCAGCCGCGAGTTCCGCGCCACCTTCGGCACCTCCCCCCACGCCTACCTGCTGACCCGCCGGCTCGAGCGGGCGGCAGCGATGCTGCGGACGACCGACAACTCGGTGGCCGAGATCTGCCTCGCGGTCGGCCTTACCAGCGTCGGCTCGTTCACGACCAGCTTCAAACGCGCCTTCGGCAAGACGCCGACCGCCTACCGCGCCTCCTTCCCGCCCGCCGCCGCCCACGCGGTCGTGCCCGGCTGCATCGTCCGCACCTACGGGCGCCCGCAACACCGCACGTTTCGAGAAGAAAAAGCGGCGGCCCGGACCTAGCATCGGCGCACACTCTCGAATCGACACAGGAGGACGCAGATGAAGATCGCAAACGCACAGGTCTGGGTGCACGACCAGGACGAGGCCCTCGCCTTCTACACGGAGAAGATCGGCATGGAGGTGCGCGCCGACGTGACCCTGCCGGAGATGGGCGACTTCCGCTGGCTCACGGTTGGCCCTCCCGGCCAGGAGGACGTCTCGATCGTCCTGATGGCGATCCCGGGAGCGCCGGTCTTCGAGGACGAGACGGTGGCCCAGATCGAAGCGCTGATGGCCAAGGGCGTCAGCGGCGGCGTCTTCCTCACCACCGACGACTGCCAGGCCTCCTACGAAGAGCTGGCCGCCCGCGGCGTCGAGTTCACCGAAACGCCGCAAGAGCGCCCCTACGGGATCGATTGCGGCTTCCGCGACCCGTCCGGGAACAGCCTGCGACTGACCCAGGTGATGATTCCCGCCAGCGCCTGAGCTGCAATTAACCGCCCGCCGCCGGGGGTGGCGGCGGGCGGCCCGCAACTCCGATCTGCTTCCCTGTTGGAACGAAGTAACCCGACATCGACTGGCCAGCAGCGCGGTGAATCAGCCGTCTCTGCTCCCGGTAAGTGACTAGCGACCCAGTCGTCGCGGGTGGCTTCACGGCCCTGAACGGGCCTGCCTCGTAAACAAGGAAAGGATCGGCATCAGCCGCGCCACGTACCCCATAATTGGGGCCCTGGCCGCGCTCGCGATTTTCGCCAGCTCGGCATCGGCCCTCACAGCGAACACGAGCATCGACCAGTGTCGAAGCTCGAGCATCAGCAGTCCCGAGCAGTTCCGCCACTTCAGCGCCAAGGTCTGGAGGCTCCAGGCCTGGGAGCGCGGCAGGCCCAGCGCGGAGGCGATCCGCGCCCAGCGCTTCGCCCGCGCCTGCGGAGAGGCCGACGCGATCGAGCAGATCTGGAGCCGCGACCGCAGCCGCTACCTCAAGCACCGCCAGCGGATGCTTTTCCGCCGGCAGGTCACCCCCCACTACGGCTGCACGACCCTGGGCGGCTGCAAGTTCTGGGCCCTGCCCGCCTACATCGTCGATTGCGAGAGCGGCGGCGATTACACGCCAGGCCGCGGCCTCACCTACGGCGGCGCCTATGGGCTGCTGCCCTCGACTTGGCAGCAATACGGCGGCTCGCGCTGGGCGGCGCAGGCGAACCTGGCCCCTGCCCGCGCCCAAGACATCGTCGCCTCCCGGGTCTGGCACTCGGTCGGTGCCGGCGCCTGGTCCTGCGCCTGACCGAGAGAACCGAGGGGAATGGGCGTAACTGGGCTCGAACCAGTGACCTCCGCCTTGTCGAGGCGGCGCTCTCCCAACTGAGCTATACGCCCCCGGGCCGCTGAATCTAGCAGCGGCCCGGCGGCGCGTGGCGGCAGGCCGGCCGAGCGCTAAAGGTCTCTGACACGTTGCCGATTACATAAGTGCAACTTTTGTGTCCCGCCAGTGTTTATTGGGACGTCGCGCGCACTGCGACAGCTAGAACTTCAAAACTCGAGGACCGACGAGCCAGCGACTTCAAACTCTCTGGTGGTACGTCCTTCGGAAACAAGGGGCCCCTTAACCGGGGCCCTTTTCCGTTCTCTAGACGTGGTCTGACGGGAGGTGCCAGCGGCGCGGGGCGATCAGCGCGTCGGACTCAGCCGGGCCCCAGGAGCCGGGCTCGTAGACGATCGCCGGCGGCGGCTCGTCGAGGACCGGGGTCGAGATCTCCCAGAGGCGCTCGATCGCCTCGGAGCTGGTGAAGAGCAGGCGGTCGCCCATCATCACGTCGTGGATCAGGCGCTCGTATGGGTCGAGCGACGCCTGCTGGCCGCCGAAGGTGTCGGCGTAGCTGAACTGCATGTGGGCCTCGCCAAGCTCGATCCGCGGTCCCGGGACCTTGGCCAGGAAGGAGGCGGAGATGCTGCCGGGGTCGCCGAGCTCGAAGCTGAGGTGGTCGTGGCCGAAGGCCTCGGCGATCTGGTCGCAGTCGAGCGGGAACATCCGTCGCGGCGGCTGCTTGAAGGCGATCGTCAGCAGGTGTTTGTTCTCCGCCATCCGCTTGCCGCTGCGCAGGTAGAACGGCACCCCCTCCCAACGCCAGTTGTCGACCGCGGCCCTGACCGCGACGAAGGTCTCGGTGTCGGAGCCGGCGGCGACGCCGTCCTCGTCGCGGTAGCCGTCGTACTGGCCGCGGACGACGTCGCCGGGGCGCAGCGGCGTCATCGACTCGAAGACCTTCTCGCGCTCGATCCCGAGCCCCTTCGCCTCCAGCGAGACCGGTGGCTCCATCGCGACGAAGCCGAGGACCTGGAACAGGTGCGTGACGACCAGGTCGCGGAAGGCGCCCGTCTGCTCATAGAAACTGCCGCGCATCTCGATCGAGAGCGTCTCCGGGATGTCGATCTGGACGTGATCGATGTGGTTGCGGTTCCAGACCGGCTCGAACATTCCGTTGGCGAAGCGCAGCGCCAGCAGGTTCTGCACCGCCTCGCGGCCGAGGTAGTGGTCGATCCGGTAGATGCAGTCCTCGGCGAAGACGGAGTGCAGCAGTGCGTTGAGTGCCCGAGCCGAGTCGAGGTCGGTGCCGAACGGCTTCTCGGTGATCACCCTCGCCCCGCGCCCGAGCCCGGCCGCGCCGAGCTGCTCGACCGTCCCGGCCGCCGCTCGCGGCGGCAGCGAGAGGTAGAAGAGCAGCCCCGGATCGCCGCCCAGCTCCTCGCGGGCGGCGCCAACCGCCTCGTCGAGCGCGTCGAAGCCGTCGCCGACGCCGGCGAAGCGCAGCGCCTCGGCGAAGCGCGCCCAGGCCGCGCCGTCGAGCGAGCGCCGGCTCGAGGCCTCCACGGCCTCGCGCGCCAGCTCGCGGAACTCCTCGACCTCAATCGCGGTGCGGGCGGTGCCGATGATGCGGAAGCGCTCCGGCATCAGCCCCGTCTGGGCGAGGTGGAACATGCCCGGCAGCAGCTTTCGCTTGGCCAGGTCACCGGTCGCCCCGAACAGGACGATCACCTGGTCCTGGGGGACCTCGGTGGCCGGGTTCGCGGTCGCGGAGCTGGCGGTGGCGACGCTCACGCCCCCAGGCTGACAGATGAGCCCCGTCGACCGACCCGGCGGGCCTATGCTGGGAACCGATGGCGCTGCGAACGACCGCCCGTGGCTTCGAGCACGACTCGTCCGAGCTGGACCGGGTCGAGCAGCGCTTCTGGCGCGAGATCTGGGAATCGGTTCCGGCCGAGGTAGCGCGGGAGCACGGGCTCGAGCTGCGGCGTTTCGGCCCAGTTCAAGCCACGATCGTGAGCGACCTGCCAGCGGCCAGGATGATGAACCTTGTCCTCGGAGCGACCGCGCCGGGCGCGCTCGAGGGCGGCGACCTGGCCGCCGCCTGCGAGTGGGTGCGCTCCCGCGGCGTCGACTCCTACGTCCCCGTCTCCCCCGGCCTGGCCGAGACCGCGTCCGTCGAGGACTGGCTGCGGGGCAACGGATTCGCCCCCGGCTACGCCTGGATGAAGTTCGTCCGCGACCCGCACCCGCCCCGCTTCCGGGCGCCCGCAGTGGAGGTCGTCGAGCTCTCCGCGGCCGACCAGGAGCCGTTCGGAATGATCGCCGCAACCGGGTTCGGGCTGCCGGCCTGGGCCGCCGCCTTCTTTGCCGAGCTGCCCGAGCGCGAGGGCTGGCGCTGCTACGTCGCCCGCGTCGACGGCGTCGCCCAGGCCTGCGCGGCGATGCTGGTCGACGGCGGCGTCGCCGAGTTCGGGGTTGCGGCCACGCTGGAGCCGGCGCGCGGGCGGGGATGCCAGCTGGCGCTGCTGCGCCGGCGCATCACCGACGCGGCCGAGGCCGGCTGCCGGCTGCTGTTCGTCGAGACCGGCGAGCGGGCCGATGACCGCCCCGCCGGCAGCTACCGCAACATCCTCCGGGCCGGGTTCGAAGAGGCCTACCTGCGGCCGAACTGGCAGCGCGCCGCTGCCGACTAGCGCAGGCTGGGAATGCGGGTGACGCCGGCGAGCCGGCGCTCGGTGGCGCTGCGGGGCCCGCGTCCCCGCCAGTGGGTGATCAGCGCCGGGTTGACGAAGACGGTGTTGCCGGACCGATGGTGGGTGAGCGCGATCGGGTGGCCATCGCTGCCGTCGAACGCGGCCTCGACCTCGACCTCACCCTCGCGGACCATCAGCTGGTCCCGGCCGACGAAATGGATGATGGTCGCCATCGCCGGGAAACACTACGTTTTCCCACTGCCTGGCTGTCAACCCCCCGAACAGGGGATTCGCAGGTAGGTTTCCGCAAATGGATGACATTCGCGACACGCGCCCCTGGTTTTGGATCCTCTTCGCAATCGTCTTCGCGATTGCCGTCGTCGGCCTCGTGCTGGCGATCTCGGCCCGCAACGACAGCGTCGACGAGGACAAGGTGGCCAAGCAGGCGACGGCCGAAGTCAAAGAAGAACTCGACGGCCTCAACGGCGCGATCGAAGCCGCGAACGAATTCCAGGAAGAAAGCGATCAGCAGAACGCCGAAGACCGGGCTGAGATCAAGCGTCAGGTCGACAAGGCGGTCGAAAAAGCCACCCGCCGCGTCCGCGGCCTACAGGGTCGCATCGGCACCCTCGAAGGCGAAACCGAAGACCTCGCGGGCAGCGACGAAACCTTGAAAAAGCAGGTCGCCGGACTGACCGAAGACCAGGAAGCGCTCGAACTGGAAGTCGCGCGGATCAGCAAAGTGGTCCGCAACCTCAACGGCAACGACTAGCGCCCCGCGCTAGCCGCCCGCCGGCCTCCTAATTGAGGACGGCGATCGAGGTCCGGCGCTCCTGTTCTTCCTCGTCGCGCCTGGAAATCCGCTCCAGCACCTCGCCCAGCACGTCGTCGACCCCTGCCGCCGCCGGCAGCTTCGCCGCTCCGGCGTGGGCGCGGATCCGCACCACCTCGCGGCGCGCTTCCAGGCGTGAGCCGAACGTCTCCTCCGACGTCGCCAAGACCATCCCGTCAGCCCGCAAGCGCCAACGCCACTCGCCGTCTACCTCCGAGAACAGCTCGTATTTCCACATCTCATGCCCTCCTGGCCGATTTCTTCACCGATACGAACAGATGTTCGCCTACGGGTCGGACGGCAAAAGCGGGTGCCGGATCCCCGGCTGGTCCTCAGTTGTCCGGCGGCCGACTCGCGCCAACTGCCACGGTCGTTTCGGCAATTAGGCGGCGCTGCCTGGCGAGCCATCGCGGCGGCGGCCCATCAACTGCGGCCGGCGACCCCTCGCGGTCGGCGAATGGAATCGGAGCGAGCGCGAATCGCACTCCAACCGCTCGCCCCAAGGCAGCCACCATCGAGAGCTTCATGTTGGCCCCGTCGCCGTTGAGGATTCTGCTCACCCTGGCCTCGCTGACCCGGAGTCGGTCGGCAAGCTCCTTCTGGCTGATGCGGTTGCTCTCCATCAGGCCCCGCACAACACCGATCACGGCGTCTGCAAGCAGTTCGACCTCGTAGCCGGTCTCGGCGGATCTCGACTCCAGCTCAGCTACGTCCCGCCCGCTCTTTCTTCCGCGAGGACTCATGCCCGCCTCCGCGGCGCCGGGCCAATGCCTTGTCGGCCGCCTCGATATCGGCCACCGCGAGCCTCCGTTGGCGCTTGTCGATCCCACGGACACAGAGGATGCACCTGCCCTCCACGGCGCAGAGCATCCTCTGCTGCGGACCCTTGCTGCCGGGCGCGGTGATTTTCAGCTCGTACAGCTTCTGCGTAGACCCACGCACCTTTTCCGCCCTCCGCAGAACCGGAGCCCCGGTCAGCAGACAGCGCGTGAAGTAGGTCATCGCGGCGTCGAACTTTTCCCAGTCGCGCTCGGAAAGCGCACCGGCAAAATCCTCTGCCTGCTTGGTGAGGGCGTAAATCGAAAAGGTGTTGCATTGGAAGAGTTTTGGGCCCATTGCCCGACCTCCTGAGAGAGGCGGGCTCGGTTCTCATCAAGTGGGGACCGCGCCCGCGTTGATCCATTGGGGACCTTTTGGTGGATCAACGCGCGACGGTGCGTTGGGCGCGATCGCCACTGCCAACCGCTCGAGGATTCCCCGGATCGAAGATTCGAGGACGACGCGGAACCGCGCCGCGGTCGTCCAACCGGGCGGTGCCGCGAAGACCGCCTGGACCTCCCGCGAGAGCGCCGTTGCCTCGAAGCCAGCCGCGAGGCGGGGCAGGATGACGCGGTCGAAATACGCAAGCCACTCCCAAAGCAGGTCGGCCTTCAAGCCACCGCGCCCCCATTTGGCCCGTTTCCTGTTGGCCTCCTGGTACCGCGAGCAGAGATACGCATTGAGGTCGACGTAGGGTGCCTGGCGACGGACTTCGCCCAAGAAGCGAGGCGCCGCGGTCTCCTCGACGTACGAAACCCAGCTACGGATCCCCTTCGCGAGCCAACCGCGCTGGGTCTGGGTGAGATCTGCTGGCGGGGAAATCTGGGCAGAGGGCCGCTCCTCCGGCCGTGGGTCCTGTCTACCGACCAGCGTCATGCCGGTGCTGACGCCTGCGCTGGTCATCAGAATCGGACGCGCAGGGAGCAAGTAGCTGTGCTTGCAACTGGCGGCACGGCAAGGGCCGATCAGCGCGACACGGGTACGCGCATCCGTGCTCCAGGCCAAGCTACGAGCGGGCTTTGTCGAACACGAATCGGGCGCCGAAGCACTCGAGGTGAGTGAGTTGAAATGCGCCGCATAGCTGGCGAAGACCTGGGTCTTACCCCGCGCAACGCCAGCGGCCCCACGGCCCCACGGACAATTCTCAACTGCTTTCAGAGCCTCGGTCTTCACTCTTCAAGCGTAATGGTAGTGTCAAGTCGCCCTGCCTGATTTAACAGTTTCGTCCCCAATCAAGACGGAACTGACGCTCCGTAAATGAGCCAGCGCCCGGGAGAAACGATCCATGCTTTTGCGGCAGCGGCAAAAAAGTTCAAGAAATGCCATGGCGCCAAGGCGCCCAACCGCTTCAACTGCCGGCTGCCACCCCGCGCGCGGAGCCTTCAGCCCGCCGAACGTCGAAATCGAGAAACGATCAAGCAGCGCCGCCGCCTCCGCTTCGGTCCCCGGCATCAGGTGCCCATATCGGTCGAAGGTCACCTTGATCGAGGAGTGACTGCGCGCTGCACAAAGCGTCCGTTTGTCTGGACGAACGCCGATCGCTTAGCTTCTGCAATGTGGAGTTGCACCCGGAAGGAGCCATGGTGGTCTACACCGACGGCTCGAAGAAACCGAAGCCGAACCGAGGCGGCATCGGTGTCGTGTTCGTCTGGACGAACACGACCGGCCACGAGGAGGAGTTTGTTCACTCCCCACCGGGGTTCCGGGGGACGAATGCGCCGCAGATGGAGTTGAAAGCCGCGATCGAGGCACTGCGTCTGCTCCTCCGGGGGGTGCCGGTTGACTCCGACGCCTACGACAAGGTTCTGATCTATGCCGACGCGACCTACCTAGTGAATTACCACCACTTAGCGCGAAGCGCCTGGCCGCGGGAAGGATGGCGGAAGAGGGACGGATCGCCTGTCAGCAACCCAGAGCCATGGAAGGAACTGACGGGTCTCGAACGGCGGCTCCGTAAGCCGCTGAAAATCGAGAAGGTCAAGGGCCACGGCACCAATATTTTCAACCAGAAAGCGGATGAGGCCGCACGACGATCAGCTGAGGCAGCGACGCAACCAGCGTTGACGCCGGCCGTCCTGCGCGCCAAGAAAAGCGCGAAACGCCCAGCTCGGGACGGCCTGCCGCTTCAGGGAATAGAGGCGGAGATCCACGTTCATCAAGCGCGGTTCCTTCGAATTCAGCGAATGAATCGCTACGACTTCTCCGTTCAGACCGCGGGACCCCACTTCGAAGAAGTTGGAACCGCCTTTGGTAGAGAGGAGGTCCCTATCCGGGCCGGCCATACCTATCTTGTGCGCTTCTCGGCGACGGTGAGCTACCTGCTTGTCGAGGAGGTGGTGGCGACGATCAACTAACAGGGGGCCACGGTCCCACCAATCTAGGCTGCTACCTGCTCGCCAGCGGGTACGTAGTGCTCCAGCTCAGCGCTGTGACCGAGCGCGAACGGAATCCCGTCAACCGCGAGCTGGCGAACCTCGGGAAAGGTGTCGCCAGCACCGGACCAGCCGTCAACGTCGGGGGACTCGGCCCACCAGCCGTCTGCTTCATGGTGATAGATGACACGTACGGTCTCCATGGTTTCTCCTTGTTCAGAGTAGCTTCCGCGTCTCGTCCTCGGCAAGCCCTACGTCCCTGATGAGGATCTTGCGGACGAGGCCGGCTGGGATCGTTGCCTTGTCGTGGAAGACAAAGGTCAGCGGCGGATGGTGGGGCGACTCCATCCGGCGATGCGATCCCGACTGCCTCGCGACGCGGTAGCTCAAAGGCGCCCGTTCGAGGACGGCGAGCAGCTTCTTTGCATTGAGGGATGGAAACGAGCTCATGGGGCGCGACCCTAATCGAGCGCCCGGATCGCTCCACCGTAGGTCAGTCGTGGGCCAGTGACACCACGAAAAAGCCGGTATTCAACCGGAATCAACCGGACGGGACACTGCCCAAAAAACTGCCCGCAAATGGCTCTGTCAAGCCAAAATCCCTGCTCAGGAAGAAAAGGCGCCTACCAGAATCGAACTGGTGTAAACGGCTTTGCAGGCCGCTGCGTAGCCACTCCGCCAAGGCGCCGGGCAGCCGCTCAAGACTAGCGGCGCAAAGGCGGCGTTGGCGGCCCGCGGCGGGATGGAGCCCGGCGGGCCGGATTGGCCGGTGTTTTCAACCCGAGGGAAGAGAGATGTCCGCTTATAACGAGCTGCAGCTGAGCAGCTTCATCGACCAGGTGTTCGAACGGCTGCGGGCGATCGAGGCGCAGGAGGCGATCGCGAATCTCTAGGAGAGCGTGACCTTGATCTTGGTGCCGGGCGCGAGGATCTTGCCCGGCTTCGGGCTCTGAGCGGAGACCTTGCCGGTTTTGGCGGTGGCGTCGCCGCGCTTCTTGACTTTGCCGATCTTGCAGTCGGCCTTCCTCGCCTTTTTCTTCACGGCTTTCAGCTTCTTGTTCTTCAATTTCGGGACCCGGCAGCCTTCGTAGGTGAAGGCCTGGGCGCTGGTCGCCGTGCCGGCGACAGTGGTGACCGTGACTGGGACCGTGGCGAGCGTCTTGCTCGGCGGCACGGTGGCGGTGATCTGAGCCTCGGAGTCGACCTGGAAGGGCACCGCCGCGGCGCCGACGGTGACCGCGGACACGCCGACGAAGTCGGTGCCGGCGATCGTCAGGCTGCCACCTTTGACCGAGCCCGAAGCGGGCGATATCGCGGTGATAGTGGGTGGCAGCAGCAGCGTCGCGGAGATGTTGAGGCGACCGCCGTTGGAGGCGCCTTCGAAGTTGACGGTGCCACCGACCGGGGCCCTTTCCACATGGTATTTGTGCACGTCGCCTTCGAGGGCCGTTTTGAAGTAGCAGCCCGCCCCCGCGAACGGCGGCAGTTCGATCCCGACCAGGTCGCCCGGCAGAACCGGAATCGAGACGGGGAACGTCATCAGCAGGTCCGGGGTGAGCAATTTCGGCCCGTCAGCGGCGAGCACGAGGTATTGGCCGGCAAACGGCCGGAAGACCTTCAGGCCCATTTCTCCTTTCAGCTCGGTCCGCGTGCTCCAGGAGGTGAGCACCCCCGCGGTCGGGACCACGTAGCCATTGCCAGCGGCGATGGCGGTCTGCGCTTCGTCGCGGCCGTTGCTGGGCGAGCAATTCAGGGCTTTGCCGGGGAGAGCGAGCTGCCCGAGCGTGATCGGCGCCGCGCCGGCACTGGAGCAGAGCGCGAGCGTGGCGAAGGCCGCCGCCAGCAGGAGAAGGCGGAGGCGGCTCACAGCTCCTCAGCCCTCGTACTCGGTGACGTTGCCGTAGTCCTCGACGGTGCCGCCGTCGCGAACGCTGGCCTCATCGGGGTTCTCCCCGTACTGGCGCAGGGCGCGACGCTGGCGCAGGTAGTCCCAGGCCTTGTCGAGCTGGACTTTCAGCTCCTCCATGCGGGCGTGGTCTTCGGAGCTGAGGCCGTCGCCCTCATGGGCGTGGAGCAGGCGCTCCTCCTCCTGGACCAGCTCGTCGATGCGGTTGAGTGCCTCTTTGTCGTCCATGGCTTCGAAGAGTAGCCGCCATGTGCCCGGCGAGGTGAAGGCCTACGACGTCGAGCCCGAGGCCGAGGCCGAGGCGGAAGCCAGGGCCTGGGTTGCCGGCTGAGCCGGTTCCGGCGCGCCCTTGCGGCGGAACTGCATCGAGCCGTCGAGCAGCGACCCCCGCCGCATCATCCGCAGGTCGTAGGGATAGCTCTGGCGCAGCTTCCACGGTTCTTTCGAGCCCTGTTTCGGGAGCCCATCGAGCGCCCGCAGCACGTAGCCGGAGTTGAAGTCGAGCAGGGGCTCCTCGTTGACCGAGGGGTCGGTGATCTCGGGCACGCAGACGTCGTAGCCGCCGGCGTCCATGTGCTTGAGCAGGCGGCAGACGTATTCGCTGACCAGGTCCGCCTTCAGCGTCCAGGAAGCGTTGGTGTACCCGAGCGCGAAGGCGAAGTTGGGGAAGCCGTTCAGCATCATCCCCTTGTAGGTCATCGTCTTCGGCATCTGCGGCTCGACCCCGTCGATCGTCACCTTCATGCCGCCGAGGAAGAGGACGTTGAGGCCGGTGGCGGTGACGACGATGTCGGCGTCGAGGCGCTGGCCGGACTCGAGCTTGATCCCGCCGGCGTCGAAGCCGGCGATGCGGTCGGTGACGATCTCGGCGCTGCCGCTGCCGAGGGCGCGGAAGAGGTCGGCGTCGGGGACGAGGCAGACGCGCTGGTCCCAGGGGTTGTACTTCGGGCTGAAGTGGGTGTCGACGTCATAGCCGGCGGGAAGCGCTTTGATCGTGCCTTTGCGCAGCAGTTTCTTGACGAAGCCCGGGCGGCTCTTGGAGAGCTTGTAGAAGGCGCCCTGGGTGAGCACGTTTTTCCAGCGCACCAGCGAGTAGGCGAGGCGGGCGGGCAGGTGGCGACGGAGGAAGTTGGCGATCGCGTCTTCCCCGGGCATCGAGATCACGTAGGTGGGCGAGCGCTGCAGCATCGTCACCTGGGCGGCGTCCTTGGCCATCGCCGGGACCAGGGTCATCGCGGTGGCGCCGCTGCCGATCACGACCACCCGCTTGCCGGCGTAGTCGAGGCCCTCGGGCCAGTGCTGGGGGTGGACGACCTCGCCACCGAAGCTCTCGACCCCCGCGAACTCAGGGGTGTAGCCCTGGTCGTAGCGGTAGTAGCCGCTGCACATGTAGAGGAAGCCGCAGGTCATGGTCACGGTCTCCCCCGTGTCGCCGCGCTCGGCGGTCACGGTCCAGCGGGCCTCCTCGCTCGACCACTCGGCGCTGGTGACCTTGTGCTGGAGGCGGATCTTCGCGTCGATCCCGGCCTCGCTGGCGGTGTCGCGGACGTAGCTGAGGATCGAGTCGCCGTCGGCGATCGACTTCGGGTTGGTCCAGGGCCGAAAGTTGTAGCCGAGCGTGTGCATGTCCGAGTCCGAGCGGATCCCCGGGTAGCGGAAGAGGTCCCAGGTGCCGCCGGTGCGCTCGCGCGCCTCGAGGATCGCGTAGCTCTTGCCGGGGCAGCGCTGCTGCAGGTGGTGGGCGGCGCCGATCCCGGAGAGGCCGGCGCCGACGATCAGAACGTCGAGGTGTTCGGCCATGGAGCCACGTTATCAACACTCTGTCGAGTTCGTCAACTTCTTGTCGAAATCGTCGACGCTCTGTATCGTGGGTGCGATGGCAACCGATTCCCTGACCGCCCGCGAGGCCGCCCCCCGCGGTCGCCGCAGCGCCCGCGCCAACGGCGACGAGCGCGAACGGGCGATCCTCGAGACCGCCGAACGGCTGCTCGAGGAGCGGCCGCTGAGCGAGATCTCGGTCGCCGACCTCGCCGCCGGCGCCGGCATCTCCCGCCCCAGCTTCTACTTCTACTTCCCCTCCCGCGACGCGGTCCTGATGACCCTGGTCGACCGCATGGTCGCCGAGTCGGCCGAGAGCCGCGCCGCCGCGGTCGCCCTGATCAGCGAGGAACCGCGGGCCGGCCTGCGCGCCGGGCTGCAGGCCTCATTCGACTCCTTCCGCTCGCGGCGCGGCGTCATCCTCGCCGCCGCCGAGTTGCGCGCCGGCAGCAACGAGGACGCTCGCGCTCTCTGGTCACAGGTGATGGAGGGCTGGGTCGCCCAGGTCAGCGCCGTGATCGAGGCCGAGCGTGCCCGCGGCGCCGCCCCTCCCGGCCCCCCCGCTCGCGAGCTGGCGATCGCCCTGGTGCAGATGAACGAGCGCGCCCAGCACGCGACCCTCGCCGGCGAGGCACCCTCGCTCGCCGAGGAGCAGACGATGGACGTGCTGGTCGAGATCTGGATGCGGGCGATCTACGGCGCCGACGCCTAGCCGGCGTCGAGCACGCGGAACTCGATCCCGGCCCGCTGCAGGCGCTCGGTCAGCGCGTCGCCCATCGCGGTGGCGGTGGTGACCTGGCCGGCGGTCGCGGGAAGCTCGTCGAAGGCAAGGCAGAGCCCCGACTCGGCCAGCATTTTCGCCGTCTCGGTGTAGCCGGGGTCGCCGCCGGAGACCTCGGTGACGACGCGCTTGCCGCCGCCCTCGCCGACGAAGGTGACCTTGAACCAGCTGCGCTCGCGGCGCTCACCGCTCGGCCCCTCGCCCGGGGATTTGAGCTTCAGCAGCAGCTTGCGGGTCGGCGGCAACGGCGCCAGCACGGCCATCGCGCCGACGCCTCCGGTCAGCGCTCCGAGCGTGGCCAGGTGCTTGCCGACCAGGTGGTGGCCGTAGGTGAAGTCGGGGCCGTAGCGCTCCAGCGCGGCGGCGGAGCGGCGGACGATGGCGCCGTCGATCGTCGGCAGCGGCGCCACCCAACCGCCGAGCTCGGCGTCGCGGCGGACCGCGAACTTGGCCGAGTGGATAGCGCGGCCGGCCGGGCGCTGCTCGGCCCGCTTGCGCTCCTTCGCCGCCGCCATCGTCTGGCGGCCGCGGGCGAAGGCGTTGATCGCCGAGTGGTAGGTGCCGCCGGAGAACTCGGCGTTGGAGCGGACGTAGCCGTCGACCTTGAGCGGAACGCCCTCGGGCAGCTGCTTGACCGTGAAGTAGGCGCCGAGGTCGTGCGGGATCGAGTCGAAGCCGCAGCAGTGGACGAGGCGAGCGCCGGTGCGCTCGGCCTCGGCGTGGTTGTCGATCCACATGCGGTCGACGAACTCGGGCTCCCCGGTGAGGTCGACGTAGTCGGTGCCGGCGGCGGCGCAGGCGGCGACCAGCGGGCCGCCGTAGAGGACGTAGGGGCCGACAGTGGTGACGACGACCTTGGTTGAGGCGGCGACCTCAGCCAGGGCCGCGGCGTCGGCGGCGTCGGCGACGACCAGCCCGGGCACCGGCGCCGCCGGCTTGGCGGCGGCGAGGCGAGCGGCGACGGCCTCCAGCTTCGAGCGGTTGCGCCCGACCAGCGCCCAGCGCAGCGTCGCCGGCGCGTTGGCGGCCAGATAGTCGGCCGTCAGTCCCCCGGTGAAGCCGGTGGCGCCGAACAGCACGAGGTCGTAGGTCCGCTCCGCGTCCGCCACCCGGCCATTGTGTCAGGGATCGGTGCAGCCACCCATCAAGCGCTCGCGACATTGACCCACCCCAGGCGTGGCCAATGTCGCAAGGGCTAGGGCCGCTCGGTCGAGCGCAGCCCGAACCAGCCGACGAGGACGCCGATCAGCAGGCCGCCCTCGGGCGCCAGCGGAACGTCGGTGGCAATGCTGACGACGATGCCGACGGCGAGCCCGACCGCGGCCCCGATCCCGATTGCGGCGCCGCTGCTCATCGCCTGCGACCCACTAGCGCAGCGTCAACGCCCGGACCAGCTTCCGCGACCTGCTGCTTGCGAGAAGGTGCGGGGGCCGATCGGCGGACTCGGTTCACGATGGCGAGACTCTATTTAGGGCTAGGGTGGCGCGCATGCCCTCGGCCGCTTCCGCCCCCGGCTTCGAGCTCGACCTCACCCTGCTGCGATCTTGGTTCGGGGTCGGCGTCGCTGGCAACTTCGCCGGCCACCTCGAGCAGGCCGGCGAGGCCGGGGACTTCCGCGACGTCGAGGCCGCCGCCGACGCGCCGAAGGGCATCTTCCCCTTCTACGCGCCCGGCCTCGACTCCTACCTCTCGACCTACCCGCTCTCCCACGATGAGGTCGCGATGCCCGCCGCCGGCAGCCCGACCGGCAACCTCCAGATCGAGCCGGAGGTGGCGCTCGCCTGCCGTGTGGACTACGGCGACGACGGCGCGGTCGCCGCACTCGTCCCGCTCGCCTTCGGCGCCTTCAACGACTGCTCGGTTCGCCGCGCCGACGCCGCCAAGCTGAGCGAAAAGAAGAACTGGGGCGCCTGCTCGAAGGGCGTTGCGGCTTCCTTCATCCCGCTTGGCGACGCCAGTCTGGAGCAGGCGAGCGCGTCCCATCGCCTTGCCAGCTTCCTGCGCCGCGACGGCGAGCTCCACGCCTACGGCGTCGACAGCCCCCTGAGCGGCTACTCCTACTTCGGCGAGCGGCTGCTCGACTGGGTGGTCGAGCGCCTCAATAACCAAGAGGGCGGCCCCGAGAGCCCGCTCGAGCCCGTCGGCCATTACCTCGGCCAGTGTGGCCGCCCCGCGCGCATGCTGCTCGCGATCGGCGCCACCCGCTACACCGCCTTCGGCGAATCCACCTACCTGCGGCTCGGCGACGAGGCGATAGTCGTCGTCTACGACGGCGAGTCCGTCACACCGGCCGGGGTCGAAGCCGCCCTCCGGGAGAGCAGCTCCCCGGCGCTCGCGGGCGCCTCCTCCCTGCTTGCCCAGCGCGTCCGCGACTAGCTGCGCCGCGCCGGCGCGATCAAGGCTTTGCCAGGTACGTTTTCCCGGCCGGCAGCGAGATCGTTTTCTTGTTCGGGAAGTCGCGAACCGAGACGACGCCGCGTTTGACCTTGAAGTAGGTCGAGCCGCAGCGGTCTTCGGTCAGCCACTGGGTGCCGCGGACGCTGGCCGATCCGTAGTTGCCTTCGGTGCGGAAGGTGCCCTTGCCGCTGCCCCAGAGCCGGCGCCCCTTCTTGCCCGAGGCGGTCGCCACCGAGCTGCCTCTGGCTCCGCAATCGAGGCTGCCCTGGAGCCTGAGGATCACGAGGCCGCTGCCGTCGTGCTGGACGACGAGGAACTTGCCGCCGTAGAAGACCGCGCTCTGGGCGACGCCGGCGGCGTTGACCGAGGTCAGCAGGACCTTGCCGTTGGTCGCGTCGACGACCGAGCCGACCGGGATCGTCTGGCCTTCCACCAAGGGGATGAACTTGTTCGAGCCGGGACGCTTGACCAGGACCTGACCCGATTCCGGGGCGACCGCGACGCTCTCGCCGTTGACCGGGGGGATCGTGACGATCGGTTGGATCGTCGCTGGGATCGGAGGTGGCGCCGGTGGCGTCACCTCCTGATAGGCCAGCGAGCCGGAGCAACCGGAGGTGGTGGCGTAGGGCCGGTTGACCAGGGCGCTGAACTCGGTCACCGAGTTGTCCGCGACCGAGGCGGCCACGCCCGCCGCCAGCTGAGCCGGGCTGACGGTTGCGAAAGCCGAGCCGCCGCAGCCGCTCTGCGAGTAGAGCGAGACCGTGGTCCCGGCGGGAGCGGAGCCGATCACCAGCGGCGCGTTGTCGTTGGCGCCGGAGCCCGGAGCGGTCGAGGTGAGCAGCGGCGCCGCCGGCCGCTCGACCCGGCAGTTGGAGAAGGCGGAGCTGCTGGCGATCTCGGTGTCGGTGGCGACGGCGGTAACCACCGGCATTTCCGCCGGCAAGGCCGCCAGCGTCGGGGCTTCGAACTGGACCGTCCCGCCCGCGTCGGTTTCGACCGAGTCTTCGCCGATCAGCAGCTGTCCCTCGCCGAAGCCGGTGACGTCGCACTGTTCGCTGGCGAAGAATTCAATCGCGTAGATCTGGCTCGGTTCGCCGCTCATGGTCGCGGTGACGCTGGTCGCGCCGACCCCTGGTTCGACTTCTTCCAGGCTCGGCGGCTGCACGTCGGCGTTGGTGACTTCGATCCCGCGGCCGGCGTTGTAGTAGATGGCGTTGCCCCTGATCGTCGCCGTCAGCCCCGATTCTTCGACCAGCACGCCGGGGCCGGTGTTGAAGGCGATCGTGTTGGCGCCGGCGCCGCCCGGTCCGCCGACCAGAGCCCCGCCGGAGACGCTGTTGATCAGCACCCCGCCGGCCAGCGGCAGGCCGCCGTTGCCTAGCGGCGAAGCGCCGTCGGCGGCGGTGCCGATCAGGTTGTTGGAGATCGCCGTGCCGAGGCCGCCGTCGACCATCCCGAAGCCTTCGTTGCCCGAGAGCACGTTGCCCTCGCCACAGCCAGCGCCGATGTCGGTGTCGGTGGAGGTGATGGCCACCTCGATCCCGCGTTTGTTCGGGTCGGAAGCGGTGCCGGCGAGGTTGGTGCCGACGTAGTTGGCGCAGACCACGGCTTCGTCGCCCGCGATCACGATCCCGGTTCCGAAGCCGTTGATCGCAAAGCCGCCGATCGCCGCTTTCGCCGCCGCCGCGGTGATTTCGAAGCCGTAGCTGGGGCTGCCGCTTTCGGTCCCATCCAGCTCGAGCACCGGGTTGCCGGCATAGCCCGGCGCGCTGGTCCCGTCGATCGTCAACCGCTCGCTGATCGGCGGCAGCGGGTTGACCCCGGTTTTGATTTTCCCGGCAACCAGGAATTTGATCGCGTCGGGACCGGGGGTGGCGTTGGCGCGTTCGATCGCGCCGTCCAGGGCGCAGTCTTCGCCGCCTTCGCAGCCACTGGTCGGATCCGTGTTGTCGAGCGTGTCGACTTGGTATTCGACGGCTGACGCGAGCGCCGGAACGGCAAGGAGGATCAGTGCCGCGGCCACCAACAAAGGCACCAAGCGGCGTAGCGAGTGCGAGCGCAAGAAGAGAGCATACGGAATCGATTTCTTTGGAAAGGAATCTCGAATCAGTCCTGGATTGAGGCCCGGTGCGGCCGGCCGCCGTCCGACCGCAGGCGAACGTATTGTGGCCGCCCTTGTACGACCTCGCTCAGCACCCGATCGGCGGCGGCGCCCGCGGCCGATCGCTCCCGGACTGGCCCGACGGCCGTCCCCTCCGCTCCTGGCAGCAGGAGGCGACCGAGGCCGTGCGGGCGCACTCGGCCGCCAGCTTTCTGGCCTCGGCGACGCCGGCGGCGGGCAAGACGACCTTCGGCCTGCACATCGCCCACCGGATGCTGAGCGCCGGGTTCGTCTCACGCGTGGTCGTGGCCGGGCCGACCACCCACATCTGCCGCCAGTGGGCCGCCGACGCCGGCCGCTACGGCATCGACCTCGAGCCGAACCGGCCGAACTCCGACGGGCCGGAGTCGGCCGACTTCCACGGCGTCGCCGTCACTTACCAGACGATCGCGGCCGGAGCGGACACACACCGGCAGGCCGCCGCCCGCAAGCCGACCCTGCTGATCGCCGACGAGCCACACCACATGGGCGACCTGGCCGCCTGGGGCCTGCAAACGCGCAAGGCCTTCGACGGCGCCCGCTTCCGGCTACTGCTCTCGGGCACGCCCTTTCGCTCCGACAACTCGGCCATACCCTGGGTCACCTACGACGAGGACGGCCTCAGCCGAGCCGACTACGCCTACGGATACCCGCAGGCGCTGCGCGACCGGGTCTGCCGCCCGATCACCTTCCTCCCTTACGACGGCGAGATGGAGTGGCTCTCCGACGGCCGGCTGCGCAGCGCCGACTTCGACCTCGCCCTGCCGGCGGCGGAGTCGGCCCGGCGCCTGCGCACGGCGCTCAGCCCGGAGGGCGAGTGGATGGGCGAGGTGCTGCGCGACGGCGACGCCAGGCTGGGCGAGGTTCGCGCCGCCGGTCACCCCGACGCGGGCGGCCTGGTCATCGCCTCAGATCAGGATCACGCGCGGGCGATCGCCGCTCGGCTCGGGGCGATCTCAGGGGAGAAGCCCGAGCTGGTGATGAGCGATGAGCCCGGCGCCAGCAAGCGCATCGCCGAGTTCGCCGCCTCCGGGCACCGCTGGCTGGTCTCGGTCCTGATGGTCTCCGAGGGCGTCGACATCCCCCGCCTGCGGGTCGGCGTCTACGCGACCGCGGCCCGGACGGAGCTCTTCTTCCGCCAGGTGGTCGGGCGCTTCATCCGCACCACCCCGAAGCCGCGCCGCCAGATGAGCTACCTGCTGATGCCGGCCGACCCGCGGTTGAAGGCACTCGCCCGCGAGATCGAGCTGGAGCGCCGTCACGCGCTCGACCTCCTGCCGGACGCCGAGGAGGAAGAGCTCGAAGAGATCGACGACGCGACGCGGAGCGAGCCGGGCGAGGGCTTTGCCGCCCTCAGCTCGGGCGACGCCGAGCTGGACGAGGCGATCATGAGCGAGACCGCGCTCCAGCTCTTCCCGACCGACGATCCCAAGCCGGCGGTCAAGAAGACGATCGCCATCGCCAGGCCCACAGCCCCGCCGGAGGACCTCGAGCCCGAGCGGGAGTCGGCCTATGCGACCCGAGAGCGCCTGCGCGGGGAGCGCAAAACCCTGGTCGCCGATGTCGCCCGTCGCACCGGCAAGTCGCACCGGGAGGTCCAGGCCCGCATCAACCGCGCCACCCGGACCCGCTCGGTCACCAGCGCCACCATCGACCAGCTCGAGCGCGGCAACGCAATGCTGCGCCGCGAGCTGTGGCGATGATTGACTGGCGACCATGACTAAGCCCGATGTCGCGATCCGGCGATGCGAGCATCGCGACGTTGCCGCGGTGTCGCCGAGGCGGACGACCGGGTCGTCGGGGCGGTCATCGCCGGTTGGGATGGATGGCGAGGGAATATCTACCGACTCGCGATCGACCGGGAATACCGGCGTCGCGGGATTGGCCTACTGCTGACCCGAGCCGCCGAGGGGTACCTCCGCGACCGGGGCGTAGGGAGGGTTACCGCTCTCGTTGCGTATGACGACGCGGCGGCGGCCGCCTTCTGGGGATCGGCCGGCTATCCACAGGACACGCAAATCGGGCGACGCGTCCGCAACATCTAAGGCCCAGAAACGCGAAAAAGCGGCTGAAGGGATTCGAACCCTCGACCTTCTGCATGGCAAGCAGACGCTCTAGCCAGCTGAGCTACAGCCGCATCAGTGGCGGATCTTAGCTTCTGAGGGCGGTTCCGCGTCTAGGCGGGCTCGGCGATGACCGCGGAGGTGCAGTGCGGAAGGCGTTTGGTGGCGACGCCGCCGTGAAGACGGTCACGGCGCCTTGGCGGAATTCGCCAGGGCCAACACTAGGCCGACAGTCTCAGGAGGGGCGGACGTCGAACTCCTCGCGGGTGCGGGCGACGATCTCGGCTGCGGTTTCCACCCGCTCGACCGCGGAGACGGAGTGGCCGGCGCTGAGGATGTCGGTCCAGCGGCGCGGGCCCGAGCCCTCGGCGTGGACGCCGTAGAGGGCGGCGGCGCCGTCGGGGGTGATCGACTCGTCGAGGGCGGCCGGGTCGAGGCCGTGGGCGCGGATCGAGGGGGCGAGGATGCTGGCCGGGAGGCCGGTGAAGGCGGCGGTGAGGACGACGTCGTCGAGGCTGCTCTCGACCAGGGTGCGCTTGTAGGCGTCTGCGGCCATGCTCTCGGCGCTGGCGATGAAGCGGGTGCCCATGTAGCCGAGGTCGGCGCCGAGGCTGATCGCGGCGCGCAGAGCGTGGCCGTCGCCGATGCCGCCGGCGAGCGCGAGCGGCCCGCCGTAGAAGCCGCGCACGGCGCGGACGAAGGCGAACGGGTTCATCCAGCCGGTCTGACCACCCGCCCCGGCGACCAGGAGGACGAGGCCGTCGACGCCGGCCGCCACCGCTTTCTCGGCGTGGGCCAGGGTCGCCACGTCGGCGAAGACGAGGGTGCCGGCCTCATGCAGGGGCCCGACGACCGGCGCTGGCGAGCCGACGCTGGCGATCACCATCTCCACCCGGTGGGCGCAGACGACCTCGAGCTGCTCGGCCAGGCGTGGGTCGCGGACGATCAGGTTCGGGCAGTGCGGGGCCGCGGCGCCGTCGAGTGCGATCTCGATCTCGCTCAGCCAGCGGTCCAGCTCCTCCCCACCGCCCGCGTTGGCGACCGGAAAGGCCCCGACCACCCCGGCCCGGCAGGCAGCGGTGACCAGCTCGACGCCGGAGACGCGCAGCATCGGCGCCGCCACCACCGGCAGCCGCAGGCGCGAGGCAATCGACTCCGGCAGCGCCCCCACTCAGGCCGCCGCTACCACTGGTCCCAGTGGATGACCTCGTCGGGATCGGGCCGCAGCGCCGGCTTGAACTCGGTCCCTTCGGTGTAGGCGACCGGCGAGATGGCGCCGATCGTGACCTCCGTCGGGTCGATCCCGAGGGCCGCCGCCGTCGCCTCTTCCTCGAACAGGCCGACCGTGGTCCAGCAGGTGCCGAGCCCACGCAGGCGGGCGGCGAGCATGAACGACCACATCCCCGGCATCACGCTGCCGAGCATCGTCGTCTTGCGGATCGCCGCCCCCTCCTCGGCGCGCCCGGGCGAGCAGGCGGCGACGATCGCCGGCGCCTCGCCGAAATGCTCGGCCAGGTAGTCGGCGGAGCCGGCGGTGCGCTGCTGCTGGGCGTCGCGCTCGGGGTCGCCCTTGTCGATGCTGCCGATGTAGACGCCGTCGAGGCTGCGATAGGTCGCGTAACCGGCGCGGTAGGCCTCGCCGATCGCCCTGCGCCGCTCAGGGTCGGTGACGATCACGAACTGCAGCGCCCAGCGGTTGGAGCCCGAGGGCGCCTGCAGCGCCGTGGCGACGCAGGCGCGTAGCGCGTCGCGCTCGACCGGGCGCGAGAAGTCGAGGCGCTTGCGCACCCCCCGCGTCGTCGTCAGCAGCTCCTCGGCGCTGAGCGGGAGCAGTGATTCGGGGGCGGCGGCTGCCGACATCTGGGACCTCCTTCGGGGGCTTGGGACCGACCTCCCCAACCTAGCCGCGCCGGGCCGCGGCGATCGGGCGCCGCCTGTGCCTTCTCCAAGATTCCCGTGAGAGCGCTAGCCTGACCCAGGCACACCCGGCTCCCTTGCGCTCATGCTCTTCCGCCAGATCATCCACGAGGACCTCGGTTGTGCCTCCTATCTGATCTCCGATCGCGAATCGGGGGTCGCGGTGGTGGTCGACCCGCAGTGGGACATCGACCCCTACCGGCGCCTGGCGCGACTGCACGGGGTGCGGATCGAGCACGTGCTGGAGACCCACAACCACGCCGACCACGTCTCCGGGCACGGGCGCCTGGCACGGGCGACCGGGGCGACGATCCACATCAACGCCCTGGCCGAGGCCGAGTACGAGCACGAGCCTTTCGAGGACGGCTGGCGCCTGGAGCTGGGCGACCTCTCGATCGAGGCCGTCCACACCCCCGGCCACCGGCCCGAGCACACGGCCTTCCTGCTGCGCGACGCCAGCCGCGGCGGCACCCCCTGGGCGCTGCTCGGCGGCGACTCACTATTCATCGGCGACGTCGCCCGCCCCGACCTCGCGGTCGAGCCGCGCCAGGGGGCGGCGGAGATGTTCCGCTCCCTGCACGGGCGGCTGCTCGTCCTCGACGACGAGGTCGAGGTCTGGCCAGGGCACCTCGGCGGCTCGCTCTGCGGCGGCTCCGGCCTCGACCTCAAGAGCTCCTCGACGATCGGCTTCGAGCGCGCCCACAACCGCGCCCTGGCGATCGCCGACGAGGCGGAGTTCGTCGAGGACGCGGTCGGCTCGCTGGGCGACAAGCCGCCGAACGTGGCCGAGATCGTCGCCTTCAACCGCGGACCGCTTGTCGACGACTTCGGAACGCCGGCGGCGATGACCCCGCACGAGGTCGAGGAGTGCGTCGCGGCCGGCGCCGTCGTCATCGACGGCCGCACCAACGAGGAGTTCGACGAGGCCCACATCGCCGGCGCCCTCAGCACCTCCGCCTACGACACCGGCTTCGCGACCAAGGTCTCGCGGGTGGCGCCGCCGGGAGCCGACGTGATCGTCGTCGCCGCCTCCGACGGCGACGAGCGCGACGCCGCCGCGCTGCTGGCCGCGGTCGGCATTCGCGTGCGCGGCTTCCTCGAGGGCGGGATGACCGCCTGGCGCACCGACGGGCGGCCGGTCCAGAAGATCGAGCTGATCGACCCCGACGAGCTGGCGCGGCGGGTCGAAGGACCGCAGCCGCCGCTCGTGCTCGACGTCCGCAACGCCGCCGAGTACGCCGGTGAGCACATCCCCGGCTCCCTGCACATTCCCTACGGCGACCTCGCCGGGCGCTTCGACGAGATCCCCCGCGACCGGCCGCTGGCGACGATCTGCCGCGGCGGCAAGCGCAGCGGCCTCGCCGCCTCGATCCTCCAGCGCGAGGGCTTCGCCGAGGTCGTCCACGTCGGCAAGGGCGTCGGCGCCTGGCGCGACGGCGGCCACCCCGTCGAGAGCGGCGCCGCGACCGCTCCGGTCAGCTAGCCCTCGGTGCATTAGCGCCCCTATAAGGGCGCTAATGCACCGAGGGCGGGGCGAGCCCCCTCAGAGCCCCGCGACCGCGTCGGCTATCGGTTCGCGGCCGCTGACGAGATCGAACTCGCGGTCGATCGTGTGGCGGGCACGGAGGACGGCAAAGAGGACGGCGGCGACGTCGGCGCGGGCGATCTCACCGCGCTCGAGGCGATCGCCGACCTTGACCGAGCCGCGCGGGGGCTCGTCGGTCAGCAGC
Source organism: Solirubrobacterales bacterium (assembly GCA_036265715.1). Lineage (GTDB taxonomy): Bacteria > Actinomycetota > Thermoleophilia > Solirubrobacterales > 70-9 > VAYN01. The sequence continues at coordinate 6,086 of DATAON010000019.1, read as the reverse complement.
CCCGGCCGCACGATCGTGTACTCGAGGCCGCTCTGGCGCAGCGCCGCGTCGGCCGCCGCCTTCGCCCGCAGGTACTCGGCGAAGACGTCGTCGCCCTCGGCCGGCGGATCGGCGGCGCCCATCGCGCTGACCATCACGAAGCGGCGCACGCCCTCCTTGCGGGCGGCCTCGATCAGCTTCACCGCCCCGCCCAGGTCCATCGTCCGCTTGCGCTCGGCGCCACTGCCCGCGCCCGCCCCGGCCGCGTAGACGATCGCATCCATCCCGCGCACGGCGCCGGCGACGTCGTCATCGCCCTCGAGGTCGCAGATGACCGGCTCGACGCCGATTTCGTGCAGGTCGTCTTCCTGCTCGGGATTGCGGATCAGGCCGAAGGCGAGGTCGCCTTCGCCGACCAGCAGCCTTCCCAGCAGCATCGCGATCTTGCCGTGGCCACCAGCTATCGCTACCTCCATCGCGGCACCGCCCTTCAGTTCGAGCCTTGCAAGGCATCATCATTATTAGGTAAGGTAGTCCCGGGTTCAGGGCTGGACGGGGGTCCACGCAGACAGTCAACCGGGAGGAACTTCGATGATCCGCAGCATCTTCGCACTCGCAGCCCTGACGCTCGTCGCGGCTGTCGCGCTGCTCGCCCCCGTCACCGCCTCCGCCTGGGCACCGGCGAAAGCGGCGCCGATCCACCCGGGCGTCCAGACCTTCACCCAGGGCGGCCAGTGCACCGCCAACTTCGTCTTCCAGGAAGGCGCCACGGTCTTCATCGGCCAGGCCGCCCACTGCTCGGGAACCGGCGGCCAGACCGAAACCGACGGCTGCACCAGCGGCTCGCTGCCGCTCGGCACCGCCGTCGAGGTCACCGGCGCCAAAGCGCCGGGCACGCTCGTCTACAACTCGTGGCTGGCCATGCAGGCAGCCGGTGAGACCGACCCGGACACCTGCGCCTACAACGACCTGGCGCTGATCCGGCTCGACGCCGCCGACGCCGGGAGCGTCAACCCCTCCGTTCCCGGCTTCGGCGGCCCAACCCGCGTCGGCAGCGTCGGCGGGCTCGGCTCGACCGTCTACTCCTACGGCAACTCCGAACTACGCGGCGGCCTGACCAAACTGAGCCCGAAGCAGGGCGTCGTCGTCCAGAACGAAGGCAACGGCTGGAGCCACAGCGTGCTGACCCTGACCCCCGGGGTTCCCGGTGACTCCGGCAGCGGCTTCCTCAACGCCTCCGGCGAGGCGATCGGCGTGCTCAGCACCCTGCAGCTGGCGCCACTGCCAGCCTCCAACGGAGTTGGCGACCTCGCCAAGGAGCTCGCCTACGCGCGCTCGCACAGCTCCTTCGCCGGCGTTGCGCTGGTGCCGGGCACGGAGCCCTTCAAGGCGAACCTGGTCGGGGCGATCCTCGGCTCCTGAACGCGCTAGCGCTCGGCCTCGAGCTCGCCGATCAGGCCCTCGAGGTCGAGCGGGTGCACGAACATCTCGACCTTTTGACCCGGCTGCGGCGCCGGCCACTGCTCTTTGGGTCGATCCCAGTAGAGCTCGACGCCGTTGCCGTCGGGGTCGTCGAGGTAGAGCGCCTCGCTGACCCCGTGGTCGGAGGCACCGGTGAGCGGGATGCCGGCGTCGACCAGGCGCTGCAGGGCGTCGGCGAGGGCGCGACGGGTCGGATAGCGGATCGCCGTGTGGTAGAGCCCGGTGGTCCCGCGCGGGGGCGGCGGGCCGCCTTTCGATTCCCAGGAGTTGAGGCCGATGTGGTGGTGGTAGCCACCGGCGGAGATGAAGGCTGCGTCGGCGCCGTAGCGCTGCATCAGCTCGAAGCCAAGCACGCCGCAGTAGAACCCGAGCGCGCGGTCGATGTCGGCGACCTTGAGGTGGACGTGGCCGATGTCGACGCCGGGGTCGATCGGCGCGGCCATCAGCCGCCGTCCAGCGCCGCGTTGACGAGGCGGTCGGCGTCGGCGTTGCTCTCGCGGCGGACGTGGCGGATCGACCAGCTCTCGAAAGCCGCCAGCTCCCGCTTCGCCTCCGCGTGCAGCTCGCGCATCGTCGCGTCCTTGACTTTGTAGCGGCCTTCGATCTGGCGCACGACCAGCTCCGAGTCCCCGACCAGCTCCAGCTCGGTGGCGCCGTGGGCGGCGGCCAGCTCGATCCCGCGCAGCAGCGCCCGGTACTCGGCGACGTTGTTGGTGGCGCGGCCGATCTTCTCCCCCAGCTCCTCCAGCACGACGCCGTCGGCGTCGCGGACGACGACGCCGATCGCCGCCGGGCCGGGGTTGCCGCGGGCGCCCCCGTCGACGTTGACTGTGACCGCGCTCATGCCAGCACGATACGGCCGCCGTCGACCGTGGTCGCATTCCACTGCCGCGCCGCCGAGTCGAGCTCGGTGACGTCGACCCCGCTGGCGATCTGGCGCACCGGCAACTCGGAGCCGCCGACGGCGACCGCCCACTGGTACCAGGTCAGATCCCAGGCCACCGTCACCCGCATCTCCTCGGCGCTGCCGGCGAGGGTGCCGACGGAGACGCGCGGCTCGCCCAGCGTCCGCACCAGGCCGGCCACGATCCGCCCCGCCTCGCTCGCGTTGAAGCGGGCGCTGGCGCGCTCCAGCGGTGTCAGGCCCTCCAGGTCGAGAACTCGCTCCCGCCTCTGTGGGAGACGAAGGCGCACGGCTCAGGCCTGTTGGAGGTGAGACTTGAGCCGCATCACTGCCTTGGTGTGCAGCTGGGAGACGCGCGACTCGGTGACTCCGAGGACCTCGCCGATCTCGCGCAGGGTCAAGTTCTCGTAGTAGTAGAGGGCGACGACCAGCTGCTCGCGCTCGGGCAGCGAGCCGATCGCCTCGGTCAAGCGGTCCTTGACCTCGCTGCTGGCCAGCGCCTCCTGCGGGTCGGCGGCGCCGTCGTCGGCGATCGTGTCCAGCAACGAGACCTGGTCGCCGGAGGAGTCGGAAACGGTCCAAAGCTCGTCGAGCGCGTAAACGGAGGAGTTGGCGATCTCCAGCAGGGAGCCCTGCAGTTCCTCCTCGGTCATGTTGAGTTTCGCCGCCAGCTCGGCCTCGCTCGGGGCCCGCTGCAGTTCGTGCTCGAGCTTGGCCTGGGCGGCCTCGATCTCACGCGCCCGCGAGCGCACCGAGCGCGGCACCCAGTCCAGCGAGCGCAGTTCGTCGATGATCGAGCCGCGGATGCGGGTCATCGCGAAGGTCTCGAATTTGATCCCGCGCTCGGGCTCGAAGCGCTCGATCGCGCCGATCAGCCCGACCAGGCCGTAGGAGATCAGGTCGGCGTCCTCAACGTGCGAGGGAAGCCCGGCGCCGAGCCGGCCGGCGACGAATTTGACCATCGGCGAGTAGGCGACCACGAGACGCTCGCGGGCGGTCTCGTCCCCCTGCTCCTTGTAGCGGCGCCAGAGATCGCGCAGCTCCACCTCTTTTACGCCCGTCTCCATCAGAGACAGCCGATTCTATGGACGTTTGATCGATTGGTGGTCATGCGCGGGGGTGGCTTGCAGCGTAGGTGTCACGCAGCCGGGCGGCGTCGACTCTGGTGTAAACCTGGGTGGTCGAGATCGATGCGTGGCCAAGCAACTCTTGAATCGTACGCAGGTCGGCGCCACCCTCCAAAAGATGCGTTGCAAAGGAATGTCGAAGTGAATGGGGCGAGACGCCGGCGGCGAGCGCCGCTTCCCGGGTCCAGAGGCCGAGCCGGCGGGTGACGTCGGAGTTGGAGAGGCGGCGCCCGCTCTTGGACAGAAACAGCGCCGTCTCCCGTGGCTCGACCGTCAACGCCCTCCTGCCCTTCTGCAGATACCGCTCCAGCGCCCGCTGCGCCGGCTCGCCGATCGGCAGGATGCGGGTCTTCGACCCCTTGCCGAGCACCCGCAGCTGCTCGCTCTCGAAGTCGACCGCGTCGGTGTCGAGGTTGACGATCTCCTCGCAGCGCAGCCCGCACGAGTAGGCGAGCTCCAGCATCGCCCGGTCGCGCAGCTCCAGCGGCGTCGAGGCCGGGATCCGCTCCAGCAGGCCCCGCATCTGCTCGGTCGAGAGCACGTTCGGCAGCTTTTCGGCCCGCTTCGGGCTGGAGACCAGCTCGGCCGGGTTCTGGCCGGCCCGCTCGGTGCGGACCAGGAAGCCGTAGAAGCCGCGGATCGAGGCCAGCTTGCGGGCCACCGTCGCCGGCGCGGCGCCGGCGCTGGAGAGCCCGGCCGCGAATCGGCGCACGTCGCGGTGGCGAACGTCGCCGGGGCCGAGGCCCTGCGGCCCGACCCACTCGACGAACCCGCCCAGGTCCACCCCATACGCCCGCCGCGTCCGCTCCGCCGCTCCACGCGCCCGCAGGTCACGGTCGTAATCAGCGAGAGCGCTTTCCCAGTTCACGAATGGAGATTCGCCGCGAGACCAAGTCGTCCTGCGCAAGCGCGCGGACGGATGTTGCCCGAGCTAACCGATGTAGATCGGCGTGCCCACTTCAACCAAGTCGTAGAGTTCTTCGACATCGGCGATCGCCATGCGGACGCAGCCGTGGGAGGCGGCGCTGCCGAGCGATTCGGTCTCTTCGGTGCCGTGGATGCCGGCCCCTTCGTAGATCGCCATCCAGCGGGCCTTGATCGGGTTCGAGGGGCCCGGGGGAACCGTGGTCCCGGCCAGCGATCCGGCCCAGTCGGAATCCGGCACGTGCCAGGTCGGGTTTTCTTCCTTTTCCTCGATTTGGTAGAGCCCTTCGGGCGTTTCCAGCCCTTCCTGGCCGACCGCGACCGTGTAGGTCTTCGTGTTCTTCAGGTTCTGCCAGAGCCGCAAGGTGAAGGTGCCGCGGTCGAGCGTCAGGTAAGAGGGGTACTTGCCGGCGACGTCCGCGGTCGTCACTTCCGGCTTGGTCGCGTGGATGTGGGCGACCACCGTGTGCGGGGCGCTGGCGTTCAGCACCGCTTCTTCGAGGTCCTCGGTGAGGCGAACGTCACGCAGCTTGCGCCCGTTCTGGCCGGCGACGACGTTGAGCGAGTCGGAGCTGGGTTCGACGCTGGCATCGACCGGGTCGCGGTTGACTTCCTCGGCGACGTGGCGGACGAAGCGGTTGATCGCCGGCTTGGAGTAGTCGAGTTCGGCTTTGACCGGCTTGTCGAGCTCGCCGCCGCTGACGTAGCGGACCAGGCGCGTCGGCAGGCCGCCGTCCTGGCTCTCGGCCACCGCTTCTTCGACCGCTTCCTCGATGTTGGCGCGGACCTTCAGCTTCTCGCCGGGCAGGGTCCAGCTCTGCTTGCCGAGGCTGACCTTGAGCTCGTGCTTGAGCGGCGCCAGCAGCTCGCGGCGGACGGCAGCGGTCGCTTCGTCGGCGTCCATGCCGCCGACGTCGACGCCAGCGACGGTGACGCCCTCGGCGATCTTGTCCTTCTGGGAGCTGTCATAGGCGTAGGCGCCGGCCGCCGCAAAGACGATCAGCGCCACCAGCACTCCCAGCGTTATTTGCGTCTTGCGTCCCAATTAGGTCGGTCCCAAAGATTCGGTATCGAAAAGTCTAGGCAAACGGATCATTCGGTCAAACGGTTGCTCTTCCCTGCAATTTCGCACTTGCGTCGGTCTTATCGGCAGACGGGACGGATATCTTTTGCCCGTGCGCTCAAAGGACGAGGTCCGCAAAGAGGTCTGGAAAGCGATGGAGCGCGAGGGCGTGTCGCGCTTTCCAGGGGCCTTAGGCCGCATCCCCAACTTCGCCGGGGCCAAGCTGGCGGCCGAGAAGCTGGCCAACCACCGGCTCTGGAAGCGGGCCCAGGTGATCAAGGCCAACCCCGACTCGCCGCAGACCCACGCGCGCCGGATCGCCCTGGAAGAAGGCAAGACCGTGATCATGGCGGTGCCGCGCCTGCGCGACCCCCACCCCTTCCGCGTCCTCGACCCGAAGCAGCTGTCGAAAAAAGCGGTGCAGGAGGCGGCGACCATCAAGGGCGCGCTCAAGCACGGCCAGATCGTCGCCCTCGACGACCTGCCGGAGATCGACTTCGTCCTCTGCGGCTCGGTCGCGGTCAACCTCAGCGGCGCCCGGGTCGGCAAAGGCGGCGGCTACCACGACCTCGAGTACGGGATCCTCACCGACGCCGGCAAGATCGAC
>DATAON010000018.1:0-3592 GCA_036265715.1 Solirubrobacterales bacterium | reverse complement strand
GGCAAGCCAAGCGAGCGTCACCAGCAACGCGATCCCTCTGCCCATGCCCGCAGAGTAGACCGCCCCGAGCCGCTGCGGTTAGGGTGGTCGGTATGAAGACGCGAGCCGCCGCCGTCGCGCTTGCCGCTGCCGTCGGCGGAGCGCTCCTCGCACCCGCCGTGCCGTTCGCGGACGAGACGCCGGCGCCGCCGACGGCTGTCCTCGATGCGGCGTCGCACAGCGTCGCGGTGGGCAAGGCGCTCGAGCTCGACTCGTCGAAGTCGACCGCCGGCGCCAGCCCGATCGCCGGCCACGTCTGGGACCTCGACGGCAACGGCAGCTTCGAGACCGACACCGGCTCCAGCCCGACGGTTCCCGACCGCGTCTACAACACCGCCGTCAACGTCGACGCCGCGGTCGAGGTCAGCAACGGCACCCAGACCGACGTCGCCAAAGTCCGGCTCTACCCGGGGGACACGCCGCCGGCGCCGGTGATCGACACGCCCACGGCCGCCCGCTCCTGGGCGGTTGGCGAAGAAATCAGCTTCTCCGGCCACGCCACCGACGCCGAGCAGCCGGGCGGGATCGCGGCCGCGAATCTGGACTGGGAGGGCGACCTCCTCCACTGCCCCGACGAATGCCACGCGCACGAACTCCCGGGCTCGATCCAGTCGGGAACCGCCGCTGGCAGCGTCGCCACCACCGATCACGAGTACCCGTCGTTCATAGTCCTGCGCCTGAAGGCGACCGACGCCCGCGGCCTCTCCAGCACGACCAGCGTCACCCTCAATCCCCGCACCGTCGACCTCGAGATCCGCTCCGACCCGGCCGGGGTCGAGCTCGGCGCCGGTCCCGACGTCGGCAACGCGCCTTTCAGCCTGCGGCTGATCGAGGGCTCGCACATCACCCTGCTGGCCCCGCCCGAGACCAACGCCGGCGGCAGCGCCCTCCCCTGGCAGAGCTGGTCAGACGGCGGCGCCCGCGTGCACACGATCACCGCCGCCGCCGATGCCCAGTACACCGCGCGCTACGGGACGCCCACCGGGCCGCCTCCGGGCGAGACGCCCCCGGGTCCGACGCCACCGACCCCCAAGCCGCCGCAGACGCGCCTCAGCAAGCATCCCGCCAAGCGCGGGAGCGCCACAACCGCCCAGTTCGCCTTCAGCGCCGACCAGGCGGGGGCGAGCTTCCGCTGCAAGCTCGATCGCGGCCCCTACAAGTCATGCCGCTCGCCACGCGTCTACCGCGGGCTCGCGGTCGGGCCGCACGTGCTGCGGGTGCTGGCGATCGCCGCCGACGGCACCGTCGAGGCCGAGCCCGCCGTCTTCCACTGGCAGGTCAAGCCGCAGCCGAAGCCGCGGGCCAAGCGCGCCCGCAGCTGAGCTTGGCGCCCGCCGCTACTCGGCGAGGACGAGCGCGTGCCAGGTCGGCAGCAGCGGCTTGTCGTAGAGGTCGATGATCGTCTCGCGGGCGGCGGCGACCTCGTCCGAGTACCAGTAGCGTTCGAAGTCCGAGCGGCGCTCCCAGATCGAGGTCTGCTGGAAGGCGAGCGGGTCGTCGATTGCCCGGGTCAGCGACCAGCTGCTGGCGCCGTAGGCGGGCATTTTCGCCGCCACCGGTTCCCAGCGGTCGAGCCAGCGATCTGCCCGGAACGGGGCGATATGCCAATCGAGCCTGTTGACCTCAGCCATTCAGTGTTCCTTTCCGGGGGTTGGGAGCTCGCGGGTCACGCGCCGACCTCGGCGCGGATCGCCCCGGGCCCGTCCTCGTGCTTGCCGTCGTTCTCTGACTCGGCGCCGACCAGGATCGAGATCTTGCCGAGGTGCTTGTTTTCGTGCATCAGCTGGTGCGCGGTGGGGACGCCCTCGAAGCCCATCGTTTCCGAGAGGACGGGGCGAACCTTGCCCTCGGCCATCAGCTGGTTGGCGCGCATGCACTCGTAGGCGTTGGCGAAGTGCGAGCCGATGATCTGCTTCTGGCGCATCCACAGGTAGCGCACGTCGAAGTCGAGCTGGAAGCCCGAGGTGGCGCCGCAGATGACGACTTTGCCGAACGGCTTGACGACCAGCACCGAGGTCGGGAAGGTCGCCTGGCCGACGTGCTCGAAGACGATGTCGGGAGCGTCGCCGAGGATCTCCGAGACCTTGTTGCCGAAGGCGCGGGAGGCCTTGAAGCGGGCCTTGTCGGCGGCCGGGTCGGTGAGGTTGTCCTTGGTCCGCATCATCTCGCTGAACTCATTGCGGTTGATGTAGCCGACGGCGCCGAGCTGCTTGACCAGCTCGCCCTTCTCGTCGGAGGAGACGACCCCGACCGCGTTGGCGCCCGCCGCTTTGCAGAGCTGCACGGCGAAGACGCCGAGGCCGCCGGCGGCGCCCCAGATCAGCACGTTGTGGCCGGCCTGCAGCTTGCACTGGTCCATCAGCATCCGGTAGGCGGTGAAGTAGGTGAGGCCGTAGGAGGACGAGTCGACCCAGGAGAGGTTCTGGGGGCGGGGGAGGAGCTGCTGCGCCTGGACCTTGGTGAACTGGGCGAAGGAGCCCCAGGTCGTCTCGTAGCCCCAGATCTGCTGGCTGGGAGCCGCCATCGGGTCGAGACCGTGGACCTCGACGTCCTCGTAGGAGGCCTGGTTGCAGTGGATCACGACCTCGTCGCCGGGCTTCCAGCGGGTGACGCCCTCGCCGACCTTCCAGACGATGCCAGAGGCGTCGGAGCCGCCGATGTGGTGGCCGTACTCGGGGTGGTCGCCGTAGCCGAAGACCGAGACCGGCTTGCCGAGCGCCGCCCAGACGTTGTTGAAGTTGACGCCGGCGGCCATCACCCGCACGACCACCTCGAAGGCGCCCGGCTCGGGGACCTCGATCTCCTCCAGCTGGAAGGCCTCGGTCGGCTCACCCTCGCGCTCCTGGCGGATCACCCAGGCCGCCATCGTCTCCGGCAGCGTGCCGGGCTCCACGTCCAACTTCGCGATTGCGCTGGTGTCGACTGCCAAGGGTTCCTCCGCGGGTCGTTTGAGGGCGGGCGGCGAATCCTAGTTGAGACCCGGCGGGCGCGCCTCAGGCGGCGTCGGAGGCTTCGCGCAGCTCCGGCGCGGTGATCTCGCGCACGCTGATCTCGACCGGCTCGGGCGCCTCGATCTCCTTGCCCGGAGCGACGCCGAGGCCCTCGACCTTGCGCAGCTGCGGCAGCAGCCGTCCCTCCATCGAGCCGACGGCGGAGTTGTAGGACTTGGTGGCCGAGTCGAGCCGCTTGCCGACCGTCTCGAAATCCGTCAGGAACTTCGAGAACCTGGAGTGGAGGGTCCCCGCCGCCTCGGCGATCTCCGACGCCTCCGCGACCATCCGCTCCTGGCGCCAGCCGAGCTCCATGGTCCGCAGCAGGCCGATCAGGGAGGTCGGGCTCACGAGCAGCACGTTGCGCTCCAGCGCGTAGTCGAAGAGCTCCGGGTCGGCGCCGAACGCCGCGTGCAGCGCCGGCTCGTTCGGGATGAAGCAGACGACCAGGTCCGGCATCTCACCGGCCTTGAACTGTCCCTGGTAGTCCTTGGAGCTGAGCGCCCGCACGTGCTCGCGGGTCTGCCGCGCATGCCGCTCCAGATGCGTCCGTCGCTCCGATT
>DATAON010000017.1:0-67411 GCA_036265715.1 Solirubrobacterales bacterium | reverse complement strand
CTTGCGCAGTCGGCGCTGCCGCGCCTGCTCGCCGACGCCTACCGCGAGCCGCAGAGGACGATCGTCGCCTCCGAGATACTGCACGCGATCATCGGTCACCGCCGCCGCGGCGACCCCTACACCGTCGAGGCCGGGGTCGTCCGGGTGGCGGACGCGCTCGACATGGCGCAGGGTCGCACCCGGATCCCGATCGAGGCCGGGCAGGAGGGAATCCACTCGATATCCGCCGCGGCGATCGACGAGGTCCGGATCGAGGCCGGCGAGGAGCGCCCGGTGCGGATCGAGATCGAGCTCAACAACTCGGCCGGGATCTTCCAGGTCGACGACCTGCTGGCGACGAAGATCCGCGGCACGCCGCTGGAGGGCAAGCTCGAAGTGGTGGCGAAGATCGAGGGCGAGTCGGAGAAACGGCTGCTGTCCGGATTCAGGCTTTCGTAGGGCGCCGGGCCACCACACAACCCCAGGTCAGGTGTGGTTGCGTGCTGGCCCGGCTGGATCGGCCGCGGCGAGGAGGGTGCGCAGGTCGGCGGCAACGGCGTCGGGTTCGTCGTCGAGGTGGGACCAGGCGATGCGGGTGGTGACGTAGCCGGCGGCGAGGAGCTTGCGGTCGCGGGTCTTGTCGGAGCGGAAGGCGGAGCGAGTGCCGTGGGCGGACCAGCTGTCGAGCTCGGCGATCAGGCGCTGGCGCGGCCAGAGGCAGTCGACCTGGAAGCGGTCGGGGCCGACGGTGAGCCAGACGTTGAGGTGGGGGCGGGGGAGGCGGTAATGGTCGACGAAGCGGATAAAGCGCTCCTCCATCTCGCTGCGGGTGCGACCGGGGGTTTCCTTGAGGCGCTTCAGGGCGACTCGAATCGCTTGGTTGCCCCTATGGCCCGGGTGTCTCTCCAGCAGGTGGGGGAGGGAGAGCTGGTCCCGCAGCCGCAGGTATTCGGCCTGGCGCAGGGCCGGCTCGACGGCGTCCGGTGAGTTGGCGGCGAGGTCGAAGATGGTGCGCGGGGGCGTCGTAACCGGGATCCCGTCCTCGACCGTCACTTCGTCGGGCAGGAGGGAGGCGTGGTGGGCTCGAATCGTTCCCCGCGACCTCGTTCTGCTGGGCGAGGTGACGTCGATCGGCCCGCCGGAGTGGTCCCGGATGCCCCACAGGGCCGCCGCCGACCAATGGCTCAACACCGCCCCGGGTCCACGGGAGAGAACGGCAGCCATCCACCGACCACGCTGCGACAGGACCCGGTGCCCCACCGAGTAGACCCCGGCGTAAAGACGATGGAGTCTCCCGGCTCGCAATCGCCGGTTGATGGCGTCATCGCCCATCCCTCGATCGACAAGCTGCGAGCGGGTGACGATGCCGTGCTGGCGTTCGGCAAGCGCCGCAATCTGCTCGTCCCATCCGTGAGGTAGTTCTAAGCCGCGCATACCGCAGCTAAGTGCGACCTCACCAAAACCCTCCCCCCTAGCGAGCAGGAGGGTGTCAGGCAAGGACGCAGTGAGCGCCGTGTGCTCTGCACACAAGCGAGCGAGGACGCCGCATGACGCCCTCCTGCTCGCTAGGAGAGGCGCTCTAGGTCGGTGCGGCGGCGATCCTTGCGCTTCTCCAGTTTGCCCTGGAGCAGCGACATGCCGATCACGAGGATCGCGAAGAAGATGATCACGCCGAAGCAGAAGAAGGTCACCGTCTTGTCCGTGGTCGGGCCGGCCAGGCCGACGCCGTTCTCGGCCAGCGCCGCAGGGGCGGCGACGAGCATCAGGGCCCAGATCGAGAGCAGGGCTGAGGCGGTGCGCTTCACGGCCGGGAATCTACCGCACCGGGGCGGCGCTGAGAGTGCAGGCGGGCCGATCCTCATCGGGGCTTAAGGCGTCTCCATAGGATGCGCCGCTATGTCTGCCGTCGAAGCGATTGTCCTCGGACTCGTCCAGGGCCTCACCGAGTTCCTGCCGATCTCCTCCAGCGGTCACCTCCGCATCGTCCCCGCCTTCCTTGGCTGGGAAGACCCGGGGGCCGGCTTCACGGCGGTGATCCAGCTGGGGACGATGGCGGCGGTCCTGATCTATTTCCGCGCCGACCTCTGGCGGATCGCCCTGGCTTGGCTGCGGGAACTGAGGACGCCGATCCCCCGCGCCAGCACCGACGCCCGCCTCGGCTGGTTCATCGTTCTCGGCACGATCCCGATCTCGATCTTCGGGATCATCTTCAGCAACCAGATCGAGTCCGGCGCCCGCGACCTCTACCTGATCGGCTCGGCGCTGATCCTCTTCTCCTTCGTGATGATGCTCGCCGAGCACGTGGGGACGCGGAAACGGTTCCTCGACGGGATGAACGGGCGCGACGGGCTGTTCATCGGCTTCGCGCAGGCACTGGCGCTGATCCCCGGCGTCTCGCGCTCGGGGGCGACGATCTCGGCCGGGCTGCTGCGCGGCTTCGACCGCGTCGCCGCCGCCCGCTACTCGTTCCTGCTCTCGATCCCCGCCGTCGTCCTCAGCGGCCTCTTCGAGCTGCGCAAGGTCGGCGAAGAGGGGAGCCCCGGGGTGGCGGCGACGGCGATCGCGACCCTGGTCGCCTTCGTCACCGGCTACGCGGCGATCGCCTGGCTGATCCGCTACCTCGGCACCCACAGCCTGCGAATCTTCATCGTCTACCGAATTGCCCTCGGTGCCCTCGTCTTGGCTCTGACGGCCGCCGGAACGATCAGCTGAGGCCAGATCGGCCGCAATTTCGGGGTGACAGGGCTGTGAAAATCCTGTGAACGCAGGGAATTCGGCGTCGCCGTCTGCATACAATCCAGAAGTCCTGCCGGCCCCACCCACGCAGTCCCGCCGGCGGCACCGAAATATGAACCCACAGCAGATCAGGCTCGCGGTGATCGATTCCGACAGCGGATTCGTCACCGTTCTTTCCAAGCGCGCGGAGGCGGCTGGCTGGCAGCTGCGACTTTCCACCGGCGCCGTCTCTTCGGAGGAGCTGGTGGCGATGAAGCTGAACGCGCTGCTGGTCGATCCGGCGCTGCTGGGTGAGGACGGCTGGGGTTACCTGGAGCGCCTCTGCGACGCCCTGCCCGATCTTGCTGTCGTCGTCTGCACCGGTCGCTCGACCGTCTCCCAGCGGGTCCGTGGGCTGCGGCTCGGCGTCGACGACTGGATCACCAAGCCCTGCCACCCCGAGGAGGCGATCGCGCGGATCGAAGCGGTCTCCCGTCGCCACCGCCGCGGCCGCCGCGAAGCCGAGAGCAGCCCGATCGTCACCGCCGAGCTGGAGATCCGCAGCGACCAGTTCCAGGCCTTCGTCGCCGACACCAGCCTCGACCTCACTCGCCGTGAGTTCGAGCTTTTGCACCTGCTGGCCGAGGCCAAGGGCCAGGTGCTCGAGCGCGAGACCATCTACCAGCGGGTCTGGGGATACGCGATGGCCCACGGTGACCGCTCGGTCGACGTCTTCATCCGCAAGCTGCGCCAGAAGCTTGAGCGGCACTCGCCCAACTGGGACTACATCCACACCCACTTCGGCGTCGGCTACCGCTTCGATCCCGAACCGGCTGGCATCGTCAAGGAGGACCTGCGCCTCCCGAAGTCCGCGCCGCCGTCGCCGCCGGAACCTGGTTCACAGGTCGTTCACAGCAGTTTCACGACGGGATAACCGGCGCCGACACCCGCCCCGGCATGCTCAGCGACCATGGCGATGGGAACCGGGCAATCTTCACGGATAGCGGCCGGGCGCCTGGAGATCAGGCCGCAAGAGCACGCTGCGCTGGTTGACGGCCGTCCGCTGAGCTTGACCGTGCGCGAGCTGCAGCTGCTGGTCACCTTGGCCGAGCATCCGCAGCGGATCATGACCCGCGAGGAGCTCTTCGCCGAGGTCTGGTCGAGCCAGCCGCGGCGTGAGGACCGCTCCGTCGACGTCTACGTCAGCCGCCTGCGGGCGAAGCTGGGGGAGGCGCTGCCGGGGGCGCAGCTGATCCACACCCATAACGGGATCGGCTACCGATTCTCGCCCGATGGCTGATGCCGCCCTCCGGCGGCCTTTTACATCTTTTTCACATCTTCGACACACGCAGGTAACAAGGTCCCTGGAGCCCGCTGCGAGTCTGGCCGCCGAGGCCTCGACTCAGGGTCGAAGCCGACGAACTCGACCTACGAATAAGAGGGAGACCGATGTCTAGGACTAGATGGCTTGTGGTTGTCGTCTTCGCCGCGATCTTGGCGCTCGGAGTAGCCGCCTGTGGTGGCAGCGACGACAGCAGCAGCGGGAGCAGTTCATCGAGCGACGAAGGCGGCGCCAGCGCCGAAGTGTCCGGCGAAGTCGCCGGCGCGGGATCCAGCGCGCAGGAGGCGGCCCAGGAAGCCTGGATCGCCGAATTCCAGAACGCCAACTCGGGCGCGACCATCTCCTACGACCCGGTCGGCTCCGGCGGCGGCCGTGAGCAGTTCATCGCCGGCGGTGTCGGCTACGCCGGCAGCGACGCGGCTCTGACCGAAGACGAAGGCGAAATCAAAGGCGCCCTGAAGCGCTGCGAACCCGGCGAACTGATCGAGATTCCGGTCTACATCTCGCCGATCGCGATCGTCTACAACCTGCCGGAAGTCGAAGAACTGCAGCTCTCGCCGGAAACGCTGGCGAAGATCTTCAACCAGGACATCACCACCTGGAACGACAAAGCGATCGCCGCCGACAACCCCGGCGTCGACCTGCCCGACACCCGCATCACCCCGGTGAACCGCTCGGACGAGTCCGGGACCACGGAGAACTTCACCGACTACCTGGCGGAGGTCGTCCCCTCGGTCTGGACCTATGAAGTCGACGGCAACTGGCCGGTCAAAGGCGGCGAGGCCGCTCAGGGCACCTCCGGCGTCGTCGAAGCGGTCTCCGCCGGCGAAGGCGCGATCGGCTACGCCGACGCAAGCCAGGCCGGCGAACTCGGCATCGCCAAGATCGAAGTCGGCAGCGAATTCGTCGAACCGACGCCGGAAGCAGCGGCCAAGATCCTCGAGGAGTCGCCGGTTGACAAATCCGACACGGCGGGCAAGTACACCTTCCCGTACTCGCTCGACCGCAAGACCGAATCCGAGGGCACCTACCCGATCGTGCTGGTCAGCTACCTGCTCGCCTGCACCGAGTACGGCTCGGCTGACGAAGCTGCTGTCGTCAAGGGTTACCTCGAATACGTGATCAGCCCCGAGGGCCAGGAAGCGGCTGCCGCCAACGCCGGCTCCGCTCCCCTCTCCGAGGCGCTGACCACCAAGATCACCCCCGCTGTGGAAGCGATCAAAGCGGGTTAGTTAGTGGCCTCGGTCGACACCACGACCAACGCAGGTCAGCTGCTCGCGGCGGCGTCCGGAGGACGCCGCCGCGTCGGCGACCGCGTGTTCAGCAACGTCGCGGTGATCGCCGCGGTGACGATCCTGGCGTTGCTCGCCGGGGTCGCGATCTTCCTCGTCGCCGAGGGCGCCCCCGCTCTCACCCACAGCGCCTCCGAACTGCCCGGGGGCAAGAGCTTCATCGACTACGTCGCCCCGCTCGCCTTCGGGACCGTGCTGGCGGCGGCCTTCGCCTCGATCCTGGCGGTGCCGCTGGCGGTCGCCGTGGCGCTATTCATCACCCACATCGCGCCGCCCCGCATCGCCCTCACGCTCGGCTACCTGGTCGACCTGCTGGCGGCGATCCCGAGCATCATCTACGGCCTCTGGGGCATCTTCGTGCTCGGCCCCGCGGCGGTGCCGGTGATGCTCTGGCTGGAAGAAAAGCTCGGCTTCATCCCCTTCTTCGCCGGCCCGGCATCGGCCACCGGCCGGACCATGTTCGTGGTCGGCCTGGTCCTCACCGTGATGATCCTGCCGATCGTCTCCGCGGTCGCCCGCGAGGTCTTCTCGCAGACGCCTCGCAAGCTCCAGGAAGGCGCCCAGGCGCTCGGCGCCACCCGCTGGGAGATGATCCGGATGACGGTGCTGCCGTTCGGCAAGTCGTCGGTGATCAGCGGCGCCATGCTCGGCCTCGGCCGCGCGCTCGGCGAGACGATGGCGGTGACGATCATCCTCTCGGCCTCCGGCATCGTCACCTTCAACCTGATCAGCTCGGCCAACCCTTCGACGATCGCCGCCAACGTCGCCCTCAACTTCCCCGAGTCCTCCGGCCTGGCGATCAACGTCCTGATCGCCACCGGCCTCGTCCTCTTCGCGATCACGCTGGTCACCAACATGGCGGCGCGGATGGTCATCGCCCGCCAGAACCGGGGGGAATAGGCGATGTCGGCGATCTCCCAGCCCCCCGGCGGCGGCACCCTGGTCAGCGGTGGTCTGCTGCCGAAGTGGGCGCCCTACGGCGTCTTCGTCGGCTCCACCGCGCTCTCGGCCGCGGTCCTCGCCGCCGCCGGCTCCTTCTCGATCGGGCTGACCCTGGTCTTCGGCGTGATCGTCGCCTGCATCGCCATCTACGGTTGGTCGCGAGCGGTCGAGGGGCCGCGGCGGGCGCTCGACCGGGTGATGACGATGGCGATCGCCTCCGCCTTCGCGCTGGCGATGATCCCGCTCGCCTCGCTGCTGTTCGAAGTCGCCAAGCGCGGCATCCCGGGCCTCTCGCTCGAATTCCTCACCGAGGACGCGCGCGGCGTGATCAACGGCGGCGGCGCCGCCCACGCCCTGGTCGGGACGCTGGTGATCACCGGCGTCGCCACCCTGATCTCGGTCCCGATCGGGATCATGGCGGCGATCTACATGACCGAGTACGGGACCGGCCGCCTGCGCAAGGCGCTGACCTTCTTCGTCGACGTGATGACCGGCATCCCCTCGATCGTCGCCGGCCTCTTCGCCTACGCGCTCTTCGAGCTCTTCTTCGGCCCCGGCATCCGGCTCGGGGTGATGGGCTCGGTGGCGCTCTCGGTGCTGATGATCCCGATCGTGATCCGCTCGGCCGAGGAGATCCTCAAGATCGTCCCCAACCACCTGCGCGAAGCCGCATACGCGCTGGGCACGCCGAAGTGGAAGACGATCACCAAGGTCGTGCTGCCGACCGCCTTCGCCGGCCTCGTCACCGGGGTGATGATCGCCGTTGCGCGGATCATCGGCGAGACCGCGCCGCTGCTGGTCACCACCGGGGTGATCGACTCGATCAACTCCGACCCCTTCAACGGGCGCATGCAGAACCTCGCCGTCTACGCCTACAGCGAGTACCGCTCGCCGGGCGTCGACAAAGCCGCCTCCTATGACCGTGCCTGGGCGGCGGCGCTGCTGCTGATCGGGATCGTGATGATCCTCAACATCCTCGCCCGCATCGTCTACCGCCGGTACAAAGCCGAGATCCGCTGATCGTGGAAGAAAGTGAGCACAACGACATGCTGGGAGCCGCAGACAAGGAGAAGCGGAGAGAGGCGACGCCGCCCGGCTCCGATCGGGTCGCCGAGACCGCCGCGGGGGAGCCCGTGACTGCCGCGGCGCAGCCGCCGAGCGCGGCCAAGGCGAAGACGATCGAGGCCCGCAACGTCAACCTCTACTACGGCGCCTTCCACGCGGTCGAGAACGTCACCCTGACGATCCAGCCGAACAAGGTGACGGCGCTGATCGGCTCCTCGGGCTGCGGCAAGACCACCTTCCTGCGCTCGCTCAACCGCATGCACGAGCTGACGCCTGGCGCCACCGTCGAGGGTGAGATCACGCTCGACGGCGAGGACATGTACGGCTCCGGGGTCGACCCCGTGCAGGTCCGGCGCCTGGTCGGGATGGTCTTCCAGGCCCCGAACCCGTTCCCGACGATGTCGATCTACGACAACGTCGCCTCCGGCCTCAACCTCAACTCCTCGCGGATCAAGAAGGCCCAGAAGGACCAGATCGTCGAGCGCAGCCTGCGCGGCGCCAACCTCTGGGACGAGGTCAAGGACCGCCTCGACAAGCCCGGGCTGGGCCTGTCCGGCGGCCAGCAGCAGCGGCTCTGCATCGCCCGCGCGATCGCGGTCGAGCCCGAGGTGCTGCTGATGGACGAGCCCTGCTCGGCCCTCGACCCGGTCGCGACGCTGGCGATCGAGGACCTGATCGCGGAGCTGAAGAACCGCTTCACGATCGCGATCGTCACCCACAACATGCAGCAGGCAGCTCGCGCCAGCGACTTCACCGCCTTCTTCAACCTGGAAGAGTCGGGCAAGCCCGGCCGCCTGATCGAGGTCGGCGAGACCGAGACGATATTCACCAACCCGACCCAGAAAGCGACCGAGGACTACGTCTCCGGCCGCTTCGGCTGAGGCGGGGGACGGGGGCGGGAGAGATGCCGGAAGCGCGTGCCGAATACCAAGAGGAACTGGCGACGCTGGAGAACAGCGCCCTCGGCGGTTTGGACCTGGTCAGCGACGCGCTGGCCCGGACCCTGGAGGCGATCGAGCACCAGGACATCGAGCTGGCGCAGCTGGTCGTGGCCGACGACGACCGCATCGACGGCCGCTACCTGGAGGTCCACCAGAGCCTGATCGCGCTGCTGGCGACGCAGTCGCCGGTGGCGACCGACCTGCGCCTGATCGCCTCGCTGCTGCACGTGCTGAAGAACATCGAGCGCATGGGCGACCAGTGCGTGAACATCTGCAAGGTGATCCCGCTCTCCGGCAACGAGCCGCCGGCCGACGCGGAGATGGTGAAGATGATCCTGACGATGGGCCGGCAGACCCGGACCCTGATCGTGCAGGCGAAGCGGGCCTTCCTCGAACGCGACGTCGAGCAGGCGCGCGACCTGGTCCGCCAGGACGACGTCGTCGACAACCTCAACCGCGAATGCTTCCACCACGCGCTGCAGATCGGCGACGACGCCGACCGCCGCGAGTGGGCGATGACGATGCTGCTGACCGCGCGGGCGATCGAGCGGATCGCCGACAACGCCGTCGACATCGGCGAGCAGGTCGCCTTCGTGGTCACCGGCCTCTTCCGCGAGTTCGAGGACGCCTCTCATCCCGCTTAGCCCCAGGGTGTGAGATCCGGGGCGTCTGGGAAGATGAAGCCGACGCCCTAATGCTCTGCGCCGCGATAGATATCGGCTCCAACACGACCCGCGTGCTCGTCGCCGAGCCGGTGGACGGGCAGTTGAAGAAGATGATGGAGCAGCGCGCCTACACGCGGATCAACAGCGCCCTGGGCAAGAAGGGCGAGGTGCTGCCGGCCAAGATCGACGAGGTCTCCGAGCTGGTCGCGACCCAGGTCCGGCTGGCGCGTGAGCTCGGGGCCGAGCGGATCCGGGCGGTTGCGACCGCGGCGATCCGCGACGCCAGCAACGGCGAGGACGTCGCCCACGCGATCGAGGCGGTCGCCGGCATCCCGGTCGACATCCTCAGCGAGGAGGAGGAGGGTCGGCTCGCCTTCATCGGCGCCACCAAGGGCCTCGGCCACCCGGTCGAGGGCAAGATCGGCGTCGTCGACGTCGGCGGTGGCTCCAGCGAGGTGATCATCGGCACCGTCGCCGGCGGGGTCGAGAAGGTGCGCTCCTGGTCGGTCGGCTCCGGCGCCCTGGCTGAGGAGCTGATTAGCTCCGACCCGCCCTCGGCGGCCGAGATCCGCAAGGTCCGCGACCGCATCGACGACATCTTCGAGGGTGTCGAGTTCGAGCGTCCGGCCCAAGCCGTCGCCGTCGGCGGCAGCGCCACCTCGCTACGGCGCCTGGTCGGCACCGTGCTCGAGTACGAGACCCTGGAGCGCGGCATCCGCGTCCTCTGCGGCGAACCCGCCACCGAGGTCGCCCGCCGCTTCGAGCTCGACCCCGTCCGCGTCCGCATCCTCACCACCGGCGTCCTGCTCCTGGAGAAGATCTCCGACCTGCTCGGCCAGCCGCTCCAGATCGGCAAGGGCGGCTTGAGAGAGGGCATCATCCTGGACCTGCTCAACGGCAGCGCCAACGGCCACTCCTCCGAGCGCCTCGCGGCTTAAAGCATCGCGTGGGTCCCGGGTAGGGGTTCCGCTTAACTTTTTCGAGGTCGCCTCCGGCCGTCCGAGCTTCACGGTCGCGAAAAAGTGCAAGACGCTTCACCCCTACCCGGGACCCACGCCACGGTCGGCGGCGAGGGAGCTAAACAGCCCACCACCGAGCGCTCAACTCCCGCGAGTTGCCGCTTATCGACACATAGCGACAACAACTGGCAACTCACGGGCGAGCAGTTGAGATCGGGAGCTCCCGGCGGCGCGGGTCGGGTGGGGAGGGCTGAAGCGTCTTGCACTTTTTTGCTTCAGCGATTCTCGGAGCGGCCGCATCCGACCCACAAAAAAGTTAAGCGAAAGCCCTCCCCACCCGACCCGGGTCCCTCTGGATCACCGGAAGTTCACACCGCGTTGGCCGGTCCTTCACAAGTTTGCCCTGCAAATGGCGAACTATGGGGTGGTACAAGCGATCTGAGATAGGGAGACACCGATGACTTCCCGAGTTGATTTGCATTGCCATTCCACCGCTTCGCAGCTCTCCAGGCTGGGGGTTCAGCGCTCACTTGGGTTGCCCGAGTGCGCGACGCCGCCGCAGGAGGTCTACGAGTTGGCCAAGCGGCGTGGGATGGACTTCGTGACGATCACCGATCACGACACGATCAGCGGCGCTCTCGAGCTCGCTGATCGACCCGACTGCTTCGTCTCCGAGGAGCTGACCGCCCGCTTTGCCGGCGAGCCCCAGGCGGTTCATGTCCTTTGTTACGGGATCACCCCAGGAGACCACGAGTGGCTGCAGGCGCACGCCGGCGACGTCGAAGCCTGTGCCACGTACCTGCGCGAGAACGAGATCACTTGCGCGCTCGCGCACCCCTTCTTCGATGTCGCGGCGCCGCTGGGCCGGCGCCACCGGCGTCGTCTGGCGGAGCTGTTCCCGATCTGGGAGGTCCGCAACGGGTCCCGGGCCGCCGAGCTGAACATGCCCGCCGCCGTCTACGTCGACACCAACGACGGCACCGGCATCGGCGGCTCCGACGACCATGCCGGCGTCGACATCGGCCGCACCTTCACGGAGGCGCCCGCTGCCGCAACGCCGGAAGAGTTTCTCGCCCACGTGCGCGCCGGCGACGCCGAGGCCGGTGGAAGCCAGGGCAGCGCCGCCAAGTGGGCGCACGCGGCGATGGCGCTCGCCACCCGAGCCCTCGGCGACGAGTCATCGCGGCTTCCGGGCGAGCGCACGCCCGATCCCGGCGCGGTGATGAAGATGGCCGAACGGATCATCCGCGAGGGGGCGGCCCGCGAGGGCAAGGTGGCGACCGACGTCGGTCCCGACGATGCCCGCTGCCTGCTCGAGTCCTGGCTCGGCAGCGTCGGCCTCGACCTCCGCGGCGACGACCTGATCGCCCACCTCCAAGCCGACGACTTCTCCCATTCGGGCCTCTACCGCCGCGCCCGCCGCGCCCACGACCGGCGCCTGCGCAAGGCGGTCGACGAGGGTGCCGCCGCGGTCGCCGCGGGTGACTTTCCCAGCGCCATGAGCGGGATCTTCGAGGCGCTGCTGCCGGCGCTTCCCTACGCGCCCGCCACCGCCTTCCTCGGGGCAGAGGTAGGGCGCCTGCGCGACCGCTCCGACGAGCCGCGGCGGGTCGCCGTGATCGTCGACGGGATCGGCTCGATGCACGGGGTCACGCACACGATCGAACAGATCCGCGAGCGCGGCGTGCCCGGGTTCGAGGTCGAGGTGGTCGGCACCGACCCCGGCGTCGACCGCCGCCTGCCCGCCGCGACCGAGCTTGAGATCCCCTTCTACGAGGGGCTGGCGCTCGGTGTCCCCGGGCTGCCGGATCTGGTCGAGACCCTGGCCGATGGCCGCTACGACCTCGTCCACGTCACCGCCCCCGGCCCGGCCGGGATTGCCGCCACCCTGCTCAGCCGCGTCACCGGGATGCCGCTGCTTGCCAGCTACCACACCGAGCTGGCCGCCTACGCGGGGATGCGCAGCGGCGACGGCGGCATCGAGGCGATCGCCCGCGGTGCCCTCGGCGCCTTCTACGGCGTTCCCGGGGTGGTGCTGTCGCCGAGCCCCGCCGCCGACTCCTCGCTGACCGGGCTCGGCATCGATCCAGGGCGGATCCGCCGTTGGGAGCGCGGCGTCGACCTCGACCGCTTCGATCCCGCCAAGGCCCGCCCGGACGAGTATCCCGGCGAGATCAAGGTCCTCTACAGCGGCCGCCTCACCCGCGAGAAGGGAGTCGACCTGCTAGCCGAGAGCTTCCTGCGGGCGCGGCGCTCGGACCCGCGCCTGCATCTGCTGTTGGCGGGCGGCGGCCCCGAGGAGCCGGAGCTGCGCGAGCGCCTCGGCGACGCCGCCACCTTTCTCGGCTGGCTCGCCGGCGAGGACCTGGCGCGGGCCTACGCCAGCGCCGACGTCTTCCTCTTCGCCAGCAGCACCGACACCTACGGTCAGGTGATCATCGAGGCGGCCGCCAGCGGCCTGCCGGTGATCGCCGTCGCCGAGGGCGGCCCGGCGGCGCTGGTCGAGAACCGCCACACCGGCCTGCTCTGCCGTCCGGACCCCGATCACCTGGCCGGGGCGCTGCTGCAGCTCGCCTCCGCGCCGCTGCTGCGCCGCCAGCTCGGCGCCAGCGGAGCCGCCGCCGCCCGCGCCCGCTCCTGGGAGCGCTCGATGGACCAGCTCGGCGCCGGCTACGGACGCCTGCTGGGAGCCGAGCCGGCGGTCGCCGAGCAGCGCTTCATCCAGGCTGCCTGAGGCGGGCGGGGTGGAGGCTCAGCCGCAGTACGATGGGTCGATCGAAGATTCCGCTCTTTATTTCAATCGCGAGCTCTCCTGGCTCGAGTTCAACCAGCGGGTCCTCGAGTTGGCCGAGGACCCGGAAGTGCCGCTGCTGGAGCGGCTGCGCTTCTGCGGCATCTACGCCTCCAACCTCGACGAGTTCTTCATGGTCCGCGTCGCCGGTCTCTTCGATCAGCTCGACGCCGGGATCGACGCGCGCGGGCCCGACGGGATCGCCCCCAGCGAGCAGATCGACCGCATCCAGGCCCGGGTCCTGGAGCTCGACGAGCGCTTGCACGCCTGCTTCGACGGCGTCCTGCGCCCGGCCCTCGACGAGCAGGGAATCCGGATCGTCACCCTGGAGACCGCCTCCGAGCCCGAGCGGCGCGACATCGACGCTCGCTTCCACGAGCAGGTCTTCCCAGCGCTGACGCCGCTGGTGATTGGCCTCGGTCGGCCCTTCCCCTACATCTCCAACCTCTCGCTCAGCCTCGGCGTGCTGCTGCGCGATCCCGACAGCGGGGTCGAGATCATCGCCCGGGTCAAGGTCCCGAAGGAGCTGCTCGGCCGCTTCCTCCCGGTCGGCGAGGGCGGGAAGGCGTTCGTGCCGCTGGAGGAGGTGATCGCCGCCAACCTCGACGCGCTCTTCCCCGGCACCGAAGTCGTCGACCACGGCTACTTCCGGGTCACCCGCGACGCCGACTTCACCGTCTCCGACGAGGCCGACGACCTCCTGCAGGCGGTCCAGGATGAGATCCGCCGCCGCCGCTTCGGCGAGGTCGTGCGGCTCGAGGTGGCGGCCGGGATGAACCCGAAGCTGCGCCAGCAGCTGATCGGGGCACTGCGGCTCGAAGACCGCGAGGTCTACGACATCGACGGCCTGATCGACCTCGGCGACGTCGGCCGGATCGCCGACATCCCCGGCCACGCCGACCTGCGCTACTCGCCCTGGTCGCCGGTCACGCAGCCGCGCCTGCAGGGCGAGGACGACGAGCCGGTCGACATGTTCGCCCAGATCCGCCAGGGCGACCTGCTCGTGCACCACCCCTACGACTCCTTCGCGACCTCGGTCTCGCGCTTCGTCGAGCAGGCGGTCGAAGACCCCGACGTGCTGGCGATCAAGCACACCGTCTACCGCACCAGCGACGACTCGCCGCTGGTGCCGTCGCTGATCCGCGCCTCCGAACGCGGCAAGCAGGCGGTCTGCATGGTCGAGCTGAAAGCGCGCTTCGACGAGGAGGCCAACATCCACTGGGCGAAGTCGCTGGAGGAGGCGGGCGTCCACGTCGTCTACGGCATCCCCGGCCTGAAGACCCACGTGAAGGCGATCCTGATCGCCCGCCGCGAGGGCGAGCGGGTGCGCGAGTACGTCCACATCGGCACCGGCAACTACCACCCGAAGACGGCCCGCCTCTACACCGACTTCGGCCTCTTCACCGCCGACCCCGACGTCGGCGCCGACGTCGCCGAGATGTTCAACTTCCTCACCGGCTACGGCCGCCCCGCGGTCTACCGCAAGATGCTGGTCTCGCCGACGACGATGCGCGGTCGCATCATCGAGGAGATCGAGCGCACCGTCGCCGCCCACGAAGCGGGCGAGCGGGCGCGGATCGCGCTGAAGATGAACTCGCTGGTCGACGCCGGCTGCATCCGGGCCCTCTACGCGGCCTCGAAAGCGGGGGTCACGGTCGACCTCAACGTGCGCGGGATCTGCTGCCTGCGCCCGGGCGTGCCCGGCGTCTCCGAGAACATCCGCGTGGTCTCGATCGTCGGTCGCTTCCTTGAGCACTCTCGTGTCTACGCCTTTCAGCGCGGTGAGGAGACGACGGTGATGATGGGCTCCGCCGACCTGATGCCGCGCAATCTCGACAGCCGGGTCGAGCTGGTCGCCCCGGTCGAGGACGAGGGGCTGAAGGCGGAGATGCTCGACGTCCTCGAGCGCTGCTTCGCCGACAACAGCAACGCCTGGGAGTTGGGCGAGGACGGCCGCTGGACTCGCGACGTCGCCCCCGAGGGCGAGCGGCGCAGCGTCCAGGCCGAGCTGCGCGAGCGCCACGCCGCCCGCGCCGCCGAGCAGCTCGCCGCCTCGACTAGCTGAGACCCGAGGCGCCTGCGCCGCCACTAGGATGGCGGCCTGTGGCGCGCTTCTCGCTCCTTCCCCGCGATCGGACGTTCTTCGACCTCTTCATCGAAGCGGGGCAGAACAACGTCCACGCGTCGCGTCTGCTGGATCGGATGATGAACAGCTGGCCCGAGGATGCCGGCCTGCTGAGCGAGATCGTCGCCGCCGAGACGGAGGGTGACCGGATCACCCACGACATCATCAAGCGGCTCAACTCGACCTTCGTGACGCCGATCGACCGCGAGGACATCTACGGCCTCGCCACGCAGATGGACGACATCGTCGACTTCGCCGAGGAGGCGGCCGACTTCCTCGGCCTCTACAAGATCGAGGCGCCGATGGAGCAGGCGACGGCGCTGACCAAGGTCCTCGTCGCCTCCTGCGAGCAGCTCGCCGCCGGGCTCGAGCATCTGCCCGAGTTCAAGGACCTCGACAAGTACTGGATCGAGATCCACCGGCTCGAGAACGAGGGCGACCGGATCTCCCGCGACGCCGTCGCCTCGCTCTTCTCCAACGGGATCGACCCGATGGTGGTGATCCGCTGGAAGGACATGTTCGCGGTGCTAGAGGAGGCGATCGACGCGACCGAGACCGCCGCTCAAATCCTCGAGGGCATCGTGATCAAGAACTCGTGATGGGGCGCACCGAGCCGTGAGCTCCGACGTAATCCTCGTCATCGTCATCTGCACGGCGCTCGCCTTCGACTTCACCAACGGATTCCACGACACCGCCAACGTCGTCGCCACCTCGATCTCGACCGGGGCGGCGCGGCCGCAGGTGGCGATCGGGATGGCGGCGCTGTTGAACTTCGTCGGCGCCTTCATCTCGATCACGGTCGCCGCGACCGTCGCCAACGACGTCGTCAACGCCGAAGTGATCACGCCGACGATCGTCTTCGCGGGGCTGATCGGGGCGATCACCTGGAACCTCATCACCTGGTGGCTGGGATTGCCGTCGAGTTCCTCGCACGCGCTGATCGGCGGCGTCGTCGGTTCCGCGATCGCGGCGGCCGGGTTCGACGCGGTCCTCGCCGAAGGCCTGGTCGGCAAGGTGCTGGTGCCGGCCGTGGTGGCGCCGATCCTCGCCTTCACCGTCGCCGGCCTCTCGATCGGGATCGTCTACCGCGTCGTCGGCAGGCAGCGACCGGGGATCGTCAGCCGCGGCTTCAAACACGGGCAGATCGTCTCCGGCGGGCTGCTGGCGCTGGCTCACGGCACCAACGACGCTCAGAAGACGATGGGCATCATCACCCTCGCGCTGATCGCCAACGGCAGCCTTGGCGCCGATGCCGACCCGCCGTTCTGGGTGATCGCCAGCTCCGCCCTCGCGATCGCCCTCGGCACCTACAGCGGCGGCTGGCGGATCATCAAAACCACCGGCACCCGGATCATCAAGATGGACGCCGCCCAGGGCTTCTCCTCCCAGGGTGCCGGCGCCGCCGTGATCCTCGCCTCGACCCACTTCGGCTTCCCGCTCTCGACCACGCACGTGATCAACGGCGGTGTCATGGGCGCCGGCGCCGCCAAGCGGTTCTCGGCGGTGCGCTGGGGCGTCGCCGGCAACATCGTCACCGCCTGGTTGTTGACGCTGCCGGCGGCGGCGTCGATGGGTGCGCTGGTCTACGGCTTCACCCGGATCTTTGGCACCGGGGCGCTGGGTCCGCTGATCGTCAGCATCATGTCGCTGGCGCTGGTTGCGGCGCTGTTCGTCCGTCGAGCGCAGCGCGGGGCGCCGGTTCCCGCTTCCGGCGCATGATCCTCGCCAGCCTGGTCGAGGGCAAAGAGCTGCTGGAGACCGTGGTCGCCTCGGTGGTCGCCGGGATCGGCGTCACCTTCGCCTTCTCGGTGGCGATTTGGGGGGTCGGCCGCTTCGCCGATCTCAGCCGCGAGGAGCGGCCGCTGGCCGCCGGTGGGGCACTGGCCGTCGGTGGCCTGGGGTTGGTCGTGGTCGGCGCGGCGCTGGTCTTCGGCATCGTCGTGATGACCAGCAAGTAGCGGCGTAGACTGGGAATCGTGCGCACGGCCCGCAACGTCGCGATCATCATGGTCCTCGCCCTGGGCGTGGCTTTCGCCCCTTCCGGCGAGAACTTCGCCGAAGCGGTGCTGACGGCGCTGACGATGGGCTTCCTCGCCGGCATAGCCTGGATGCTCTATGTGCTCAGCCGCGAAAACCAGCTGACGCTGGCGACCCTGAGCGACGGCCGCCGGGCGATCTTCTACGGCGCCTTCGGGCTGCTGGCGCTGCTGGTTGCCTGGGCCGACAGGCTCTTCTCCTCTGGCGGCGGAACCGTGCTCTGGATCATGCTGCTGGTCGCCGCGGTGCTGGCGATCTACCGGGTCTGGACCGAGGCGAACAGCTACTGACGCGCCCTCGCGTCTGAGGGGGTTCTGAAAAGGCACCTTTTGCGCGCCACGCGTGCGTAGATCGCTGGGACGGTTGGCGGGTGCCGCCGAGGATCGCCAGCAGAAGCCACGGGGAGGATGGGACGGCGTCGGTCGAGCTGATCGCCGCGATCCCGTTCTTGCTGTTCGCGGTCGCGGTGGCGGCGCAGGCGGCGCTCGCCGGCCACGCGCTCTGGTCGGCGAGCGTCGCCGCTCGCGCCGGGGCGAGGGCGGCGCTGGTTGGCGGCGACCCCGAGCTGGTCGCGAAGCGGGCGCTGCCGACGTCGTTGCGGGCCGGGGCGAAGGTGGAGGACGGCGACGGGGTGTCGGTGCGGGTGGGGGTGCCGAGCCTGCTCGGGTCGGCGCCGGTCTTGCGGGTGGAGGCGAGCTCTGGCCTGGAGCCGGGCGATGGCTGACTCCTCGGGCCAGGCCACCGTCGAGCTGGTGGCGGCGCTGCCGGTGCTGGTTGTCGCGGCCCTGGTCTCGTTGCAGTTGCTCGCTGCCGGCTACGCGCTGACGCTCGCCGATGGGGCCGCCGAGGCGGGGGCGCTGGCGTTGGCCGGTGGCGGCTCGGCGCGCGAGGCGGCGCGGGCGGCCTTGCCCGGTTGGGCAGAGGGGGACGTCGAGGTCGCGGTCGAGGGCGGCCGGGTGACGGTCCGCCTGCGGCCCCCATCCCCGTTTCGTGCGGTCGCCGAGCGGCTGGCCGTGAGCAGTGCGGCCAGCGCGAGGCCGGCGCCGTGAGCTACGAGATCGCCGCCGACGCGCCGACCGTCCTGGTCACCGCGGTCGGTGCCGCCGAGGGCGCGCGTGGTGCGGCTGCGGCCCTCGCTTGCGTTGGCGCCGACGTCGACAAAACCGCCCTGATGGTCGACCTCGGCGGCCGGGCGCCGCGGCCGACCCTGATCGCCTCGACTGCGGCGCGGGCCCTGGAGGAGCGCCTGGCCGCGCACCTGCCGCGGCTGCGGGTCGCCGCCCGCGGTCAGGTCTGCCACCTCGCGGTAGCGGCCGACGAGGACGGGTTTGCCGCGGCCGCAGCGGCGGTGACGGTCGCGAGGGGCATGCTCGCGGTGGTCCACTCGCCGCCATCGGCGCTGCAGGGCCTGCTGGGCGCCGAGCGCGGCCTGCGCCCTTCCGGTGTGCTTCTGCGTGCCGACGTGGCCGCGGACAAGGCCCTGATCGGCCTGGTGGTTCGCGATCTGGTCGCGAGGAAGCTGGATGTGGGCGTCCTGAAGCACCGGCTCGGCTGGGTCGAAGAGCGCCGGGCAATGTTCGGGATCCTTGGCTCCGAGCGCCCGGGGCTCCCGTCCCGCCTGCTGTCCCGTCTCCTGTCGCACGAGTGCTACGCTGGCTCAAATGCCACGCAAGTTGACCCAGAGAGAGCTGCGCAACCAGAGCGGAGAGATCATGCGCGCATTGGATCGCGGTGAGGAGTTCATCGTCACCAATAACGGCCGACCCGTCGGCGAGCTGCGGCCGATCCGCCCGCGTCAATTTGTCTCCGCTGCTGCCCTCCAGGCCGCATTCCAAGGGGTCGGTGAGATTGATGCCAAGCAGTTCTTCGAGGACATCGATTCCATCGCCGATCAGGACCCGACGCCTCGCTTCTGGGATGACTCCTGACCGTGGGCTAATTGACACCTCGGTCGCGATCGCCCTCGAAGTTCTTGATCCGGTGCGGCTCCCCTCGGAGGTCGCGATCTCCGCCTTGACCCTCGCGGAGCTCAGTTCTGGCCCTATCACTGCCCGGACGCCAGAGGCTCGAGCACAGCGTCAGGACCATCTACAGCGGATCGAGGCGAATATCGAATCTCTCGACTTCGGCCCCAGCTGCGCCCGGGCCTATGGGCGCATCTGCGCCGCCACTTCCCAGGTCGGCCGAAGGGCCCGCGGGGCGCGAGCTGTCGATCTCATGATCGCTGCGACTGCCCTTGCCCACGGATTGCCGCTTTACACGCTGAACGCAGCTGACCTCCGCGGCCTCGACGATCTGATCGAGATCGTCGACCTCACTTGATTGACCTAGTGGTGTCGAAGTTGTCACGCTGAGCGCGCCACGCTTGTGCCCTCGCCGGTCAAGTTGCAGGCATGGGACTGACGCGAGACGCGAAGAGTTGGGAAGGAGCGCGTCGCGCGCTGCACGACGAGTCCGGCCAGGCGCTGATCCTCGGCCTCGGCGGCGCCGCCGTCGTGATCGCTGGAGCCCTGGCTCTGGTCGCGATCGCAGGCGCAATCACCGGCAAGGGAAGGGCGCAGCGGGCGGCGGACCTGGCGGCAATCTCGGCCGCGCGCTCGTTCCGCGACGACCTCCAGAAGCTGCTCGCGCCCCCGACCCTGGCCGATGGGCGGCCGAACCCCGCGCACATCGACAAGGCGGCGTACCTGGCGCGGGCCCGGCAGGCCGCACTCGACGCCGGCCGCGCCAACGACGTCGACCCCGCCCGCCTGCGGTTGACGTTTCCCGACGCCGGCTCCTTCGCCCCGGTGCAGGTGCGGGCGACCGTCATCGGACGGCTCGAAGGGGTCGCGCGCAGCCCGAGGTCGAAGCCTCCGCGATGGCGGAAGCTGCCGCTCCGAGTGGCGCCGCGGGCGGGATGGCGATGGCCAGCGGCGGCGGCTACGGCGGGCCGCTCGTCTTTCACGACGGCAAGGGGATGCGCCCGGATGTCGCCGCCGCCTACGAGCGCATGAAGGCGGACGCCGCGGATGACGGCATCACGCTGATGGTCGTCTCCGGGTTCCGCTCCGACGCCGAACAGGCGGCTCTCTTCGCCGCCCATCCCGACCCGAAATGGGTGGCGCCGCCGGGGCACTCTCTGCACCGCTGCGCGACCGAGCTCGACCTCGGCCCCGAAACCGCCTACGCCTGGCTGGCCGCCAACGCCACCCGCTTCGGCTTCGTCCAGCGCTACTCGTGGGAGGCCTGGCACTACGGCTTTGAGGCCGGTCCCGCGCCCTGCTCTGCGGCGGGCGAATCAGGCAGCGCAGGCGGGGGAGGGGTGGCCACCTCAGCGGCGTCCCTTCCCTCGTTCGTCCCTGCCCAGTACCGGGCTCCGCTACTGCGCTCGGGCTCGCGCTGGAACGTCGCCCCGGAGCTGCTCGCGGCCCAGTTGATGGCCGAGTCCGGCTTCGACCCCAACGCCGGCTCTCCCGCTGGGGCGCAGGGCATCGCCCAGTTCATGCCAGGCACGGCCGCCTCGTACGGCCTCGCCAACCCCTACGACCCGGTCGCCGCGATCGACGCCCAAGCGCACCTGATGTCCGACCTGCTGCGCCAGTTCGGCTCGCCCGAACTCGCCCTCGCCGCCTACAACGCCGGTCCCGGCGCGGTCGAACCGTGCGGCTGCATCCCGCCCTACCCCGAGACCCAGGCCTACGTCACCCGCATCCTCGCCCTGCTCGACGGCGCAGGAGCCGTTTTCGCGCCTGCCATCGAAGTTAGGTTGGTCGAATGAAGTGCCTGCACCCCTCGTCGTTCGGTACGTTGCACACTCGTGAG
Organism: Solirubrobacterales bacterium; assembly: GCA_036265715.1. Taxonomy (GTDB): domain Bacteria; phylum Actinomycetota; class Thermoleophilia; order Solirubrobacterales; family 70-9; genus VAYN01. The sequence continues at coordinate 46,754 of DATAON010000017.1, read as the reverse complement.
GCCCATTACTCAAGCCGAAGCCGAACGGATGCGCGATGCGCTGAAGCGGATCGCTGGCTTCCGGAACCCCGCGGCGTCACAGGACGGCGCGCAGAAGGCAGCGCAGCTTGCGCGCGAAACCCTCGACGAGCTAGGGCTTTTCCTTGAGCAGAACTCCGAGCAGCGCGGACGCGGCATTGCCGACTAGCAGCTGGTCCAGATACGGAGCGCGCGATCGCGGTCTGCGAGAGAGCCTTGCGCGGCTTCGCGGCGATCACAATGATCACTGGGCTTACAAGGATCGCCTTGCCGTCGCCAACCGAACGGCCCTTTTTCAATACCCCGCGATGATGGTCGCTGACATGCAGCGCGAGCTGACCGAAGCGCTGCTCGACCAGGGAAAGGCTTGCGCTGGACCAGTTTTCGATCCGTTCGTGGGTTCGGGCACCATCGTCGGCTCTGGGATGGCTCTCGGTCGCGACGTTGTTGGCTGGGACGTCAATCCGTTGGCCATCTTGATCTGCCGCGTCAAGGCCGGCCCGTTTCACCTGACGGCTTTCGAGGCGGCGGCAAGCCGAGTAGTCCCAAGCCGGGAGCCAAGGGGGGCGGTCGAGGAGCGCTTCGACAACTGGAAGCACTGGTTCACCGAGGACGTCGCACGTGGGTTGACCGCCCTGCGCCGCAAGATCCGCAGCGAGCCGAACCTACCGACGCGGCGCTTCCTCTGGATCTGCCTCGCCGAGACGATCCGACTTACCAGTAACTCGCGCACCAGCACGGTGAAGCTTCACCGCCGCCCCGAGGAGCAGATCGAGCGGCGCCCGGACCCTCGCGATGTCTTTGCCCGCGTAGCTCGCGAGAACCTGACCAGGCTGGAGGAGGCTGCAAGCGAGCTCAACGAGAAAGGGTTCCTGAGCCGCGGCTGGTACAAGGGCGTGGTCGACCTGCGCCTCGGCGACAGCCGCCGCCTGGCTTGGTCCGGCCCGCTGAGCGCAGTCATGGTTACCTCGCCTCCTTATGGAGACAACACCTCAACGGTTCCCTATGGGCAGCATTCCTACCTGCCGTTGCAGTGGATCGACCTTTGCGATATCGATCCCGTCGCCGACGCGACCTGTCTCGCGAGCACCTACGAGATAGATCGCCAGAGCCTCGGCGGCACGAAGCGGATCGGCTCCGACGTCGCTGAGCGCCTGTCGCAACGCTCGGCGGCGGTCGAGAAAGTGCTCGCGGGGTTGGAGGAGGAGAAACAGGACCGGCGAAGTCGGGTCTTGGCGTTCACCCGGGACCTTGACGAAGCGCTGAAAGCGCTGGCGCCGACGATCGTATTGGGGAGCTGCGCAGCCTGGACGGTCGGATCGCGTCGTGTGGGGGGCATGCCGGTTCCGCTCGATCGGATCTTAATCGAGCTCTCGGCCGCTTACGGCTTCGTTCACGTCGAGACCCTAGCCCGCGATATCCCTCTCCATCGCAAGCGGATGGCCGCTCGCAATAGCGCTGGCGCGACGATGCACCGTGAGCACGTGGTCGTGCTCCGACGGGTCAGGAATTGAGTCCGCAGTTGAAGCGGCCGGCCGTGGCGTCGGATGCGCCCAGGTTCAACATCAGCCCGGAAGTCGTCTTCAGGCTCGGCGACGAACTGATCACCGACGAGATGCAGGCGCTCGTCGAGCTGGTCAAGAACAGCTATGACGCGAGCGCGACCTCGGCTCGCGTCACCGTCGAATCCGAGGATCCTGTCGAGATCGCGGGAGTAACCAAGAAAGAGGAGCCCGTCGGCTGGGTGGAGATCCGGGACGACGGCGACGGCATGACCCGCGAGCAGCTCGAGAACGGCTGGCTGCTGATCTCGACCTCCGTAAAGAGGGAGATGAAGGAGAAAGGAGAGACGAACCGACTCAAGCGGACTCCATTGGGCGATAAGGGTCTTGGCCGGCTCGGCGTGCTGCGCCTTGGCGTACAGGTTGAGATCCGCACCCGGCCTCGCTCGGCTCGAGAGGAGCACATCCTGCGTTTCACCCGACAGGATTTCGAACGGGAGGATGCGCTGTCGGAAGTCAAGGTCCACTATGAACAGCGGGCGATCAAGGAGCAAAAAGCGGCATCTGGTGGCTGGACGCTCGACACGTCCTTCACGAATGACGTGTCGTGCGGGGAGGTGACGGGTCGCCAGGGCACGGTGATCCGCGTCTCAGGGCTGACGAACTCACAAGTGTGGGAGGATCGCGTGCGGGTCCAGCAGGAGATGCTGACGTTGATCTCCCCGTTCGAGCTGATCAGGGATTTCAATCTTGAGATTTATCTCAACGATCCGGCTCGTAAGGATCCGTTGCAGCTGGGGGAGCTCTCAGAGCTGCGCCGCGACCTCGCCGACCTGCGCTGGACTTTCAGCTTCGACCGCGAAAAGCTGACCGTCGGCGGCCGCTTCAAGCTCGACGCGTTTGCGCCGTCGTCGGCAAATAAGGAGCTCTACGCCTTTTGGGAGTCCAACGTGGTTCCAGATCGTGGGGCGGAGCTCCGTCGACGCCTCTCCAGCGGCGGCTTGAAGGCGTACCTAGCTAAGGCGGCCGACGATCCTTGGTGGCTTCAACTGGCTTTTTCTATTGATCGTCATGACGTTGTGTTCGAAGATCCCAAGCTGCGGACGGATAATGATCGCTCCTGGGCAGACCCTGGCCCGTTCTCCGGCGAGCTCGACTCGTTCTCGCTCTCATCCGATGTCGACTTCGGTGTGGAGAAGGGGATTTTCGACTCTCGTCAGCTGTACAAACGTTGGGTTCATGATGTGCGGGGCATCAAGGTGTTTCGCGACGGCTTCGGGGTCAGGGTCGGCGACGATTTCCTCGGTCTCGGCAAGGGCTTCACCGGAGGACGCTCCTTCTACGCACTTCGACCGGGAAACGTGGTCGGTTATGTGGCCTTATCAGCAGGCGACAATGCCCAGCTCAAGGAGACGACCGACCGTGAGGGTTTCATCGCAGACCCGCCCTACCGGAGTTTTGCTGCTCTTTTGAAGGCGCTCGTCAACCGCGTCACTATCGTCCAGACCCTGATCGGTCGTGAGTTGAGCAAATGGGCTGGAGAGGTTGAGAAAACTGCCGAGCAGTCCCCGGCCGAAAAAGCGGGCGAGCTCGCCCGCGAGGCCGCCGCGCGGGAGCAGCGCACCAGCGACCTTGCTGAAGCAGTCGAGTCGGTGCGGCGCACGCTCGGGGAGCTAGGCGACGGCTCGGCGCTGCTGACGCCAGACCAGGTCGAGAAGGCGGCTGAGGCGGGCCGGCTGCTCGAGCAGCTCCAGGGGCTGGCTGCAGAGGGAGAGAAGTTGACGGCTGACCTCTCGAAGCTGGCGAATGCCAGTGCCGAGGTCGAGCGCGAGCGGAGTGACCTGCGCGGTCAGCTCCAGGCCGCATATCAGACGGTCGGTTTGGGGATAGTGGCCGAGACCGTCGCCCACGAGATGGCCAATGTCACCGGACGCCTGGAGGCCCGGGTGGACGCGCTGGCGCCGCAGTTCAAGGGACCTGAGCAGCGGGCGGCCCGTGCCCTCGCCAGCGAGATCAAGACGACTGTACGGGCGATCAGGCGTCAGATCCGCCACCTCGAGCCGCAGCTCCGATATCAGCGAACGAGCCGCCAGACCCTCGACGTCAGCGAGGTGGTGGAGGAAGTGGCCGACTACCATCGCGAGCGCCTCGCCGATCTCGGCATTGCGGTCGTCACGAAAGGCAAGGGCTTTCAGGCTAGCTGCAACCGAGGGCGACTTCAGCAAGCGCTTGACAACCTGATCATCAACAGCGAGTTCTGGCTTCGGCATGCGGAGACCCCCAAGCCACGGATCGAGCTGTCGATCAAACGACCAAAGATCCTCGTGCGCGACAACGGCCCAGGGGTTGATCCGGGTCTGGAGACCGCGATCTTCGAGCCTTTCGTCTCTGGTCGGACGGGCGAGGAGGGCAGGGGGCTCGGGCTGTTCATCACGCGCCAGGTGTTACGCGACGACGAGGCGACGATCTATCTGGGTGACCGCGACAAGGACGGGCGCCGCCGCGCCTTCGTCCTCGACTTGAGTGGGGCGTTGCCCGATCGGGCCGATGCCTGAGGCCGGTCTTCATAAGCTCCTGGTGCATCTGGGCATCAAACGGGTTCTCGTTGTCGACGACCAGTTCATTCCACCGGGGGCTGTATACACGCTGCAGTACGAAGTGGGCGAGGGTCCGGAGCTGGAGGCACTGCCCCCGCTACCGGATGGCGCGGACTACGAGCAGCACATCGAGAATCACTGGCCGGACGTGCCGATCGAGGAGAAGGTAAAGGTCCGCAAGAATCTGCTGAAGCGGGACAACCTGGCCGACCCGACCGGAGACCCGACCCGGGTTAGCAGTCACATCGGCAATCTTTATTTCCGTGGTATGACTTTGCACGAGTGGGAAGTCGAGAAAGAAAGGTTGCTCGACAACCATCAGCGCGCGCTGGTTCTCTTCGATGTCAACTTTGGGGACGAGACTCGAAAAGACAATGACCGGAGCGGCCTCCGCTTGGCGAAGGCCGCCCTCGAGCAGACCGGAGATCACGTGGTCGGTTTGCTCACCACCGAAGCTCCGGAGGGGAAAGAGGCGGCCACCGCGGACAAATGGGCCGGCCAAGGCGATATCGAGCGTGCCGGACTTGTGGTGATCAACAAGCGGCTCCTCTCCGGCGAGGATGCCAAGGACCTGCCGGAGCTCGTCGAGCAGGTTCGCGCTGTGCTCTTGGCCTCGCAGATAGGAACGCTGCGGCGGGAGGTTCAGGACGGTCTTGAAGAGGCGATGAAACACGCAGCCGCTTCGATCGGTGACGAAACACCACAGGTGCTCGAGGACCTCGTGTTTCGCTCTTCCCGGGAAGGCGGCGAGTGGGAGGGAGACACGTGGTTCCGACTCTTTAAGACCTTAGGCATCAAAAAGGCGCGCGAGCGACTCGCGACCGACAAGGTTGTTCGGCGCGGAATCGAGGATGTCAGGAACCTCCTCCATGCTCGGCCAGCCGATGCTCATGAGGCCTCAGAGGCGCTTGCCTTCAGGGTCGAGAAGGCGGAGGCATACGACGATGCCGCCTACGTCAATGGGGCCGGTCTGCCAATCGCCAATGGCGATCTCTTCCAGACGCAGCACGGCAAGGTTTTCATCCTCGTCGGCCAGCCGTGCGATCTGGCCCTCCGTCCTGAGGGCCGGGCTTACGACCCTTCCGCGGCGTTTCTTCTTGCGGTCCGGGAGGTCGTAGAGGAGGGGACAAAAGACGGGACCAGCCGGTACTTGCTGCCCCGCGGGGGGCCGACCGGCGATGGCGAGTGGGCGGTTCGGTTTCGGCCGGAGTATCAGGCGGCATTCGATGTGCTGGATCTGGTCAGCTTCAACACCGAGGGGAAAGCAACCATCGCACCGCACGCAAGAATAAAACTCGAACCTCTCCTACCCGGGTTACAGCGACGTCTTGAGCAGATCGAGAATGCGGCCGAGAAGGTCGGTGTCCTTTTGAAGCTGATCGATGAGGCCGAACTTGGTGAGGTCATCAAGAAGAAGGCAGGGAATGACCTCCGTCACAAGATCCTCGATGAAGGTGGGCCGTTCAAAGCCACTCTCGGCAGTTCGCCGACCCGCTTCGCGTTCCATTGCAAGCGCATTGGCCGTCTTACCGGGACCTATGCCGATGCCTTGCTAGTCGCCCACGCCTCGGCACGCTCCCGCACCGCCCACGCACATGAGCTCACCCGGATCGTTGCCGACGATCGCCCAAGTGGCAAGACGACTGAATGAGCGGTCCATGCCGGGCGCACGGCGCCGGGTCGCTGCTGATGCCGAGCTTTGAGGTGAGGCGGTGGCCTAGCTGGTCGCCGGCGCCGCGGCCAGGTGCTCGTGCACGAAGCGGACCACGGCCGCGCCCTCGCCGACCGCGGTGGCGCAGCGCTTGATCGAGCCCGAGCGGACGTCGCCGGCGGCGTAGACGCCGGGAACGCTGGTCTCCAGCAGGCCATCGGCGCCGGCCTCCTCGCCGGTCAGGACGAAGCCCTTCTGGTCGCGGGCGATGCACTCGCCCAGCCACTCGGTGCACGGTGAGGCGCCGAGGAAGAGGAAGAGGTAGGAGAGCGCCATCTCGGTCCCGTCGGAGAGGGTGACGCCATCGAGCATGCCGTCATCGCCGTGCAGGGTGGTGATTTCGCTGCGGTCGCGGACCTCGACGCCGTAGCGGTCGAGGTCTTCGATCAAGTAGGCCGACATCGTCTCGCGGAGGTCGGCGCGGCGGTGCAGGAGGGTGACGAGGGCGCCGCCGCGGGCGAGCCAGATCGCCGCCTGCGCGGCCGAGTTGCCGCCGCCGACGACGCCGACGCGCTGGGCCCCGCAGAGCTGCGCCTCCGGCGGCCCCGCGGCGTAGAAGACGCTAAAGCCCTCGAACTCGTCGAGGTTTTCGACCGGCAGTTTCCGGTATTCGGCGCCGGTCGCGAGCAGCACCGCTTTCGCCGCGACCTCGACGTCGCCCTCGAGCTTGACCATGTGCCGCTCCTCGCCTGGCTCCAGCGAGAGGGCCCGGTAGGGAGTGGCGGTGCGGGCCTCGAACTTGCGCGCCTGGGTGATCGCGCGGCTGATCAACTCGGTGCCGCTGATCCCGGCTGGGAAGCCGAGGTAGTTCTCGATCCGGCGCGAGGTCCCGGCCTGCCCGCCGAGCGAGGTGCTCTCGATCACCAGCGTGTCGAGTCCCTCCGAGGCGCCGTAGACGGCGGCGCCCAGGCCGGCCGGGCCACCGCCGATCACCAGCAGGTCGACGACCTCGCGCGGCCCAAGCTCGAGCCCGATCCCCAGAGCCCGCGAGAGCTCGCCGTTGGTCGGCCGCAGCAGATCGGCGCGGCCGGGCAGTCGCACCAGCGGGATCTCGTCTTCGGCCAGTTGCTCGATCAGGGCGGCGGCCTCGGCGTCGGTCACGGGGTCGCGCGGGGTGAAGGGGAGGCGGAAGCGTTTCGCGAAGTCGACCAGGCGCCGCGTTTCCGGCAGGTGCGGCGGGCCGATGATCTCGACCCCGACGCCCTGGACCTGTTGCAGCATTTCGCGCCGTTGCACGAAGGCGGGCAACAGCAGGTCGGCGAGCGACCCGTCGTCGAAGAGCAGTCGTCGCAGGTCTTCGCGGTCGACGGCGAGGTAGCGGATCGGCTCGGTCACGACCGCGGTGAGGAAAACCGTCTGGCCGGAGAGCAGGTTCATCTCGCCGAGGAAGCCGGAGGCCCCGTGGCGGACGATCTCGCGCCCGGCGGCGTCCTGGATCGCGACCTCGCCCTCGATGATCGCGATGAACGGGTAGGTCGCGTCGCCGACTTCGAAGAGGACCTCGCCCACCCCCGCAGAGCGCTCCTCGCCGTGCTCGGCGAGGGTTTCGAACTGCGAGCTGGAGAGCACACGAGCGGTTGGGGCGGCCACGCCTCAAGGCTACCCCGTCGTCATGGCCTGCTTGGCGCCGGCAGGGCTGGGTAGGGATGAGGCGACGGCCCCAACTGCGAGGAGAACCAATGGCGACGCCCTACACCGTGATCAAGTTGACCGACGTCAAAGACTCGGCCCAGGAGTTCGGGGTTGGCGGCGACATGGAGGTCCGCTTCGCCAAGGACGACCTCGATGCCGAGCGCACCGGGGTCAGCCACCACCGGCTGAAGCCGACCAAGCGCCAGCCGTTCGGGCACCGGCACGAGCAGGCCGAGGAGGTCTTCGTGGTCCTCGGCGGCAACGGCCGGGTCAAGCTCGACGACGAGGTGCTGGAGATCGAACCGCTCGACGCGATCCGGATCGCCCCCGGCGTAACCCGCGCCTTCGAGGCCGGTCCCGGAGGTCTCGAGGTCCTTGCGGTCGGCGCTCGCCACGACGGCGACGGCGAGATCGTCCCGGGTTGGTGGAGCGACTAGGCGCGGGCGCGAGCGCGGGCGCGAATCAGGCGTCGCGCCAGGCAGACCAGTAGGCGCGCATACGGCGGGCGAACTGCTTCGGCTTCTCCGCATACAGGCGCCCCCCGAGGTCGAGCGCGGCGTCGATCAGCTCCGCCTGGCGGCGCTCGATCAGCTCCGCGACCCGAGCCCGGGTCGGGCCCTCGACGTCCCCGCGGCCAGCCAGGTCCTCGCCGAGCAGGGTGAGGTCGTGGTGGTCGCCGAGCAGGTCGGCGAGGTCGTGGGCGCTGTCGACGTTGGCCTCCAGCGGTCCCGGCCAGGCGTGCCGGATCAGGCGCAGCTGGTACCAGAGGTCCTTGGCGCGCTTGCGCCATTCGTGCACCAGCTCCGGGTCGGGATCGGCAGCTACCGCGGCCATCGTCTTGCGCCCGCGTCGATAGGCGTCGCCCAGGCCGGGGCCGAGCAGGCCCCAGGAATCGCCCGCGAGCTGCCAGGTCTCGACCGCGGCCTGGGCCGCCGCGATCGCGCCGATCGCTTCCCTGGTCGCCTCCGCCTCGGGCCCGGCGGCAGCCCCTGCCTTCTCGCTCTCGGCTTCGAGCTGACCGCGCCAGGTGGCCGCCGCGGCACTCGGGAACTCGCGGCCGAAGTGCCGCTCAAGGCTCTCCAGCGTCTGCATCCTGACTGCCGCGTCGCGGCTGCCAGAGAGCGCCCGGCCGGCTTCGCGGTAGCGCTTGTTTTCGGCCTTGTAGGTCGTCTCGCCGAGCTCGGCCCGGACCAGGCGCAGGGTCGAGCGGATCTTCTTCAGGTCTTTGCGGGCGGAGTGGATCGCTGTGGCCGGGTCGCCGTTGTCGTCTTCTAGCGTCTCGGCGGCGATCCCGGCGCGGGCCCGGACGATGCGGCGCACGCCCTCGCTGACTTCCTCCCTGCGCTTGAGGCGGAAGGAAGAGGAGGGGGCCGGGGCGGGGTCCGCGGTCGGCGGCGCTCCGGCAGTTGCCAGCGACCGGTTCGCGTAGCGGGGGTCGCCGCTGACCTCGGTGCCCATCCAGGACGGCGGTCCGAACTCGCGGCAGCGCCCGACCGAGTCGAACTCGACCTCGGCCACGACCAGGCCCGCCAGGTCGCCGTCGTAGACGTCCACCTCCGCTTCGAGGCCGTCGGTCAGGGGCGCCCGCAGGCGCGTCTTCTCGATCCGACGTCCCTCGGTCAGCGGCCAGAGCGAGTCGAACAGGCCCTCGTCCAGGTCGACCTCGACCTCCTCGCGGACTTCGCCGGCGCCGGTCTTGACCGTCAGCAGCGTTCGCTCGCCGGCACGCCGCAGCCGGATCTCGGCTCCTCCACCGCTGGTCAGGTAGCCCTGGGAGATCGGCTCGCCGGCGCGATCGGCGAGCCAGGAGGGGAGCTCGCCAAGCAGGAACTTCCGCTCGATCTCGCTGCTCATTGCCAAAGAGTAGACCGGCGAACGTCTTCGCAATAGGATGCGCTCAATGTCTGCCGTCGAGGTTCAGGGCGTCGAGGGAATGCAGCAGCTGGTCGGCCAGGAGGTTGGCCCCAGCGACTGGCGCACGGTCACTCAGGACGACATCGACGCCTTCGCCGAGCTCTCCGGCGACCACCAGTGGATTCACGTCGACGTCGAGCGGGCCAGGACCGAGAGCCCCTTCGGCACCACGATCGCCCACGGCAACCTCACGCTCTCGATGGTCGACGGCTTTCGCGGCCAGCTGATCGCCCCCGCCGGCTTCGCCCTCGCCGTCAACTACGGCTGGAACAAGATCCGCTTCCCCGCTCCGGTGCCGGTCGACTCGAAGATCCGCGCCAAGGCCGAGGTCGTCTCGATGGACGAGCGCGGCGGCGGCTGGTGGGAGTTCGTCACCCGCTTCACCCTCGAGGTCGAGGGCTCCGATAAGCCCTGCTTCGTCGGCGACTCGGTAGTGCGCGTGATGGCGCCGCAGGACTGAGCAGCGGCCGAGGCTCAGCCGCTGCTGGGAAGCCGGTCGAGCGCGTCGAGCGCGTCGATCGTGTGGGCGCAGGCGCGGGCGGCCTCGACGCCCTTGGTCTCCAGGTGCTCGAAGAAGAAGGCGCGGTGCGTCTCGTGCTCGTGGAAGTGATGCGGGGTGAGGACGGCGGAGATCACCGGCACGCCGGTGTCGAGCTGGACCCGCATCAGCCCGTCGATGACGGCGGAGGCGACGAACTCGTGGCGGTAGATGCCGCCGTCGACGACGAGCCCGGCGGCGACGATTGCGTCGTAGGTCCCGCTCGTGGCGAGGCGCTGGGCGTGGAGGGGGATCTCGAAGGCGCCGGTCACCTCGAAGCAGTCGACCTGCGCGGCGGGGATGCCGAGTTGCTCAGCCTCGGCCAGGAAGGCCTTGCGGGTCTGGTCGACCAGGTCTTTGTGCCAGGACGACTGGATGAAGGCGACGCGTTTGCTGCTCACCGGCGGGATTCTAGAACGCGCTTCCGACTTTGGGGGCGCTATAGGGGCCTCAAAGTCGGAAGCGCGAATCGCTGCGGGGTTATTTGACCTCGATCGTGCCTTCCATGCCGGCTTCGCGGTGGCCGGGGACGGAGCAGAAGAAGGTGTAGGTGCCGGGCTTGAGGTCGACCTCGACGGAGTCGGAGTCTTCGGAGATGAGCTCGGTCTCGCCGACGTCCTCGCCGGAGGCGTCTTCGATGTCGACGTCGTGGGGGATCGCCTGGGGATTGGTGAAGTTGACGGTGACTTTGCCGGCGGTGGCGTCGACGCTTTTCTGTTCGTAGGCGAGGTCGCTGCCCTCGACCGCGTTGATGTCGACCGCGGAGGCGCTGCCGGCGCTGCCGCCTTCGGCTTCGCCGCCGCTCGCCGAGCCGTCGGCTTCGGTGGTTTCACCGCTCTGGGACTGGGTTTCGGCGCTGCTGGAGCTATCGTCGGAGCCGCCGCAGGCTGCGAGCGCGAGCGACGCGATCACCAGCGCGAGGGCGACGGGAAGGGCCTTCTTCATGACTGGTCCTTTCGGGAGCGGTGGACGGTGCTGATTAGGAGATACGTCGGGGCTGCCGGCTGGGTTCATTTACCGACGAAGACCGGCTTCTCGCCGCCGAAGAAGGCGGCGACGCCGTTGCGGAGGTCCTCGGTCCCCATGCTGTCGGCGATCCCGTGGCGCTCCAGCTGCAGGTGCTCGGTCAGCGTGTGCTCGATGCTGCCGCCGACCAGCGTCTTCGCCATCCGCACGTAGTGCGGCGCCATCGCCGCCAGCTTCTCGGCCTTCTCGCGCGCCCGCGCGGCCAGCGCGTCCGGCGCGACCACCTCGCTGACCAGTTTCTCGGCCAGCGCGTCGGCGGCGCTCATGTTGGAATCCTCGAGCAGCAGCTCCAGCGCCCGCGAGGGCCCTACCACGCGCGGCAGGAAGTAAGTCATGCCGCCGTCCGGCGAGGCGCCGATGCGGCCGTAGGCGCAGGCGAAGAAGGCGCTCTCGGAGGCGACCCGGATGTCGCAGGCGAGCGCCAGCGAGAAGCCGGCGCCGGCCGCGGGGCCGTTGATGGCGCCGATCACGGGGTAGGGGATCCGGCGCAGGTCGACGATCGCCGAGTGCAGCGCCTCGGCGCCGCGGCGCACGTCGGCGGGCAGGTCCATCCCCTCGTCCTCGACGCCTTTGCGGAACCAGGTGACGTCGCCCCCGGCGCAGAAGGCCTTGCCGGAGCCGGTGATGATCAACGCCCGCAGCGGCGCTTGGTCGGCGAGCCAGGCGAAGGCGACCAGCATCTCGCCGATCATCTCCGGGCTCATCGCGTTGAACGCGTCGGGGCGGTCGAGGGTGAGGGTGCCGATCTCACCGTCGATCTCGATCTTCATCGTGTTCAAGTCAGGAGTGCTCATCATCGGCGCAGCCTACTCTTGGAGCATGGAGAGCGGCGTCGACCATGACACGGTTTCGCGTAACGAGCGGATCGCCCAGCGGCGCCGCGAGCTGCCCGATTCCCCCGGCGTCTACCTCTTCTACGACGGCGCCGACGAGCTGCTCTACGTCGGCAAGGCGCGCTCGATCCGCAAACGCGTCAACTCGCACTTCTCCGGCGGCGACACCCGGCTGACCTCGCGGGTGGAGCGGTTCGAGACCCTGGTCACCGCCAACGAGGCGGAGGCGCTGCTGGCCGAGCAGAGCTTCATCAAGCGCCACCGGCCGCGCTTCAACATCCGCCTGCGCGACGACAAGTCCTACCCCTACGTCGCCGTCAGCCTCGACGAGGACTACCCGCGGGTCTACTTCACCCGCGAGAAGCACCGCGCTCACCGCGTCTACTTCGGCCCCTTCTCCAGCGCCAAGCGGGTGCGGGAGACGCTTGACCTGCTCGGCAAGCTGTTCCAGTTCCGCACCTGCGAGGGGGCCGAGCCCGGCCGCCGCTCCGGCAGTCCCTGCCTCGACTACTACATAAAGCGCTGCGGGGCGCCCTGTGTGGGACACGTCAGCCGGGAGGAGTACCGGCGCAACATCGAGGCGATCGTCGACTTCCTCTCGGGCCGCTACCGCCAGGTCGAGGACGAGGAGGTGGCGAAGATGGAGGCCGCGGCGGCGGCCGAGGAGTTCGAGCGCGCCGCCCTGCACCGCGACCGCCTGAAGGCGATCCGCTCGCTGTTCGAGCGCCAGCGCGTCGCCGGCGGCTCGGTCGGCACCGCCGACCTGATCGGGGTCGCGGTCGAGGGGCCCGACGCCAACGCCCAGGTCTTCCAGGTCCGCGATGGCATCCTCGCCGAGCGCCAGAGCTTCTACCTCGAGAACCAGGCCGAGCGCGACGCAGCCGAGGTCGCCGAGGAGTTCATCGGCCAGTACTACTCGGCCTCGCCCTCGATGCCGCGAACGATCATCGTCGGCCCCTACCTGCGCGATCGCACCGAGGTGCTCTCGCAGGCGCTGAGCGAACGCCGCGGCTCGCCGGTCGAGGTGCGCGCGGCCGAGCGCGGCGACAAACGCAAGCTGCGCGAGCTGGCCGAGCGCAACGCCCAGCTCGCCCTCGACCAGGACCGGCTGCGGCGCGAGCACCGCCGCGCCCGCCGGGTCGAGTCGCTCTCCTCGCTGCAGGGGGCACTGGGGATGGAGGAGCTGCCGGTGCGGATCGAGGGCTTCGACATCTCCACGATCGGCGGTGAGCACACGGTCGCCTCGATGGTCGTGTTCGAGGGCGGTGCGACCAAGAAGGCCGACTACCGGCGCTTCAAAGTCCGCGGCGACCTGCGCGAGGCCGGCGTCGGCAACGGCGGCTCCGACGACTTCGCCTCGATGGAGGAGGTGCTGTCACGGCGGATGGCGCGCTACCTCGAACAGGCCGACCTCTCGCCCCACGACGGCAAGCGCGACGCCAGCTTCGCCTCGTTGCCCTCGCTGATCCTGATCGACGGCGGCAAAGGACAGCTGGCGGCGGGGATGCGGGCGCTGGCGCCGTTCGCCGAGCGCGGCGTCACCGTGGTCAGCCTCGCCAAGCGGGTCGAGGAGGTCTTCGTCCCGGGGCGCTCGCAGCCGCTCGACCTCGCCGCCGACAGCGAGGCCTCGAAGCTGCTGCAGCGGGTCCGCGACGAGGCGCACCGGTTCGCGATCGACCACCACCGCGGCCGCCGCGACCGCGCGATGACCGTCTCGGTCCTCGACGAGCTGAAGGGGATCGGCCCCGCCCGCAAGCGCGCCCTGCTCCAGCATTTCGGCTCCCCGGAGCGGTTCCTCGCCGCCACCAGGGAGGAGCTGGAGGCGGTGCCCGGCCTGCCTGGCAAAGTAGGGCGCGAGATCCACGAGCAGCTCAACAGAATCGGCTGAGAGACCAAATGGCAGAGGCAGAGGCAGCGAGCGTCGCGCTGGTGGTCATCACCGGCCACTCCGGCGCCGGCAAGTCGGAGGCGATCGCCGCCTTCGAGGACGGCGGCTACTTCTGCGTCGACAACCTGCCGCCGCGAATGATCGAGAGCCTCGGTGAGCTCTTCCGCCACGAGGGCAGCGGCGTCGAGCGCGCCGCCGTCGTCTCCGACGTGCGCGGCGGTGAGTACTTCGACGACCTGCTGGCGGTGATGGACGACCTCGGCGCCGACGGCCTGAAGCCGACGGTCCTCTTCCTCGAGGCCGACGAGGAGACCCTGCTCGACCGCTACAAGGAGACCCGCCGCCGCCACCCGCTGGCGCCGGAGGGCCGGATCGTCGAGGGGATCCGGGCCGAGCGGGCGCTGCTGGCGCCGCTGCGCGAGCGCGCCGACGTGGTCATGGACACCAGCGACCTGACCGGGGCCGAGCTGCGGCGGCGGATCGCCGAAGAGATGCTCGACGGGGAGGAGGGGGGCAAGCTGGCGCTGACCCTGCTCACCTTCGGCTTCAAGAACGGGCCGCCGCGCGATGCCGACCTCACCCTCGACGTCCGCTTCCTGCCCAACCCCCACTACGACGAGGTGCTGCGGCCGATGACCGGGATGGACGCCGAGGTGCGCGCCTACGTCGAGTCGGGGACCCAGGCCGGCGAGTTCTACGGCCGCCTGCTGCCGCTGCTGCAGTTTCTCGTCCCCGCCTACGTCGCCGAGGGCAAGAGCCACCTGACGATCGCGGTCGGCTGCACCGGCGGTCGCCACCGCTCGGTCACTGTCGCCGATCGCATCCGGCGCGACCTCGCCGGCATCGACGGGGTCATCGTCAAGGTCAAGCACCGCGACGTGGAACTCGACTGAGCGGTCCCGCGCCCTAGAATCGCCGGGCTTTGCCCACCCCCGTCATCTCCATCTCCGGCCTGCGCATGAGCTACGGCGAGGTCGAGGCAGTTCGCGGCATCGACCTCGAGGTCATGCCCGGCGAGGTCTTTGCCTTCCTCGGCCCCAACGGCGCCGGCAAGACGACCACGGTCGAGATCCTCGAGGGGTACCGCAAGCGCAGCGGCGGCGAGGTCAGCGTGCTGGGCGAGGACCCGCAGCGGGCCGGCCGCGCCTGGCGCGAGCGGATCGGGATCGTGCTGCAGAGCGGCCGCCTCGACCCCTACCTGACCGTGCGCGAGTCGCTCGGCCTCTACGCCGGCTACTACCGGGCGCCGCGGGCGGTCGACGAGGTGATCGAGCTGGTCGGGCTGGGGGAGAAAGCCGAGACCCGCGCCAGCAAGCTCTCCGGCGGCCAGCAGCGCCGCCTCGACGTCGGCATGGCGTTGATCGGCGACCCCGAGCTGCTCTTCCTCGACGAGCCGACCACCGGCTTCGACCCCTCCGCCCGGCGCCAGGCCTGGGACGTGATCGCCGGGCTGCGCGACCTTGGCAAGACCGTCTTCCTCACCACCCATTACATGGACGAGGCGCAGCGCCTCGCCGACCGGGTGACGATCATCGCCGGCGGCGAGATCGTCGCCCGCGGCACCCCGGAGGACCTCGGCGAACGCGAGGCCCAGGCGGCGACGATTCGCTACCGCCGCGACGGCGAGGAGGTCTCGCTGCAGACCACGACCCTCGCCAAGACCCTGCACGGGCTGACCGGCGACGCCCTCGCCCGCGGCGAGGAGCTGGAGGGCCTGGAAGTAACCCGCCCGACGCTCGAGGACGTCTACCTGGAGCTGACCGAACCGCCCGCCGACGGGGGGGAGGGCGCATGAGCGCGCTGACCCTCGTCGGCCACCAGCTGCGCTACGACCAGAAGGCGTTCTGGCGCAATCCGGCGGCCGTCTTCTTCACGGTGATGTTCCCGGTCGTCGTCTTCCTCATCCTCGCGGTGGTCTTTGACGGCTCGACCGTCAACGTCGACGGCGGCATCGAGGCGACCACCTACTACGTGCCGGCGATCATGGCGCTCTCGGTGATCTCGGCGACGATGCAGACGCTGGCGATGACGCTGGTGATCGCCCGCGAAGACGGCCGCCTCAAGCGCGGCCGCGGCACGCCGATGCCGGCCTGGGTCTTCATCGCCGGCCGAATCGGCAACTCGATTGTGGTCACGGTGCTGATGCTGGCGCTGCTGGCGGCGATCGGCGGCGCCCTCTACTCGGTCCCGTTCCCGTGGGAGCGGCTGCCGGAGATGCTGGTCGTGCTGGCGATCGGCGCCACCTGCTTCTGCTGCCTCGGCATCGCCCTGACCGCGGCGATCCCCTCCCAGGACGCCGCCGCCGCGATCGTCAACGCGCTGCTCCTCCCGCTCTACTTCCTCTCCGGGATCTTCATCCCCGAAGACGAGCTGCCCGACGGCGTCATCAACTTCGCCAACCACTTCCCGGTGCGCCCCTTCTTCGAGGCCTTCTTCCAGGCCTACGTGCCCGGAACCGGCCCCGCGATTGCTTGGCACGAACTGCTGGTGGTCG
Source organism: Solirubrobacterales bacterium (assembly GCA_036265715.1). Lineage (GTDB taxonomy): Bacteria > Actinomycetota > Thermoleophilia > Solirubrobacterales > 70-9 > VAYN01. Next base: position 30,601 of record DATAON010000017.1, on the reverse strand, counting down.
GGATCTGGGGCGTCGCTGGCCTGCTGCTGGCGATCCGCTTCTTCCGCTGGACCCCCCGATCAGGGTGAGCGGCAAGCCGTTCGTCGGTTCGGCCGTATAGCTTTCTTAACCCGATGTTGCACCACGTCCTCTTGGAGGTCTCCGACCTCGACCGCAGTGCCGCCTTCTATGACTCGATGCTGGCCCCGTTGGGCTGGCGTCGGCATTTCGAGGAGGACCAGACGATCGGTTGGGGGATCGCGAAGCCGGTCTTCTTCGCCGCGGCCCACCACGAACCGAAGCCGGGCTTCGGGCTGCTCAGCTTCTCGGCCCTCGGGATCGTCGCCGTCAAGGCCGCCTGGGAGCGCGGCGTGGGGGCGGGTGGCACCAGCGTCAGCGACCCCGGCGAACGCCGCTCGCATGGCTCCGGCTCGTACTCCGCCTTCCTCAAGGACCCGGACGGATACGAGATCGAGATCACGATCGGGTCTGACTAATAGCCGACTCCATAGGATCGGCTTCCCCAACGAATCAGGAGGCAATGGCTCCATGGCTGTGAAGGTCGGCATCAACGGTTTCGGTCGTATCGGGCGCAACGTGTTCCGGGCGGCAAAGGCGGCAAACGCGGACATCGAGTTCGTCGCGGTCAACGACCTCACGGACACCGGCACGCTCGCCAACCTGCTCAAGTACGACTCGATCCTCGGCCGCTACCCCGGTGAGGTCGTGGCCGGCGACGGCGCGATCACGGTCGCTGGAGACGAGCTGAAGGTGCTCTCTGAGCGCGACCCCGCCGACCTGCCCTGGGGCGACCTCGGCGTCGACGTCGTGATCGAGTCGACCGGCTTCTTCACCGCCCGCGCCGACGCCGCCAAGCACCTCGCCGGCGGCGCCAAGAAGGTCATCATCTCCGCGCCCGCCAAGGAGCCGGACGTGACCGTCGCCCTCGGCGTCAACTTCGACGAGGCCTACGACCCGGAGAGCCACCACGTGATCTCCAACGCCTCCTGCACGACCAACTGCCTGGCGCCGCTGGCGAAGGTGCTGCACGAGGCCTTTGGGATCGAGCAGGGCCTGATGACCACGATCCACGCCTACACCGCCGACCAGCGGCTGCAGGACATGCCGCACTCCGACCCGCGCCGCTCGCGCGCCGCGGCGCTGAACCTGATCCCGACCACGACCGGCGCCGCCAAGGCCGTCGGCCTGGTCCTGCCGGAGCTGAACGGGAAGCTGAACGGCTTCTCGATGCGCGCCCCGGTCCCGACCGGCTCCGCCGTCGACCTCGTCTTCACCACCCCGAACCCGGTCGACGTCGACCAGGTCAACGCCGCCCTGAAGGCCGCGGCCGAGGGGCCGATGAAGGGCATCCTCGCCTACACCGAGGACCCGATCGTCTCCACCGACATCGTCGGTGACCCGCACTCCTCGATCGTCGACGCCGGCGGCACGATGGTGATCGGCGACGGCCGCATGGTCAAGACGATCGCCTGGTACGACAACGAGTGGGGCTACTCGAACCGCTGCGTGGAGCTGGCCGGCAAGGTCCTGGTCTAGAGCCGCGAGCCCGGCGCCGTGAGCTTCCCGAAGGCAAGCGTTCGCGAGGCCGAGGTCGCCGGGCGCCGCGTGCTGGTCCGCGTCGACTTCAACGTGCCGCTGGCCGACGGCGCCGTTGCGGACGACATGCGGATCCGGGCGGCGCTGCCGACGATCGAGCTGCTGCGCGAGCGCGGCGCCGCCCTCGTCCTCGCCTCCCACCTCGGCCGCCCCAAGGGCCAGGTCGACCCAGCGCTCTCGCTGCGGCCGGTGGGGGAGCGGCTGGCCGAGCTGCTGGGCGTCGAGATCACGCAGGCACCGGCTGTGGTCGGCGCCGAGGTCGAGACGCTCGCGCACGGGCTCGGTCCCGGCGACGTGATGCTGCTGGAGAACACCCGCTTCGAGCCGGGGGAGACCGAGAACGACACCGGCTTGGCGGAGGCGCTCGCCGGGCTCGCCGACCTCTACGTCAACGACGCCTTCGGCGCCGCTCACCGTGCCCACGCCAGCACCGAGGGCGTGGCCCAGTTCCTGCCCGGCTACGCGGGCCTGTTGCTGGAGCGCGAGGTGACCGAGCTGACCCGCGTGGTCGAGGACCCGAAGCGGCCGCTGGTCGTCGTCCTCGGTGGCGCCAAGGTCTCCGACAAGGTCGCGGTGATCGACCGCTTCCTCGAGGTCGCCGACAAGATCCTGATCGGCGGCGCGATGGCCTTCGGCTTCTTCCGCGCCCAGGACGTGCCGGTCGGCGACTCGCTGGTCGAGGGCGTCGAGCTGGCCGCCGAGGCGCTGGAGAAGGCACGTGACTCCGACTGCGAGCTGGTGCTGCCGGTCGACCTCGTGCTCGGGCGCGAGTTCGACCCCGACACCGAGCGGCGCGAGAGCGGCGGCGTCGAAGTGCCCGACGGTTGGATGGGCCTCGACGTCGGCCCCCGCACCGGCGACCTCTACGCGGCCGCGATCGCCGACGCCGGCACCGTGCTTTGGAACGGGCCGATGGGGGCATTCGAGATGGAGCCCTTCGCCGGCGGCACCCGCGCCGTCGCCGAGGCGGTCGCGAAGGCGCCGGGAACGACTGTGATCGGGGGCGGCGACTCGGTCGCCGCGATCCGCAAGTTCGGCCTCGAGGACGAGGTCGATTGGCTTTCGACTGGAGGAGGAGCATCCTTGGAGCTGCTGGAGGGAAAGAAGCTGCCCGGAGTGGAGGCCCTGGTCGATGCCTAGGACGCCATACATCGCCGCCAACTGGAAGATGAACAAGACCGTCGCCGAGGCGGCGGAGTTCATTGACACGCTGCTGCCGCGGATCGCCGCGACCCAGTCCGACGTCGTCGTCTGCCCGCCCTTCACCGCGCTGACCGCGGTGGTCGAGCGCCGCTACGGGACCGCGGTCAAGGTCGCCGCCCAGAACATGCACGAGGAGAGCGCCGGCGCCTTCACCGGCGAGGTCTCGGCGCCGATGCTGGTCGAGCTCGACGTCGAGGCGGTGGTCCTCGGCCACTCCGAGCGGCGCCAGTTCTTCGCCGAGACCGACGAGGCGCTGGCCCGCAAGGTGGCGGCGGCGCTGGCCGCCGACCTCGAGCCGATTCTCTGCGTCGGCGAGAGCGAGGCCGCGCGCGACGGCGGCGAGACCGAGGAAGTCCTGGAGCGCCAGCTGCAGATCGACCTCGGCGGCGTCGAGGGGGCGGACCTGAGCCGCGTAGTGATTGCCTACGAGCCGGTCTGGGCGATCGGCACCGGGCGCACGGCGACGGCCGAGCAGGCGCAGGAGACCTGTGCCTACATCCGCGACGTGGTCCGCATGCGCGGCGGCGCTGCCGACGACCTGCGGATCCTCTACGGCGGCTCGGTCAAGCCCGCCAACGCGGCCGAGCTGCTCTCCCAGCCCGACGTCGACGGCGCCCTGGTCGGCGGCGCCGCGCTCGACCCCGAGGACTTCGCCGCCATCGTGGAAGCCGCTGGCTGAGGTGGCCCCGCTGGTCCCCTCGCTGGCGCTGATCATCCTCGACGGCTGGGGGCTGGCCGAGCCCGGTCCCGGCAACGCGATCTCACTGGCCCAGACGCCGGTCTTCGACCGCCTCTGGGAGCGCTACCCGCACACCCGGCTCTCCGCCCAGGGCCCCGACGTCGGCCTGCCGGTCGGGCAGATGGGCAACTCCGAGGTCGGCCACCTCAACCTCGGGGCCGGCGCGATCGTCAAGCAGGACCTGGCCCGGATCGACGACGCCGTAGCCGATGGCAGCTTCTTCGACAACGAGGTGCTGCTGGCCGCCTGCGAGCGCGCCCGCAACAGCCCGCGCGGGCGCCTGCACCTGATCGGGCTGGTCTCCGACGGCGGCGTCCACTCCGGCTGGGAGCATCTGGAGGCTTGCATCGAGCTGGCCTCGCAGGAGGGCGTGCCCGACGTCGTCTTCCACGCGATCACCGACGGCCGCGACACCCTGCCCCACGGCGGCAAGGGCTACCTCGAGGAGCTGGAGCGCTGGCTGCGCGCGGCCGGCCGCGTCGCCACCGTCAGCGGCCGCTACTACGCGATGGACCGCGACACCCGCTGGGAGCGGACCAAGCTCGCCTACGACGCAATCGTCCACGCGCGCGGCCTGCACGCGGCCAGCGCCGCCGAGGCGATCGCGACCGCGTACGAGACCGAGACCACCGACGAGTTCGTGCTGCCGACCGTGATCGGCGACTACGACGGCGCCGCCGCCGGCGACGTCGCCCTCTTCATCAACTTCCGCCCCGACCGCGCCCGCCAAATGACCCGCGCCCTGGCCGAGCCCGGCTTCGACGAGTTCTCGCGCACCGGCGGCGCCACCCTCGACCTGACGACGATGACCTCCTACCGCAAAGGCTGGCCCTACCCGGTCGCCTTCCCGGAGGAGCGGCCGAAGACGACCCTGGCAGCGACCATCTCCGAAGCCGGCGGCCAGCAGCTGCACGTGGCCGAGACCGAGAAGTACGCGCACGTCACCTACTTCTTCAACGGCGGCCGCGAGCAGGAGCTGGACGGCGAGGAGCACTGCCTGGTCGAATCCCCGCGCGACGTCCCCACCTATGACCACAAGCCGGAGATGGCCGCCGCGGCCGCCGCCGACGCCTTCGTCGAGCACTGGCGCGCCAACACCTACCGCTTCGGGATCATCAACTTCGCCAACCCCGACATGGTCGGCCACACTGGCGTGATCCCGGCCGCGGTGAAGGCGGTGGAAACGGTCGACACCCAGCTCGGCGACGTGGTCGAGGCGGTGTTGGCCAAGGGCGGCGCCTGCATCATCACCGCCGACCACGGCAACTGCGACCACATGCTCGAGACCGACGGCTCGCCCAACACTGCCCACTCGCTGAACCCGGTGCCGCTGATCGTCACCGCCGACGGGCTGGAGCTGCGCGACGGCGGCATCCTCGCCGACGTCGCCCCGACCGCCCTCCAGCTGCTCGGGATCGCCCAGCCGGCGCCGATGACCGGCCGCACGCTGATCGCGTGAGAAGCGACCCGCAGCGACTGCGGTTCGAGATCAGCGCCCGCGACGGGGCGGCGCGCTGCGGCACTATCCACACCGCCCACGGGCCGATCGAGACGCCCGCCTTCATCCCGCTGGCGACCAAGGGGACGGTGCGGGGGCTGGAGTCGGCCGAGGTTGCCGAGCTCGGCTACGAGCTGATCCTCGGCAACACCTACCACCTGTTCGTCTCCCCGGGCCCGGAGCGGATCGCCGCCGCCGGCGGCCTGCACGGGTTCATGAACTGGGAGCGGGCGCTGATCACCGACTCCGGCGGCTTCCAGGTCTTCTCGCTGGCCCACGGCGGCGTCGCCAACGAGGTCAAGGGCAGCGGCCGCTCCGGCGGCGGCCCCGGCTCCAGGGTCGAGATCACCGAGGAGGGGGCCCGCTTCCAGTCCTACCGTGACGGCGCCGAGCTGTTCATCTCGCCCGAGGTCTCGATGAGCGTGCAGGCGGCGCTCGGCTCCGACATCGCCCTCGTCTTCGACGAGTGCACGCCCTTCCACGCCGAGCGCGACTACACCGCTCGCTCGACCGAGCGCACCCACCGCTGGCTCGACCGCTGCCTCGACTGGCACGGGGACAACGGGCCCGAGCGCCAGGCGGTCTTCGGGATCGTCCAGGGTGGCGTCTACGAGGATCTGCGGCGGGAGTCGGCGCAGGCCGTCTCCGCGGCCGGGGTCGACGGGCTGGCGATCGGCGGCACCCTCGGCCGCGACAAGGAGGAGATGGCGGCGGTATTGGCGATGACCGCGCCGCTGCTGCCCGAGGAGGCGCCCAAGCACCTGCTCGGGATCGGCGAGGTCGACGACCTGCTCGGCGGCATCGCCCTCGGCCTCGACGTCTTCGACTGCGCGGTCCCGACCCGGCTCGCCCGCCACGGCGTCGCCCTCGCGCCCAGCCCCGAGACCCGCTGGCGCCTGGACATGCGCAAGGGCCGCTGGGTCGGCGACCGCGAACCGCTGGTCGCCGGCTGCCCCTGCCCAGCCTGCCAGCGCCACGACCGCGACTACATCTCCTACCTCTCCCGCGCCGAAGAGCTGACCGCCGTCCGCCTCATCGTCCTCCACAACCTCGTCTACATGCGCGAGCTAACCCAACACGCCCGCACCGCGATCGAAGCCGGCCGCTTCGGCGCCTACCGCACCGCCGTCCTCGCCGGCAGCCCCCCCTGGGACGCCTGACCCTAACCACGAGTCCGCGATTTACCCCTCTATAGGGGGTCCAGAGCAGACTCGTCAGCCCACGGAATCTCTGGCCACGGCAACGCCCCCGACCCTATTCCGTGTTCTTGCTGACCAGATCCTTGAATTCTTCCGTCACCTTGTCGATCGTGTCTCCCGCGACTTCGCGGACATGGACGCTCGCCGCCTTGTCGGTGAGCGCGATCACGCCGGCTGCGACCGCGGCGGCGACCAGGACCAGCGCCACCAGCGCCAGCACGAAACGGACGAAGCGGGAGAAGCCGGAGCGCTTCTTGGGGCGCTGCGCCGGCCGTTGCGGTTGGACCGGAACTGGCGGCGCCACCCGCGGCTGCGGGCGCCGGGTCGGCGAGTCGGCCGGCCGGTACTCGGTCGGCGCCGTGTCGCGCTCGAGGTGGCGGGTGGCAGCGGTGTCGCCGCCGATCACCCGGGTCGCGGTCGTGCCCTCGGAGCCCTCGGGCAGGGTCACGTCCTCCCCTTCGAGCCCCAGCCGCAGCCCGCTGGAGAGCTCGTCGGCGCTCGCGTAGCGGCGGTTCGGATCGCCCTCGAGCGCGCGCAGGACCGAGAGGCCGAGCGGCTCCGGCACCTCCTCGTTGTAGGTGCTGGGGGGCAGCGGCTTCTCGTTCTGCTGGCGCACCGCCAGCTCCGCCAGGGTCGAGCCCTCGTAGGGCAGCCGCCCGGTGAGGAACTGGTAGAGGACGACGCCGAGCGCGTAGACGTCGGTGGCCGGCGTCGCCTCCTCGCCGCGCACCTGCTCGGGCGCCAGGTAGGCGGCGGTGCCGACCACCGAGCCGACCTGGGTGATCCGCGTCTGCTCGATCGCCCGCGCGATCCCGAAGTCGGTCAGCTTCACGGTCATCTCGCCGCCGCCGACCGGGCCGCCGACGATCATCAGGTTGCCCGGCTTGACGTCGCGGTGGATGATCCCGCGCCGGTGCGCGTAGTCGAGCCCGGCGCAGGCCTGGATCCCGATCTCCGCCGCGGTCTCCGGCTCGACCGGGCCCTGGCGCTGCAGGATCTGGGCGCCGGAGCGGCCCTCGACGTACTCCATGACGATGTAATGGCGGCCGTCGTCGACGCCGGTGTCGTAGACCTGGACGATGTTGGGGTGGATCAGCTTCGCCACCGCCAGCGCCTCGCGGCGGAAGCGGGCGACGAAGCGCTCGTCGTCGGAGAGATGCTCGGCGAGGATCTTCACCGCGACCGTGCGCTCGAGGATGCGGTCGGTCGCCTTGTAGACGTTCGACATCCCGCCCGAGCCGAGCCGGTCACCGGTTTCGTAGCGCCCCGAGAGGGTTCCGGCCTCCATCATTCTTCCCCTGCCACGGCACCCGGCCCGACGCCCCCGGACGGGGTGCCGCCGTCTTCGGGTTCGGTCGGAGGAGCTTCTTTTTCTTCCTTTTTTTCCTGGCCCGGGGGTTCGACCGGAGGCGCTTCTTTTTCGCTCTTTTCTTCGTCCTTCTGCGCTTTGTCGGCTTCCTTTTCAGCCTCTTTTTCGGCCTTTTCCTGTTCCCGTTTTTCGTCCGCTTCGCGTTCTTCTTCGTCGGGTTCGACCGTTTCGGTCGTGTCTTCCGCTTCGCTCGCCGCTTCGTCGCATTCGCCGATCACTTCGTTGAGGCGGTTGGCGCCTTCGGTCAACGCTTCCTTCAGGTCCTTGTTGACGCCGGTCAGCGCTTCGACCTGTTCGCCGACCGCGGCGGCGGCGTTGGCGGCGCCGACGCAATCGCCTTCGTCAACCAGGGTTTCGACCAGGTCGAGGTTGGCGTTGATCTCGGTCGCGGTCTCTCCCGGCAGCAGGTCGGCCTTCTCGTCACTGCCGCAGGCAGAGAGCGTCGCCGCCGCGACGACGGCGAGCGCGAGGGCTATCGAAACGGCTCTCAGGCGACCCATAGGGCGAGTCTAGACAACGGGGTAGAGGCCGGATTTTCCCTGCAATTAAGCATTAGCGACCGCTCACGAGACGGTCGGCAAGCGGCTCTGGCAAGCCAGCTGCGCGGATTGAGGCCGCCGCCGCCGCGACGTCGTAGGGAGTGCGGTGATAGCGCGCCGTCAGCTCCTCGGTGTCGAGCTCCAGCCAGGCGGCGCGGGGGTCGCCGTCGCGCGGCTGGCCGACGCTGCCGGGGTTGAGCAGCCAGGAGCCGCCGTCGAGGTCGACGACGGCGCCGTCGCTGGCCTGGGCGCCGTGCGAGTAGCCGCGCCGCGCCCCGTCGGGGCGGTTGAAGAAGAGCGCAACGTGGGAGTGGCCGATCAGCCCGATCCGCTGCTCCTGCGCGTCGAACCCCGCTTCGGCCTGTTCGATCGACAGCACGTACTCCCAGATCGGGTCCCGCGGGGAGGCGTGGTAGAGGGCAATGCCCGCGTGCACCATCGCTGGCTCCAAACCCCCCAGGTACTCCAAGGTCGCGGCGTCGGCCTGCTTGCGGGTCCACTCGACCGCGGCCTTGGCGGTGTCCGAGAAGACGGTGATGTCGAGCGCGTCGAGCACGGCGAGGTCGTGGTTGCCGACCAGGCAGACCTCGCAGCGCTCGCGGATCAGGGCCGTGCAGGCGTCGGGATCGGCGCCGTAGCCGACGACGTCGCCGAGGCACCAGATCTCGTCGGGGGCGGCCTCGTCCACCGCGGCCAGGACGGCTTCGAGGGCAGGCAGGTTGGAGTGGACGTCGCTGAGAACGGCTGCGCGCAAGCGGCCAGCGTACCCGGGTGCGGCTCCGGTCCATACGATTGCCCGATGAGACCGACCGATTCGATCGCCGAGCTGAGGGGTGCCGTCGAAGGTGCCGCCCGCGCCCTGCGCGACGGCGAGCCGACCCAGCCGCCCCCCTCGCTGGACCGCCCGCCGAAGCCGGAGCTGGGCGATTACAGCTCCAACGCGGCGATGCTCCTGGCCGGCCCGCTGGGCGACAACCCGCGCTCGGTCGCCGAGCGGCTCAGCGCCGAGCTGCGGCAGCAGCTCGGGGACTCCGGTGACATCGAGCGGATCGAGGTCGCCGGCCCCGGCTTCGTCAACCTCTTCCTCACCGACGCCTGGTACTCGCGCGCCCTTGCCGGGCTCGTCGGCGCTGGCGACGACCTCGGGCCGGCGCCGGTGGCGAGCCCGGAGCGGATCCTGGTCGAGGGCCCGTCGGCCAACCCGACCGGGCCGCTGCACGTCGGCGGCGGCCGCCTCGCCGCCTACGGCGACTCGGTGGCCCGCCTGCTCGAAGCCTGCGGGCACGAGGTCGAGCGCGAGTACTACGTCAACGACGCCGGCGCCCAGATCGATCGCTTCGCCGACTCGATCGCCGCCCGCATCGCCGGCGAGCCGGTCCCCGAGGACGGCTACGGCGGCGAGTACGTCGACGAGCTGGCGAAGTCGATCGCCGCCGAGGGAATCGACCAGGGCGACCGCGAGGCGCTGGGGCTGCGCGGGATCGAGCTGATGCTGGCCGAGGTGGGGGAGACCCTGGAGCGCTTCGGCGTCCACATCGACACCTGGACCTCCGAGCGCGGGATCTACGCCCGCGGCGAGGTCGAGTCGGCGCTGGCCAAGCTCGACGAAGGCGGCCACACCTACCGCAGCGAAGACGCGCTCTGGCTGCGCACGACCACTTTCGGCGACGACAAGGACCGGGTCCTGATCAAGTCCGACGGCGAGCCGACCTACCTGGCCGCCGACGTCGCCTACCACTGGGACAAGCTGCAGCGCGGCTTTGGCCGCCTCGTCGACGTCCTCGGCGCCGACCACCACGGCTACGTCGGCCGGGTGCGGGCGGCGATCGCCGCGCTTGGCGGCGATCCGGACGCCTTCGAGGCGCAGATCATGAACCTCGTGCACGTGGTCGAAGGCGGCGAGCGGGTGCAGATGTCCAAGCGCAGCGGTGACTTCGTCTCGCTCGACGACCTGCTCGACGACATCGGCGTCGACGCGACCCGTTGGTTCATGCTCTGGCGCGGCCACGAGACCGCAGTCGACCTCGACCTCGGCCTCGCCCGCAGCCAGTCCAGCGACAACCCCGTCTACTACGTGCAGTACGCGCACGCCCGGATCGCCAGCATCCTGCGCAAAGCCGGGGCCGCGGCGGAGGCCGCCGCCGGCGGCCCCGACCCGGCGGCAGGCGCCGCTCTGGAGCCGAGCGAGAAGGCGCTGATCAAGCGCCTGCTCGAGTTCCCCGGCGAGGTCCGCGAGTCAGCCGCGCGGCGGGCGCCGCACCGGATCTGCGCCTACGCGACCGCGGTCGCCGCCGACTTCCACGCCTTCTACCGCGACTGCCAGGTGGTCGGTGCCGAGGGGGAGGGAGTTGAGCGCTCGCGCCTGGCGCTCTGCCTGGCGGCGAAGCGGACGATCGCCGCCTCGCTTGGGCTGCTGGGGATCTCCGCCCCCGAGCGGATGTGATGCGCGGCGGGCGCGCCAAGCTGCCCGTCCTCGCCGAGGTCTCGGCCTTCGCGCCTGGGGCCGAGCAGGTCTGGTCGCTGCGGCGGGCAGACTTCGAGCGGTTGACCGAGGTGGCCGACGGGCTTGGCGATAAGCGCACCGTCCTGGTCACCGGCGGCACCGAGCTTGGCGGCCCGTTGGCGATTGCCCTGGCCGGCGCCGCCGGCGCCGCCGGGCGCCGCACCGTCCTCGTCGAGTGCGACATCGCGCGGCCGCGGCTGGCGGTCGACCTCGGCCTGGAGCCGACCCCGGGCCTGCACGAGTACCTGCGCTGGGAGGCGACGCCGGAGCAGGTCCTGCAGCCGATGGCCCTGGCCGGGCCCGCCGCCGGCGCCGCCAGCGAGCCGCTCGTCTTCGTCGCAGCCGGGCGTCAGGTGCCCGACCCGGCGACCCTGTTCGGGCTGCAGAGCTTTCGCCACATGTGCACGAAGCTGGGCGCCGCCTACGACCTCGTCGTCCTCGCCGGCCCGCGGCTGGACGAGGGCGGGCCGGGCCTGGCCGCGATCGCCGCTGCCGCCAACGGCCTCTTGGTCGCGATCTCGCCGCAGCAGACGTCGCGGCGCGCCGCTCGCGAGTTGCGGGAGGCGATCGTCGACCTGCCGGTGTCGACCCTCGGCGCCGTCGTCGTCGGCTCCGGCGAGTAGCGCGGGCTAGAGGTCGTAGCGGCCGAGGTCGGCGTCGAGCCGCTCGTTGTCGGCGGCGCTGGGGCCGTCCACGACTGGCGCCCCCGGCTCGTCGGAGCCGCTGGCCCGCCGCCATCTCCAGACCCCGAGGGCGAGCGCGATCGCGCCCAGCACGAAGGCGATCACCGGGACCACGTAGGCGGAGAGGCTGAAGCCCTCGCCCTCGGGCAGGGCCAGCACCTCGCGGCCGTACTCGGCGACCAGGGCATCCTTGATCTGCTCCTTGCTGGCGCCGCTCCTGACCAGCTGTTTGATGAAGACTTTCTCGCGCTGGGCCTGCGGCGATTCCGCCAGTTCCAGCAGGGTGCCGCAGACCGGGCACATCACTTCCGATTCGACCTCGCTGAGCGAGGTCCGCGGCGCCGCGCCCGCCGCGACGGGGGCCAGCGCCAGCAGCGCGGCGGCGAGCAGTGCGCCCGCGGCCAGCCGCGTCCTCACCGTCCCGCCCCCTTCGGCAGCGCCGGCTCGACTTCCCCCCGCAGGTATTCGGTGCTGACCGGGCCTTTGGCGACCAGCCTCACCTTGCCGCGGGGGTCGATCAGGAAGGTCTCGGGGACGCCGGTGGTCCCGTAGTCGTCGCCGTAGCCGCCGTCGCCGTCGCGCAGCTGCGGGTAGCTGAGGCCGTATTCGGCGACGAAGTCGCGACCGTCGCCGCTGAGGTCGCGAGTGTCGATCCCCAGCACCGTGAACTCGTCGCCGCCGTGCTTGCGCTGGAACGCCTCCAGCGCCGCCGCCTCGTCCCGGCAGGGCTCACACCAAGAGGCCCAGAAGTTGACCAGGACCCACTTGCCCCGGTAGTCGGCGATCGATTCGCTGCCCGGCCCTTCGAGCCGCGGCAGCACCGTCGGTGGTGCCGGGTCGCCGAGCGCGATCCCCGACGAGCCCTTGCTGAGCAGGCCGAAGGTGAGCAGGCCGACCACGGCCAGCACGGCGACGACGGCGATCACGGGGCGGGCGCGCACGGGCCGCAAGGTTAGATCCCACGGCCCTCCGGCATCCTCGCGCCGCCCATAGACTTAGGCCAGTGCGGACGTAGCTCAGTTGGTAGAGCGCAAGCTTCCCAAGCTTGAGGTCGCGGGTTCGACCCCCGTCGTCCGCTTTCGCGGTCCCTCTGTAGAGCCAAGTATCGGGCCGGGGAGCCGGGGGTCTGGGTCGGGTAGCCGGTCCCTGCCGCGCCACGCGCGCGGCAGGCTGGACCTGCTCACCCCTAAGCGTCGCCGTTTTCGGCGCCAGCCGCCTTTGCAAAGTAGGACTCGCCGTACTTTGCAAAGTAGTAGTGAATGCTTCGAGTGCCAATCTCGATGAGTATCTGCGTCATCTCCGCCTCAGACCATTCAGGGCCGCGAAAGAAAAAGCTTCCCCTATTGAACTGGTCCTGAGTTCCTGCATTGACGACATATATTTTGTTTAGCGAGCCGTACATCGCGATCGTGGCAACTCGGTCCAGGATGGAGCTTCCCTCGTCGAAGTCGACTCCATATCCAAAGCAGACAAAAGGCACGATGCCCTCGCTCAGCATGGCGGCGCGGATGCCGATGACGTTCTTCCCCAGCCGCTCGATGGCGTTGCCTTTGGCTTGTGGTTTTTTGCCTTCGGCAGCCCTTAGGTCGTTGGTGCCCTGGTTCTTGACCTCTGAGATCAATATTGGGTATTCGATCCCATCGTGATCCGTGATCGACAGAATGCCGCCATCCGGATTCATCGAAGCCTGAGCAGAAGGGGTGTAGAAATCGATGTCCGGGAAATCAGCCGAAAGCCGGCTGACGATGTCGGTCAGCTTCCACCTCTTTTTGTGCGTGAGTTCGAGCCCAAACTGATCGAGTAGCTCTGCCGTGGTCACTTTCAGAGCGCCGCCGAGCGCCGTCTCCTGCTGCCGCGACGTGAGGTTGATGATCGTGCCCGCGCGATTGAGTCTCAGCCGATGCTTCTCTGCCATGACCGCAGATCACATCCGGTCCACTAAGTACAGATGCTCGGTGACATGGATGCTTCGACCTGCCAGGTTTCGGCTACCTCTGTACGTGTTGTAAGTGGTTCTGAACTCCTGGACTTCACCAATTTGCCCAAGCATCGCCGCCATCGCTTCGGGCGTGATAAAGCCCTCGTCGTTGAATGAAATGAGCAAGAAGCGCGTCGGGAGGCGTGACACCAGGTCCCGAAGAAGGCCCTCGGCTTTTTTCTTGACGTTGTAGCCGGACCTGTTCCAATCGGTCGGGATCCCCGAGACCTTGCTCACTTCAACAGGTTCCTCATAGCTGACGAGCAGATTCAGCATGAAATAGTTCGAGCCGTATGGATGCTGGTTGTAGGGAGGGTCCAGATAGGCCAAATCAACGGCCCGGTCAAGCACGTCGGGGAGGTCGTTCGCGTCCTCTTGCAAAACATCGAAATCTCCCCGATGGCGACTCAAGATCGGCGGCTGCAGGCGAATGCGTCCCTTGATACGGCTGAGGGCATCCGCACCTCTACCGCCAAATTTCCCAATGCCGGTGCTCGAGTCCTTGTAGAAGCCCTTGAAGACGCCTGCCGTATTGGCATTCACCGACGCGGCTGACAACAGGGGACCAAGCAGAAACGGCCGGAGGTCCTCGTCTGCTTCGCGGATTAGCCGAGCGTAGACATCGAGTCTTCGGGCGTTGTCGCGCGTGTAGAACACACGCTCGCCTGGCTGGATGTGGTCATCGCTGCGCGGTGAATAGAGGCGCTCAATGAACCCGCCACTCAACTCGGTGTCGTCGGCCGCGTCGTTAAGCGACGAAATCGCAGCTTCGAGCCTGTCCCAGGGAACGTCGCCCTCATTGGCGAGGAAGCATTGGCCGAGGACCTGGGCATAGGGCTCAAGGTCATTGGCTACGACGTAGGAAGCCTGAGACTTGAAAAGCCTCGATACGACGCCACTTCCAGAGAAGGCATCGAGCACGGCGGGGCGCCGGCCCAGGGCTTCGGCAACGGTCTCGGTGGCGGTCTGAATCGGCTTGAGAAGCGACCGCTTGTTGCCGATGTAGGTGACCAGTTGACGCCGTAGATATTCGGGGTTCTCGACCAGAGATGGCTCGAGCGAGGTCTGGGCTTGCTCAACGTCGAAGAGGGCTTCGGTCATCGCGGCCGAAGATAACCTGCTGGGTCGGATGCCGGGGGCCGAGACAGAGGATCTCGCCTGAAATCTCGGCAGGGCGGTTGGCGGCGCGCTCCTGCTCAGCTCACCGCCTGTAGGTGACGCACCGCCCCCGTCCCGCTGCCGTTCCCCTTGCTCGCGATCGGGGCGATGCCAGGGAGACAGTAGAAGTGCTCGGTGGCGCCGCGGACCTGGCGCTGGGTGACCATCTCGATCAGGGCCGATTTGGCCAGCTCGGTGACGTGGTAGTTGGTGTTGCTGAGCGGGATCTGGAGCTCTTGGGAGAGCTCGCTGGGGGAGAGGATGCGGCCTCCGTCGAGACCGAGGATTTCGAGGATCGACACCCGCAATGGGTGCGCGGTCGAGCGGGCGAGCTGCTCCCAGTCGACCGGCAGCGAGCCGTGTCCGTTTTCAACGGCGGCGGTGGCGCCGTTGCCATTGGCTGAGTGAGCGCTGGGGATCGTCATGTGAGGCATATTACCCAAAAATGTTGATTTGGACCATCGAAATCGGGTACGGTCCCTAGCGGGAAGCATTTACGGGAGTTTTTGAAGGCTCTTGAAGGAGGGGTGATGAGTTCGAAGAGGGGATTTCCGCTTGGCCGGGGAGGCCGACTCCCGGTGTTGGTCGCGCTCGCAGTCGCGCTCATGGCTCCGAGTGCGGCGGCCAGCACCGCGGACGTGATCGCGCCGAGCGATCCGCACAACCCGACCGCCAGCTCCGGCTGGCAGGCGGGCACCTGCACCACGGACACGCCGATCTGCAGCGTCGACACTCCCAGCCAGTTCTTCGAACAGGCGGCCGGCCACCCGCAGATCGGGTTCACCCAGTTCATCGTCGCCCACACCACCGCCGGCCCGCTCGAAACGCCGACCTCCGAACTGAAAACGGTCCGGGTCGAGCTGCCGATCGGGCTCAGCGTCAACCCGGGCGCGACCGCGCGCTGCCCCAAACCCACCTTCGAAGCGAACGCCGCGGCCTGCGAGACGTTGCCGGGCGGCTCGGCCAAGGTCGGCGAAAGCGGCGTCACCACCTCGCTGCTCGGAATCCCGACGCCGCCGACCCCGCCGCTGACCCAGGTCCCCGTCTACAACATCGTTCCCGACCCGGGCGAGCCCGCCCGCTTCGGCCTCAACCTCGCCGGCAACAACGTCTACCTCGAAGCCGACGTTGCCTGGGACGGCGACTACCACGAGGGCTTCACGATCAAAGTTCCGCAGGTCGCCGACCTCGAACCGCTGATCAAAGGCCTGATCCTCAAAAACCGCCTCTCCTTCGATGGGCGCTCCGGCGACGGCACCTTCATCACCACCCCCAGCACCTGCCTCGGCGAGGCCTTCATCGAATCGGGCAGCCTCTACTCGACCCTGCTCGCCGCTGACTCCTATGCCGCGCCCGACCCGGCCTTCCCCGCCGGCTCGCTGCCCTACCTCGAGTCACCGATCCCGCCCGGGACCTCGCCGAAAGAATGCGACACGATTCCCTATGACCCGTCGATCACGGTCGAGCCCGGCACCACCGAGACCAACTCGCCGGCCGCAGCCAGCGTCACGGTCGAGGTCCCGCACCTGAAACCCAACTTCCTCACCGAAGTGAATGAGCAGGACAGCTCGGTCACGAAAGCGACCACGGTGACGCTGCCGCAGGGGATGGGGATCAACCCCTCCGCCGCGGCGCCCGCCAACGGGCTCGAAACCTGCACCGACGCCCAGTTCGGCAAGGGGACGAAAAACCCGATCGCCTGCCCGCCCGGCTCCAAAGTCGGCACCGCGACGATCAAATCGCCGCCGCTGCCCGAAGGCGACCTCGAAGGCAACGTCTACGTCGGTCAGCAGCTCAGCCGCGACCCGCTCTCGGGCGAGGAGTACCGGATCTTCGTCGCCGCCGAGTCGGCCAAATACGGGATCTCGGTCCGCCTGGTCGGCAAGGTCAAAGCCAACCCCGTGACCGGTCAGCTCTCGACCACGATCGCCGACACGCCGCAGGTTCCGTTCACTTCCTTCGACCTCGACTTCGACGGCGGCGCCGGCGCCGTCCTCAGCAGCCCGCCGACCTGCGGGCCGAGTCAGACCAGCGCGGTGATGACGCCCTGGGCGCCGATCCCGGCCGCGACTCCCGACGACAATTTTGACCTCACCGCGAGCCCGGGCGGGGGCGCCTGCGCGAAAACGATGGCCGAGCGCGCCTTCGCCCCCGCCTTCGCGGTCGCGCCGCAGGCCAACAAGGCGGGCGCCTTCAGCCCGCTCTCGATGCACCTGACCCGAACCGACGGCCAGCAGGAGCTAAAAGGCGTCGACATCACGCTGCCGCCGGGGATGACCGGCAAGCTCGCCGGCATCCCGTACTGCTCGGCGGCCGACCTCGCGGCGGCCGCCGCCAACGCCGGCGAAGCCGAGAAGGCCACCTCCAGCTGTCCCGCTAAAAGCCTCGTCGGCAGCGCCACGATCAACGCCGGCACCGGCCCGGCGCCGCTGCAGATCGGCGGCAAGGTCTTCCTCTCAGGGCCCTACAACGGCGCCCCCCTCTCCCTGGCAGTAGTCACCCCCGCCACGGCGGGGCCGTTCGACCTCGGCACGGCCGTGGTGAGGGTGGCGCTGTTCGTCGAACCGGAGACGGCCCAGATCCACGCCGTCTCCGACCCGATCCCGGACGTCTACGGCGGCACCCAGCTCAGCGTCCGCTCGGTCGACGTCGACCTCGACCGCAAGGGCTTCACCCTCAACCCGACCAGCTGCGATGCGCTGGCCGGCGGCGGGGCGCTGCGCGGCGGCGGCGCCAACCCCGCCGACCCGGCCGCCTTCAGCACCTTCCCGGTCGCGATCGGTGTCCAGACCAGCGACTGCGGCGCGCTCAAGTTCCGCCCGAAGCTGTACACGCGGCTGTTCGGCAAGCGCAAGTCGACCAAGCGCAACAGCTATCCGAAATTCCGCGCGACCCTGGTGGCGCGTGAGGGTGACGCCAACATCCGCCGCGCGGCGGTGACCCTCTCGCACGCGCTGATCCTCGAACAGGGCCACATCCGCACGATCTGCACGCGTCCGCAGCTGGCCGCCGGCGATTGCCCGAAGGCGTCGATCTACGGCAACGCGCGGGCAAAATCGCCGCTGCTCGACGACGAACTGGTCGGGCCCGTCTACCTGGTGCCGGGCAGCACCGACAGCGGCCTGCCCGATTTGCTCGCCGACCTCCGCGGCCAGGTCAACATCCGCCTGCGCGGGGTCATCAGCTCCAGCAAGGCGCGCCTGAAGACCGTCTTCCCGGCGGTTCCCGACGTGCCCGTGAGCAAGTTCGTGCTGACGATGAAGGGCGGCAAGCGCGGCCTCCTCGTCAACACCCGCGACCTCTGCAAAAAGCGCGTCGTCTCCTTCCTCAACTTCGAAGCCCAGAACGGCAAGAAGCTGAAGAAGAAGAAGCTGGGGCTGCGAGTGCCGGGCTGCAAGGCGAAGGGCAAGGGTTGAGATCCTTGCCAGTGGGTAAAGCCAACTCCAGGATGAGCAGGAGGGGGCAGACCTATGGGGGGATTGGCGCCGCGCTGGCGGCGCTCTTCGTCATCCTCACTCTCGCCGCTCCCGCCGATGCCGCCTTCGGGATCAAAAAATGGGAGGCCGGGACCTGCACCACCAACGTTCCGGAATGCACCTACGCCAGCCCTGACATCCAGATGTTCACCCAGGCCGCCGGGCACCCGCCCGCCGGGTTGACCGACTTCGAAGTCAACACGAAACCGCTGCTGGAAGGCGGCGGGCCGGAAGCGCCGCTGAAAGAAGTCCGGGTCGACCTGCCCGAGGGCCTCAACGTCGATCCGCAGGCGGTGCCGCAGTGCCCGAAAGCCAATTTCGAAGCGAGCCCCGCCTCCTGCGCAGCCAGCGAAGTCGGCACCAGCTACGTGACCGCGATCTCCGCGGCCCTGCCGCTGCAGCTGCCGTTCCCCGTCTACAACCTGGTCCCCGATCCCGGAACGCCGGCGCTGTTCGGCTTCAACGTCGCCTTCCCCCTGATCACCGATGTCGACACCTACCTGGTCGCTGACGTCGCTTGGGACAGCGACTACCACGAGGGCTTCACGATCAACGTCGACCCCGGTGCGCCGCCGCTGATTCGCAACCGCCTGGTCTTCGACGGGACCAAAGGCGGCACGTTCCTGACCGTGCCGAGCCCTTGCAACGGGCCGACGACGACGACCCTCAGGCTGACCTCTACCGGAGGCGCCACGGACAGCGCCCCGACGACGCCCCCGGCCGCGATCGACGGCTGCGCGGACGTCCCCTTCGAGCCCGGGGTGGCCACCGCGCCGGGCACCGACCTGGTCGACTCTCCGGCTCCGGTGACCGCGACCGTGACCGTGCCGCAGGGCCAGCAGCCGCTCAACTCCTCGACCCTGCGCACCGCCAACGTCTCGCTGCCGATCGGGCTCGGACTCAACCCCGCTGCCGCCGAAAGCCTGGAGTCCTGCACCGACGCCCAGTTCGGCAAAGGGACGAAAAACGCGGTCAAATGCCCGGACAAATCGAAGATCGGCACCGTCTCGATCCAGACGCCGGTGCTGCCGGCCGACTCGTTGCCCGGCGACGTCTTCCTCGGCCAGCAGCTCAGCCGCGACCCGGAATCGGGCAACGAGTTCCGCGTCTTCGTCGACGCCGAGTCGCCCCGCTACGGGCTCTCGATCCGGCTCGTCGGCAACGTCGCCGCCAACGCCAAGACCGGCCGCCTCACCGCGACCTTCAAAGACGCCCCGCAGGTTGCCTTCAGCTCCTTCACCTTGAGCTTCAAGGGCGGAGACCAGGCGCCGCTGACCAGCCCACCCACCTGCGGGCCGAACACGACCAACGGCAACATCGTTCCCTGGTCGGGCAACCCGCCGGCGACCCCGGCCTCCGCCTTCAGCCTGAGCAAAGCGCCGGGCGGCGGACCCTGCGCGAAAACGATGGCGGAGCGGCCCTTCGCGCCCGGCTTCAAAGCCGCGCCGGGAACCGACAAGGTCAAGACCTTCACCAACTTCGCCGTCCAGCTCGGCCGGCCCCAGGGCCAGCAGGAGCTGAAGGGCGTTGACATCCTGCTGCCGCCGGGCGCGACCGCGAAGCTGAAGGGCGTGCCCTACTGCAAGCCCGGCGACATCGCCGACGCCGCGAAACGCTCCGGCGCCGCCGAGGAGAAAGCTCCCAGCTGCTCGGAGAAGAGCCTGGTCGGCGTCGCCTCCGTCCGCGCCGGCACCGGCAACAAGCCGCTGAAGATCGACGGCAAGGCCTACCTCGCCGGTCCTTACCAGGGGGCGCCGCTTTCGCTGGCCGTCATCACCCCCGCGGTCGCCGGGCCGTTCGACCTCGGGAACGTCGTCGTCCGCGTCGCTCTCAACCTGAAGCCGGAGACGGCGCGGATCAACCCGGTGGCCGAGATCCCCGACGTCTTCGGCGGCACCAAGCTCGACATTCGCTCGATCTTCGTCAACGTCAACCGCAAGAACTTCACCCTCACCGGGACCAACTGCCGCAAAGGCGCCACCGCCGGCACCATCTTCGGGGGCGGGGCGGACCCGCTCAACCCGGCCGCTTGGGCCCCGTTCCAGGTGTCCGACAACGCCCGCGGCAACGGCTGCCGCAAGCTCGCCTACAAACCGCGGCTGAAGCTGCGCCTGTTCGGCGCCACGGTTCGCAACAAGCATCCGAAATTGCGGGCGGCGCTGCGCACTCGTCCCGGTGACGCCAACATCAAGCGCGCCTCGGTGGCGCTGCCGCACGCGCTCTTCCTCGACCAGGCGAGCCTGGCGACGATCTGCACCCGGGTCCAGTTCCGCGCCGACGCCTGCCCGAAGAAATCGATCTACGGCAAGGCGCGGGCGTTCACGCCGCTGCTCGGCAAACCGCTCGAAGGCCCCGTCTACCTGCGCTCCTCCGACAACACGCTGCCTGACCTCGTCGCCCATCTTGAGGGCCAGGTCGACATCGACCTGGTCGGCCGCATCGACAGCTTCCAGGGGGGCATCCGCACCACCTTCGACCGTGTCCCCGACGTGCCGGTGACCAAGTTCGTGATGACGCTGCCGGGGGGCAAGCACGGCCTCCTCGTCGCCTCGACCAACCTCTGCAAAAAGCCGATCCGCGCGGTTATCCAGCTCAAGGGGCAGAACGGTAGGAAGGCCAACAAGCACCCGATCGTGCGAACCCCCTGCAACAAGAAGAAATCGCCCCGCAAGTAGTTATTACAGAGTTCGTACGGGTACGCACTTGCTTTTTGGCCGGCCGACCGGCTAGTGTCGATCACGGGAGAAGTACCAGGGGCGCCACGCAGGGGCGGCGACAAATTTGCTCATGCGTTTTATTGGAGGAGGGACCTATGGTCAGGCGCTTTCTGATCTTGCTCGCGATGGCGGTATTGGGTGCCGTGGTCGTTGTACCCGCAGCGCACGGCGCGATCGACATTGCCAAATGGGAATCGATCACGTGCACCGAAAACTCGGACACGCCGAAAGTGGGCGAACCGCCGATCACCGGCGCACCGCCACTCGCCAAAGATCCGGGGCAGTGCACCGACGCGACCACCGGCAAACATTTCACCCAGGCCGCCGGTCACCCGAACTTCGGGATCACCGACTTCACGTTGAAAACGTATACGGCCGCGGGTGCCAATGGATTCCCTGAAGCCTTCGTCAAAACCATCGTCGTCGACACGCCCGAAGGACTGAGCGTGAACCCTGAGGCGGTTCCCCAGTGCACGGTCAAACAGCTGGAAGAAACCAAATGCTCACCCGCCTCTCAGGTCGGCGTCAACTACCTGACCGTCGCCGGCCAGTCGCCACCCTGCACCGCCCCGATCGCAGGTAGCTGCGTCAACGCTCGCGTGGCCTTGCCGGTCTACAACCTGGTCCCGTTCGAAGGCGTGCCCTCGATGGTCGGGTTCCAGACCAGCTTCCTGCACGAGGTGTTCATCGTCGGTGCGCTCGACCCGGTCGACCAGCACGTCAGCTTCACGATCAGCGACATCGACCCGCCGGGGGCGGAAAGCCCGCCGATCATCGGCTCGCGCTTGGTCTTCAACGGTAAGGCCGGCGACGGCACGTACCTGACGATGCCGAGCAACTGCGCCGGCGGTCAGATCTCGACCCTGTTCGTCGATTCGCAGGGACCCCCCTACGAAGCCTCGGCAAGCAGTGACGAAGCGTCCTATGAAACCCCGAGCGGTGCGACCGGCTGTGAAAACGTTCCGTTCGACCCGTCGGTTTCGGTCAACCCGACCGGTGGCGCGGTCGACTCGCCCGAGGCGACCACGGTCACGGTTGGGATCCCGATCGACCCCAACGAGCCGATCTCAAACTCGTATCTGAAAACCGCCAAAGTCACGCTGCCCGAAGGAATGGGCCTCAACCCCTCCTCGGCCAACGGCCTTGTCGCCTGCACCGATGCGCAGTTCGCCAAGGGGACCAACGACCCGGTCCAGTGCCCCTCCGCCTCGCGGATCGGCACCGTCGAGGTGCAGACGCCCTCGCTGCCGGCCGACTCGTTGTTCGGCGACATCTACGTCGGTCAGCCGAAAAGCAACAATCCGAGCTCCGGGGAACAGTTCCGGATCTTCATCCACGCGTTCTCGACCCGCTACGGGGTCAACGTGAGGCTGATCGGGAACGTCTTCCCGAACCTCGCCACCGGCCAGCTGACGGCGATCGTGGACGAAAACCCGCAGGCCACCTTCAAGTCCTTCAAACTCCACTTCTTCGGAGGACCGAAAGGGACCCTGACCAGCCCGCCGACCTGTGGGCCGAACCTGACCACCTCTGACCTGACCCCGTGGTCGGGTCAGGCCAACGCGACGCCGAGCGGCAGCTTCACGCTGACCTCGAGTCCGACCGGCGGCAACTGCCCGCTGACCCTGGCCGAGCGCCCGTTCGTGCCCGCCTACACGGCGGCCTCGAACGAGACCCAGGCCGGTTCCTACAGCCCGTTCAAGGTCCGGATCGCGCGGGCCGATGGGGAGCAGGAGCTGAAAGTTGTCGACGTCACCCTGCCGAAGGGCCTGACCGGCAAGCTCGCCGGCATCCCCTACTGCTCGGAGGCGGCGATCGCGGCGGCGACGGCGGCCAGCGGGGCGGCCGAGCTGGCCAATCCGAGCTGCTCCTCGGCGAGTCAGATCGGCACCACGACCACGGCCGCCGGTAGCGGCAGTGGCCCGTTCAAGATCGCCGGCAAGGCGTTCCTGGCCGGTCCTTATAAGGGGGCACCGCTCTCGATGCTCGCGATCACCCCCGCGGTTGCGGGTCCGTACGACCTCGGCACGGTGGTGGTTCGGGTGGCGCTCAACGTCAACCCCGAATCCGCTCAGATCACCGCGGTCTCCGACCTGATCCCGAACGTGTTCGGAGGGGTGAAGCTGGACATCCGCACGATCGACGTCAACGTCGATCGCAACCAGTTCATGCTCAACCCGACGAACTGCTCGGCGCAGTCCACGAGCGGTGCAATCGCCGGGGGCGGCTCCGATCCCGCCAATCCGGCCGCGTTCAGCAACTACCCGGTCAGCGCTCCGTACGCGGCGACCGGCTGTGACAGCCTCAAGTTCAAGCCGAAGCTGTTCACGAAGCTGACCGGTCCGACCAAGCGCAACGGCAATCCGAAGCTGCGGGCCGTCTTGGAAGCCCGCAACGGCGATGCCAACATGGCTCGCACGGCGCTAACGATGCCGCACTCGCTGTTCCTCGACCAGAGCCACATCGGCACCGTCTGCACCCGGCCGCAGCTGGCCTCGCAGACCTGCCCGGCCGGGTCGATCTACGGCAAGGCGGAAGCGGTGACGCCGCTGCTCGACGAAAAGATCAAGGGCAACGTGTACCTGGTTGCCAACCCGGAACACAAATTGCCCGACCTGCTGGCCGATCTGCGCGGCCAGGTGAACATCCAACTCCGCGGCGTCATCAGCTCCAAGCGAGGCGGTCTCAAGACCGTCTTCAACGGGCTGCCCGACGTCCCGGTGAAGAAGTTCATCCTCAACATGTCGGGTGGCGAGAAAAGCCTGTTGGTCAACTCGACCAACACCTGTAAGGAGAAGCAGTTCGCGGTCCTCAACATGAAGGGCCAGAACGGTGCTCAGCTCAAGAACAACAAGTACAAGCTGAACATCGCTTCCTGCGGCAAGAAGAAGTAGCACCGAGGCGCGCGACGAAGCCCGCACCGGCGCGGACGGCCAACTAGCCTCCGCGCCGGTGCACCCGTCGCTTTCGATAGTCATCGTCGCCTGGAACAGCCGTGCGGAGCTGGAGCGAACCCTGCCCGCGCTGCTGCCGGAGCTGAGCGAGGGCGACGAGCTGATCGTCGTCGACAACGACTCCGCCGACGACACCGCCGGGCTGGTCGCGGCGCTGGCGCCGAGCGCGCGGGTGGTGCGGATGGGCCGCAACGTCGGCTTCGCGGCTGGGGTCAACGCCGGCGCCGGCGAAGCCCGCGGCGAGCTGCTGGTGATCCTCAACCCCGACGCGGCGCCGCTGCCCGGCTGGGGGGCGGCGATTCGCCGGCCCTGGCTCGAGGGCCGCGGCTGGGCCGCCTGGCAGGCGCTGGTCGCCGAGGCGGGGGGGACGACGATCAACTCGGCCGGCAACCCGCTGCACTTCACCGGCATCGTCTGGGCCGGACAGCACGGCGAGCCGATCGCCGCGGCGCCTGCGGCCGGCGAGGTCACCGTCCTCTCCGGCGCCTGCCTGGCGATCCCCCGCACGACCTGGGAGCAGGTCGGCGGCTTCCCGCCCAAGTTCTTCCTCTACCACGAGGACGTCGACCTCTCCCTGCGCCTGCGCCTGGCCGGCGGCACCCTCGGGATCGAGCCCGCCGCGGTGGTCGCCCACGACTACGAGTTCGGCGCCCGTCAGCACAAGTGGCGCTGGCTGGAGCGCAACCGCCTCGCCTTCCTCGTCCGCGCCTACCCGACGCCGCTGCTGCTCCTGTTGGCGCCGGCGCTGATCGCGACCGAGCTGGCCCTGCTCTTCGTCGCCGCCGCCGGCGGATGGGGCGGGCAGAAGCTCGCCGCCAACGGCGAAGCCCTGCGCTGGCTCCCCCGCCTGCTGCTCGAGCGCCGCCAAATCCAGCGCCGCCGCGGCGTCAGCAGCGCCGAGTTCGCCTCCTGGCTCAGCGCCGACCTCGACTCCCCCTTCATCGCCGGCCCCGCTCGCTCCTGGCCGGTGCGGGCCGCGCTGCGCGTGTACTTGGGCGCGGTGCGGGCGCTGCTTGGACCGCGCTGAAGCGGCGGATTTGGTTCGGGGGGCCTTCGCTAGGTACAAGGGTTCGGTCGTCCTGGAGGGAAGTCCCTCTCTTCTCCGCTTCGCCCTGTCGACGTTGAGCCGGCTATGACCGGCCTAATGTCGATAGGCGAGCTTGGGCTCCCGGCCCGAGGTCGGCGAGAAGCACAGCGGCCCCAGGTCGGCGCCCTACTCCTCCATGTGGAACGCGAACATGCGCTCCGGCTCGAGGCGCCAGTAGATCGCGCCGGACTCGAGCATCTCGACCCAGCTCTCGCCGTAGCGCGGCACGTAGATGTCGAGCAGGGTCTGCCGCAGCTCGGCCCCCTCGGGAGCGTTGACGTCGACCGGGACGGCGCGGCCGTGGACGGTGATCGCCAGCTCCTCGCCGGGCAGGTGGGTGGCGCTGACCTCGGGTCGAGCGGCGATGTGGCGGGCTCGCACCGATTCGGGCGCGGAGCCGAAGTGGAATGCCCCGTGGAGGAAGATGCCGTCGACCGGGCCGACCACCGGCCGTCCGCTCGGACCCGCGGTGGCCAGCGCCAGCAGACGCATCGCGGTCATCCGCTCGGCGACCCCGGCAGCGTCGAGGCGGCGCTCGGGGGTGTGGATGCGCAGCAGGTGAACGCCGGCGCCGGCGTAGCTGCGGTCGATGACCGCCTGCAGCTGCTCCAGCTCGGCCTGCGTCTCCTTCATCTCGGCTCGGCGCTAGGTCGGCTGGATGGTCGGGCGGATCAGGATCTCGTTGACGTCGACGTTGCCCGGCTGCTCGAGCGCGAACATCACCGCGCGGGCGATGTCGTCGTCCTGCAGGGCGGCCTCGCCGGGGCGGTTGTCGAAGAAGGGGGTGTCGACCATGCCGGGCTCGATCAGCGTCACCTTGATCCCGTTGTTGCCGTGCATTTCGCGCAGCTCGCCGCGCAGCGACTCGCCGATCGCGGTCGCCGCCCACTTGGTCGCCGAGTAGAGCGAGCCCGGCAGCGCCCGCCGGCCGGCAACCGAGCTGGTGATCACGAAGTGGCCGTCGCCGCGCTCGAGCAGGTGGGGGAGGGTGGCGCGGATCGTCAGCGCCGCCCCGTAGACGTTGGTCAGGACCATCGCCTTCCAGTGCTCGACCGACTCCTCGAGGAAGCCGCGGGTGGCGCCGAAGCCGGCGTTGGCGAAGACGACGTCGATGCGGCCGAAGTGATCGAGCGCGGCGGCGGCCAGCGCCTCGACCTGGTCCCACTCGGTCACGTCGCAGCTCACCGCCAGCGCCCGCTCGGGCCCGCCGAGCTCCTCGGCGAGCGCCTCCAGCTCCTCCAGGCGCCGCGCCGCGAGCACCACGCGGTGGGTGGAAGCGGCGGCGCGGGCGGTGGCGGCGCCGATGCCGCTGCTGGCTCCGGTAATCAGGATCACGGGGTCGGCCATGCCCAAAGTCTCTCACTTGCGATAATTGGCGCTCGTGGACCCTCAGCGCAAGCGGACGATCCGCCTCGTCGCCTCTCTCGGCATCGCAGTTCTGCTGGCCGTGGCGTTGATCTACACCTCGTTCTCCGCCTCGACCGAGGCGAAGGAGCCCTCGCAGCTGCTCAGCGCCGCTCCCGGCACCAGCTACGAGATGACCGGCAAGGTAGTCCCCGGCTCGGTCCGCCAGCAGGGCGACGGGATCGCCTTCATGGTCCGCGACCGCGACGGCGAGGGCAAGGCCCTGCCGGTCCGCTACACCGGCACCGTTCCCGACCCCTTCCGGGGTGGGCGCGAGATCATCCTCACCGGCGCCGTGCAGCCGTCGGGCACCTTCGTCGGCGAGCCGGACACCCTGATCACGAAGTGCCCCTCGAAGTTCACGACCAAAAGCGATGCCTAGCGTCGGCAGCGCGCTGCTTGCGCTCGCCTTCCTCACCGCCGTCTCCGCCGCAGTAGTCGCCCTCCTCGGGCGCAACGGCGACCGCCGTTGGATCGACCTCTCGCGCCGGCTCGTCTACCTGCTGTTCGCGCTGGTCACCACCTGCGTGGTGATCATCGAGGTCGCCTTCGCCAGCGACAGCTTCAGCTTCAGCCTCGTCGCCGAGCACTCCTCGATCGAGACGCCGGAGTTCTACAAGCTGGCGGCGATGTGGTCGAGCCAGGAGGGCTCGCTGCTGCTCTGGGCCTGGGTGCTCTCGATCGCCGCCGCCGCGGCGCTCTACTCGACCCGCCACCGGCTGCGCGAGCTGGTCCCCTGGGCGACCGCGGTGATGATGGGGATCGCCGCCTTCTTCACCGGGCTGATGCTGTTCGCCCCGGGCGTCGACCCCTTCGCCACCAGCAACCCGGTCCCCGCCGACGGGGTGGGCCTCAACCCGCTGCTGCAGCACCCGAGCATGATGATCCACCCGCCGATGCTCTACTCGGGGTACGTCGCCTTCACCGTGCCCTTCGCCTTCGCGATCGGCGCCCTGGTCACCCGCCGCGTCGATGCCGAGTGGATCCGCGCCACCCGCCGCTTCTCGCTGATCGCCTGGACCTTCCTCGGCTTCGGCCTCCTGCTCGGCGCCCGCTGGTCCTACACCGAGCTCGGCTGGGGCGGCTACTGGGCCTGGGACCCGGTAGAGAACGCGGCCCTGATGCCATGGCTGCTCGGCACCGCCTTCCTGCACTCGATCATGGTCCAGGAGAAGCGCGGGATGCTGAAGGTCTGGAACGCGAGCCTGATCGTCGCCACCTTCTCGATGGCGCTGCTCGGCACCTTCCTGGTCCGCTCCGGCGTCCTGCAGTCGATCCACGCCTTCGGCGACAGCACCGTCGGCCCCTACATCCTCGGCCTCATCGGCATTGTTGTGATCGGCTCGACCCTGCTGATCGTCTCCCGCCTCGACGACCTCAAGTCGGAGAAGCGAATCGACTCGCTGCTCTCGCGGGAGTCGATCTTCCTCGTCAACAACCTGCTGCTGGTGGCGATCACCCTGGTCGTCTTCTGGGGCACCTTCTTCCCGCTGATCTCGGAACTGTTCACCGGTGAGAAGGCCTCGCTGGCGGCGCCCTGGTTTGACGAGTACACGACGCCGCTGGGGATCGCGCTCGTCCTCTTCACCGGGATCGGGCCGCTGCTGGCCTGGCGCCGGGTCAGCTGGGCCTCGGCCAGGCGGCTGTTCCGGGTGCCGCTGGCGGTGGCCGCGGTGGTCGCGCTCGGGCTCGCCGTCTTCACCGACGCCACCGACTCGCTTTGGGCCTTCGGCCTCTTCGTCTTCGCCGGCTTTGCAGTCACCGGGATTGGGCAGGAGTTCTTCAACGGGGCGATGGCGCGCAAGCGCGCCTCCGGCGACTCCTTCCCGGTCGCCCTGGTCGGCGTCGTCACCCGCAACCGGCGCCGCTACGGCGGCTACATCGTCCACATCGGCGTCATCACCCTGCTGATCGGGATCGCCGCCTCCTCCAGCTTCCAGACCAAACGCGACCTCACCCTGCAGCCGGGGGAGAGCGCCGTCGTCGACGGGCGCACGGTCACCTACGTGAAGCCGACCGTCGGCGTCGACCCCGAGAAGCTCAGCTTCGGCGCCGTGCTGCGGGTCACCGACGACGGTGGGTCGGTCACGACCCTGCGCCCGAGCCGCGACTACTTCCGCCCGACCGGGCAGGAGGGCGGCGGGATCGCCAGCTTCTTCGAGGGCGAGGCGACCAGCGAGGTCGGGCTGGCGGCGGGGCCACTGCAGGACTTCTGGACCTCGGTGGCGCCGAACCTGACCGACGTCCAGCGCCGCGTCAACCGGGCCGACGCGGCCTTCGCCACCTGCGTGCGCGGCGGTCCGCAGGCGCCGCCGGAGTGCTCGGCCCTGCGGGGGCTGATGCTCAGCGCCGCCGCCAACCCGGAGCGACGGCCGGAAGCGCTGGCGCAGATCGCCAAACTGCAGGAGCTGACCGCGACCCAGATCGCCAGCACCTACCTCGAGGACGACGCCCCCGCGACCTTCCGCGTGATCGTCGACCCGCTGGTCACCTGGATGTGGATCGGCGGCCTGATCTCCCTCGCCGGCGCCCTGATCGCGCTCTGGCCGACCCGCGGCCGCCGCCGCGGCGCCCTCGTCCGGACCGAGGCCGATGCCCGCAAGGAAGCCAAGTACCGCGAGATCCGCGACGCCGAGCTCGACCACGCCGTCGGCAAGCTCTCCGACGAGGACTTCGCCGCCGTCGACGCCGAGCTGCGTCGCGAAGCGGTCGAGATCCTCGACGACGTCGAGGCGACGAAGGCGGCCAACGGGGCAGCGAACGCGGCCTCGAACGGCAACGGGGCGGTCAAGAACCCCGAAAAGGTCGAGCCGGGCTAGACTTCCTGACCGTGTACACGTTCT
This sequence comes from Solirubrobacterales bacterium, assembly GCA_036265715.1. Classification (GTDB taxonomy): domain Bacteria; phylum Actinomycetota; class Thermoleophilia; order Solirubrobacterales; family 70-9; genus VAYN01. The sequence continues at coordinate 1,655 of DATAON010000017.1, read as the reverse complement.
TCAGCGTCACTCAGGTGATCATCTCCGCCGTCTTGATCTTCCTTGTGCTCCTGCACTCGGGCAAAGACGCGGGCCTCTCCGGTGCCTTCGGCATCGGCGGTGGCGGCAGCTCGATCGGCGGCGGCTCGATGGTCGAGCGCAACCTCGATCGCGCCACGGTCTTCTTCGCGATCATCTTCGTGCTGAACACGTTCCTGCTGCTGAAGATCTAGAGCAGCGCTGCGCCCGTTCGTGCCTGACCCGCTTGGGTCATTTCGTCGTTCCGTGTTTAAGTGGTTGACAAATAAGGCTTCTGTGTCTACGTTAGTGACGTTCCGTCAACTTCTGACAGGGAGGAGGCCCCAATGGAGGCCACCACTGCAGACGCACACGAGCATCACCACCACCATCACGACGACGTCGAGGTCAACCCAGCGGCCTGGACCGATCCCAAGCGCTACGCATGGCTGCTGGGGATCGTCGTGCCGCTGTCCCCGTTCCTCGCCTGGGGGGTCTGGGCCCTGACCGGGTTCGAGGCGATCTGGTTCATCGGCCCCGTCCTCGTCTTCATGATCTTTCCCGTCCTCGACATCGCCGTCGGGATGGACAACAGCAACCCGCCCGACAGCGTCCTCAAGTTCCTCGAGCAGGACCGCTACTACCGCTGGTGCACCTACGTCTTCATCCCGATCCAGTACGCGGGCCTGGTCCTCGCCTGTTACCTGTGGTCGAGCGGGGAGCTCTCGCTTGCCGCCAACATCGGCCTCGCCTTCACGATGGGCGTGGTCGGCGGGATCGCCATCAACACCGCCCATGAGCTTGGCCACAAGCGGGCCAGCTCGGAGAAGTGGCTGAGCCGCGTCGCCCTCGCGCAGACCGGCTACGGGCACTTCTTCATCGAGCACAACCGCGGCCACCACGTCCGCGTCGCCACCCCCGAGGACCCGGCCAGCTCACGGCTGGGGGAGAGCTTCTGGGCCTTCCTGCCGCGCACCGTCTCCGGCAGCCTCACCTCCGCCTGGGGGATTGAGGCGGCCCGGCTCGACCGACTCGGCAAGTCGCACTGGTCGCTGCGCAACGACATCCTCGGCGCCTGGGCGATGACCGTCGGCCTCTTCGCCGTGCTGGCGATCGTCTTCGGCCCGGTCGTCCTGCCCTACCTGCTGGTCCAGGCGCTGCTCGGCTTCTCGCTGCTGGAGGTCGTCAACTACCTCGAGCACTACGGCCTGCTGCGCCAGAAGCGCGAGGACGGCCGCTACGAGCGCTGCCGTCCCGAGCACAGCTGGAACAGCAACAACGTCGCCTCCAACGTGCTGCTCTACCACCTGCAGCGCCACTCCGACCACCACGCCAACCCGACCCGGCGCTACCAGGCGCTGCGCCACGTCGAAGAGGCGCCGCAGCTGCCGACCGGGTACGCGGGGATGATCGTCCTCGCCTGGTGCCCGCCGCTCTGGCGGCGGGTGATGGACCGGCGCCTGCTCGACCACTACGGCGGCGAGGTGACGCGGGCCAACATCCAGCCCGGCAGGCGCGAGCAGGTGCTGGAGCGCTACGCGTGAGCCGCTTCCGCTGCCCCGCCTGCGGCTACGCCTACGACGAGGAGGTCGGGAACCCGCGCGAGGGGTTCCCGGCGGGCACGCCTTGGAGCGAGGTGCCGGACGACTGGCCCTGCC
>DATAON010000016.1:0-14093 GCA_036265715.1 Solirubrobacterales bacterium | reverse complement strand
ACCCGGAAACTGGCCCAGGTGATCGACGCGCTGGCCGAAAAGTCGGCCCAGATCCCGGCCCAGATCGCCAAAGGCGAAACGGAATAGGGCGCGACGTCCGGCGGGTCTCGCCCTGACCCGCCGGACGTTCGCCTAGGCTGGATGGTCGTGATCAGCGCGGGAGAAAAGGCAGACGAACTGCTGGCGGAGCTCGGCTACGCCGAATGGCGGAACGGGCAGCGCGAGGCGGTCGTGGCGGCCCTCGAAGGGCGCGATTCGCTGATCGTGATGCCGACCGGCGGCGGCAAGAGCCTCTGCTATCAGCTGCCGGGGCTGGCCTCCGACGACCTGACGATCGTCGTCAGCCCGCTGATCGCGCTGATGCGGGACCAGTGGCTGCGGCTGACCCAGGCCGGGCACCCGGTGGCGATGGTCTCCTCGGCGATGGACGAAGGGGAAACCTGGGAGGCGCTGGATTCGGTGCGGAGCGGGCGGACGAAGATCGTCTACTGCGCGCCGGAGCGCTTCGCCTCGCGGGTCTTCCTCGACGCGATCGGGCAGCGGCGGGTCGACCTGCTGGCGGTCGACGAGGCGCACTGCGTCTCCGAGTGGGGCCATGACTTCCGGCCCGACTACCTGCGGCTGCCGCAGATCGCCGAGCGGCTCGGGCGGCCGACGGTGATGGCCTGCACGGCGACGGCGACGAAGCCGGTCGCGGCCGAGATCGCCCAGCGCTTCGGGATGCGCGAGCCGCTGCAGGTGCGCTCCGGCTTCGACCGCCCCAACCTCTCCTTCGACGTCGTCGCGCTCGAGGGCAAGGGCTCGGTCGGGCGCCGCCAGGCGCTGCTGGAGGCCGGGCTCGCCGACCCCGCCAACCGGCCGGCGATCGTCTACTGCGGCACCCGCAAGGACACCGAGGATGTCGCCGAGCAGCTGCGCGCGGCGGAGGTGCCCGCCGTCGCCTACCACGCCGGGATGGACTCCGAGCGCCGCAGCGCCGTGCAGGCGCGGTTCATGGCCAGCGACCAAGGGGTGATCGTCGCCACCAACGCCTTCGGGATGGGCGTCGACAAGGCCGACGTGCGCTCGGTCTGGCACATGACGATCCCGACCAGCGTCGAGGCCTACTACCAGGAGGCCGGCCGCGCCGGCCGCGACGGGCTGCCCTCACGGGCGGTGATGCTGGCGCTGAAGATGGACCTCGGTCGCCTCGTCCGCTTCAACGAACAGCGGGCCGGCGACCCCGAGCTGGCGATCGCCCACGAGCGCGGCTGGCGCGCCTACCACGCGATCAAAGCCTTCATCTACGGGATCGACTGCCGGCGCCAGTCGCTGCTTGCCCACTTCGGCGACCGCACCGCCGGGGCGCCGCTGGAGCGCTGCTGCGACATCTGCGACATGCTCGACTGGCTGCCGGACCCGGAAACGATCGCGGTCCGCAAGTCGGCCGGCTCGGGCGCCCGCAGCGCCCCCGCTCCCGACCTGACCCGCGCCGACGAGCCCCTGTTCGAGGCGCTCAAGGCCTGGCGCCTGACCGCCGCCGCCGGCAAACCCGCCTACACGGTCGCCGCCAACAAGACGCTGGCGGCGATCGCGGCAACGAGGCCGGACACCCCCGACGCGCTGATCTCGATCAGCGGCGTCGGCCCCGCCTTCATCGCCAAGTTCGCGCCGGAGGTGCTGGCGATCATCGCCGAGCACCCCACGGCGCTGGCCAGCGCCGCGTAGCTAGCGGCGCTCCTCGACCGCCGGCGGCGCTGGCTCCTCGCCGAGCTCCTGCTCGCGATTGGCGGCTCGCTGCTCGTCGAGCTCCGCCTCGGCCCGCGCCCGCTTCGCCTTCTCCTCGGCGAGGTCGGCCTCGGACCTGCGCTCGTCGGCGCGACTACGGTGATGCTGGACGTCGTCGTGCTTTGCCTGGACCTGAGTCCGCGCCAACTCTTTCTTCTGAGCCGCTTTGCGCGAGTAAGCGACAACCATCGCGATCACAATCAGGACCACGACGACGATGACGATGATTCCAACGGTCGACATATCCACTCCTTTTCCCTGGTAGGCCACCCAACTGCCCGCCCTGGACGGTTTGAAAACCCTTCCCGGGGAGCGGATCTCTCCGGCAGACCCCCTGAGGGTGATCGCCATTTCCCACCCCATAGGGGTGAAATGGCGATCACCCGAGCGTTGGCAAGCGAGCTGTGGGCGCTGTGGGCGCTGGGGGCGCTGGCTTCATCTACAAGCCGGGGAAGCGACTCGATGCGAGGGGGGCGGGTGGTCCCCGAAGCGTCTTGCACTTTTTGGGCGCATCCCAACTCGGACGGCTGGCCGCGATCTCCAAAAAGTTAAGCGAAGGGGACCCCCCGGCCCCCTCGCACGCAACCCCTCCTACTTCGGCTTCTTCTGGACCGTCGGCAGTTCGAGCTTGAGGTCGCTCGTGCGAACGGTGAAGGGGAAGTTGCCGGCCTGGTAGGTCGGGGTTTCGCGGCCGAGCAGCTGGAGTTGGACGGTGTGGCCCTTGGCGAAGCGGTAGCCGTTGCCGTGGAGCTGGAACTCGATCTCGCCGCCCTGTCCGTTTTCGAGCGCATAGACGCCGCGGCTGACCAGCAGCTGGGTGCCTTCCGGGGAGATATCCCAGAGGCGGGCGACGATCTGGCCGTACTGGCCGGTCGAAGAGACCTTGGTCGAGATCGTCGGCAACCCCAGCATCGTGAACCCGTTGGTGACCGCACGTGAGTAGACGGCGGTGTTGGGCTCCGGCGTGACCGGAATCGTCTTACAGGCGTCGGTGGTGCCGAAGGTCGGCTCGAAGGCTTTGGCGACCGTGGCGAGACCGCCGACGGAGGTGAGCTCCTGCGGCGGCACGGAGCCAATCGTGAAGCGGCCCGGGTGCAGCTCTTTCCACAGCTTCGACTTGAAGGGGCCGCCGTCGGGCGTCGTGATCGGGCAGGTCTGGGTGAAGGCGGTGACCGATCCCGGCGCTGGCCCGCGCTTCTTGGCGCCGAGCAGGTTGTGAGCGAAGAAGCGCGCCGCCTGGTTGTTGAAGGCGTGGTTGACCGTCGGCTTGTTGGAGCCGCGGCTGTGGCCGAGGTCGCCGAGCTGCAGGCTCGGGGCCAGGGCGGGGTCGCTCTTGCGCAGGTAGGCGTAGACGCGCAGCGCCTGTTCAGGTGGGAAGAGGTCGTCGGTCCAGCCGCTCTCGATCAGCAGCGGCGCCGTTCCATCGAATCCCTTGAGGAAACGGATCGGGTAGCCGCCGCTGTTGCGGTAGACGCTGGCCAGCGCCGCCTGCGCTGCCGGCGAGAGCGGCGCACCCTGCTGGATGTAGGCGAAGTCCTGGGTGATGTTCGCCTCGGTGTCGGTGCACGGCGTCGAGGCCGGGGCGCCACCGCAGTAGTAGCCGTTGAGGGAGCCGGTCAGGTAGAGGCCGCTGAGATAGCTGGCGATCGGCACCCCGAACGGTTCCAGGCTCTGGCTCTTCGGCGCGACCGCGGTGTCGAGGTAGCGGCCGTTGGGGATCAAGGCGGAAACCAGGTCAGACCAGGGCCAGCGCGGATAGGCGGCGGCGATCCGCATCTTCTTGCCGTCGGGGCTGCGCCAGGGCGCGAGCACCCCGTCCGGCTTGCGGATCTTGTCGCGGAGGAAGGCCAGCTCCATGCTCTGGCCGCCGCCGTAGGAGATGCCGGTGACGCCGATCCCCCGCGGCTTCGTCACCCCTTCGTCGGCCAGCAGCCCGAGCAGGTACTGGGTGTCGCGCGCCTCGTAGCGGCTGTCGGCGAGGCGGATGTAGCCGGGGCCGCAGGGGCCGGCGTGGTCGCCGTTGAGCCCGCCGCCGCAGGAGTTGCCGAAGCCGCGGGCGCTGTAGTTGACGACCGCGTAGCCGCGGCGGGCGAAGAAGTTGTTGTTGTAGCGGTAGATCGTCGAGCCGTTGCCGGCTTCTTCGGGGGCCGGCCCACCCGGGCTGGTCGTCTCGAAGTTGGTCTTGTCGCCGCCGAAGCCGTGCAGCATCACGATCGTCGGGAACGGCCCGGTGCCGGTCGCCGGCAGGGTCACGTCGACGTCGAGCGGGACGCCGTCGAAGGAGGGGATGCGGCTGGCGAGGTCGACGGTCGGGCAGAAGCGGACGCCGTTCTCGGCCAGGCAGGCGTGGCCGAACGGGGCCGAGGAGGAGGCGCCGGCGCCCGCCGGAGCGAGCAAGGCGATGACAGGGATCGCCCAGGCAGCCGCCCAATTAAGAAATCTCCTCACCGAGAAGCGAGCATACGCCCCCCTTCTCGTGTTCGGGGAAGCATGCCTCCCGAGCGCCTGAAGAAGTCACGAATGACCCACCTCCGTCCTCACCTCACCGCCCTCGCCGGCACGCTCGCGGTTACCGCGATCGCCCTCGCCGTGCTGGCGCTGGCCGGCTCGGCCCGCGCCGGGATCCTCGAACCGCCCGGCAAGAAGGTCTATTTCGGCGTCTCCGACACCGGCGACCCGGCCGACTTCGGCGCCTTCAGCACCGACACCGCCCACCACCCCGCGGTGATCCAGTCCTTCCGCACCTGGGGCAGCGACTTCCCCGAGTCGATCCGCCGCTGGCAGACCGCGCGGGCACGGCCGATGCTCCACATCACCACCGCCGACAACAACGACGGCCACGAGCTGATCAGCCCCGCCGCGATCGCCAACGGCGGCGGCGACGAGTACCTGCTGCGCCTCAACAAACTCTTCTGGAGCAAGAAGATGGCCGTCTATATCCGGCCGCTGGGCGAGCCCAACCGCTGCCTCAACGTCTACGCCGCCTACGACTGCGAGGGCAAGGCTCGCGACGGCGCCCACAGCACCCGCGCCTACAAACGCGCCTTCCGCCGCATCTACATCCTCGTCCACGGGGGTGGCAAGGCGGGCAAGATCAACACCCGCCTGGCCGAAGCCGGCCTGCCGCCGCTGACCGTCAACGTCCCCGGCCTGCCGGCGGCGCCGGTGGCCGTGGTCTGGAGCCCGCTCCCGGCCGGCTCCCCCACCGTGCCCCAGAACCGCCCGCGCCACTTCTACCCCGGCTCCAAGTGGGTCGACTGGGCCGGCACCGACTTCTACGCCGGCTACGCCGACTGGAAATCGCTCAACGGCATCTACAAGCGCTTCAAGGGCAAGCCCTTCGCGATCACCGAGTGGGGCGTCGAAGCGGGCGACGACCCCGAGTTCGTCAGCCGCCTCTTCCAGTGGGTCAAGACCCACCCGCGGGCGAAGATGATGGTCTATTACCAGGACTTCGGATCGAGCTCGAGCTACCGGATCCAGAACTGGTCGGCCAGCCTCTCGGTCCTCAGGGACCGCCTCCACTCCCCCCTCTTCCCGGCCTACGCGAAGGGCTTCCCGCGGCTACCGCCGCCGCCACCCGGCGGGCTCGCGCCTGGGCGCTAGTCAGCCCTTCCGAGTTTGGTGCCCCCCCTGGGGGCCTCAAACTCGGAAGCGCGTCAGGAGTTCGCTTTCGAGCGCGCCGCTTTGGCTTTCGCCCGCGCGACGGCGGCCAAGCGCTGCGCTCGCGCCTGGGCGCTAGCCACCGCCTGGTGCCCGGCGCGCACCTGCGCCCGCAGGCTCTTGCCTTCGTTGCGGGCTTTGACGCGGGCGTTTTTCGCCAGCTCGCGGAGGACGATCCCCGGCACCTTGCCTTCGCGGCGCAGCTTCGCCCGCGCCGCCCGCAGCCGTTTGACGCTGTAGGGCTGCAGGGCCGTGATCGAGGAGTAGCCGGTCAGGTAGATGCGGTGGCCGTCTGAGATCACCGGCGAGTAGGTCCCGTACGGGTAGCTGAAGACCCGCTTGCCGCTGCGCATCATGAAGCCGCTGGTCGTTTTGTTCGTGAACTCAGCGACGTAGACGATGTCGCCGACGGCGGAGAGTGAGCCGATCACCTGGCCGCCGGCGCTGCGGCTCCAGCGCTCGCTGCCGTCCTTGGCGTCGAGCGCGTAGACGTTGCCGTCGAAGGAGCCGATGAAGACCGTCGGCGGGCTGTGGCGGGTGCTGGCGACGGTCGGGCCCGAGTAGACGTAGCCGCCGGTCGAGAAGCTCCAGGCGAGCTCCCCGTCGCGGACCGAGTAGCTGTAGACGCGGCCGTCGTTGTTGCCCGAGTAGACGCGGCCGAAGGCGACCGCCGGGGTCGAGTAGAAAGCGCCGGAGCCGCCGAAGCCGGGCCCCAGCGAGCCTGCCTGCCAGACCAGCTTGCCGCTCTTGGCGTCGACCGCGTTCATGTGGCCGCCGTAGTCGCCGACGAAGAGCTTGCCGCCGAAATAGGCGGGGGCGGCCTTGATCTCACCGCCCAGCTGGGTGCTCCAGCGGACGTTGCCGTTGACCGTGCTGAGCGCGAACAGCTCGCCGTTCTCGCAGCCGAAGTAGACGGTGTTGTCGATCACCACCGGCGAGGACTCGGCGCGGCCGGGCAGGTCGCGCTTCCAGATCGTTTTCCCGGTCCTGGCGTCGAGCTTGACGATGTGGCCGGGGACGAGGTTGACGATGTAGAGGCGGTGCTTGGAGTAGGCCGGCGAGGAGGCGTTGAGGGTGCCGATCCGCCGTTCCCACAGCGTCCGCCCGGACCTGGCGTCGAGCGCGAAGGCGTGACCGTTGTTGTTGACTGCGTAGAGGGTGCCGCCGACGTAGATCGGCGGGAACTCGAGCAGCGGCCGGTCGGTGTAGCGCCAGAGCTTGCGGAACGGCGGCACTATCCCTTTCGCCGGCATGTAGCGGGTGCGGGCCGGGTTCAGCCCGAACAGCGGCCAGTTCAGCGTTTTCGCCCGCGGCGGTGGCGCTTTCGGTTTCGTCGCTTCGAAGGCGACGTCTTCGTTGTGGACGTCGGGCGGGCGCTTGAGCTCGTTGTAGGCGATCACCACCCCGAAGATCGCCAGCACCGCGGCCGCGACTAGCGCCATCGCCAGCGTCCGGTGCTGCTCCCAGAAGCGCCGTGGATAGCGAAGCAGCAGAAGTGCGTCGCGGATGCGGCGGGCCTTGGGCCCGCCCTCAGCCATTCGCCGCGGCGCGCCGCTCGGACTCGGTCGAGATCCCCTTGATCAGCGCCTTGATCCCCTGCTTGGTCGCGGCGAGGACGGCGCCCTTGCCAACCGGCACGGTCGGGGTCGTCTTCACCGCGTAGACCATCCGCGTGCCGCCGCCGTCGGCGCTGAGCTCGACGGTGCCGAGGTGGTCGCGAACCGGCAGGCCGGAGAGCAGCTTGTAGGAGAAGCGCTCGGGCGCGACGTAGGCGACGACTTCCTCGCGCAGCGGCGGCCCGACGGCGCTAAGCACGCGGATCGCGCCGACCCCGTTGGGCGCCGGCTCCCCCTCCCGCTCCAGCTCCGCCTTGCGCAGCGGCGTCATCTGCGCGTAGAGCCGGTGGTCGGTGAGGACGTCGAAGACCGTCTGCGGCGGCGCCGCGATCTGCCGCTCGAAAGTGAAGCTGGCCATCGGCGAAAGGCTACGTGATCGACCCCTGGCGCTACGCCCTCCTACGTCAACGCCCAGCGCTGCGGGTCCGACCCCTCGACCGGCCGCACTTCCCCGCGTGTGGCCATGTTGTCGAGGACAGCGAGGACGATCTGCAGGAGGAAGCCGGTGGTCGGCGAGCGCAGGTTCTCGGGGCCGACGATCTCGGCGACGACGTCGAAGGCGGTGCGCTCGCCGCCGCCGAGCGCGGCGGCGACTTTCCCCCGCAGGTCCTCGATCTGGCGCCGCGCCTCGGCGATCTTCACCTCGGGGTCGCGGAACGGTTTGCCGTGGCCGGGCAGGCAGAGGTTCGGCCCCAGCGGCTCGACTCGCTCGAGGCTGGTGAGGAACTCACCGACCGGGTCGGGGGTGTGGCCGTAGTCGAAGAAGAGGACCGTGCGCCCGAGCAGGTGGTCGCCGGTGATCATCAGCTCGCTCTCGGGCTGGTGGAGAACGACGTGGGAGGGCGCGTGCCCCGGCGTCTCGTAGACCTGCCAGGCACCGTGGTCGGTCACCACCTCGACCCCGGGCAGCAGCTCGCGGTCGGGCTCGCGGATCGCGTCGACCGTGGGGTCGCCGTCCTCCTGCGCGCGCTCGGAGCGGTAGCGCTCCAGCGCCGCCGGCGGCACGCCGCTCTGGCGCGCCACCTCGACCCGCGCCTCGACCGCGGCGGCCGGGTCGGAGGCGAGCAGGCGAATGTGCCCCCAGGCGGGATGCATCCACAGCTCGCACTCGGCGGCGGCGGTGATCGGCGCCGCCAGCCCGTAGTGGTCGGAGTGCGAGTGGGTGCAGACGACGAGGTCGATGTCCTCGATCGTGAACCCGACCTGGGCCAGCGCCAGTTCGAAGGCGCGCATCCGCCCCTTGCCGCCGATCCCGGTGTCGAAGAGGACGAGCCCGTCGCCGGCCGCGAGGATCCAGGCGTTGCCATGGGGCACGCCCGGCCAGGGCAGGGGCAGGCGCAGGCGCCAGATCCCCGGCAGGATTTTTTCGGCCCGCGGTGCGACCGCGCGTGGATCGGAGGCCATCGGGACAGATCCTCGCAGTCGCGGCGCCGCCCGGCGCCTACGGGCGCTCGAACTCTTGGAGGACGCCGGCAACGGCGAAGCAGAGGGCGCCGGTCAGGGTGCCCCAGTTTGCTACGCCGACCGAGGTCAGGTCGCCGTCGGTGTGGACGAAGGAGGCGACCGCGGAGACCATGAAGAGGACCGAGCCGAGCTGGTTGACGACGGTGATCCACCAGCCCAGCTCGCTCGGGCGCCAGCACGGGAGCCAGCGCCCGCTCAGCTCGACCATCGCCAGGTGGCCGGAGACGAGGAAGAGCGCGCAGCCGATCATGTCCGGGGACCAGATCAGGCGATCGGCCTGGCGCGGCGTCAGTTCGGCGATGAACGAGTCGACCAGGTTGACCGCGAAGACGAGGGTGCCGGCGAAGAGGACGAGCGCGGCCAGCCACTCCAGGCGCCGCCATTCCGGCGCCCACCAGCGCCAGTGGCCGGGAACGACGAGCTCGCCGCCGGCGCCCTCGCGCGGCCCGTTGACCACCTGCAGGACCGAGGCGTAGCCGCCGGTGCTGAAGAAGACGCCGCCGACCAGGAAGACGCTGGCCGGGAGCAGCGGGCCGCCGACGTCGGCCTGGGCGAGGGCGGCGCCGATCGCGAACAGCGAGCCGCCGAGGATGAAGGCGGTGGCGGCGATCGCGTTGATCCGTCGCAGCCGCGCCAGGGTGTCGCGGTCAGCCCAGGCGCGTGCCGCCTCCAGCCCCTCGCCGAGGTCGCGCAGGACTCCACGCTTGCGCATCGCCCGGCGATCGGTGCGGCTCATCGGCCGCGCAGGTTAGCTCGGAGCGACTACTGGGTGGTGAAGGTGGAGGGGTCGGGGCCGACCCGCTCGCCGGCGTCCAGCGGCGCCATCGCTTCCATCTCGTTGACCTCGAGCTCGAAGTCGAAGACTTCGATGTTCTCGCGGATCCGCTCCGGCGTCACCGATTTCGGGAAGACGATGTTTCCGAGCTGCAGGTGCCAGCGCAGGATCACCTGGGCCGGGGTGCGGCCGTGGTTCTCAGCCATGGCCAGGATCGCCTCCTCGGCCAGGACCTCGCCCTGGGCGAGCGGGCTCCAGGCCTCGGTGGCGACGCCGTGCGCAGCGTGCCAGGCGCGCAGCTCGGCCTGCTGCAGGCGCGGGTGCAGCTCGATCTGGTTCACGGTCGGCTGCAGCTTGGCCTCGGCGCGCAGCCGCTCCAGCTCCTCGAGGCGGAAGTTGGAGACGCCGATCGAGCGGGTGCCGCCCTCGCCGCGCAGCCGTTCGAAGGCGCGCCAGGTGTCGAGGTAGCGATCCTCGGCCGGCATCGGCCAGTGGATCAGGTAGAGGTCGACCCGCTCCAGCCGCAGCTTCTCGAGGCTGCCCTCGAGGGCGCGCAGGGTCGAGTCGTAGCCCTGCTCGGAGTTCCAGAGCTTGGTCGTGACGAAGATCTCCTCGCGCGGGATCCCGGTCGCGGCGAGCGCCGCGCCGACCCCCTCCTCGTTGCCGTAGATGGCCGCGGTGTCGATGTGGCGGTAGCCGCTCGCCAGCGCTTCCTCGACCACCTTCTGGGTGATCTCCGGCGGCACCTGGAAGACGCCGAAGCCGAGCTGGGGGACCTCGACTCCGTCGTGCAGCTCGACGACTGGGATCGATGCGACGTCGCTCATCTGCGCTCCTCGTTTCGGTTGCTCTCGCTCTGCGAGTACCCAACCGGGCGGCGGATATGCCGCGGCAGGCGCGGCGCTAGCTGGTCGCGAGGCCGATGGCGATCAGCGGAAAGGCGAGCAGCACGCCGAGCAGGGCGCCGATCGCGGCGCCGGTGCCGACGGTGGCGGAGCGAGCTTTGGCACCGGAGACGACGCCGACCAGGAAGATGCAGGCGGCGATTCCGAGACCGATCCAGAAGACGGGCGGCATGACGGCGGCGACAATACCGAACCGGCGGCCGGGAACGGCGCCGCCACCGGCGCCGCAGGCTGTACGTTGAGCGCGTGAAGGCCCGGCTCGCTCGCCTCCGCTTCGCGCTATTGGGCGCCGGCCTGCTCGCGCTCCTGCTCGCCAGCCAGGCCGCGGGCGCGACCGCCGGCGACGACGGCGGCGCCGCCGCCAAGCGACTCGCCGCCCGCCACGCGCCGATCACGATGCTGCGCGAACAGCAGCATCCGCCCTGCGAAACCGACACCGAGCAGTACGAGCCGACCAGCGTCGACACCGTCCTCGGCAACCCCGACGTGGCGCTGGAGCGGGCCCGCCCCGACGGCAAGCTGGAAGAGGTCGAGCGGGGGCCGAGCGCGGGCGACATCGCCGGCCTCGCCGACGGCTATTACATGGATCTCGAAGGCAAGGTGCTTGACGACACCTGCGTTTACGCGCGCGACTTCAAAGCGCTGCTCGAGGAGGGCAAGGCGGCGCCGACCACCTACGCGCACGTCGCCCGCGAGGCCGACCGCTCCGGGTTCGCCCTGCAGTACTGGTTCTTCTGGTACTTCAACCAGTTCAACGACCTGCACGAGGGCGACTGGGAGGGCATGCAGCTCAGCTTCGAAGCGGAAACGCCGCGGGAAGCGCTGGCCCGCGGCGAAGAGCCGAGCGAGATCATCCTCTTCCAGCACGCTGGCGGCGAGCGCGCCGGCTGGGAAGACTCGAAGGTGCGCAAGGAGGGCACGCACCCGATCGTCTACCCCGCCGCCGGCTCGCACGCGACCTTCTACGACTCCGCCGTCTACGTGGAGAACGGGCAGGAAGGCTCGGGGCTCGGCTGCGACAACACCTCCGAGCCGCTGCGCGAACTGCGGCCGCGCCCGGTCCTCCTCCCCGCCGAGGCCCCGCTCGAGGGCAAGTTCGCCTGGCTCAGCTACGAAGGCCGCTGGGGCGAACGCGAAAAGGGCTACAACAACGGCCCGACCGGGCCGGCGACGAAGACCGTCTGGCGCGAACCGTTCACCTGGATGGAAGCGCAGCGCTCGACCAGCCCGCGGCTGCCGGGCGGCTCGATCGTCGGCCCGCAAGTGACCGGCGCCTTCTGCGACGTGGTCGCCAGCGCCTCCGAACTGATCAACCTCGACGCCAAGTCGCGGCCGGCGGCGGTCGCGACGATCGCCGCGCTCCTGCTGGTGATCGGCCTCTTCGTCGGCTTCACGAAGTGGGGGCCGGTCGACCTGAAGGAGCTGCGGGCGCGGCGCTCGTTCGGCCAGATGCTGCGAACCGCGCGCCAGCTCTACGGCCGCCACTGGCGGGTGCTGGTGCCGGTGGCGCTGACCGCGATCCCGGTCGTCGGCGGCGTCAACCTGCTCGCCGGGGAGCTCAACGGCGGCGGCGGGATCGACAGCGCCGCCGGCCGCTCGGGCTTCAACCTGGCGCTGGCCGACCTGGTCGAAACGATCATCCGGCCGGCCGCGCAGGCGGTTGTCGCGGCGGTGGTCGTGGTCCTGGTGCGCGAACTGGTGGCCGGCAGGGAGTCCGGGTTCGCCGAGTCCTGGCGCGGGATGGGCGCCCGCTTCTGGCGCGTGGTCGGCGCCCAGCTGCTGGCGACGCTCGGCATCATCGCCCTGGCGGTGACGGTCGTCGGCCTCCCCTTCGCGATCTACAAACTGGTCGGCTGGCGCTTCGTCCAGCAGGAGGTCCTGTTCGAGGACAAGCGCTTCCGCGACGCCTTCCGCGGCAGCTCCGCGATCGTTCGCGGCCGCTGGTGGCACAGCGTGCGCCTCGTCCTCTTCCTCGCCATCTTCAGCGTCGTCGTCGGGCCGGTGGCCTCCTTCGCGCTGATCTTCACCACGCTGCCGCTGTTCTGGGCCAACCTGCTGGGAGCGCTGGTCTTCTCGCTGATGATCCCCTACGTGGCGCTCGGCGACACGCTGCTCTACTTCGACCTGAAGGAGCGCGCGCAGACCGAGGGGATCAAGCCGGCGCGCTCGTGGAAGCTCTGGCGCCCGCGCCAGTTCGGGCGCCCGGTCCGCGAGGCTCCGGGGTCGCCGCAGGCGGCCGCGAGCGGGTAGGTTTGCGGCGATGAGACTGCTCGCCTTCAGCGACCTCCACCGCGACCTCGAGCAAGCGGCGACGCTGGTCGAGATGGCGGCCGAAGCGGACGTCGTGATCGGCGCCGGCGACTTCGCCTCCGTCCACGAGGGCCTGGAGGAGACGATCGCGGCGCTGGCGGCGATCGAGACCCCGACCGTGCTGGTCCCCGGCAACAACGAGACCGACGCGGCGCTGCGCGCGGCGAGCGCCGGCTGGGAGGCGGCGACGGTCCTGCACGGCGAGGGCCTGACGATCGACGGGGTCGAGTTCTTCGGCCTCGGCGCCGGCATCCCCACCACCCCCTGGGAGTGGAGCTTCGACCTCGACGACGCCGAGGCGGCCGAGCTGCTGGCGCCCAGCCCGGAGGGCGCGATCCTGGTCCTGCACTCTCCCCCCCAGGGGCACTGCGACGGCGGCGCCGACGGCAGCCACTTCGGCAGCCCGGCGCTGCTGGCGGCGATCGAAGACAAGCAGCCGCGGCTGGCGGTCTTCGGCCACATCCACGAGGCCTGGGGCTGCGCCAGCGAGGTCGGGACGACGCCGCTGCGCAACCTCGGCCCGAGCGGAACCTGGATCGAGATCTAGGCGCGGTGGAATCTGGCGGCCCCAAGCGCGCCGGGCTGGTGCTGGCGACGCTGATCCTCGTCGCCGGGGTCGCCAACCTCAACCTCGCGGTCGCCAATGTCGCCCTGCCGGACATCGGCGCGGCCTTCGACGCCGGACAGACCACTGTCGACCTGATCGCGGTCGGCTACTCGCTCGGGCTCGCCGCCTCGGTCCTCTACCTCGGCGCGGTGGGCGACCGCTACGGCCGCAAGACGCTGCTGCTGGCGGGCATGGCACTGACCGTGCCGTTCTCGCTGCTGGCCGCCTTCGCCCCCTCGGCCACCGTCCTCTTCGCCGCCCGGGTCGGCGGCGGCGTCGCCGCCGGCATGGCCTACCCGACCACGCTGGCGCTGATCACGGCGCTGTGGTCGGGGCAGGAGCGAACCAGGTCGATCGCGCTTTGGTCGGCGCTCGGCGGCGGCATCTCCGCGCTCGGGCCGCTGATCGCGGGGGCGCTGCTGGAAGGGTTCGAGTGGGGCTCGGTCTTCATCATCAGCGCCCCGCTGGCGGCGATCGCGCTGTTCTTCGCCTGGCGGCTGATCCCCGCCCACGTCAACGAGACGACCGAGCCGGTCGACCACCTCGGCGGCATCCTCTCGATCGCGATGGTGGCGACGCTGGTGCTGGCGATCAACCTCGCGCCCGAACCCGGCAAAGGCACCACCGCGATCGTCCTCGGGGTCGTATCCGCGGCGGCGATCGGCGCCTTCGTGCTGCGCCAAAAGCGGGTGCGGATCCCCCTCTACGACCTCAAGATCGCCGCCCGGTCGACCTTCTGGGTGGCGGCGCTGGCCGGGATCATCGTCTTCGGCTCGCTGATGGGGGCGATGTTCGTCGGCCAGCAGTTCGTCCAGAACGTGCTCGGCTACTCCACCCTGGAGGCCGGCGCGGCGATCCTGCCCGGGGTCTTCGGGATGATCCTGGTGGCACCGCGTTCGGCCAAGCTGGTCGAGAAATACGGCGCCCGCTTCACCTTGCTCGTCGGCTACCCCTTCTGCTTCGCGGCGTTCCTCGTGATGTTCCTG